>NZ_JAGGLB010000013.1 GCF_017874215.1 Paenibacillus eucommiae
GCCAATTATCCGGTCTTAGCTATCGTTTCCGATAGTTATCCCAGTCTTAAAGGCAGGTTACCTACGTGTTACTCACCCGTCCGCCGCTAACTTGTTCCCGAAGGAACAAATCCGCTCGACTTGCATGTATTAGGCACGCCGCCAGCGTTCGTCCTGAGCCAGGATCAAACTCTCCAATAAAGTTGCGCATGCTGCCGAAGCAACACACGACTTTTTATTCTCAAGCTTAACAGCTCAAAATTCGAAACTGACGAGATTTACATCTCATTTTAAAACTTTTTGTGATCACTTGCGCGCTTCATTTCCGTTAGGATCTGAGGCCTCATCAGGCGATCTCTTCTTCACTCGTTATTCAGTTTTCAAAGAACAATTTCTTTTGTTTATCATTGCCACCCTTCAAAGGCGACCTAATCAATATACCACATCTGCCTACTTCATTGCAAGAACTTTTTTTATCAAATTCTTTTTTTCATTTAAGCTTCCGAAGCGACAAGGAGTAATATAACAAATTCTAAAACAGAATGCAAGCTTTTTATCCATCTTTTTTTAAAATTAAATTCAGGGCCGCTTTCAGGTAAGCAAAAGACCTGCTAACAGCAAGGTTTTTCCCATACACTACAATACATTACCGATTGCATCCTCCCTCCTGATTCAAAGGGATAGTGAACCGAACAAAGAAAAAAAGAAAACGCCTTTCGGCGTCCTCTGGTTTTCTTTCTTTATATGATCGCTTTAACCCTGACTCCCAATAAATACGTAGCGGGCAAGAATAAGCACGGCCAGAACCCACATCAACCAATGAACTTTATATTTGCCTTTGCCGCCTACATTAGCTACGGTAGCCAATATTACATAAGTAAAGATCCCGAACGAAATTCCATTCGCAATATTATAAGTAAACGGCATAAAGGTGATGGTCAAAAAGGCAGGAATGGCAATGACATAATCCTGAAAATCAATATCGCGAACGGATTGCATCATCAGAACTCCAACAATGATCAGAGCTGCTGCCGTAGCCGAGCCAGGAATAAGAGCAGCTACCGGAGCCAGGAACAGAGCAAGCAAGAAACATACACCAGTTGTAACAGCCGTTAGTCCAGTACGTCCGCCTTCAGCAACACCAGCAGCACTTTCCACATAGGCAGTTACAGTTGATGTTCCCAGCATAGCTCCACCGCCAACGCCAAAAGCGTCAACAAGCATCGCTTTACCAACACGTTTTTTGCCTTCAACAGGATCCTTCATTAAGCCAGCGCGGTTAGCTGTACCGACCAATGTCCCAAAGGTATCAAACAATTCCACAAAGGTGAACGTTACAATGACAGAAATAATACCCGTCTGCCAAATGCCGTTCCAATCAAAAGCCATAAACTGAAGCTCATTAAAATGAGGAACCCAAGGTGTCTGGTTGCTGGTTAGAACATCCCAGTTCACTTCACCCATTAACATAGCAACAACTGTTGTTCCAAGTATACCGAATAAAATCGCTCCACGAACTTTAAGCACCATTAGCACGCTAATCAGAATAAGCCCGATAATGGCCAGCTGTACGCTTTTATTCTCCAGGCTTCCCATATGAAAGACCGTTTCGAAGAAAGCAACTTCCGTGAAAACTCCTTTAGGAATATCATTAACCGATTCAACACCAACGGATAATAAACCGCTGTTCTTCAAACCAATAATAGTAATGAAAAGCCCGATACCTACCGTTATCGCATGTTTAAGCCCATCCGGTATCGCGGTTAACAGCATTTGCCGCACTTGGGTAATCGTCAAAATGATAAAGATAATCCCCGATACGAATACGGCTGTTAGTGCCATTTGCCAAGTAAATGGATTCTCTGATGCAGCTGAAGAGAGAATGACGGCAGCAAAGTAAGCGTTAAGACCCATCCCTGGAGCCACAGCTACCGGAAAATTAACGAATAGCCCCATAGCAATTGTAAAAATACCGGCCGCTAAGGCTGTAGCCAGAAACACGGCATACCAATTCATACCCGTCTGACCAAAAGCATACAACGTATTGGGATTTACAGCCAATATGTACGCCATCGCCATAAAGGTCGTTAAGCCTGCCATGATCTCAGTTCGTACTGTCGTTCCACTTTGCTTCAATTTAAAAAACCGGTCCATCTTTCAAACTCCTCCTAAAATTTTGATTGGAACAGCAAAACTTGACAATTCCAAATATGTGTACTCCACCATTTTATGAATCCATCACCTGCTTGTCAATGAAAAAAATCCGTACATTATTTATGCAGATTAAAATATTCATTCGGAATGTAAACGGTTTCTAATGCTGTCAATTTGAATATTTCTAGAATCCATCCGGCTCTAATCCTGGGCAGAAGAGCTTACCAGCCGCTCAGCATCTCGTAAAAAAAAGAAAACCCGCCGAGGTCTCATCCCTCAAACAGGCCATTCTTCATGAATTAATATCTTTTATTCCCACTCAATCGTCGCAGGCGGCTTGGAAGTCACATCGTAAACAACACGGTTCACATTATCAACCTCATTGACGATGCGGTTCGATATTTTCTCCAGCACCTCATAAGGGATACGCGCCCAGTCTGCTGTCATTCCGTCGATGGATGTCACAGCTCTAATGCCGACTGTATAGGAGTAGGTTCTGGCATCGCCCATTACACCTACGCTTTTCATATTAGGCAGCGCCGTAAAATACTGCCAGATCTCCCGCTGCAGTCCAGCCTTGGCGATCTCCTCATGGAGAATTGCATCGGATTCACGGACGATAAGCAGCTTATCCTCAGTAACCTCACCCAAAACACGGATAGCAAGCCCTGGTCCTGGGAACGGCTGACGCCATACGATTACGCCTGGCAGACCGCACTCTTCGCCGACCTTGCGTACTTCGTCTTTAAATAATGCTTTTAAAGGCTCGATAAGCTTAAATTTCATATCTTTCGGCAGGCCGCCGACATTGTGATGCGATTTGATCGTTTGTGCCGTTGCCGTGCCGCTTTCCACGATATCTGTATAGAGCGTTCCTTGGGCCAAAAAGGTGAAGTCATCAAACTGGGCGGATTCCTCTTCAAATACGCGGATAAACTCCGTGCCGATAATTTTACGCTTTTGCTCAGGATCGTCCACGCCTGACAGCTTGCCCAGGAACCGGTCGCGGGCATCGATTTTGACAACCTTCATATCGAATTTACCGACAAAGGTATCCATCACACTATCCGCTTCGCCCTTGCGCAGCAGACCATGGTCAATAAACATACAGGTAAGCTGGCTGCCGATCGCTTTATGCAGCAAAATAGCTACTACCGAAGAGTCCACGCCTCCACTTAACGCGCAGAGCACCTTTTTATCGCCTACTTCGTCCCTTATATCCTTAATCGTGTCTTCAATAAAGCTTTCCATGCTCCATTCACCCGTGCAGCCGCAAACTCCGTAAATGAAATTATGAATCATCTCATTACCTTGAGCTGAGTGGCGAACCTCGGGATGGAACTGCACCGCGAACACTTTCCTGTCCGGATGACTCATAGCGGCAATAGGTGCCGATTCCGTGCTTGCATCAAGAACGAAGCCTTCAGGAAGCGCTGAAACATGATCGCCATGGCTCATCCAGACAACCTGCTTCGAATCCAATCCTTGAACAAGAGCACTTCCTTCAACAAAGCCGATCTCTGCCTTGCCGTATTCACGGGATGAGGAACGTTCCACTTTCCCATTCAATTGATGCGCAATAAGCTGCATGCCATAGCAAATACCGAAAATTGGAATACCAAGATCGTAAATGGCCGGATCAACCAAAGGAGAACCTTCTCCATATACACTGGCAGGCCCTCCTGAGAAAACAATCCCCTTAGGATTCAAGCTGCTGATCTTTTCCACTGTTGTATTGAAAGGCATAAGCTCGCTGTAAACACCCAAATCACGAATCCGCCTTGCAATCAATTGATTATACTGTCCTCCAAAATCCAAAACAACGATAAGCTCATTCGGCTTGTCCATGTGCCGCCCCCCTAATTTCATAGTGCTTATTATATCTACAGAGCGCTTCGTGGTCAAGAAATTACAGTGCTTCAGGAATATCCAAGTTCTACTGTTTGCTTGTTTGCCAGTTTGTTGTACAATAGGGTAAGCACTAAACCTCACATAGCATGACAAGTTAGTGCCGCAAGTTCGCAGAACAAGTATTGAACAAGTAATGGACAAGTAATGGCGGTGAATAACTAGAGTGGAATTAAGACAAATCCAATACTTTATCGAAGTAGCCAAGCTGGAGCACGTTACCGAGGCATCCTACCTCCTCCACGTGGCCCAATCCGCTGTCAGCCGGCAAATCTTCAAGCTGGAAGCTGAGCTTGGGGTCGATCTTTTCATCCGCGACGGCCGCAAGGTGAGACTGACTCCCGTTGGCAAAATGTTTCTCGGCCATATGGAACAGGCGATCCAGGTCATCGAGAAGGCGCAGCAGGAAATCGAAGAATTTCTTGACCCGGAGCGCGGCACGGTGCACATCGGTTTTCCAAGCAGCCTTGCTTCCCATATGCTGCCTATGGTCATATCTGCTTTCCGGGACCATTATCCCAAAGTCCAATTTCAACTGCAGCACGGCTCTTACCGGGAGCTGATCGATCTGGTTGGCAAAGGAACTTTGAATTTGTCCCTGATTGGTCCGGTACCGAAGCATGATAAGCAAATTCACGGAGATACGTTGTTTGTGGAACGGTTCGTTGCACTCTTACCTGCCAGCCATCCACTGGTCGATCAGCCCAATTTGAGACTGAACCAGCTGCGCGGCGATATGTTCGTCTTGTTTCCGGAAGGCTTCGTCTTGCGAGATATTGTCATTGACGCCTGCGAGGCGCAGGGCTTTGAACCGAAGATTTCATTCGAAGGCGATGATATCGACACGATCAAAGGTCTTGTCGCGGCCGGTCTGGGCATCACGCTGCTGCCTGAAATTGCTTTAAATGACAACATTCCGCGCTCCACTGTAAAAGTCCATATAGATGATCCTCAAGTAACCCGCAGCGTTGGCATCATTACACCGAGTAACCGGGAGCTGCCGCCAACTGAAAAGCTATTTTACGATTTCTTGAGAAACTACTTTGCAACGATCCGTGAATTCAGCAACGGATAAAAAAAAGGAAACGAGCGCTATGCGATCATTTCCTTTTTTTGTATTCATTTATACGATACCTTGAAGCATCATAGCGTCGGCTACTCTCAAGAAGCCTGCGATATTGGCGCCAGCTACTAGATTGCCGGAACAACCGTACTCTTCGGCAGCATCGATGCTGTTGCGATAAATATTTTTCATGATCTCATGCAGCTTATCGTCTACTTCGTGGAACGCCCATGAGTAGCGCATGCTGTTTTGGGACATTTCCAGAGCAGATACGGCTACACCGCCTGCATTTGCTGCTTTGGCTGGTCCGAATAGGACGCCGCTTTCCAGGAATAAATCGATCGCTTCCAGCGTGGATGGCATGTTCGCGCCTTCTCCAATCGCTTTTACGCCGTTAGCCACAAGGATTTTGGCGGAGTTGATGTCAATTTCATTTTGGGTTGCACAAGGAAGCGCGATATCGCAAGGAATCGTCCAGATGCCCAGGCAGCCTTCATGATAAGTTGCACCCGGATGCTCCAGTACATACTCACTGATCCGTTTGCGTTCAACCTCTTTCAAGCGCTTCACAGTATCGACATTGATGCCGTTCGGGTCGTGAATATAACCATTGGAATCACTGCAGGCAACAACCTTGGCGCCCAGCTGCTGTGCTTTCTGAATGGCGTAAATGGATACATTTCCGGAACCGGATACGACTACTGTGCTCTCAGCAAAGCTCCAACCAATAGATTGCAGCATTTCATGGACGAAATAAACCGTACCAAAGCCAGTCGCTTCCGTTCTAGCCAAGCTGCCGCCATAAATAACGCTTTTGCCTGTAAGAACACCGGCTTGATGGCCGCCGCGAATCCGTTTGTACTGCCCGAACATAAAGCCGATTTCACGTGCGCCTACACCAATATCTCCAGCAGGAACGTCCTCATCAGGACCAATGTACTTATAAAGCTCCGTCATGAAGCTTTGTGTAAAGCGCATGATTTCATTGTCGGATCTGCCTTTCGGATCGAAATCCGAACCACCCTTACCACCGCCGATTTGTTGACCGGTCAATGAGTTTTTGAAAATTTGTTCAAAGCCCAGAAATTTAATAATGCTGGCATTGACGGAAGGATGGAATCTCAAGCCGCCTTTGTATGGGCCAATCGCACTGTTAAACTGTACGCGGAAACCGCGGTTAACGTGTACTTTACCTTGATCGTCCACCCAAGGAACACGGAAGGATAGAACCCGCTCCGGCTCAACGATCCGCTCAAGAATACCGGCCTTCATATATTTCGGATGCTTAGCGAATACCGGAACTAAAGAGTCCACGATTTCTTTCACCGCTTGGTGAAATTCGCTTTCATTTGGATTTCTTCTTTTTACCGTTTCATATACTTCTTGAACGTACTGCTTTGCTGCCGCAGTATTTTCCAATTCTGTTTCCATAACTGCCATTCCAGTCTCCCCCTCGCTTGTAAACAATCCGAACTCCTAGAAATCAACATCAGAAGTCGGTTTACGTTACTTGTATCTTATTATGCGAGAGTCGGCATAAACAATATGTCATTTAGATGATCTTCATGCCAAATTGATATGAGTGAGATTATTGGGGCAATTTAAGACTTTAAAGACGTGACAAAAAATCTACATCACAGAAAAATCGGCTTTTTTCTAGCCAGTCAGCTTCATTTAACCAGATGCTTGTCTACTGATTTGGCAGCTATATCTTGAATATTTTTCCACATATCGACAATCTGGCTTCGTGAGTACAGAGCATGACCATAAGGCTGATACCTGGCTTCCTCATACCGGCCGGCAAGCTCAAGCAGCTCCAGCTTCAAAGCGGCATCCTGTATCTGCAGCCCTTCGATATACTCGCGCAAGGTCTGATGGGCTTGCTTGCTGCCGAATGCACGGAATATTTGTCCCCACAGAACCTCCATCAATCTAATAGGCCGCCGGGGTAAAAAGAACGCCCGATGTCTTTTCCATACAAACAGAGAGGCTATTGTGACTAAAACAGCTATAGCTCCTATGACTATAATTTGCAGCAGCAGATCTCCACGTTTATTGAGAATTGCGGTCTCCTGTATCTTTTTCAGCAATGCCGCTCCTCTTTCTCCTAAATGTCGCAGCCATACCGCTGCCGCGCCACTATCACTGCCTGTATCTTCTATTATAGAAGAAACAGCCTGCTGAGCTTTTTCTTGAGACTGCTCCTGGGCTGATAGAAGTGCTGGTCCCGTAAAACCGGGGGTTGGCTCGAAGGGAATCCATCCTCCAGAAGGAAAATAAACTTCTACCCACGAATGCGCATCCTTAGCGAGCACCCTCAGCGTTTGCGCCGTTCCGGCATCCATTGTTTTTGCCTCTCCAGGCGCAAATCCCTTCACCCATCTCGCCGGTATCCCGATTGAACGGAGCATCACGACCATCGCTGTTGAAAAATGATCACAATAGCCGCTTTTATCAACAAAAAGAAAGTGGCTGACGAAATCCTCATTTCGCCCAGGCCGGGTCGGCTTGACCATACTGTATGTGTAGGTGCTGCGCAGGTAGTTTTGGATAGCCTGTGCCTTTGCATAGGGTTCTTCAAGTCCCTTCGTAATCTGCTCCGCCAGCCGCCTGATTGCAGTTGGAAGCCGCTCTGGAAGCTGTAAATACTCCGTTCGTATATCAGCTGGATATTCACCCCTGTCTGCAGCAAGCATCGAAAGATCAGGCTGAAGCTGGCTAACGGTTATTTTATAGTAAGAAATGGCATCTGCTATTTCCGGCAGCACAACCTTCCCGGTTAGCTCATCATGCAAAACTGTTTCCGGCCGTGCGGACTTACCCTTCGCTGTAATAAGGTTATCCACCCGCACCAGGCTGCCTCCATAAAAGATTTGCTTGCTGCTATCCGCCTCATTATGCCATAAAACTTCCTGGGTCAATTGAGCCCCGCGTTCCAATTGCTCTTGTGAGAGTGAGGACGGCTGCGGAATAAACGGTTCCCACTGCGGCTCTTTACCGCTCCAGCCTTTTCCGTCATAGACACTCTTGGATTCTCCACGCCAGTAAGCCGGGACTACAACCACTTCCTTAGCCGGCGCCATTTCTGTGGTTGACGCAGTTGCTTTAACCGTTGCCGTAGTTGTTGCCGTAAAAACAAGACTATCGTCAGATTGCAGCGGACCACCAAGCACCGAATCATCTGTACTGTAGCCTGATTTGGCTATCACTTGCTTGGCTCCTGCGAAACCATTTGAATCCTGTTGAAAATAACTTTCCCATCGCTGCAGCAGCGCCGTTCCATCTATAGGCTGAATAAGCCTTCCCGCCTGTGACTGGTGGCCAAACCAGCCCAATCCTCCAACGGTTGCCGCTGCGACTATACTGATCATTAGCCAACGTGCAGGCCAGCCAGCCACATTTATTTTAACTCCATAGTGCTGCTGGATTTTCGAGAAATTTAATAGAGCAAGGAGAGCTAGTCCTGAGCCCAATGCCCGGATAACGCCTAGTGTAGTATCAATGCCGACCAGCAATTGCAGCAGCAACAAATAGGCTATAGTTACGGCTATAAACCACAGGGCATGCAGCTTTTGCAGCATCAGGGCTTGCGCTACAGAAAGCAGCAGCAGCCAGCCAATTAGAAACAGCAGTACGCGGCTTTGTTGACTAATTAAGGCTAATTCCAAGTGATAGGTATGCAGGCCATCTTGAGCTAGCACAACAAGGAAATCCCAGATCCAGGACATCTCAAGAAATACATCTGTATAAAACGAAGTTCCAATCCAGGTCAGCAGCGCTGCAGCTTTGATAACCCACCCGAGCATGTAAGGCACTCTCAACCAATCCAGCGCAATACCTACCGCGAAAATAAGAAGAAACGGCAGCATGCTGTACACCCCGGAGGCTCCCGAAGCACCTGACAGCTCCGGCATCGGACGCAGCCATTCCCAAAGCATCGCAAGGAGCAGCAAAGAAAGCGCGCCATCTCTCAGCAATGAGCCCGCGGCAGGTGAATCATCCGCTTTACCCGGCGCGTTAACTTCTAAAACCGCGCCTGATGGATCAGAGCTAGATGAAACTTTGCGAGATGATTTCGTTCGGGACGGAGCTGATTGAGTTGAAGCCGTGCCAGATAGATCAGAGCTAGATGAAACGTTGCGAGATGATTTCGTGCGATCAGCTTTGGACTGGTGCTTTGATGAGCGCGGCCCTGCCGCGGGAGCGGACGAGCTGCCCGGTGGTTGAAGCGGAAGGTTAGGCGTCGGCATCGACGATCACCTCCCGCTTCGGCCACTCGCTGCGCGGATGTGGCGCAGCACTGCAGCTGCAGCCCAGCGCCTGCAGCTGAGCAACGCCCTCGCGCTCCGCTGGCGAGAGGGCCAAACCAGCGTGCACGTAGACCACGTGCACACTTCGTCTCCTGCTCCGCGCCTCTGCGAGAGCGTGGAGCAGGGCAGGACCCAGCGTCGATGTGATGCACAGCATCGACGTATCGGGCGGCAAAGCCGCGGCCTCTTTCCTGACAAGGTCAGGAAAGGCTTCGGCGGCGTTGCCGCCCACGCTCGCGAGTACTTCGTACGCGAGCGTGGGATCTTGGCGAATCGCGGGGGCGATTCGCTGGGCACTTGCGGAGCTGCTGGCGAAGCCGCAGCTCTCACGCGCGGCAGCGGCGGCTTCGAAGAAGGCCGCCGCCAGTGCGATGCCCTGCTCGAGCAGGGGCTGCGAAGCAGCCGCACCTGCGGAGCCGGGCGGGAATGCGGGCGCAGCGTCGAGCAGCAGCATGCACTTGGCCGCGGAGCTGCGCTCGGCCTCCTTCGTAATCAACCGCCCCAGTCTTGCGGTTGATTTCCAGTGAATGCGCTGCTGGGAATCGCCGCTCACATATTCCCTGATGCCGCCAACCGCATGTGCCGGCGCCCAATCAAGCTGCCGGCGCTGCTGCGCGGCAGCTCCATCTCCCGAAGCAAGGGGTATAGCGATGCGGCTGATTTCAGCAGGCTTCGGATACACCTTAAAAGAGTGAACGGCGTGCTCTGCGGAAGCCTTCCTTTTATTAACGGCAAATCCAAAAAGATCCCCGGTCACCGCCTCACCGCTGACCCAGGAGTATTTTCCACGACGCAAGCCTCTAATTTTGTAACCAATCGCAAGCGAGCGCTGAAACCACGGAAACTGTAGTGTGCTGTATTGCAGCAGCTCTCCACTCTCTTCATGCTTCCAAGTCTCTCTCCACACTAGCCAGACAAGCGGCAGCAGCGAGCGAAAAGTAACCTGCACCTTAACAAACATTTCATCACCAGCAGTGCCCACAGCGTTCAAAACCTTTCGCTGTGCCTGTAGCCGCAGCAAAGAGAACCACTGTAAACAAACAGCAGTGAGCATAATCACCAATAAGCATCCCAGAATGTAATAAGAAATAAATCCGCCTCTGGATACCGCCATCCATCCTACCAGCACACATCCGACAAGCAGCACGAGGCTTCTAGCCCCTATCTTTACAGCTACCACGTTACTTACCCGAAGCAAAGCGCAGCAAAGGCACAGCAATGCCTGCTAATATATTAGCCAAAATATGTTCCGCTTTCCTTCCTGCCATTCTTGCTTGCGAAGAGAGGATCAGCCTATGCGCCAAAACCGGCACAACAAGCTCTTTAATATCGTCTGGAATCATATAGCTTCTGCCTTCCATCAACGCTCTGGCTTGAGCTGCGCGCATCAGCGCATAGGATGCCCGTGGACTTGCACCAAGCAACAGTTCCCCATGTTCTCTTGTAGCTGCGGAAATACGCACAATGAACTCCATCAGCGTATCATCGACATGAATCGCTTGGGCAGCGTTTTGCAATTGAATCCACTCATCCAGCAGAATAACTGGTTTTAGCAGCTCAAGCGAGGACTTGCGGAGCAGCCGATCCAGCATTTGCTTTTCCTGCACTGAATCAGGATATCCAAGCGTGAGCTTAACCATAAAACGGTCCAACTGAGCCTCAGGCAAACAAAAGGTCCCCTCATAGTCGAACGGATTTTGCGTGGCCAGCAGCACAAAGGCTTCCGGCAGGTCATGACTGACCCCGTCAACAGTGACGCGCTTTTCCTCCATAGCCTCCAGCAGCGCAGCTTGAGTCTTCGGTGAAGTACGGTTCAATTCATCCGCAAGCACGACCGCCGTAAACAAAGGACCAGGGCGAAACTCAAACTCTGCCGTTTTGGGATTGTAAATAGATACCCCTGTCACATCAGAGGGCAGAAGATCAGGTGTGCATTGAATTCTCTTAGACTCGCAGCCTATCGTCCTGGCAACAGCCCTTACGAGCATGGTCTTCCCCACACCCGGCACATCCTCCAACAAAACATGACCGCCACAAAGCATCGCGATAAAAAGCTTCTCTATCGTCTCTCTTTTACCTACAATTACTTTCTCTACATTGTTTACCATGCGTTCAATAATAGAAGCGGGATGGTCAAATAATCCGGCATATGGCTGCATATTTATGTAGCCTCCTTATAAAGGTTATGCCTCTAGTTTTTCCAGCCGTCTAGCATTTTAGACATAGTCTAGATAAAGAGATATTTTCGCATATCTATAGCAACCTCTTTCGGTCCATCTCCAGCATTAAATCCGGTCACCTGACCACCCAGAAGTGCTAATGTACTAGTAAGCGGTACTTGCAGAACTCCCTCTATAAGATTTAATTCCGCTAAATAATAGACTTCTTTTGCAACGCCCATTTTATAGACTTGGATCGTTCGACTTGGCACATCAAATGAAATATCTGTCAACCCAAAATGCACCCATGCCGTCCGTTTCTCCTGCTCCCAAGACACTTCAGCACCCAGTCCTTCCATCAAAAAACGGAGCGAAAGCTGGATACGATCACCTTTAAGCTGATATTGATCCGGCTCCAGGATGAAGGACTGATTAGCATAATTCCCAAGCTTTATAGTAAGCTGGCCGCCCTTGGCAACAGCTAGCGCCTGCTCCGATTCTTGAATCGCCAATCTGCCTTGCCAGGCCAGAAGCTCCTCACCGCTGCTATTTGACAGCCCCATCTCCGAGCTGATGAAAGCTTCACTTGCATAAGATTCGTCAGCAGATAGATTCCCTTCAAAAGCCAGCTTCTGCTGAGCTATCTGGACCTGTGCTTGCTGAGTTTGAGTTTTTTGAACCTGCGGCACCTGTTTAGCTTGCTGAGTTTGATTGGCTGCCTGAGTCTCTTGCTCTGTTTGTTTGGATTGCTTGGTTTGCTTGGTTTGCTTGGTTTGCTTGGCTTGCACTGTTTGCTTGGCTTGCTCCGCTTGCTTGATTTGCTTTGCTTGTTCTGCTTGCTTGGCTTGAACTTCCTTGGCCCGATCCTCCTCCACTGCCTCTATGACTTGCTTCGCGAGATGGGACTGTCCAGATTGCTGAGCGTGCTCAGACTGATATAGATGCGCATAGGCCGCCACTTCTGTTAGCAGCTCCTGAAAATGAGCGTAGCTCATAGTACGATTCCACTTACTCTTGCCAAGCGGGAACTGTACGGGTTTCACCTCAGCAGACAGAGGGGCAAAAGCGTAGCCCTTATTTTTAAAATAACGAATAACTTCCGGCAGTGCCTCCAAAGTCGCTTCATGCCCGCTTCCATCGTGAAACAGGACAGTCATTTCATGCTTCAACGGCGCCTTTTTCACCTCTTCAATAATATCTCCCTTGGGTACATTCTTCTTCCTGGAGTCTCCGCTGTCCACATTCCAATCTACTACCGTGTAGCCCGCTTGATCCATGTAATAATAATAGTAAGCATCAAAATTCGTAAAGGTCCCGCCAGGCGCTCTAACCAAACGCGGCTTCACCCCGGCAGTGTCGTTCAAAATCTGTTCCGTCCGCTGAAGCTGCTCCCAAAAGCTTGAAAAATCACTATAAAGCTCTTTATATATATGGTCATAGCTATGATTGCCAATTGTGTGTCCTTCATTAATAATCCTCCTGATCAATTCAGGATGCGCCTGAGCTTCTTTCCCAAGCACAAAAAAGGACGCTTTAATATTTTCCTTTTGCAGCAAATCCAGCACAGGCCCAGTCAGCTTACTCGGACCATCATCAAAGGTTAGATAAACGGTAGGCTTCTCAGGAATCTTATAAGTCTTATCCTGCTGCTCCTGCTGCAATCCTTGACGCTTACCTTCATTAAGCAGCTTGAATGTCGCTTGATTTTTGGCATCTTGATTAACCGCTTGTTGATTACCTGCTTTTTCATCGATTACTTTTTGCTCGACTACTTTCTGATTGTTTGATTTCTGATTCTTTTCTTCCTGATTGCTTTCTTTCTGGTTGCTTTCTTTCTGATTGTTTCCTTTCTGGCTGCTTGCTTTTGGACTTCCCGCTTCTTGATTACCAGTTTTTTGTTGCAAAGAACTACCGGAAGCCTGCGAATCCTCAGCATGAGTGAATGACGCCGGAGAAAAAAACACACTTACTTGCAGGAAAATGATCAGCATTAACGTAAAAGATAATCTAGCAGAAAATTTCTGTAAGGTTATAATTGGATAATTGCGCATGCAGATAATCCCTCCGGTTAATCTATCATTTTTTGACTACTAATAGAGTATATGAGAGAGATGCATAGAGTATGCCTAACCAAACGCTAAATATGAAAAAACTTACTAAACGAGAAACAGCCCTGAAGGAAAACCGCCGGAAGTGAGTTGAAAATAACAAATAGGGGCGTTTCTATCATGGCTGGAGCTAAGAAAACAATTTAAAAATACGAGTTATAGCTGAAATACTATCAATATTGATCTGGAAGATTTTATTATCGGCTGCCCACAATATACAATAAAATCCAAAATAGAGAGCCAAACAACACAGAAGTAAGTAATATAAGCAACATGAAATCATTTTCTTTTTTGTGTATTAATTTATGAAGAGTGGTCAAAAACAATACATAAAAAGCACTCCCACCAACGCGAAGACAATGTCCATTCCTTTCGTTCCTCCTCCAAATTCAAAAAAACTTATTGTATAAAACTATTTTTACATACTTTAGATTATAACCAAGTTATCTCATGTATCACAAACATATAGACAACTCGTTGTCAAAATCGTCCTCCCCCTTTCAACCTGGATGGTGGCCCGCAGTAAAAGCTGCGAAAGTGCAGTTTTTTCACCTAAAATCGGAAATTTACCTAGAATTGCTGCAATGGTGCAGGAAAATTACCACATGGAGCTCTCAAACGGGCAAGAGACGGCAGAAAACCTGCAGATTCGCAGTAATTTACTTTATCAAGTTCATTTAGGTCCAAAAAAAATGCACATTTGCATTTCTTTCCTCCATGGCAGGTTGTTCTCTTATTGGTTACGGACATGAGATACGCTATTTCACCATTTATCTCTTTTTCGCGAGAGTTACGGACATACATTCCGCTATTGACCCTAAATTCATGCTGTTGGCGCGGTTTCAGCGTCAATAACGTCTCTCAGGTCCGTAAGCATCGCAATAACCCCATGAATTACTAAAATAACGTCTCTGAGGTCCGTAACGTAAGGTCTGCACCTTTTCGTTTAGCACGAACACTCCACCGCTCCACCATCTTAAAGAAATACAATTACCTAACGCATAAAAAAAACCACTGCTCCAAAGAATTACCTTTGGTCAATGGTTATACATGCAGATTCCTTAATTTAAGTCCTCAGCCGCTCAATCGCACCTTCTTATTTTATTCTTGTCCAATCAAATACAATAAATAATTCCTGCCACGACCGGTTCACCAGCGCTTGATAAGTATCCTGAGCATCCCTTGGTGACACTTGCCGAATCAGGCCCTCCAGAGGGATTTTTCCTTGTTGAAGCCACTTGGCCGCTGTTTGAAGGTTCGTAAAGATACTATGATGCTGGTGTTCATCTGTGAAAAATGGCATTTCCCACTCCCACCCGCTTCTTAGAACCGCATATTTGTGGAATACCTCCCATGTAATTTCATGGGCTGTATGATCGGTCCGCCGCTTCCAAGGCACTCCAACCATCACAACTTCTCCCCGTCTTCGCACAGCACGCAATCCATCAAGCAAGGCCGCCTCATGCCCTGAGCATTCCAAAACTAATGCAAAAGGCTCCAGCCTGTGCTTTTCATCAAAATTAGAAACAGATTCATAGACCTCTATATTTCCCGATGCTTTCACTACTTTTAGACGCTCAACATCCGGGTCACAGACAGTGACTTCATAGCCTGCATTGCGGAAAATATGCGCGGCCAAGTAACCGACAGGTCCTGCACCCATGACCAATACTCGATCTCCGGGACGGGCATATGTGGTTATTAAGGTCGTCATGCTCACCCCCATCAAGCGGGAAATCGTCCCTTTCCATGGCTCCAAGCCGGCAGGAAGCGGAAAAGACGCTGCTCCTTTGAGGATTTGGCGGGAACGATGGTTTCCCATTGCGAAGATCTGGTCTCCTGGCTTTACATGGGTAACCTGTTCACCAGCTTGTAATACTTTGCTGACTGTGGCATAGCCCGTTCCTTTAGGAAAAGGAGGTTCGCCCAAATATCCAGCGCTCAGCTCCGTACCAGGACTAATTAAAGAGTAAATCGTCTCTGCGACGATCTCATCAGGCCCCGGCTGCCCAACCGGATCAACCTCCAGCAATTCAGCCTGGGCATAATCAGTAAAAGTTATGGCATAATTCATTCTAATTCACTCCTCAAAATGGGTGTAGGCAGCAAGCACTGGTTAACAAGCATCGGATAGCTATCACCAGCTATTGTATAGAGATTCCAATCTCACTTGCAGTTTGCCGGATATATTGAGCTGCTAGCCCATACTCCTCATCACTGCTTAAATGCTCCAGCATCAGCGGGGTGTCCGGATCCAGACGGTTCATTTGCTGCAGAAAAACCTTATAATCCAATGCGCCAAGTCCAGGTCGGGCCTCATCCAAATGTACAGTTAAACGGGAATCAAGGGTAATATCCTTGGCATGGCAGCTTTTGATGTAAGGGCCTAGCTTGTCAAAACATTCCTTCAGGAATGCCGCATTCTGAAAATATCGGGAAGGACTATTGATCATATTGACTGGATCCAAATGAACCGCAAATCCTTTGCGATCGATGGCATGGATTAATTTCAAATAATGATCCGGTGAATCAGGAAAAATCCAGGGCATTGTCTCCAGCGTGTAGAACGTACGTGTAGGTTGAACGGCATCAATAATCGTACGGACGGTTTCCACGATAAGTGCGAAGGTATCCTCGGACAAATTGTCCGGATGGGGCCCGTCCCAGGTCTCACTTCGGGAGCCCGCTATATTCACACAGCATCTCGCTCCAATTCGTTCTGCGAACGCAAGCCTCTCCTGGCAACGTGCAATTGCCTCTCTGCGCTTTTTCTCATCGATATCAATAGGATTGCTCCAAGCACCAACCTCTGCAATGAGCAGATTATTCCGCTGTGCTTCCCGCAAATAATCCTCAACCTCTCCATTGCCCTCCTCCATACCATAGGCATTTGCCGCAGAATATCCAGCTTCCTTATGAAGCCGGACCCATTGCTCCGGATCGCTATTCAAAGAGATTAGTCCGCCAAGTCTCATTCGGTAATCACTCCTTCTGTAAGATTGAAATAAATATAAGCCCTCCGGGCATTATTTTGAATGTCTGCAAGTCGAAAAAATATATCTGATAGTCCAATTCTCATTTAAAGAATCGTTTCACGATGGTTGATTGTTTTGGTATTATCGCTTTGCTACAATAGATGTGAACTCAACCCATATGCCGATTAATATGCTGGTCCATATGTTACTTCATATATTGATTCATGTATCGATTCATATGTGGATTCACATGTTGATTCACATGTTGATTCATACGTGGATTCATACATCGGTTTATATATCCATAAATTTATCGAAGCAACAGGAAGGTGAATGAATATGTATCCATGGGGGGATTATCCTGATCATGTGATTAAGCTTGATTTTTTAGATGTGGGAACAGGTCAAATACACAGCGGCTATATCCATGAGAAAACCGTCCCTTTTGTCATCCTTGCCCAAGCAACTTCAGGGGTTTATGAGGTTACGTCACCTTTGGGAACAGTCATTGCTGCTGAGGGAGAGGTTTTTCTGACTCCTGCAAATATCCCGCTTAAAATATTACATACCAACACACCCTCTACCACCCTTATGACTTACCGGTTTATCCATATTAATTTCACATTATTTGAATCCATTGATATTTTCTCTATTTTCTCTCTCCCTCTAAAAACTACCAAAGAAAAAGGCCGGCAGATCGGAGAGATGATCGACGAATTATATCGTTTGAAAGTGGAAAACACAGGAAATACTACAAAATCTCCACTATCGATCATTGTAAAATCCAATGAAATTGCCTATCGGCTATTAAATGTTTTGCTGGAAATATCGAAGCCGCTAGAAGAAAGTCTATTTGATCTGCAAGCCTATCAAGCTGTCGCCCCCGTCATTATGTACATCAGAGAACATATAGGCGAGCCTATTACCTTAGGGGATTTAATGCGGCAGCTGCCACTGTCACGCTCTTCTTTTTTCCAAATATTCAAGCAGCACTTCAACAAAACTCCGATGGATTATGTAAAATTCGTCAGACTCAATGAAGGTTACCGCAAGCTGTGCAGTACAGAGAAATCGGTCGCAAAAATTGCCGAAGAAACCGGCTTCAGCAATCCGTTTCATTTCAGCAGGGAATTCAAAAAAAGTTTTCAAAAATCCCCCTTGCAAATTCGCAGCATGCATAAAGAGCTATTTGGCAGCATACACAGCTTTTAGACAAGCTATTTTGTTCATCTTTGCTGACTATCCGTTGTGTTGTATACTTGAAAGTAACTTTATTGGAGGGAGGTGTGAAATGGATCTTTCCGTTGACTTGAGCTTACTGCTGCTCGTTATCGGCTTATCGGGGTATTTTATCGGATATTTGTTCGTGCGTTCTGCACCTCATCGCTCAGCCTTCGCTTCCTCAGGCATAGATGGCAATAAAAGATTAGAGTCCACGCCAGGCATAAGCTTTCTCGGAACGAGATTAGGATGGATTCGCCGTAAACGGCCCTGCCGCAAGAAGCGAAAATCGACCGACGAAGAGCAGCATCCTTCCTTGTACATCGCTAACACACAGATGAAATCGATGAAATCAAGGAGGAATTGTATATGCTTTCGTGGATTAGTCCGATTATTTCCGTTTTGGATTCATTGCTCACCTTCTTCTTCCGGTTGTCCCATGATTGGGGCGCGGCTATTATCCTGCTGACCCTGATGGTTCGTTCCATCCTGTTTGTTTTTAATCTGCGAATGGCCCGGCAGCAAGTGAAGCAGGCTAGTGTTCAACCTAAACTCAAGCAGCTCAGGGAACAATTTAGCGGCGATATGAGCCGCCTTTCTCAAGAAACCCTAAAGCTGTATAACCAATATGGAATCAAACCTTTCGCCATGTTCACCGCAGGACTGCTGCAAATGCCTGTCTTCATGGGCATGTATGGACTTTTCAAGAGTCATGGAGCTGCGATGAGTTCACTGCTCCTCCCATGGGTATCTAACCTGGGGCAGTACGATCCTTGGCATATCATCCCTATTGTTTGCTCCATCTTTTCATTCATCAGTTACCTAGTACCTTTGACTAATGAACTGATAGCGATGCAATCATTCAACCAGCGCATCGGTATGTCGCTGTTGTTTGCCGGGATCTTTCTGGTTGTGATGTGGAAATCACCGGTTGCTCTGGCCCTCTACTGGACAACAAACTCAGTCTTCGCCATCTTGGAGCGCATCTTTTATCGTACAAAGCTTGGCAGGGCCATGCTGCTGCGGGGAAATCATATGGAACCGAGTGCGGCCTGAGACATCTGCAAACAGAAACAACTGTAAGAGAAACAATTGCAACAGAAACAACCGAAGGTTAGGCCTCCGGTTGTTTTTACTTTGATCATCTGCTCCTGAGTAAAGGGGATCCATTGAAGATCGTGTTCATGACGTGGTTGCATGAGGAGGAAATGGACAGCCGACAAGGTTTTTCTCTTATTTGGAAGAGATTTCCTAGTGAGCGTAGGCCAGGAAATGAAGAGCTGACCCTTCCCTGCTACTTTAACGATGTTTTTCATCGTTAAATGCCGGGGGGCGGCTCCACATTCATACTTTAACGATGAAAAACATCGTTAAAATCCCTTTTTTCTCCCTAGAAGGGCCATCTCTCCTCTTTTAACGATGAACATCATCATTAAAGTGGCTGATTGACCCAGAAATCCTGCTTTAACGATGAAAAACATCGTTAAGTGGTTAGGTGAAGCACACGCTCAATTCGTATCAGCAGCACCGAACATTCACCTGTTCCAGCACTAGTTAATACTAGCGGCCAATCCAATTACCAGTTCGTATACCCGCCGTCCACGATCAGATTTTGCCCTGTCATGTAACGCGATGCATCCGATGCCAGAAACACAACCGGGCCTTTCAAATCATGTTCGTCAGCAAAACGATTCATCGGCGTAAGGCTTAAATAGGTGTCAATCAGAGCCTGCGATCCGATCTCATCTTTTGTACCAGCAATATTGTTGCCGCCCGGACTGATGCTGTTCACCCTGATGTTATATTTCCCATAAAAGTTAGCCAGCCACTTGGTCATGCCGAACATGGCCGATTTCGTATATGTATACTCAAGTCCGCTGACGGAGCCGTTCTGTTCATACATCGGGAAATAAGGGCCGACTACACCCATGATGGAGGATATATTAATAATGCTGCCTTTGCCCTGTTTGCGCATATATTTAATAACCGCCTTGGTCATCAGCATCGTTCCGGTTCCGTTAATACGCTCCGAAGCTTCCCATAGCTCCGCCTCGGCGTCTTCGAGATTCTGATTGCCTGCACGAGAAACAGCACAGTTCACTAGAGTGTCGATAGAGCCATATTGCTCCGCCACCTGGTTGGCAAGAGCGTTAATGCTCTCTTCCTTGGACAAATCCAAATGCATCGCTACCGCCTTATGACCAGCCTTCGTAAATTTCTCAGCGGCAGCCTCGCAAGCATCCAGCTCATTCCCCGCTACGATAACAAGCGCCCCGGCCTCACAGAGTCCCAGACATAAATGCTGCCCGTATACCCCGGAACCGCCAGTAACAATCGCAACTTTTCCGTCTAATCTGAACATATCCATCGTATTCATACGGAATCCCCCGAACTTAGTAGTTTTATAGTTTGGCAGAGCCATGGCTTCGAATGTACTCGAGTGCCTCTTCCACGTGATTCTTCACCCTGAGCTTGCGCCACTCCTTAACCAATATGCCTTTTTTATTGATGACAAAGGTTGAACGTTCAATGCCCATAAATTCTTTTCCATACAGCTTTTTCCACTGCCATACCTCATACAGCTCAGCCACCTTGTGATCCTCATCCGCAAGCAGTAAAAAGGGCAGATCGTATTTTTCAATAAATTTTTGATGCCTGGCAATTGAATCCATACTGACACCCAAAATAACAGTATTTAGTCCCTTAAAGTCATCACTGCGATCCCGAAAATCACAAGCTTCAGTCGTACAGCTGGGAGTCATATCCTTAGGGTAAAAGAATAACACCACATTTTTTCCTTTAAAATCAGATAGTTTAACACGCTCTCCATTGCTGGCCTCAAGCTTAAAATCCGGCGCTCGTGCACCTATTTCAATCTTCAACGTCATAATCCCTCCAAACCTTCCAAACCATCCAAATCCTTCGCTATCTTCCCAACCAACTAACCTTAGCTGCCCGCTTTCTGAGTAAAGGGGATAGTGAACAGAGTAAGGTCTTCGCCCTGATTCCTTTATCCTATTTCCCATCCCTATCCTATCCCCTTACACTCATGTCCTCATATTCCTATGAGCCTGCGCCGCGGTACTGCTTAACGCCATAATTCCAAACTATGATCCCAAAGGCAAAGAAGACAATTCCTATTACCGGAGTCAAAAGAGCAAAGCTTGCCCAATTCTCAGGATCCAGGAAATAAGCTGACGGATAAAAACCAACAAAGGCAAAAGGCATGATCCATGTCAAAATGCCGCGAAGCAGCTTGTTATAAATCGTAACCGGATAACGGCCATAATTCTGAATGTTCCACATCATCGGGAGAATCCCCGTCGGAGCATCTGAAAAGAAAGAGAGCGCCGTAAGCGAGACGTAAATGCCTGCATAAATGAGGATTGAGCCTCCCACAAGCACTATGAGCATGAGCAAGTCAGAACCGTGAAACGGCAGCCCAAGGCTTGACCATGAGTATGCCATGACAATGATTCCAGCAAGTGCGCTGAACAAAGATGCAGGGTCCAAATTTTCAAGCATAATCTGCCAAAGATTGTACGCCGGACGGGTCAGAATGCGATCCATTTCCCCTTTGACAATATAGCGCTCGCTAAATCCCCATAAATTAAAGAAAGTACTAAACAATCCGTAAGGGATCATAAAATATCCGTATATGAACAAAATTTGTTCTCTATTCCACTCGCCAAGCAGCGGGGTCTGCTGAAAAACAATCAGGATAAAGAAAAGGTTAAGTCCGTTAAACAACAGATCGGACAAGACTTCGATCCAAAAGTCGGAGCGGTAGGTAAGGCGGGTCTTCAAGTAATTTTTCAGATAATCAACAACTAGCGATATATAGAACATGGCTTCACCCTCCCTGCACGAACAAGCGTGTCCGGGCTTTGACCCAAAGAATGCCTATAGGAATAATCAGCAGGATAAACCAGGCAAACTGGATGCCCAGCACCTGGGCAGCGGCGGAGCCTGTCAATCTTCCGGTGAAATAGGAGCCCGGCAAGTAAGTAATGGCCTGGAAAGGAAGCAGCTCCAGCGCTTTGGATGTCCAACCCGGGAATAAAGAGATCGGGATAATCAGGCCTGAAAATAGATCAACCGCCACCCGTTTCATCCGCATCAGTCCTTCATTGTTCTCCAGAAAAAAGGCAAACAATCCGGTAATGATATTAATTTGCGAGTTGATCAGAAAGCTGAACATCAGCATTGGGGCATACAGCAGCCATTTGGACGGCTCGGTCGGAAGCTCAACCGGAAAAAGCAGAGATACAATCAGCATGCCCGGAACCATAAAGAGCAAAAGCCGGAATAATCCTTCACCGAGGCCCTGCATAATTTTGACCATTACATAATTGTAAGGACGGATGAACTGGATCGCGACGCTCCCATCACGAATTTCACTCGCAATCTCACGATCCAGGTTATTGAAGTAAAAAGCTCTGCCCATCCAGGAAACGACAACATACGTAGTCATCTGGCTGAGGGTGAGCCCTCCAAGCTCCTGCTGACTGCCAAAAATGGCCTTCCATAAGAAATAATAAGAGCCTATATTCAACGCATAAATGAGAATGCCACTGTAATAATTCACTCTATATGCAAGCATCATAAGAAACCGGATACGAATCAGCTCTAAATAAGCACTAAGCATGGCCGATCGTTTCCTTTTCTTCCTTTTCAGAAGTTATGTCTGCATTGTCCCCAGTGTTACTTGAGCTGTTACTTGAGCCTGATTTATAAATCTCACGGACAATATCCTCCGTGTTGATTTCCACAATTTTGATATCCCGGATCGACAGTACGCCAACGACGCGGCTTAGCACCTCCGAGATATTGACGCGATCTTGCGGGATAAGCACCTTGGCCCTCCGCTCATCGATAAGCTCCCAGGCGGTTTCAAGTCCTGCGGTCAGCTCATGAAGACGAGCCAGCGTGATCGGATTGTCGAAGTCGAGGAACACCTCTTTGCCTTTGCCCCATTTCGCCTTCAGCTCTTCGAGTCCTCCATCGTAAATAATACGGCCATCATCCAGCATGATTACCCGCGAGCACAAGGCTTCAATGTCCTGCAGATCGTGAGTTGTAAGCAAAATAGTCGTTCCATAGCGCTGGTTCATGGAGATTAGAAATTCGCGAATTTCTGTTTTCACTACGATATCCAGGCCAATCGTCGGCTCGTCCAAAAATAAAATCGATGGATTATGCAGCAGCGAAGCCGCCAGCTCACAACGCATCCTCTGACCAAGGCTCAGCTTACGCACCGGACGGGACAGAATATCCTCCAGCTGCAGACGCTGCACCAGTTCATCGAGCCGCACTTTGAAATCTTGATCTGAAACCCTGTATACCTTTTTCAGCAATTGAAAGGATTCTATAACTCCTATGTCCCACCAAAGCTGGCTGCGCTGGCCAAAAACGACACCAATGCCGGAGACAAACTTCTCTCTTTCCTTATAAGGCACGAAGCCGTTGACGCGAATTTCCCCAGATGTGGGGACGAGAATACCGGTGAGCATTTTGATCGTGGTAGATTTTCCGGCTCCATTCTCTCCAATATATCCGCAAATTTCACCTTTGGGGATTTGAAAGCTGATGTCCTTAACAGCAGCTACTTCCTTATACTGACGTTGAAATAAATCCTGCAGAGCACCCTTTAATCCTCCGCGGTTCTGCTGCACTTTGAAGTCCTTGCGGAGCAGTTGAACATCTATAGCTGGCATATACCCTCCTACAAAAACTGCTATTTTGCGATATTTTATGACTAAACTTGCTATGACAGTTTCTTACCATCTATAATATGATACATGAAAACAGTTAAATGAAAAAGTGCAGATTATTATGACTTGGAAGGAGCATCATCGATGCGAAAGTTTAAATGGATCCTGCTAATTATTTTAGTAGCGATTCTGGGCACGGCTGGCTATTATGGATATTCATTTTATAAATTTGCGAACGATATTTCAACCGATGATCATGGTGGAGATAAGCCTTTTACAACCAACCAGAATGTGATAGATAAAGGAAAGGATTACGAGCCTCCTAAATGGGAAGGCAAGCAGAGAGTCAACATTCTTTTGCTTGGTGGAGATACCCGGGGTCTTGATTCCAATGATCTGCCCCGTTCCGATAGTTTAATGGTCGCCTCTATCGACCCGGTCAGTAAAAAAGCGCACTTATTTTCAATTTTACGTGATACGTATGTGAAGATTCCGGGCAGTGGACAAGACCGCATTAATGCCGCAATTGCTATTGGCGGGCCGAATCTAGCTATGAAAACCGTCAGTGATTTGCTGGGAATTCCTGTTCAATATTACGTTTACACCGACTTTGAGGGCTTTATTGCACTAATTGATGCCATTAATGGCATTGAACTTGATGTTGAAAAAAATATGAAATATAGCGATTCGGCAGATGGTCATGTATATGACATCGATCTGAAAAAGGGCGTACAGCATCTTACTGGTAAAACAGCGCTTCAATATGTAAGGTTCCGTCACGATGCTCTTTCCGATTATTCACGCACTGAACGTCAGCGCAAATTTCTGACAGCTGTCGCCGAAAAGATGCAGACAACTTCGTCTATTCTTAAGCTTCCGAAAATTCTGAACGCCATTGATCCTTATATCAAAACGAATCTCAGCGTTACCGATATGCTTAAGCTCGTTCAGTTGGGCTTTGAAGCCAAGGCAGATGGCATTGTAACGGCTCAGATACCGCCTCCGAACTTATTGCAGGAAAAAAATGTCGGCGGCGCCTCTGTCATTGGTGTGAATGTTGACAGGCTGCAGCTATTTATCCAAGATACGTTCAACAAAACGGAAGAAGTGAATGCGGAGACGTCTCCAACTCCTTCCTCTTCTCCATCCAGGTAATATCCATACTGCCCCTATTTCGGCCTAGCCGGGATGGGGGTTATTTATTGTCCGCTGCTTTTATCTTATAATGGAGAGATGTGGCATACATAGCTTGAACAATAACGCGCCCAGCTTGCATAATAAAAATCACCAGGAAGAAATGGAGCCTATTTATGGAAAGAACCCGATCTGAATTGCTTTATCAAGAGGCCTTGCAGCATATTGTTGGAGGCGTGAACAGCCCTTCCCGTTCTTTCAAAGCCGTCGGAGGCGGAGCTCCCGTCTTTATGAAGCGTGCTAAAGGAGCTTATTTCTGGGATGTAGATGACAATCGCTACCTTGACTATTTGGCTGCCTATGGTCCTATTATTACCGGACATGCCCATCCTCATGTAACCGCAGCAATTTGCCGCGCTGCGGAGAACGGCACGCTCTATGGAACGCCAACCGAGCTTGAGCTCGAGTTCGCGAAAATGTTAAAGTCCGCGATCCCATCGCTGGACAAGGTCCGGTTCGTCAACTCCGGCACGGAGGCCGTGATGACGACGATCCGCGTGGCGCGCGCCTACACCGGGCGCTCCAAGATTGTGAAGTTTGCCGGATGTTACCACGGCCACTCGGATCTGGTGCTTGTCGCCGCGGGCTCCGGCCCGTCGACCTTAGGCATTCCCGACAGCGCGGGCGTGCCTCCGAGCATCGCTCAGGAAGTCATTACCGTGCCCTTCAATGATATTCCGGCGCTGGAAGCCGCGCTGGCGCGTTGGGGCCACGAAGTGGCGGCCGTCATGGTCGAGCCCATCGTCGGCAACTTCGGCATGGTCATGCCCCATGCCGGCTACCTCGAGCAGCTTTGCGCCGCTGCCCGCAGCCATGGAGCCCTCGTCATCTACGACGAGGTCATCACCGCCTTCCGCTTCCACTATGGAGCGGCGCAGACCTACCCCGGCCTCCCGCTGGCGGAGGCCGGAGGCTCCCCAGCCAGCGCGCTGCTGGCTGGCACAGCCGGCGCCGCTGGCGCGCCAGCAACCGAGGCCGCGGCCGCATCCGAGGCGGCGGCATCAAAGGCGGCGGCATACTTCGCCGCGATCGAGCCGGACCTTACGGCCCTCGGCAAAATCATCGGCGGCGGGCTGCCGATTGGGGCCTACGGGGGCCGTAAGGCCGTGATGGAGCAGGTCGCGCCTCTCGGACCTGCTTATCAGGCCGGCACGATGGCGGGGAATCCCGCCTCCATCGCCGCCGGCATCGCCTGCCTGCAGGTGCTGCAGCAGGACGGTGTTTACGCCAAGCTCGAGCAGCTTGGCGAGACGCTTGCCGAAGGCATCCGCGCAGCGGCAGACCGTCATGGCATCGCCTTGACGGTCAACCGCATCGCGAGTGCCTTCTCGACCCACTTCTGCGACCATCCGGTGACGGATTACGCAGAAGCTCAAGACACAGACGGCGAACGCTTCGCCCGGTTCTTCCGTCTTATGCTGGAGGAAGGCATCTGCCTCGCTCCTTCCAAATATGAGGCATGGTTCCTTACCACAGCCCATACCGAAGAAGATATCGCCTTTACGCTCGATGCTGTAGACCGTGCATTCAAAGCAATGTAAATCATATTTAAAATCATATTTTTACTTACTTAAAGTAAACGTCTTGCGGCGTCCTTTGATGTGCGTGCTCGTTGCGCTAGTGCTTGGGAGAGATAAGGGGTATGTATGAGCTCCAATTGCTGAAGCACCCCTGCAACTGAGAGGAGCTGATGCTTTACGATGTTTTTCATCGTTAAAAGCATCAGTTCCGCTCCATATCCTTACTTTAACGATGAAAAACATCGTTAAAATCCCCTTTAACCACCCTGGAAGGCCATCCGACCTCTTTTAACGATGAAAATCATCATTAACGCGACGAATTGACCTGGAACACTTGTTTTAACGATGAAAAACATCGTTAAGTGGAGCACACTCATTTCGGCGGAGGGCGGACTGCTTCTAGAGATGCTACTAACTACTAACGCTCATCCTCCCCACATACACTTTCCTTTTAGGCTTCCTTCTACTTCCCTCTTACTTCTTCTCACTTCCTTTTTCTTCCTTTTACTCTTTTACTTCCCTTTATTTCCTTCCCTCTCAGCTACAAA
Source organism: Paenibacillus eucommiae (assembly GCF_017874215.1). Taxonomy (GTDB): domain Bacteria; phylum Bacillota; class Bacilli; order Paenibacillales; family NBRC-103111; genus Paenibacillus_AI; species Paenibacillus_AI eucommiae. Next base: position 26,854 of record NZ_JAGGLB010000013.1, read on the forward strand.
GTGTCGAACGTGTCACGCGCAAACAAACTGCAAGCAGAGCAAAAGAAATTTCTTTCTGAGGGAAAGGGATAGTGGCGATAGGAAAATCTGAGCTTCCTTTCTGACTCCCTCAGAGAATAGAGGGTCACACTGCCTACTTTTCCACTGTAAAGCTGCACTGTGTAATCGGGAACTTTCCACTCCAGGCCTCACCCTCAAAACTTACACTTTCTAAAAAAACCACAAGTAAACACGCCTTGGGGAGTCCTTTTGAGGTGCATGTTCGTTGCGTTGGTAGTTGGGGGAGAGAATGGCTGTGGACTCCAGCCGCTGTCCATCGTGCGATTCTTTTTGAATATGACCGCCCTCACCCTTTATCACTGTAAATCACTAAACTTTTATCGGTATTAGATCTGTTTGATTTCGATTTAATCTCGGATTAAACTCGGTTTGATTTTAATTAAATCTCCGCTTAATCTCGGTTTGATCTCAGTCTAATCTCAATTTGGCATTGATTTAGCATTGATATGTCATTCTTCATGCTTTTTTTGCATTATTTTTGCGTTAAGGTTCATAAAACTTTTTTATGGGCCGAATTCTTTAATTAATCAGAAAATATATACTTATTGCTCTATTTAATTCCATTCCATTTGCCTTCTAATTTCTCCTGACAACCGGGTTTACCCGCCAAAAACGGCGCTTTCATCGACATTGACCATTCTCACAAGAAGCGAACTATAAAGAGATTTCTTAATAGTTCGTTCGTATTTTACCATTCTTTGCTTGTATTTTTTTTTGGTTTTATTCACCATATATGCAAATTAGGCAACGCTTTCATCAATTAACCCGAGATCGGGCTATTGTCGGCTTACTTTTTTCATGTTATTCTAGAGATGTTTTCACTCTCTTGATAACTCAACAGACTTTCACACAATTTTCCTTTATAATCAAGGGGATTTCAATCACACCCCTTTTTTCTAAATCATTTTCGCCTTTACCGAATGAGGCAAAGCTAAAGCTTACACGCTACGTTAGAGTCAAAGAAAAAATTCATCGTATTCATTGCTTTTTGTATTTTTATGCATTTCTTTGCATGTTTCGGATTTCACTCTTTTTTGCTTCATTCGGGATTAGCGAAAAGAGATCCAGCAGGCTCAGGCAGGACCTTGGAATTAAGAACTTTAAATTTGTATTGGAGGTGAAGGTCAGGCAACTGACCTGGTGCTATGAACGATGTTATGCGTAATGAAGGCCGTTTTGAAAATTTACTGGGTACCGAGCACGACAGCTGTGGCATTATATGTATTATTGAGAAGAACGGTCTGCCCTCCCGCGACAATATCCAAAAAACGATTGATTCCTTGGTTAAGATGGAGCATCGTTCGGGATTTATTAACGGAGAAGGTGATGGCTGCGGAATTTTAACCGACATTCCAAGAGCTCTGTGGGAAAGAAAACTTACAGAGGCTGGCAGGGATGGCAAACTTGCTTACGATGAGCGTTTTTCGGTTGGTCACATTTTCGTTCCCCGCAAGCTTGATCTTACTCCGGCGCAGATTCAAGCTGGAATCCGCAATTTATTCAATGAGCATGGGATCTCAATACTTTTAGAATTAGAAAATCAAGTAGACAATAGTGTGCTTGGGCCAAACGGCCTCAATGACGAGCCTGTCTTCTGGCAAATCGCAGCCTTTTGCGATAAAGGGGATGGCCAGGCAGCCGATTTCTTGTATGAGCTGCATATTGCTATCGAACAGCAGTACAATGTTCATGTTGCCACACTCAGCAATGTCACAGCCGCGTATAAAGTGATGGGCGCAGCCAGTATTTTGCCCAAATATTTTAACGACACACGTGACCCTTTATTTGCTGCGCAAGTTACAATCGGACATAACCGCTACTCAACCAATACTTTATCCAGCTTTTTCCGCGTACAACCCTTCTCCCTTCTCGGTCACAACGGCGAGATCAATACTGTGAAAAAAATGCGCATTGAAGCCGATATGGTCGGCGTCCCGCTCGTTAACGGCGGCAGCGATTCCCAGGATATGAACCGTACCGTTGAAACATTCATTCATCGTTTTGGACTTAGCCTTTTTGAAGCCATGGAAATGGTATTTCCGCCCATTATTAATGAAATGAAGCAGTACCGCTCTGAGCTGCAAGATCTATATGTGTATTATCGCCAGGTATGGGGGCATTATGCTCAAGGTCCGGCAGGTATCGTCTCGCGCTACGGCAATGAATGTATTTTCAGCGTTGATGCACTTGGCTTGCGTCCGGTATGGATGGTAGAAAGTGAAACATCGCTGTACTTTTCTTCCGAGCAGGGAGTCATTACAGTTGACCAAATGGTGGCAGATCCTAAATCGATAGCTCCAGGGGAAAAAGTCGGTGTTGTCCTGACTCCAGGGGAGCATGTTCAGGTCATTCCTTATCATGAAGTACAAAATTTAGTGCTTGAACGCGCCAGCAAAAGGTTGAACCTTGAAGGATTGCGTAAGCATTTGAATCCTCAGCCAACTGGCGAGGCCTACACAAACAGCGAAGCTGTGACTATTACTGATGCTATGTACAGCGCATTCGGCTGGGACCGCGATGGCATTCAAATGATTGAGACCATGTCTGAAACCGGTGCGGAGCCTATTCGTTCCCTCGGCCACGATGGTCCTCATGCGGCCCTTAACCCGGAGCGTCAAAATATACCCGACTACATCAAAGAAAGCGTTGCTGTCGTAACGAATCCAGCGATTGACCGCGATCGTGAGATGGAGCATTTCTCCACTCGTGTAATTGCCGGCCCCCGTCCTTCCGTTTATGGGCAGGTGGATTCCAAGCTTCGCTTGGAGCTTTTGACGCCTCTCGTACTTGAAGGCACCAATGGTGTTGATAGCGAGGAGCAGCTCTCCCAACCTGCTTTCGAACAGCTTATCTCCTTATTTCGCTCACAGGATGAAAGCTCTGTTGCAACATTGTCAACCACTTTTGCCAAAGGCTCATCCCTAAGCGAAGGGCTCGCGTCACTTGCCTCCGAAGCCATTGCTGCCGTTCGCGGCGGCGCTTCCCTGTTAGTGCTTGACGACGCAGAGGCTCACCGCAACGATAGATTGTGGATCGATCCGCATTTGGTAGTTTCACAAATTGACATTGCACTGCGCGCCGAGAAGCTTGCTTTCGGTGACAACCTGCGCCGGCACGTTACACTCGTACTGCGCTCTGCTTCCATTCGCAGCCTGCATGATATTGCAGTAGCTTGTGGATTAGGCGCTGATGTTATCTCTCCTTATCTGTTGTTTGCTACAGCCTCAGCCAAAGACGGCTCTGCCGCTGCAGCACGTAAAGTATATTTGGCTTTGACCAAAGGCCTGGAGAAAGTAATCTCCACAATCGGAACCCATGAGCTTCGCGGCTACACCCGTTTCTTCTCCTCCATCGGCCTCCAACCGGAAGTCGCAGAGGTGCTGGATATTGTGAACTATCTTGGCAGCGAGAACGCGGGCACAGGCTTCGCCAAGCTTGAAGCTGAAGCCGAAGCAAGGTATGCCGACATCTCCAATCCGAAAGCAAAAGCGGCACGTAACTTCCGTTTCTTCCAGCGCATGTGGAAGGCTTTGAATGAAGCTGCTTCCGGTACTGCTCCTTACAGTGATTACCGCGACAAGCTTCGTGAAGAGGAACGTAAAAATCCGGTATCGATCCGTCACGTTGCTGACTTCAATTTTGACAAAGCTTATTCTGAGGGACGTAAGCCCCTGGAGCCGTCTCAAGTAGATATTTCTGTCGGTAAGCATGATCTGCCGATGTTGATCTCCTCGATGTCCTTCGGTTCTCAGAACGAAACAGCTTTCCGTGCTTATGCCGAAGCAGGCGAGCGCCTGAACATGGTTACCATGAACGGCGAGGGCGGAGAAATTAAAGATATGCTTGGCCGTTACAAAAGAACGCGCGGTGCACAAGTCGCATCCGGACGTTTCGGTATTAATGTCGAGCTGGCCAATGCTGTCGCCTTCCTGGAAATCAAAATCGGTCAGGGCGCCAAGCCGGGCGAAGGCGGACATCTGCCAGGCTCAAAGGTTACAGCGAAAATCGCTGAAGCGCGTAACGCCACAATCGGCTCGGATTTAATTTCGCCTTCCAACAATCACGACATTTACTCTATTGAGGATTTATCACAAATCATTTCAGAGCTTAAAGAGGCCAGCGGCCGCAAAGCGAAAATCATTGTTAAAGTACCGGTTGTACCGGGAATCGGAACGATTGCAGTAGGGGTTGCCAAAGCTGGTGCCGATGTGATCACCCTTTCCGGATTTGACGGAGGTACTGGGGCAGCTCGTATACATTCCCTTACCCATGTTGGTCTGCCTACCGAAATCGGAACGAAGCTGGCTCACGTTGCCTTGATTGAAGCAGGTCTGCGCCACCAAGTAGAGCTTTGGTCTGATGGAGGCATGAAGTCCGGTGCGGATGTTGTGAAAATGATTATGCTCGGCGCCAACCGCTGCGGTTTTGGAAGCTTATCGATGCAAGCCATTGGATGTACAACTTGCCGCGGCTGCCATCTGGATACTTGTCACGTGGGGATTGCCACACAAATCGACTCCAAAGAAGAAGCCGATGAAAAAGGTCTCCGCCGCTTCGTTCCACGGGAATTCGATCTGGCTGTAGACGGCCTGGTTCGTATATTCAGCTCAATGGGCGAAGAAATTCGTGAAATTGTAGCTCAGCTTGGCTTCTCAAACGCACAAGAGCTAGTTGGCCGCTCTGATTTGCTGGAGCAATTCAGCCACCAGGATCTAATAGATTTGTCTGATATCCTTCGCCCAGCTCCATTATCGTTTATCGCAGCTGCGGAAGCGGCGCAAGAAGGTGCAGCACAAGCTGCTGTTGCCTCCTCCGATATCAAGATCGCCGCTGGAGCGGAAGGACAAGAATTTTTCCCTGACACCTTGGTCATGGATGCGCCTATCTCACGCAAATGGTCACGTGTGGATGCCGAAACAAGAATTATTGGCAGCCGCTACTCCAGCCATCGCGTTAGAGATCGCTTCGATGGCAGCTACGATCAGCTTCCAGCCATTTCCTTGGAGCTGCTGGACGGCTCCGTTCCAGGCAACGGCTTGGCCGCCTTCAATGCACGCGGTGTGAACATTACCGTTCATGGCGGTGCTGAGGATGGCGTTGCCAAAATGTCACTTGGCGGCAAAGTAGCCATCTTGAAGTCAATCGGCAAAAACAATGCTTACCTCAACGGCAGCGTTGGTAAATCATTCGGCTACGGCGCACAAAAAGGCTTGTTCCTGATTCAAGGAAACGCCGACACCCGTGCCTGCATCCGCTTCTCCGGGGCCGATGTCGTCTTCGGCGGCGAAATCACCACCCCGCTGCAGGATGAGCTTGGCGGTTTGGCAGCACGTGCCAATCTCAAGGGCTTTGCCTTTGAGTACATGACCAATGGCCGCGCCGTCGTTATGGGCGATCCGGGTCCATGGATCTGCGCCGGGATGACCGGCGGCGTCATTTACCAGCACCTTGTGCCGGAAATGGGCCTCGATGTCGCTGCTATCGAGCGCCGTGTCGCCAAAGGCGCCAAGGTCAAGATCGAACCGCTCGGTACGAAAAGCAAGGCTGATCTTACCGAACTGCTCACAGCCTACCATGCTGAGCTTGCAGGCTCCGGCCAAGACGAAGCCGCGGCCAAAATTACCACATTGCTTGGCAACTTGGATGAAAGCTTCGTGCGCATCGCACCTGTTGGCCTTCAAGCTGACCAGTCGGTCGCTACGGAATAATAGATACAAAACAACCTCCCATGGTTATTGCTCTTGGGAGGTTCTTTTTTTTTACTTTCTAGCTTTATCGCACGACACGTCGGAATGCTTTATTTAATTGCATCGTTAAACCAACAAATTGTCTATCATTTGATCTTATTTTCCCCTTAAATACTTTATCACTTTAACTCATTAATTGATTAATTCACCAACTCGTCAACTCATCAATCCGTTAACTCATCAACTCAAATAAACACTTACACTTACTATGTATATTAATTTTTTCATTATATGCACAATCCCTTTCTCTCAGGAGGAGAAAACCGATATACGATTCGCACCTTCTCTTCACTCCTTGTATTTCGAAAGAGATGGTTTTTTTTATTTTCTACTGTTCTATTGAGCAGTCTAAATCTTTACTTCCGAAGAACTTAGAACATTCCTTATTATTTCTGCCATAAGATTATACCCGTCTACATTTGGATGTACACCATCATAGGCTAAATCACTCCTGAGCGTTCTACCATCAGCTTCGCACATAGCAGCATGGTAATTAATGTAGTCTATGCCGTTGTCTACTGCGAGCTGTTTTAGTTCTTCATTCACTTGAACAAATAGCCTGTTGCGAATCTCATAACCAAATCGCTCAGTTCCACTTGGTAAAAGTGACCCCAAAAATGGACGGATACCGTTTTGTTGGACTATGCTAATCATAGTGCGGGTGTCCGCCACAATGTCCTCTTTGATTTGTGTGAGCTTTAAACGATCTTCGGCGCTAATCCGAATATCATTCAGAACATTATCCAGACTATTATCATTACTATCATTCCGTCTATCCATAGCAGCGATATTGTCAATAGAATTTGGAATAGCAGGCATTTCGTCAACTGGCAGGGAATTATTGCAGCCTATCATAATGACTGCATAACGCGGCTTCAATTGTACAACATCGGCTTGAAAACGGTGCAGGCCATGCTGCGTAGTATCCCCGCCAATTCCGCGGTTGACGATCTTAAGCCCACCGTTCCCGAAATACGTCTGGAGCTCCCAGTAATGCGTTATTGAATCTCCAAGAAACACAATATCCACTGGTACTTTATGAGCCAGCAAAACTTCGTTATGCATATCAAATTCTGCCCTTCGCAATTCGTAGGAAACAATGGAAGGTTTATAATCGGGTCGGATCATCGGAAAACGAGGCTTCATTGTATCACTCTCTTTCTTAAAATTTTGCGTCACCACTTCAATCCAGCACTGCCCTCTTTCAGCTTTCTTTCATCCCCATCGACCAAATAATAGCACTTTCACAATACATTATACATTAAAATAAAACGCCTTGCGGTGTCCTTTGATGTGCGTATTCGTGACTTGGGTGCGTTGCGGAGGGAATGGCTATGGGCTCCAGCCGCTGTTAAAGAAAAACACCTTGCGGCGCCCTTTGAGGTGCGTGTTCGTGACTTGGGTGCGTTGTGGAGGGAATGGCTGTGGGCTCCAGCCGCTGTTAAAGATTTGTTCCCTTGAATCGTATAGATGAGGAGGTAGAAACAAATCTTTAAAGGCGGACGCTACCGCTCTTCCTCCCACAGCCATTCCCTCTCTTTAGCTACAATCGCACGAATCACACGAACACCTAGCTCAAACGGACTAGCCAACAAGGTTTTTTCTCTGGATGGAAGGAGATTTCCCCGCGGGCTAAGCCGCTGGGACTGAAGATCGGCCCCGCCAGCGGGCACAACCGAGAGGTTCTGCTATTTTAACCACCTTTAGAGGCCATCCACCCTCTTTTAACGATGAAAATCATCATTAAAGTGACTGGCCGACTGGATAACCTTACTTTAACGATGAAAAACATCGTTAACTGAATCGCACGCTCAAAAAGACTACCCATAAGAGGCTGCTTCCTGAGGGAAGGGAATAGTGGCGATAGGGAAATCTGTGTTTCCTTTCTGATTCCCTTGGTGAATGAACAGTCACACCGATTACTTCATCACTATAAAGCTGCACCATACGATACTTCCTTTCACTCCAGGCATCCTAAAACTTATTCTTTCTAATAATTTCTTTAAAAAAGGGAAGAAAAGGCGGACCGCCTCTTCTTCCCTTTGCATACTAACTTCACAGTTCAACTCCCTGTAATCTCAATCCGATCCAGATAAGCATAAGGCGAGCTGCCCATATTGGTGCGAAAGCGAACCTGGAAATTCGTCAGGTTATTTGCGGCTGCTGGCAAGGTTAAGGTTTTGATTGCCCAGCCGAAGTACCCCGTTTGATCATCAGCTACAACCCAACTGCTGCCGTTCCACCATTCGCAAATAAAATGATCGCTGGCTGTGGGGGAATTGAGCGTTTTTAAAGCATAGGAAATCGTGATATTACTTCTTCCTGCTGTACTTACGGCTTTTGTTAATGAATTTGTTGCGGTGAATTTGGCACCATGGGTTCCTTCATACACATAAGCTGTACTCAAAGTTGTACCGCTATTGGTCCACCCGCCTGCTGTATAGTTGTTGCTATCAAACCCGTCAGACCAGATGGTTACTAATGGGGTACCTGTAATTTCGACCTTATCCAGATAGGCATATGGCGAAGCGCTCATGTTGGTTCGAAAGCGTACCTGAAAGTACGGCAGGTTACTTGCAGCTGCAGGTAATGTCAATGTTTTAATAGCCCAGCCAAAATATCCGGTTTGATCATTAGCTACAACCCAACTGCTGCCGTTCCACCATTCGCATATGAAATGGTCGCTGGCTGTGGGAGAATTAAGCGTTTTCAAAGCATAGGAAATCGTGATATTCCCTTTGCCTGCAGTGCTGACGGCTTTTGTTAATGAATTCGTTCCCGTGAATTTGGCGCCGTGTGTTCCCGTATATACATAAGGTGTCCCCAAAGTTGTACCGCTATTGGTCCACCCGCCTGCTGTATAGTTGTTACTATCAAACCCGTCAGACCAAATGGGATTTAAAACTTTATCTCTGTAATCTACTACAAACGCTTGCGTCGGATTAGCATCGCCATCCCAGTTGCTTGCATATATAACCCTAAGTCCATCCGGAGAAACGCTTCCTTGAGATTGCGCCCAATAACTGCTGCTTTCTGTATTGACGGCGTGCAGATTGGCGATGCGCTCTACTCTTGATCCATCAAGCTTAACGGCAACCAGCTCATTTTTATATGGATTCCAGCCTGCATCCCTATAAGGGTAAGTAACAAAAACCCAACCGTTGCGGTCTAGATTTCGCGCTGAAGTGTGGCCAGCATAGCCTCCTGTTGTTAAGGCTGTTGCAGTTCCATCCGTAAGCTTCCGTTTTAACACAAGACCATCATAGGGTGCGTTCCGGGAGCTGCCCACGGCAACTTCACTGCCATCCGCATCAACAGTAAGATCATAATGCGATGGCGTCCATAGCTCCGACCATGTTTGTACAACGACGCCTGCTTTGGTATAAATCTTGGTGTAATTAGGATTGCCGCCGACAGTTCCAGTCACTACAACATAATTGCCAAGGGGCGAAATTGTGGCAAAATCAAGGGTCATCCCATCTGCTGTAGCAGATATATCCGCATATTTCACATCGTTAACGATATCGTAGGCAAAAACTGTAGTGCCATGCTGGATAACTACAAATTGACCATTATCCGACAAGTTGCCCTCCCAGGGTCCAAACTGGGCACCCGTTATGCCTGTAAATACTTTTTTAACGGTTTTGACATCTGTCACAGGATTCCAATAGCCTAGCTCGTTACCTAAAATATACACCATGATATCTGGATCCGTAGGATGCCATCTAAGCTCTGTAGCCCATGCAGGTCTGGCAAATTGCGTCTCATAGGTTGAACCGTCCAGGAAAATCATCCCTGTGGGAGGGATTGCCGGTCCTGTCTCATTGAAATTAAATTTAAGCACCAGCCTGGATTGATCCGCATTCCAAGCCGCATCTTTAGGATAATTATGCCTTGATACATCCCCCCATACTCCGCCTGGTACGTTTGGAATACTTGTTCCCGGGTCCCCGGAAACTCTAGTAATTTTAGTCCCGAAAGTCGGATCCGTCACTGTTGCCAGATAACCTGGTTTCGTCAAAGATGGAGCAGGCCAGTAGGTAGTCGTATTGGTAAGCAAGCTGGTGTTGGGCCCCCAAGTAAATGCATAAGCCGCTGAAGACAGAACAAACATTAGACTGACTACAAGTACTAAAACTTTTGATATCATTCTAGTCATATAATCCTCCTCCTAATGAATAATCGCAATCAATAATAGCGGACATTCCTTATTGCCGAACCTTGCTCACCTCCTTGGCAAAATCAAAATAAGCCGGAAACTTCTCATATTTACTCATCTTCATAGCTCTCGTACCCACTGCCCATTGCACACCTGACTCTGAAAATAGAAGCTTGTCGTCAGATGCTGATTGGATGATCTCCGCAATATCCTTAATGATTGTAGCCACGGAGTCGTCTTTCGGTACGTTTAAAACAGCATTCGAAGGAATGTTGAAGATTTCTCCCGAGGATTCAAAAGCTCCATTGGAAATAAGTACAAAATTCCTGGTAGAAGCTACCGGACAAAGCAATGAATACTGCTCTCCCCTGATAACATGAATCAGATTTAGATACATATTTTCCAAACTATCCTCTTCGCCAAAATGATTAGCATCCAGTTCCTCATCTTTTTCTATCGTTAAGGTGTTATCATAGCTCCATACTGCAGTCCCCAACGTTCCCTCTACTCGTATGGTTGGTGTCGTCTCTTCTGCACCACAAAGTGTGGCATAAAAATACAGCTCCACTCCATTACTCATATGGGCCCGAATACACGATGTGTCTTCGCCTTCAATGTCATTGGCATGGTACAACTCGCCCGTCACTTGCACAGGCACGATTTCTTGAACCGTCTCTGCAGCCTGCAGACCCGACAAAACAAGCATATTGTTCAGCAGATGAGATAGCGGATTGTTAATGGTACCGTCCAAAATGTAGGTTTCTCCCACCTTATTTTTACCAGCCCAGGGTGTTCTATGATAATATTCGTTTAATCTCTGGAACAGGCCTGTTCCTGTAATGGTACCTATCCTGCCCAAAGCACCACTGGTGATCATTTGCTTAAGCTCCATAAAGGCTTTCCCCGATACCAGTTGAAAATTCACCGCACAATGTTTACCAGTTTGCCGAGACGCATGGATCATTCGATCCACGTCCTGAATAGTAACAGCAGGCGGCTTTTCCAGCAGTACATGGAACCCTGACTCCATGATCTCAATCCCCATCTCAGCATGTAAATGAATGGGGGTCGCTAGTGTTATAAAATCCAACTCTCGCTCGCTAGACAGCATCTCCTTATAATCCGCGTAGCATTTAATCCCTTTACCTTCAAGCAGCTGACGGTCTTGCAGAGAAAGCCGGACCTCACTAACAGCTATAAGCTCCACAATGCCCTGATCCTGAAGCTGAAACATTTGATCCAGATGCCTTCTCCCAAAACCGTTGATTCCAATTAGCGCAGCCTTAACTATAACCATTGTTTCATCCAGTCGACCACGGCTTTATAATGAAATTCATGTCCTCCATCAAATACATCGTGTTTTACTCTGTCCGGGTAGCCTGCCGCTTGGTATGCTTTTTCCAGAGTAGGAAAAGCTTGAATTGAAGCCTCGATAGGAAATCCGTGGTCTTGGTTGCCGTTTGAGATAAGCAGAGGCCTCGGTGCAATGAGCGCTGCTACATCAGCCATTTCTCCATACTTCAATACATTTGGGATCGTCATCGAGCCGCAGAAATTACCCCAATTGATGGCAAATGACTCAAACGTATTGAAATATCCACACACAGCGGATGCCTTGATCCGTTCTTCAAATACAGTCGCATAGAGACTCCACGCCCCGCCAAAGGAAAGCCCGGCACTTCCAATCCTGCCTGGATCCACTTCCTCCCTCGTTTCCAGATAATCGATGCATCGCATGATATCCCATATGTTCAGCGTTAGTGGATTAAAGCCCATCATGATCGATTTAAGAAACACGAGGTCGCAGCCGTCCTTCTCGCCATGCCGATGCGGCTTGCCGTAACCCAAGCTTCTTTCCCCAAATCCCCTTGCATCCGGAACCAGTACGACAAAGCCATCCTCGGCAAGCCTCGGCGCTATATGATAATTCAACTCCTTGTAGTCGACCTCTCTTTGCCGCTCTCCATGCTGAATGCCCATCACATCGTCTTTCCCTGCTCCATGACCGTGCAAGCATAGAATTGCCGGATTTCCCTTCGCCGCCTTTCGGGGAATCAGCATATACATCGGAATCTTCATATTGGCTTCGCTTTGAATGATAATTTTCTCACAGGTGTAGGCGTCAAACTCCGTCCTCTCCAAAATCACAGGCTGAAGCTCCACCCTCTCCCTTGGCCAGTCCCCCATCAACTCCAGCAGCTTAGGAAAAAATTGTTCCCTCCACTGCATCCATTCATCTGCCGTATTCGCCTGAAAATTGAAAGCAGGCTGTAAATTAGCCTGATAGCTTCGAATATACTCCCCCATAGAAAATTGCCGACTCATAAATGTCCACTCATCCTTCCCACTCTGATTTCCCAAGTAATTCCCACAAGCCATTTCAAGAGCAATTTCAACAAGCAGTTTCAACTTGTAATTTCAATAAGCACTCACAACAAGCAGTTTCAACATGCAATTTCAACAAGCACTAACAACAGGCAGTTTCAACATGCAATCATACAAACAATTATACAAACAATCACATCCGAAAATAGTAACGACGTTACCTATTGATAAACATCATTCCATATTAACGCCTACGTTCACTCACTATCAGAAAAGCATGAACTGTAAGCGGATACTTATTTACCCACTACACAATCCCAAAAGTTTTACCACTAGGAATATACTTGCATGGTAACACGCGTTACCTCCCCTGTCAACGAAAAAAATCCCATAAAAATCTCATGCGATTCGGGGAGGGGAAGGCTGTGGGCCAATGTTGTCAGGATAACGAGGGGCAGCGGACGCGAATGGGAAGCCAGTAACTGTAACGGACACCAGCGCTCCTTAGCGCACTCCAAAAGCCCAGCTGAAATTCTAACGGACATTAGCGCCTCTTACAGCCCTAACGGAGCGTATTTTTCCCTTGTTGAGGGGGCTAAGAGTCGATGATGTCCGTTAGACGGGCGACGGATGGAAAAAAACGCGTCTAAGGTGCAACCTTGTCCGTTAGAAATCCGTCCGCCCTCCGCTTGCCGTTGCTCGGGTTGCTCATTGTATCGCCTGAGAAGTTGCTTAACCTGACAACATTGAGGCTGCGGGCTCCAGCCACTGCTAAAGATTTGATCCCTTGAATGAAATGGATGAGGGAGTTGGAACAAATCTTTAAAGGCAGACGCTACCGCTCTTCCGCCCGCAGCCCCGTCCTCATTCAGCTACAATCTCATTTCGGCGGTGGGCGGTCTGGTTACTAAGCTGCTACTAAAGCTCATCCTCAACTTCAACTTTCTAATAAATTCATAAAAGAAAAGAACCCAGTATTTCACAAGGAAATACTGGGCTTTATGGGCAAATAACTGGGACAAGGGAGTTATAGGCGGTATATTGGAGGTGTAGGAGTATTCAATCAACGCTTCTAATGGAATTGACCGTCTCGCCCGGATAAATACGAATACAATCCAGCACCGTTTTTTGTGGGGGGGCATTCCGGTCGGAGATCAGGTGCTGTAGTCTACTAATGATTAATTTGGTAATTTCGCTCCTATCAAAGTAAATGGTAGATAGATGCGGATTACTTAATTTGACCAACTCCGTATATCCATATCCCAAAAGGCTAATTTGTCCAGGCACTTCCGTTCCGGCATCCTTAAGCCCCTGCAATATGCCGAACTGAATCACATTTTCCACACAAAATGCAGCCGTATACTCAATATCAAGCAGCTTCATACGCTTGGCCATCTCATAACCATCCTCTTGGTTAATGACCTGGACCAGCAGCTTGTCCAAGACCAAGCCATTTTCCACGTGCGCTTTCTTGTACCCCTCAAAAATTTGACGATGGATTAATAAATCCAGCCTTCCAGTAAATAAAGCTATTTTTTCATGTCCCTTATCGATCAAATATTGTATGGCTTCCTTCGCTATCAATTCGGAATCGGGCGTCACGATATTCCCAGTCTCATTTTCAACTACACCATAGATAACAAAAGGTATCCCTGATTGTTCAAGCGTATGAATAATTTTATCGTCCAAAAGCCCCGTTACTACAACGCCATCAGCCTCATTTCTTTCCAGAAAGCTCTCCAGCTTGCTAATACCCGAGGGACCTTTGATGCTCATAAACAATAAATTATAGCCTTGCTCGCTCATAATTTCCTCAAGATCCTCCATAAGCAAGGAATATCGCGAATCGTTAAACTCCCTATTACACAGGAGATAGCAAATGTTTTTTTGGGCTTCATTGCTTCTGTAACCCAGTTCTTTGGCGGCTTTTAATACTCTCTCTCTGGTTTCTCCAGATATTTTATTGTTTTGCACATTATTGAGCACAAAAGAAACAGCAGTTCGAGATATACCTAAATAATCGGCAATTTCCTTTTTTGTTACCATGTGATATTTGATCCCTTTCCAAGTCATGTAGTAACGTTCGTTAAGCTTACTATACATCATTTCATGAGGATCTGTCATCGTAGGCAGCACCGCGGCGAACAAATGAAAACCACCCAACGAAATTACTTCGAGAGATGGTTGAGGTTGAAGAGGGTTCTCTGTAATTCATCTTAAATAAGATTAAATATTTTAAGCAATATCACGCCTAACAACGTAATTACAATTAGTGCTTGTCCTATTTTTTTATTTTCCAATCTCGACATAAAATAAATTAACAATATATAAACCAGAAAAATAGATTTTCCCCACCAATTACCGCCAAATAGCAAAAAAAATCCTACCACTATCCATATTGAAAAGTAATAGAGTCCTCGGAACCAGTTGAAATTTCCCATTCATGCTCTCCCCAGTATCTGTGTACTTAGCCGCGCTTCATTCTTAGAATATTTCTCTTTAAACAAATCGGGCAGTGCATATACCTTTCAAAATTTACTGAATCCAAATGACTATCTACGTCAGTGCTTTCAAGCTCTCCCTGACCGCATTCAGGACATGCAACCTTTTCTATGGGGTCTTTTCCTAAAATTTTGGCCGCTTGAATCCATTTTGATACCTTATCATCCCTCATTAAGCCCCCACCTTCCTATTCATTATTGTATCATCATCAACCTGTTAAAATTAGTAAATTTCAAATTAATATTCAAAGGCGGCTAGTATCCAGAAAATAAAAAAAGACGACTCTATAGATTACTGTAGAAACAGCATCATTAGAGACATCTTTCTATGAATATAAATCTTATATAAATCAATAAGCAATTAGATTGTCAGTCTAAAGACCACAACCACTCCATATTCAAACATCATGCTTGGCCCTGATCTGCCTAATCGTTCGCACATGATGCCGGGAATGACCAGCCATCATTTTTAACAGCTGACTTACTGTCACATCCATACCTGAGCTGCGAACATACCGTTTCAATGCATCCGGCAAGCAGTTACACATCCCCAAAATGTGCTCTCGGAGCAGCGCAAACATCTCGACTTCCAATCCGATGGAACGGGATGCATATGCAAGACCTTCACTCCAGACATCCTGGGAAAAAGGAACTCCTTCCACCTGCTTGCCAGGCTCTGCCAGAGCGAATTTAACTTTATGAATCGTGACCAGTTCCAGATCAATAAGATGTAAAACGTGCTGGCGAATCGACCATTTGCCATTATCGAGTGAAAGATCCAGCGACTTTTCATCAAGTCCGGTCAAAGCTTCTTTCAGCTCCCGAGCGCCTTGTCCATATAAAGAAACAATTTCACCCGATGCCAAGTACAGCTCTTCCCAATATACAGCAGTATATCCATCAGGCGTTGACACAAGCAGCTCACGGATAAAACCAGGGTCTTCTGCGATATGAAATGAAGCTTCCCCCCGCTCCAAAAGCTGCTTGATCACCTCTATAGACTGAACTCCTACATAAAAGCGGTCTTGCGGCTGCGGGCTATGAATAACTTCTCCCAACCACTGGACAGGCGGCTGCGTTCCGGCAAGGACAACCTTATATCCGGGAATAATCTCCATAAGCGCTGCACTTTCTGATTCCTCTGGCTGTACCGACACTTCTAAACCGTTCGATTCGTTGGATCCAGTTGATCCCATTGCTCCGAGGGCACCGATTGCTCTGTTTGCTCCGTTTGCTCCGATTGCTCCTCCGGATTCCGCAAAGCCCTCAAGCTCTACTAACACCCAGCCCAAATGCTTCGTGTAAAATTGTACCGAGTCACTGACACTTTTCACTCTTAGCAGCAACGCGGCCTTATGTGAACTCATAATCATTCACCTCTGCGGGTTAAACTTATCGTTTAGCAGCCTTGTAAGCCTCAATATACTGTGCTGCCTTCTTGGCGACCAGACTGTAATCCCCAGTCTTCACTGCTTCACTCGTCAGATCAGAGCCTATACCGACCGCTACAGCTCCAGCTTGAATCCATTCAGCGAGGTTACTCAGCGATACGCCGCCTGTAGGCATAATATTCGCTTGCGGCAGAGGCCCCTTGATCGCTTTAATCATGCCCGGTGAATACAAATTCCCCGGGAACAGCTTGACGATATCCACGCCCAGCTCAAGCGCGGTCTGGATTTCCTGGACTGTCATGCAGCCTGGCATAACAGGAACCCTGTAGCGGTTGCAGAGCACAACCGTCTGCGGGTTGAGCGAGGGGCCGACCACGAACTCGGCCCCACTAAGAATCGCGGCGCGCGCCGTCTCTGGATCAAGCGCCGTGCCGACGCCAATGATCGCGTACTTGGCCGCGTCCTGCGCTGTGCTGGAGTAGCGCTTCGCCAGCTCCTCGATAGCGCGCAGCGCAAAAGGCACGGTCATCGTCACCTCGATCACCTTAATGCCCCCAGCGATGGCCTGCTCCGCCATCTCTACTACTTCATTGGACGTCTCGCCGCGCAATACAGCTACGACACCTTCACTGCTAATTTGCTGAATAAGTTTGATTTTTTTCATTTTTTCATCTTTCCTCTCCACAACCATTTATTACTTAGCTTTGAATACTACTCTGTATAAGAATGATTAACGTTCTATATGTTTAACGTCCAAAAGTACCGCTTCAACCTGCTCCCAGCTTGGGATACCTTCCCAATCGCCTTCCGTCTGGATCACCATAGAGCCCACAAGATTGCCGATCCGAACAGCCTCTGGATAGGAATAGCCTTTTAACAAGCCTACAAGAAAACCTGCACAGAACCCGTCTCCAGCACCTACTGTATCTACAACATGCTCCACCTTAAAATAAGGCACAGCCGTAATGCTGTCTTTGTCCACAATATAGGTTTCATTATCTCCACCCTTAACTATGGAAACCGCCCGCAGCTCGCGAAGCTTCGCAACAATAGTCTCCCAATCCTCCGTCTGATACAAAAGCTTAAGCTCATCAAGACCAGGCAGAAATACGTCTGCTTCCTTGGCCATTTCCAGCAGCACGGGACGAGCTTGCTCTATGCTCCACAACTTCAGCCGCAGGTTCGGGTCAAAGCTAATTTTAACGCCATTCTTCCGCGCCAATCGGATCGCCTCAAAAGCAGCCTCCTTACAAGACTCACTTAGGGCAGGCGTTATTCCTGTAATATGAATCATTTTCGCTTGTGCGATGTAGCTTTCATCCAAATGCTCAGGCCTTGTGAGGCTCGCTGCTGAGTTCTTGCGGTAATAATATACAGAAGTCTTCCCCATAATCACTTCTCTCATCATTAAACCTGTAGCCGCTTGTGCATCAAGCTCTGCATGTGACACATCCACACCTTCGCCGCGGATTCTCTTCAGAATCATCCGCCCCAGCGGATCCTTGCCAAGGCGCCCAAACCATCCGGCCCTATGCCCAAGTCTGGCCACTCCGATAGCAACATTGCTCTCCGCCCCGCCAAATAGGCTGTACAGCTCCGAAGAGTATTCCAGCCCCTTCCCGCTCACCGGCATCATCAGAGCCATTGTCTCCCCAAAGGTTAACAGCTCCGGCGTAAACATTTGTACACTTGTTGTACCATTGGTTGCATTGGTTGCATCAGTTGCAATTATTTTATCACTCATATCTGCTCGCCTTCCGCCCTTCAAAAATTAATTGAAACGCTTCAATTCATTCTTTTATTATAGTCCAAGATTGCATTTAGTGCCAGTGGAACAAATCTTTAAAGGCGGACGCTGCCGCACTTCCACCCACAAACCTTCCTCTATCCGCTACATCCACACGAATCACATGAATCACAGGAATCACAAGAACGCCAAGCTCAAATTGACTGCCAGCAAGGGTTTTCACTGGATTGAAGGGGATTTCCCTGCGGGCAAAAGCGCAGGGAATGAAAAACGGAGAGGATCTGCTACTTTAACGATGTTTTTCATCGTTAAAAGCATCAGTCCTCTCCACATCCTTACTTTAACGATGAAAAATATCGTTAAAATCCCTTTTAACCACCCTGAGAGGCCATCTGTCCTCTTTTAACGATGTTTTTCATCATTAAAGTGACGGCTCGACCTGGAACACTTACTTTAACGATGAAAAACATCGTTAAGTGGAGCTCGCTCATTTCAGCGAAGGGTTGGCTGTTACTACGCTGTCACTATGCTGCTAATATGCTGCTACAAACACTCTCCCCCCACATCCCTTCCCTCTAGATATATAGTGCCGATCCTGCCACGCTCAAACGGACTACTCACAAACGCCGCTTTCCTGAGGGAAGGGATAGTGGCAATAAGGAAAATCTGTGCTTCTTTTCTGATTCCCTTGGAGCATTAAATGATAATACCGGCTACTTTATCACTTCAAAGCTTCACTTTGTAATTGAAATTTATTCATTCCAAGGCCTCTCCAAAGCTTATACTTTAATAAAAAAAGGAACGCCCCCAAAATTCAGGCAGCATTCCTTTCCATCTATGTACCGCACTTGAATGCGCGGGCAGGTTGACTTTGTTAATCAAACAACGACTGCTTCCCTGTCTTTCTCCTTCTTTTGGAGAGGAGCCGATATTTTACTGCGCTCGCTATTCGTTTTGCTATGAGAAGAATCAACAAGACCAAAAGGCAAGCATAGAGGAACTCCAGATCTAGGATCAGGAATAATGTCTGCTTCGATACCAAAAACCTTACGCAGCACATCCGGCGTCATAACTGTGGTAGGCGTGCCTTCGCTGATCACTTTACCCTGTTTAATGGCAACCATATGGTGCGCGTATCTTGCTGCATGGTTCAAATCGTGCACGACCATAATGATAGTCCGGTTTTCTTTTTCGTTTAATTCCTGCAGCAGCTGCAGCACTTCTAATTGGTGGGCCATATCCAAAAAGGTTGTCGGCTCATCAAGAAATAAAATATCCGTTTGTTGCGCAAGCGCCATTGCAATCCAGGCCCGTTGTCTTTGTCCGCCGGAAAGCTGATCCACAGGCCGATGAAAGAACTCTTCCATACCTGTCACGGAAACCGCCCAGTGAATGATTTCCTTGTCCTCACGAGTAAGGCTGCCGAATCCCTTTTGATGGGGAAAACGACCGTAGGATACGAGCTCGCTTACCGTTAATCCGTCCGGGGCTGTAGGGTTCTGCGGCAAAATTGCCAGCTGCTTAGCCACTTCTTTAGTTGCTTGTTTATGAATAGAGCTGCCGTCAAGCAGAACGCTCCCATTTTTTGGCTTCATCATTCTGGCCAAGGTTTTCAATACAGTTGACTTACCGGAGCCATTAGAGCCGACAAGTGCTGTAATTTTCCCGTCCAAAATTTTCAGGTTCAAATCTTCAACAATAATTCTGTCATCATAAGCAATATCCAAATGCTCTGTATGCAAACGGTTCATGACATCATTCCCTTTCCGTTACGTATATGCAGAAATGATTCTCATTCTCAGTAATACTTAAAAAAAAGAAAATTTGCCCCTGAGCCGATCCAGAGTATGATGAGAACAATTATCATTCATTATTATAATCAATTTACTTCCCATGTGCAAGTCTTTATTTCAAAAATATGTTGCTATGCTGTGAATATGTCATCTTAAGTAAATAACACTGGCCACTGGGAGAAGAAGCACGCTAACAGACGTAGATTTGGGCAGAATGCGATGATAAAGTGGGCTTTAGACAGGTTACAGGCATTCTAACGAAGTCGTAGTGGACATGAGATCCGTTATTTCCCCGAAATAAGGCCATTTCTAAAACATACGGACATGAGATCCCTTAATTGCCCTGAAAAGAGCTCAAATAGGAGAAAAAAGCCTTATTAAGGGCTTCTATGTCCGTAAGCATTTCAATTCATGCGATTTTGTCACGAATAACGGCTGTGATGTCCGTAAGCCTGCGCCCTGCATGGCAGATTCGGCTCTGAATGATGTTTTCCATCCTTACAGAGCCTTTTTCTCCACAACGAAGACTGGTTGCAACTCTGTAATGTTCTGTAAGGATGTTTGTCATCATTCGATTAATACTAGTTCTAGAAATCTAGCTCTAGCTCTCCAGTGATACTTTTCATGATCTTTAATCTTTAATCTTTAACAAAAAGCTCTTAAAACCCAGTAGCTCCAGAATCAGCAAGCCCTTGCTGCAGCTCCTGATGAACACGGCCGTTCGTGCCGATTATATTGCGAACGTCTAGCGTATAAGGCTTTCCTTCTGTATCCGTTACTTGACCGCCGGACTCCTGGATGAGAAGTGCCCCTGCGGCAATATCCCAGGAGTTAAGACCAATCTCCCAGAATCCGGTTAACCGGCCACAGGCAACATAGGCAAGATGCAGTGCCGCGGAGCCGGCAACGCGAATATTACGCACCTTCGGCGCAAGGGCTTGAATACCGCTAAGGTTCGCCGGCAGCGCCCCGAGACGATCGGCAGGCAGGCCGGTTGCTATCAAGCTATCAGAAAGCTTGCTTTCAGCAGAAACGCTCATTTTTTGCCCATGGACATAGGCTCCCTTGCCTTTCTCAGCTACAAACAGCTCATCCCGCGAAGGGTCATAGATGACACCTACTACAACTTCCCCTTGATAGGCAAGCGCTATCGAGACCGAGTAAAAAGGAAAGCCATGGATGAAGTTCGTTGTTCCATCGATCGGGTCTACGATCCACAAATATTCAGCATCACGAACATTTTGGAGCGCTTGTGCAGAAGCTGCAGGACCTGGCTCCACCCCCTCTTCACCCAAAAAGGAGTGATTCGGGAAATGTGTCATGATCAAATTGCGGATCATCTTCTCCGATCCTTTATCTACTTCTGTCACGAGATCATGTGATGAATATTTCATATCTACGCTGTTATGCGCTCCAAGCCTGCTCTTAATCCATTGCCCTGCTTTGGCCGCCGTATTGATGGCTACTGCTGTGAAGCTTTTTCCCCCGACGACATAAGGTTCTTGCACTTCATTAATCATTTATATATCAACTCTCTCTTTTTTTATCAATTATTCCATATCTTCAGTATAGTCAATAATACGTTAACTCTGCTACGTAGTTTCACCCAAAAAATTTAGTCGTCTATAACAATTAGGCACATCAATAGGCAGATTTCCAAAATAAAGATCAGAGCCATTCGCCCTGATCTTTATTTTACGCATTATTTTCACAGGTGCTATCCAGATTCATTCCGTACTATTAAATCCCTACGATGTTATATCCGCCATCCACATAGATGACTTCTCCGGTTATGCCGCGGGAAAGATGGCTCATCAGGAACATCGCCGTATCGCCAACTTCAGCCGTTTCCGTAGTGCGGCGCAGCGGCGCCTTCTCTTCTACTTGACGCAGGATAGAGTTGAAGTCTTTAATACCCTTAGCTGCCAGGGTGCGGATAGGACCTGCGGAAATACCATTAACCCGCACACCGTATTGGCCCAAATCAGCAGCCAGATAACGTACGCTCGCTTCAAGCGCGGCTTTGGCAACGCCCATAACATTGTAATTCTTCATGGCACGTTCTGCTCCAAGATAAGTCATCGTCATGATGCTTCCACCTTCGGTCATGAGCGGATACACGCGCTTCGCTACAGCTACCAGGGAGTAGGCGCTAATGTCGTGAGCCAGAGCAAATCCGTCGCGTGAAGTATCCACGAACAGTCCATCAAGCTCCTCTGTTTTTGCAAAAGCAATACTGTGCACGAAGCCATGCAGGACGCCCAGCTCCAGCTTTAACGTTTCGGCCAGCTTATCAATTTCCTCATCTACCGTAACATTACATGGGAACAAAGTAGATCCCGGAATCGTTTCGGCCAGCTTGCGGACGCGCTCCTCTACTCTTTCATTTTCAAAAGTAAATACTAGCTTCGCTCCTTGTGCGGCAAGAGATTGGGCGATTGCCCAGGCGATGCTGCGATCGTTGGCAACACCCATTACAAGTATATTTTTTCCGGTTAGTAGTTGATTCATATGTATGAAGAAGCCCCTCTCAATAAATGTATTTTCAACACTTCGATGCACGATACTTGATATTTTGCTCTTCTAATCTTCAAAGTACCCCATTTTTACAAACATATCAAGTGTCAAATCTACTAGATCCTTACGCGGGCACATTTCAGAGGGCTTCTTAGCCCCCAAGTGTTAGCTGCCAGCAGCGATTTTTTATGTGTTCCAACGCATTCCAACGACTTCTATGTTTCCAATGCTTCAACTTCTTCTAGCATCTTCTAATGCCCACTAACCACTTCTAAAGAAAGACCTCCACAGAAGCCTGGCTTAGCTGATTTACATCTTTATGCTCAGTTAAATCTTTCATAAGCCTCAACAATGCCTCATCCTTCATCTTCGCCTCAAGCATGATATCAAGGCGTGGTGTTGACGGACATATGGAACGCAGAAAATCAAGCAGTGGCCCGGGCTCTACGTAATCGGCGTGGCTTCTTGGGTCTTTCTCGGTTTTCGGGCTGGAAGCATGGATTTTCGGAGGCAGCAGCCATCCCTCTTCTCTTGTATCTCCTTCAGCCTCTCTTCCAGCCACTCCCTCCTCTTGAGAAAGTGCGTCCTGAGCAGCCGCATCCCGCCATGTTTGCTGTATTCGAGGCCATAGGTCAGAGGCTTCTTCACCGTTATTGTTAACCTGATGATGATGAATATCAAGCACCATTGGAATGCTCAGCTTCTCGGCAATTTCAAGCGTCTCTAAAGCTGTGAATGTTTTATCGTCATTTTCCAGCGTGATTCTTCTCTGAACATCGGCTCTCAGTTGGCTGAAATTTTGTATAAACCGCTCTCCTGCCAGCAGCTTATTACCATAAGCTCCACCTACATGTATGTTGCATTTTGCTTCCAAACCCAGCCCCATTGCATTCAGCATATCCGTATGACGCTCGAGGTCAGCCAAGGACTTCTCCAGCACATCCTGCCGCGGCGTACTCAACACTGTAAAATGATCAGGATGGAAGCTAACCCTCATCCCGTTTTTTTTGCAATAATCGCCAATTTTAGCAAAATCCTGCCCTAATGTAGGAACAGGGTCCCACTCCTCCAGCATCTCATGACCAAAGAGTGGAATCAGCTTCGAAGAAAAGCGGTATACTTGAATTTCATAAGCTCTATTATGACGGAGAAGGCGCAGCGTATTGTGCAAATTCTCAGCCCCTATTCGTTCCAGCTTACGAACCGCGGCTTCACGGTTGTTCAGCTTATCAAATTGCGTGACAGTCATCGTCTTGGAGGGCGAGGCGTTCTTCACCAGAGTCGACATTGCAACATACCCTAAACGAACGATCATACAGCTTCGCTCCCTTTTTATAAATTTCTTAGCACTGTCCGGCTGACCGCTTGCAGTAAAGTTCATTTATCTTATATGGTAAAGTGATAACATACAAAGTATCTTTCTTATTCTTTTCCGTATGCCTGTATTTATCCCTATATTTATCACTGTATTTATCCCTGTATCCGCAAGCTTTTACAAGTATTGAAGAGAAGGTGATGTATCCTATGGCCAAGTCAGATCAAATGCTTTCCATTCTATGGCTGTTAAGATCCCGTGAGCGGATGACGGCAGAGGAGCTTGCAGAAGCGCTAGAAATCAGTATCCGGACCGTTTATCGGTATATAGACTCTCTATGCGCGAGCGGGGTTCCTGTTGTGTCAGAGCCGGGATATGGGGGCGGGTACAGCTTGCCGAAAAATTTTCACAAAGCGCCGCTTTTTTTTGACAGTACGGAATTAAAAGCTATGGTTCATGCCGCACAGTTCGCGGAGAAAGCGGGATATCCATTTGTACAAGCTTTGGAAAAAGCATTAACGAAAATGCGGCAGCATATGAACGGACGGCAAATTGATGATTTGAACAGGCATGTGGGGGGTATCGAGGTGTTGTCCTATTTGGAGCATAATGCTGCAGAATCTATCCTTCAGACACTAGAGCACGCTGCCGCGGACTGCCTTACGCTTTCAATCAGCTATTTAAAATGGAAGGGACAAGCTCCGGAAAAGCGGCAGCTGAACCCGTACGGCCTTGTACATAGGAATCACAAATGGTATTTGTTAGCCTATTGCCTGGTGCGGCAGGATATACGTGTCTTCCGGGTTGACCGGATCATGGAAGCTGTTGCCTCCGATACTAACTTCGAGAAACCACTTGACTTTTCGGTGCGCGAATACTTTGAGGAGCTAATGATGCCCAAGGGTATTGAACCGGGGGAGCAGATAGTGGATATGAAAATTCGCGGGGAGCTGCAAGCCCTGGATCAACTGTGCGACCATTGGGTGCTGCGTGATTATTTAATCGCACGGGATGGCGAAATGGCGCATTTTCAGCTTGATTATTCAGGCATGATGGCATTTATGCCCCAGACCTTGCTTTTCTATGGCAAAAGGCTGGATGTGGTGGAGCCAGAAGAGTTAAAGCACAAACTTATAGAAACTGCTCTGGATCTTGCTAAGCATTATACAAATATCCCTGACCATAACTGACAGGGATGTACCTGTATAATAGAAAAAAATGCAAAGGAGATCTGCAGCGGGCTATGGCGAGACGAAGATGTGGACCGCAGCAAGGAAGATTGGGCTTGGACCTTACTGATCATGCAGCCCGATGTTGTGACTCCAGAGCTATTTATGACCGTATGGAACGACACCGTTAAAAAGAAAGCCCTGCCGCTGCTCGATCAAGTCAAATGGACCTCAATCGAGGAAGGCTTGTCCGCACAAATCATGCATATTGGACCCTACACCGAAGAGGGGACTGCTGTAGAAAAGCTGGATTCGCTCATGGAAAAAGAAGGGCTCGAAAAGAACGGAAAGCATCATGAAATCTACCTAAGCGATCCCAGAAAAGCCGCTCCTGACAAGCTGAGAACGATCATCCGACAGCCTGTAAGGCTCAAATGAGATCAACTAAGCTGTGTTAATAACTTAGACCTGCTCTCCAAAAAACATCTCATACGCAAGCGCGGTCTGCACCCGCGCTTCCTCTTCTGTCAGCTTGCGGACCAATTCCATTTCCACTGAAGTCACTTCATTCCCCTGAAAATTAATTTCGGCGATAGAAGCAAAAATTTTCACGATGGCCACAGCCTGATTACTAAGATCGTAAGCAATGACTTTTTGCCCTGTGGGATATACACGGAAGCCGCTTTTGACCATTTTGCAGCGGCCGTATTCCAGCAATTCATAAAGCTCTTGCTCGGATTTGAATTTGCACACAGAATTAAATTCAGTTTGAAATCCCATATTTATCTACTCCACATCAAAAGTATATTGGATGCTTTGCTTGGCTTCATGGCGTTCGATCGCCAATCGAATCAGTTCGTCCAGCAGCTCACTGTAGGGCTTGCCCGACCCTTTCCATAGCTGTGGATACATACTGAATGGAGTAAAGCCTGGCATCGTATTAATTTCATTAATAAAAATGGCTGAATCCTCTCTTCTCAGAAAGAAATCCACGCGTGAAAGTCCGCTTCCATCGATTGCCTGAAAAGCCCTAATGGCCATTTCTCTAAGCTGCTCAGCAATTTCTGCAGGAATTTCTGCAGGAATGACCATCGCCGAAGTCCCGTCCAAATATTTGGCCTTGTAATCATAAAATTCATTGGAGGAAACAATTTCGCCAGCCACCGATGCCTGCGCCTCCTCATTCCCCAGTATGCCGACCTCCACCTCGCGGGCATCTATGAACTCTTCCACAATAACCTTCCGGTCATATTGAAAAGCGAACCCGACAGCCTGAAGCAGCTCCTCCTGGTTTCTTGCTTTCGTAACGCCGACGCTTGATCCCAAGTTAGCTGGTTTGACAAAGCATGGATACCCGACAGCGATTTCGATCTCCAGCAGATGATAGGACTGGTTCTTCTCCCACTGCGTTTTGGTAAAATAACGAAATACACACTGCGGCAAGCCTTCCTGGGCGAATACCTTCTTCATCATGACCTTATCCATGCCGACCGAAGAAGCTAATACTCCAGCGCCAACATAAGGAATATCGGCCATTTCCAGCATGCCCTGTATCGTTCCGTCTTCGCCGAAGGTACCATGCAAGAGCGGGAATACCACGTCAAGTGCTTGTAAGCCGGCCGCATCCGATGCGCCCGCTGTTTGTACAGACGAGCTGCCAAAAATAGGCGCCAGCAAGGAAGAGGTTCCCTCGCCGCCTGCAGCCCCATCCTCTAAAGAACCAGCTCCACTAAAAGTAAGAGCTTCCTTCGTCTCCACAGGGGCTTGCAAACATGCACCGCTGCTCCATTGACCCTTTTTGGATATATAGAAGGGAGTGACCTCATATTGGCTGAAATCCATAGCCTTAATGACAGCCAGTGCGGTTTGCAAGGAAACGTCATGCTCCCCTGACCTCCCACCATAGATCAGTCCGACTCGTATTTTGCGACTCATATGTACCTCCGTTATAATGTTCGTATCTTTTTACATTTCATCCGCAATTTGCACAAAAACATACCGTGTTCGCTCCGTCCAAGCCGGTGAATCGCGGTAATCCCAATAACGGTTGCGGCTGTTGTAGGTATGCGCATTAACAAGCGGCATTCCATTGGCGTCCAGCGCTGTCACGATCGTGTTATGCTGATAACGGCCATCGCCATCCCAGTCGTAACTGATCATGTCCCCTGGCCGAAGCTCCTGCGCTTTGGACACAATCGTGCCCCGCATGCCTTTGCGGCTAGCGGCTGTAAAGCTCTGCAAACTGTGGGCCACTGCCCAGCTGAAGCTCCAAAGCTCACGGTTTCCCTGCTTGCCGCTGTACCACCAGCCCGACTCCCTTTTCCCAGTATAGTCCATGGGAGCGTTGCCTGCATAGAGGCACTGGGATACAAAGTTCGTGCAATCCACAGCAAATTCCAGATACTTCGGATTAGGCTTGTTCCACCAGGCTTCCGCATATTGCACGACCTTATCGCGGTCATAGCGGATTTTTCTTGGGAGGATTTCTTCCTTGTTGAGTATACTATAATTTATGTAAGGAATCGACGGCATACGTTGATGGCTCATTGAAGCTTGCTCGTCAGCCATTAAGGACAGGCTTGCCTTACCCGCTGCCGCAGATGGATGAGCATTCGCAAACTTCGGAGATTTCTCCGATTGCCTGGCTTCCGACCGCAGAACCTGCCAGCCGTTTTTTTTTCTGTTCAGTGTTACCCGTTCCAGCTCGATTCGTTCTTCAATATGCTCTACGCGTCCGATTGCATAATGAAACGTTCTATGCAGTTGGATATCGGCAATAACCTGTGTGTCCGTCTCTTCAATTTGACTCCATTTCAAGGCCGTTTCATTACGCAGCGGCTTAGTACCGCGTTCTTGCCTTAGAAGCGCTGTCTGCCGCAGCCTGGCATGCTGATGGTCTACATACACTTTGTCTTCCAAAAGGGCAGCGAGCGGTTCGACAGAGCCTTCCAGCTCGGCTTGGTTTTTGGCATTGCCGTAGTTATAAAGTGCTTTTTTCCATGTCATGCCGAATCCTCCTTGCAGCTAAGAATTTGTTTCAATATATGTGTATGCCTAAGGAAAAATGATTCAATTTCATCTTTACGGAAGGTTTCCTAAAAGGTATACTTAAAAGTAAGGAAATTATGAAATTAGGTTTCACTAGATGAAAATCATTCTCAATACAACAAGGAGGAATACCCATGTCCACAAAGGATGCCTATTCCGTGCGCAAGCCGTTAAAAGTTGGAGATAAAGAGTATCATTACTACAGTCTTCCAGAATTCGAAAGCAAAGGCCACGGCACTGTAACAAATCTTCCATTTTCCATTAAGGTGCTGCTTGAAGCAGCAGTTCGCCAGTTCGACGCCAGAGCGATCACCAGCGAGCATGTAAAGCAAATTGCCAGCTGGGCAAATGGCATTGACAGCAACAAGGAAATTCCTTTCATCCCTGCTCGTATCGTGCTGCAGGATTTCACCGGAGTTCCGGTTGTCGTTGATTTGGCCGCTATGCGTTCTACAATGGCGCTTGAAGGCGGAGATCCTAAACGGATCAACCCACTTGTTCCTGTAGATCTTGTTATTGACCACTCCGTAATGGTTGATGCCTTCGGAACTAGCGATGCTCTTGAATACAATATGAACATTGAATTCGAACGCAATGAAGAACGTTATCGTTTCCTTCGCTGGGCGCAAACTGCATTTGATAATTTCCGCGCAGTTCCTCCAGCTACAGGTATTGTTCACCAAGTTAACCTAGAGTACCTGGCTTCTGTTGCTGCTACCAAAACAATCGATGGTGAAACAGTCGTCTACCCGGATTCCCTCGTGGGAACTGACTCCCACACAACCATGATCAACGGTCTTGGTATCGTAGGCTGGGGAGTAGGCGGAATTGAAGCTGAAGCAGGAATGCTTGGACAACCGCTTTACTTTGTTGCTCCTGAAGTTATCGGCTTTAAATTGACTGGCAGTCTTTCTGAAGGCGCAACAGCTACTGACCTTGCCCTTACAGTGACACAAATTCTTCGTAAAAAAGGCGTTGTAGGTAAATTCGTAGAGTTCTACGGTCCAGGACTTAGCAACATCAGCCTGGCTGACCGCGCCACTGTAGCTAACATGGCACCAGAATACGGCGCCACTATCGGCTTCTTCCCTGTAGATAAAGAAACACTAAGATATTTGGAAACAACAGGCCGCGAGAAAGAACAAATCGCACTCGTTGAGTCCTACTACAGAGCACAAGGCATGTTCCGTACTGACAGCACGCCTGACCCTGTATTTACTGACACAATGGAGCTTGACCTTTCAACTGTAGTTCCAAGCTTAGCAGGACCTAAACGTCCACAAGACCGCATTGAGCTTACAGCTATGAAGGATTCCTTCAACTCGATCGTCCGCACCCCTATTGATAAAGGCGGATACGGATTAACTGAGGAAAAGATTACTGAAAGCATCGATGTTGACTACGGCAATGGTGAAGTTGTTAAAATGAGCGCTGGTGCAGTCGTTATCGCCGCCATCACTTCATGTACAAACACTTCGAACCCTAGCGTTATGATCGCTGCAGGATTGCTGGCTAAGAAAGCTGTAGCACGTGGCCTAAGAAAACCAGCTTACGTGAAAAGCTCTTTAACACCAGGCTCCCTGGTTGTTACCGAATATTTGATTAAAGCAGGCTTGCTTGAATCTCTGGAAGCACTTGGCTTCCATCTTGCTGGATATGGCTGTGCGACTTGTATCGGAAACTCCGGTCCATTGCCAGACGCTGTTAGCCAAGCCATCGCAGATAACGATATGACTGTTGCTGCCGTCTTGTCCGGTAACCGGAACTTTGAAGGCCGCGTACATGCTCAAGTTAAAGCTAACTACCTGGCATCACCACCGCTAGTTGTTGCTTATGCTCTTGCTGGAACTGTGAACATTGATTTGACCAATGATCCTATCGGTTACGATCAAAGCAATCATCCAGTATACTTGAAGGACATCTGGCCTTCCAATCTGGAAATTCAAGAATCACTTGGAGCTTCCATGAATGCCGATATGTTCCGTGATAAATATAAAAACGTATTCCGCGCTAACGAGCGTTGGAACGCCATTCCGATTCCTGAAGGCGAGCTTTATGAGTGGGATAGCAGCTCCACTTACATCCAAGAGCCTTCCTTCTTCACCGACCTTGGCACCGTGCTTGACGATATCGCAGACATCCGCAGCGCAAAAACACTTGCCCTGCTGGGAGATTCCGTAACAACGGATCATATCTCACCTGCTGGTAACATCAAGACAGACAGCCCTGCTGGTGAATATTTGCTGGAGCACGGCGTTAAGAAAGTTGATTTCAACTCTTACGGCTCCCGCCGCGGCAATCACGAAGTTATGATGCGCGGAACTTTCGCCAACATCCGGATCCGCAACCAGGTTGCTCCGGGAACAGAAGGCGGCGTTACGACTTACCTGCCAACGAATGAAGTGATGTCCATCTATGATGCTTCCATGAAGTATCAAGCCGAAGGACAAAACCTGGTCGTTATCGCCGGTAAAGAGTACGGAACCGGAAGCTCCCGTGACTGGGCTGCCAAAGGTACATTCCTGCTAGGAGTAAAAGCTGTTATCGCCGAGAGCTTCGAGCGTATTCACCGCAGCAACCTTGTAGGCATGGGCGTTCTTCCTCTGCAATTCATGGAAGGTATGGGCTGGCAAACACTCAGCATCACAGGACGCGAAACCTTCGACATTACTGGTCTGAGCAACGATGTTCAGCCTGGTTCAACTGTGAAAGTAACAGCTACCCGTGAAGATGGAACAACTTTTGATTTCAACGTACTCGTTCGTCTGGACAGCATGGTTGACGTAGACTACTACCGTAATGGTGGTATCCTGCAAACCGTTCTTCGCTCGATGATCGCTGATATTTAATACACAAGTTGAATCCCAGGATTCAATGGTTAACATAAATAAGCGGCTTCCGAATTTGCGCGTGCGCAACGGGAAGCCGCTTGTTTGTATTTAGTCCAATTCAGCTCGTGAAAATAAATCGCGAATCAGCGTGTCGTTCTCACAAGCATCCTTAAAGCCTGCAGCAAATCTTTGCATGGCTTCTTTGTTGTCTGTATAAGCAGCAAACATACCCGCTTCCGGATCAAATTTAATAATACCTACCAAATCTGGCATTTTCTCCTCAAGAAACACTGCCGCTAATGAAGCCCAATCATAACCATTCCCCTCAAAACCTTCCGCCGCTCTAGCCTGAAAAATATCGTCCTTATAAGTGCCAACAGACAAAATCAAGGACTGGTTTCCACCTTTATGCGAAACTAACATAAATGGATTTAGTTCATCTTCGATAATTTCCCCATCTTCAGCTTCAACCGCAGCAAAGGTATCTTCTTCTATACCGCTAGCCTCGCTTGCGTTTCTGTCAACGGCACGACGGCTCCCTTCCAAAAGCATCTTGGCCACCGAATCCTTAGGGTCCAGCTTTAAAACTTGTTCAAATGCTTGTATGGCTTCCTCGTACTGTTCCGAGTAATAATGAGCATATCCTACGCGAAAATGCCAAAGAGGATCGCTTTCGCCCTGCTCCTGCACAGATAAAAGAATTTCAAGTGCTTCCTTATGCTTGTCCAGATTATTCAACGCCCTTGCCAAATGATTAAGCAAGTCATAATCTCTGTCCGCTTCGGGAATTTGCTTGATTTTATGTATAATTTTTTTATATTCACTATTTTCATGCCAAAGGTTGAGCTGTTGCAATAATTCATTATCCATCATTATGGCCTCTTTTCTATGAATCAAATTTGTTCCAATAGTTCTAGCGTAAATACTTTTACTATCTTTTGCAAGTAAAGCAATAGCAATAGCAATAGCAATAGCCAGCCATAGAAACCAATAGCCAGGATTGATAGAGAAACTTACTTTATCCGGTCAGGCAGCAGCAAATTAGGTCTTTCGGAAACCGGTCCTTTCCTGTAGAATAGCAAGCATATCAGGATGAAAGGGAATGATTACTATTTTTGATCCAAATTATCCGTATGAAATGGTGATGTTCTCAACAACTCATTGGGTGACAATAATCTTAATTTTCTTCATCATACTGAGCCTCTATGTATTCAGGCGCCCTATTCGTTCCAATCCCTCTTTAAAAAAAGGTGTTAAAGCTGCCATTCTCGGCTCGTTAGTTGTTCCGGAGGTTATGCTTCACATATGGTATATTTCTAATGGCATCTGGGATAGCAGTTACTCCTTACCGCTTGAGCTCTGCAGCTTTTCTTTATTCGCCGGAATCCTCCTGCTTTTGAGGCCCCATCAGCTTTTATATGAATTTGTGTTCTTTGCTGGAGTTAGCGGCGCTTTCCTGGCTATTGTGACACCCAACCTGGATTATCCCTTTCCACACTTCCGCTTTTCACACTTTTTCATCGTACATATGGGTATTATTCTGGCGGCTATGTACATGTCCTGGATCGAGCAGCTTCGGCCAACATGGAAATCGATTCCTAGAACCATGATTCTTATTAACCTGTTTGTCGTTTTGGTAATCGGAATGAACCTTTTACTTGACGCCAATTACATGTTCCTGATGAGAAAACCTAGTACCGTGTCTTTAATAGATGTTTTGGGGCCGCATCCTTACTATCTCATATCCGAAGAATTTGTTGCCCTGCTCTTTTTCACACTGATCTACTTCTTTTTTTACCAAGTGCCTAAGTATTTTAAGAAAAGAGAGCAAGGGCAAGGCAACCAGGTGAAAAAGAGCGGAAACTTCAAGTGAGGGAAAATAAGGAGGATATTAGGGGGATATGATGGAAAATGAGGGACAAATGAGGTATGAACGAGGAGCAATCAAGGGACAAACGATGGATAAGCGATGGACAAACGAGGAGCAATCGGCTTCCCTCTGTTAAACGGACAAACAGCAAGGGCTTCCTCCTGAAACTAGACGAAAAAGTTAGCCGAACTGGCATCTCATGCTTCTTTAACGATGAAAAACATCATTATCGAGCCCGAGTTGCGGTGCATACTCCCTTTAGCGATGAAAAACATCGTTAAAAGGAGAGCCGCGCCAAGGGGCAGGCTGCTCTTAAGCCTGATTACTGGACTTCAAACAAAAAGTCCCCCGCTCCTCGTTTTATTTTCTGAAGCTTCTTTCATAGTCTTCGAAACGAATTTTTCTAATTTGCTTCCGGTCTGAGGTTCGAACAATTATTCCCTCGGACTTCCCAGCAGCATCCATTCCCACTTGTGTTTCACTAAACTGTTTAAGAAATGAGTAGGTCTCATTTAAAGTTACCGGAAAATCAGCACCATTCACTTTCTTCAACAGTGGAGCAGACTTCAACTGCAGCTTATCAACAAATTCAAGCTTTTCAGCTTCCTTGCAGAAGGGTTGATGGCCATGATCGCGCCACTCCGCAATTTTTTCTTGCGGTAATGAAAGGAGATGATCTAACTCCCTTTGATTTAAGGAGAACACATCAAACACGCGATAATCTTGAATTTTAGTTTCTGTATAGTTTTTCGCTGATTTCGTCTTGCCTCCGTAAGATTCTTGGAATATGACAGTTAATGCCCAGTCGTTATTAGAGAAAATTGTATCAACAAATTTATCAGCCAGCGGCTTAAGAAATTCTGCAATATTGCCATAAGGGTTGCCGATTCTGTCTCCCTTTGCAAATAGTAGTTCCTCTCTGGAGCCGATGAGATAATCAATTTCTTTGTCATTATTTTTGAAAACAATAATCCTCGAGTTCTCGCCGTCTACTTTTTCATATACGTATACTTCCTCTAAAGGAGAGAATCCCTTCGACTCAGATAGCTCATCGGTTAAACGCCCTCTTTCACCCAATTGATGATAGGTAAGGATACTGGGATATTTAGTTAAAGAGTTAATTTTCTTCAAATCCATTGGTTTTCATCTCCTATCTCCTATCTCCTATCTCCTATCTCCTATCTCCTATGCAGCCGCGCAAGACCAGCGATAGCATTCGTGGCAGAGGCGATTTGTTCAGCAGCTAGCTTGTCATTGACAACAACGCTTGCAACTGGTGGATATAAGCTTTCAAATTCAGTATGAAGTATAAGCACGACTTGATTCGACGAGTTGACTTGTGCAAGCACAATATGGTGCCACGGCACTGTGAAGGATTCTTTTTTATCCAAATTAACGGCATCAACACCTAGAAGCTTAATCGGCGAAATTCCATCGTAGTAAGTGATCTGGCTTTCTCCACTTGAAGGAGCAGGTCTATTTTTTATAGTAGACGGGATCTTTTTAGGGCGTTTAAGGATCTCCCAAAGTATTATGCATATAGCAGGAAAAAGGAACACAAGCACAGCCAGCCACATGCTGGAGGTCAACGCCAAAGTCCCGATAAAAAGAGCAGCCGACAGGATAGCAAGCAGCCAGATGTATAGCTCTTGCAACCTTTTCGATGAGCGCTTCTGGGGATGAGTTGGGCCTGCAGCAGGTACTTCTTCAATCTGCTGCGTATTCAGGGAATCTGGAGCATCTGGTCTATCTGGGGTAATCGGCGCATCTGGCTCATCATGCTCATCTAGCTCACCTATCTCAGCTGACCCAGCCATAGCCTCTACATTTGTCCGCTCTTCTTCCCGCCTTCTCTTAGGTAAATGCTCGCCTCCCAACAAATAATCATTCAGCTTTTCGTTATAGCGCTTAAACCATAATTCGTCGGGGTTCCACCAAAGAACAAGTAAATCTTCTATACTTGCCAAGTATGGGAGAGGTACACCATAAAAGTCAAAATGCTGAGCCAGCTCCAAATGAAGAACAGGGGATTGATACGATTGCACATGCGTGGATAATGTTTCCAACCACTCTGCCATATAAGGACCAAGCGCCGGGAAACGCGCCAATGTGACTGGCAAGCTCTGGCGCATTTGTGCAGCAGCCTCCGTCCATGGAATATGCAAATTTAATGCCTCGTAAAATG
The DNA here is from genome assembly GCF_017874215.1 of Paenibacillus eucommiae. GTDB lineage: Bacteria > Bacillota > Bacilli > Paenibacillales > NBRC-103111 > Paenibacillus_AI > Paenibacillus_AI eucommiae. The sequence goes on from NZ_JAGGLB010000013.1 coordinate 61,512, forward strand.
CATCCCATTCGGGTATAGCGTCAGCATCCTCATTGTCCAAGTAGGGCTGAACCGCCTCCCAGGCCGTTAAAAGCTGCTCGCGGTAACGCTGGTAGTGCTCCTGACTAACCAGGGAGAACCAGATGGGTGCAAGAAAGTTATTCGTCTCAAAAGCAACCTCTTCATACGGTCCATTCACTGCCTCTATTTCATTAACAGTCAAAAACGTCCGATTTCCCATTAACTCCTCACATCCTTTTTTTACTATAATACGAGATTTACAGAATCTACTCAATTCCCCTTATTATCGCTCAATCCAATTTCCAAGCTAAAAGCAGAAGATCCTTCAAGTGCAAGCCTTTTGAACAGCTAAATCTTGTATAAAGATTCCAATTGAAAGTTGTATTTGAGGTTCAAATTCTGTGTTATACTTATTCTCACCAGTGAGTCAAGAAGACAAAAATTTTAATAGTGGTGGGAACAATGAAATATACAGGTAGAATAGCCATCGTGACAGTTTGCTTGGTTTTGTCAGTAATAGTACGACTGTATGGCATTTTTTACTATAATTATCCCCCGCTTGGTTTTCCTTATGTCGGAATAACTATTACATTTATTTTTTATTGGCTGGGAAAACAGTATGATATGGTTAAATTTCTTTCCGAAAAAGATACTTTAACCAAGCTCTACAACAGGAGATATGTCATCCAAACCTTCCCTAAGCTTATAGCTTCAATCGATAAAAAGGCCGGAAAATTAAGTTTATTTCTAATAGATGTAGATAATTTCAAAGTAATCAATGATACTTACGGACATGAAACAGGAGATAGAGTTCTTCAGCGCATTTCAAGCTTACTGGCGTTACCTACCGATAAAAGCACCATTGTTGCCCGTTGGGCTGGAGACGAATTTTTGCTAGTTGCTCCTTTCACTGACCAAGAGGGTGCAGACATCATTATCCAACGAATCCATAAAGAGCTGCGTAAATCATCTGAGGAACTGCGTATAGATATCTCCGTTTCTATTGGCACCTCTGAATATCCGGGTGACGCCCAAACATTCAATGATCTATTAAATATTGCCGACCAAAATATGTACAAACTAAAGTTTCTGAAAAAGTAAGCTGTTCAAAAACAAACCGTCTCGTCCAGAGCAACGGTCGATGCTGCAAATATATTCATGTAATACGTTACTGGTCTATGAAATATGATATAAGAAACGGATTGCCTTTTTATAGCGATAAAGCGATAACTTCAGAAGTTTCTGGAGTCATTTTTTTTGTAATCTGGTAGTTCTATTCCTTCTTGTTTATGATGCCTCCTTTAATCTTACTACTCGTTCAAATTAACTGCCTCTTTCTAGATAAATATGTAGCCGCTCCTTCCAGATTATCATCTTTGTCATCATCCCAACAAACCTCATTCAGACGATATTACTCCAATCCTTATTCAAATTAACATATTAATAATTCCATTCGCAGCTTCAAGCTTGTAATTTTTATGGGCAAATTTATGTTGCAAATTAACTGTATACTATATATACTGTTTATATCACATACAGTTAATTTATCTTTTATAAGGGGGAAAAACATGAGTAAGTTCGCTATTGAAGTTACAGGATTACGCAAAAAATTTGGCAACCAAGTTGTGCTTAACGGCATTGATATCGCCGTACAGGCGGGCACCGTGTATGCCCTGCTCGGCCCCAACGGTGCGGGGAAGACTACGCTGATCCATATCCTGTCTACGCTAGAGACTCCAGACGAGGGATCTGTACACGTAGCCGGATATGATGTCATTGCCGAAAGAAACTTGGTGAAACGATCCATAAGCCTTACCGGACAGTTCGCCGCTGTAGATGAAATGCTAACCGGCGAGGAGAATCTTCGGATGATTTGCAGACTTTCCGGGCTTACAGCTGCTGAATCCCGTGCTCGGACAGACGAGCTGCTGAAGCACTTCGACCTTATGTCCGCCGCAAAGAAAAGGGTCAAGACCTATTCAGGCGGTATGTGCCGACGGCTAGATCTCGCTATCAGCCTCGTGACCATACGGCCCGTGCTCTTCCTGGATGAACCGACGACAGGGCTGGATACAATTAGCCGGCGGGCTCTGTGGGAAATCATCCTTCAATTGAAGGAGCAAGGCATCACTATTTTCCTCACGACTCAGTATTTGGAAGAAGCGGATCAATTGGCTGATACGATCGCCGTAATTGCCGACGGGCATGTCGTTGCGACCGGAACGCCGGAAGAATTGAAATCGCGGGTAGGTGGAGAGGTTATTGAACTGTACAATGAAAAAGAAGAAATGATCAGAGCAATCTCAACAACCGGAAGTATCCAGGACATCAGACAAACGCTAAATGATCTAGCTCTTCAGGTCCCGCACGAAACACGTGTGAGCATCCGTAAACCTAGTATGGATGATGTTTTCCTTGCCCTGACAACAAAAGGTACAAAGGATATCAAGAAAACAAACGAAACAAAGGCAATGGCGTCAAAAGGATCAGAAAAAGCAAAGAAATTGGAGGGCTCTTTATTATGACAACTCCTCACTCGTTGACCAAGACTACCTCCTTCGGCGTCACGAACGCCGTCTTCATCGTTCGAAGCATTCGTCTCAGCTTGCGGAATACTGAGGCACTGATCATGGCCATTGCACTTCCTGTCATGCTGATGCTGCTGTTTACCTACGTGTTTGGCGGAGCAATCGACCCCGGCGGTAATTATGTGAATTACGTGGTACCTGGAATTATTCTGCTATGCGCCGGCTTCGGCTCTTCCAGTACAGCAGTCGATGTAGCTCAAGATATGAAGAACGGCATCATTGACCGGTTTCGCACGATGCCGATCCACAGCCTGAGCGTTGTCACTGGGCATGTCGTCGCAAGCCTTGCCCGTAATCTGCTTGCAACTGCAGTGGTCATTTGTGTAGCATTGCTAGTTGGTTTTCGGCCTTCTTCCACCGCGATAGAGTGGCTAGCCGCATTAGGCGTTATCATCCTGTTCATCCTTACCTTTACCTGGCTATTCGCTGCCATCGGACTAGTCACGGGCAGTCCGTCCGCAGCCAGCGGATACGGGTTCGCCTTGCTTTTCCTGCCCTACCTGTCCAGCGCCTTTGTCCCAACAGATACGATGCCAAGCTGGCTGCAAGGGTTTGCCAATCATCAGCCGATCACACCGGTCATCGAAACCATTCGCGGACTTCTTACCAATACACCGATCCATCATCATGCTTGGTGGGCAATAGGTTGGTGCTCGTTCATCCTCCTTGTCTCCATAGCGTGGTGCTTCCTCGCATTTCACCGGAAAACGGGACGCCATAGCTAGAAATGAAAGACGCCCTTCTTGGGCGTCCTTTGAGGTTAGTGTTCATCACGTGAGTGCATGGTGAAGGGAATGGATGTGGGCTCCAGCCGCTGTTAAAGATTTGTTCCTTGATTGGAATGGCTGTGGAGGTTGGAACAAATCTTTAAAGGCGGACGCTATCGCTCTTCCACCCACATCCCTTCCCTCTTCTCATCTACAATCGCACGAACACCAAGCTCAAACGGACAGCTAGAAGGTGTCTGTTTCCTGAACGAAAGGGATAGTGATGACAGTGAATATTGGGACTGTTTTGCAGCTTTCATAAATCAAGCATTTTACCCAGGCAATCCTGAAATATAGGGTTACGGACATGAGGTCCGCTATTTTAATATTTATCCCTTTTTCACGAGAGTTACGGACATAGGTTCCGCTATTTGCCCTAAATCCATAATTTTGGCGTGGTTTTCGCAACAATAAGGGATCTGAGGTCCGTAAGCATCGAAAAAACACCATGAATTGCTAAAATAAAGGATCTGAGGTCCGTAACCGCAAAGGTTACAAAAGAACAGCAGCTCGACAATCGTCGAACCGCTGTTCTTTTTGGTTATTGCTGTACATTTCGACGTTATCGCGTCGTAGTCACAGGCGCAGGCGTAGCCGACTATTTTGCCATTTTCTTGACAAGGTAGTGCTCGATGCCATCAAGGATTCGCTCCAGACCAAAATCAAAATCATCACCCACCGTATTATCACTCTCATTCTCGCCAGTGTAAGCGCCCGACATGATGACTGGATGCAGGTTGGGAAAGCGTTCCGGTTTAACTAACTGCTTGAGGGCAGCGCTATAGTCCAATCCGCTAAAGCTATCAGGACTGCCCCCAGCCTGGAGGGCCCGATCCATATCCCGCTGAATCATCCCGCATGACCGCGAGTAGCTGCTTAGCAGAAGTACGATTGACATTTTTTCATAATCGTTAAGCGGAAAGTTACGCATTGCCCTAAGTACCCAATCAATAACTAACAAGTTATTTGGTGCTACGGGGACGCTGGTAATCGGTATCTCGCCAAACCAAGGATGCACCCTAAATACGTCAATGCAAGCCTTGACATACTCCCGCATGTCTTCACGCCAATCCGACCCTGCCACTTCCGGAGGAATTGGAATCTCGCATACGGAGTCCTGCATAAGCAGAAGAAGGTCGTCCTTGCTGGAAATGTACCTGTAAAGGGACATCGTGGTAAAGCCCAAGGATCCGGCAACCCGATTCATCGAGACAGCGGAAAGCCCATCCTTATCGGCGATTGTGATAGCTGCCTCAACGATTTTTTTGACGCTCAACTCTCCCTTGGGGCCCCTTTTCGGTTGTTTTCCCAAGCCCCAACCAAGCTTCGCCCCGTTAGGCAAATTCTTCAATGCTTCGTGATCAAGGTGATCGCTGTTCTGCATAATTCCCAGTCCCCCAATAGTTATCTACCTTGAATGATTCGTTGCAGTTTTCAAAATCATCGTCCGTAAAAAAACTGTTTACTCCACATACAGTATACCATAATTGGCAATCCGGAAAAACCGCCTCCTGTCTTGTGGTCTTTGTGGTCTACATAGAATGCTTGTTTCATATGCTTAGAAATGCATAGAGTGCATAGTACACATAGAACACTAGAATGCTTAGAATACTTAGACAAGCTGAACCCTATTTCTTTTGAAAGAAAATATACTAAAAGGGACGTGACAGCCACCATATGCAGCACCTATTACCGCTAAAAGTAGAATATCTGCTGATGATTGGGGTAGCCCTATTTTGGACTATTACCTATGTACTCATAATTTATAAAGGGTTTAAGGATCGCTCCTGCGGAATGCCGCTCGCCTCCATATGCGCAAACATTACTTGGGAATTTCTATTTACCTTTATTATGCCATTTCACCCGCTTCAGCAAATCGTAACCTTAGTCTGGTTTCTATTAGACTGCATCATTCTGCTTCAATTTCTCTATTACTCAAAAGGCTTATATCCCAAGCGCACGCTTCATGCTTCCGTATTCTCCTTACTTGTCATAGCTTTTCTGCTGCATTACGGAATGGCCGTTGAATTTCATGATCAATTAGGCATTTATTCGGCCTTTGGTATCAATGTGATGATGTCCATCCTTTTTATAAAAATGCTGCTGGTCAAAGATCTGCAAGGCCAATCCCTATCCATCGCTTACTTCAAAATGATAGGAACCCTATGCGCCTCCATCCTCTGCTATTCACTCTTTCCGCAATCCATTTTATTAATGATTATGTATATCCTGATCTTTGTACTAGATGTTGTGTACATCCTGCTGGTGTCTAACCAATCAATCAAAATTATTCACAGATCCGCTACCTATAAAAAGCCAATGGTTCGATGACAGAGATGACAGATTTGAAGCTAAACTAGATATCCTGCAGGACACTTTCATCCAGACCATCAATGCCTTGATTGAAGCGTTCAAAAACCGTCCCATAAGTCGTCCATCTTTCACAGATTTGCTCGCCTTTGATCCTGATTTGATTATCCGCAAATTGTAGAATCACGGGAATATCGCTTATATAAAACTCTTTTTCGGATCTCGGCACTAGTTTCTTTCTAGCACCAGTTGGAGTAATAAGCGTGTTCCCCGAAATATGTATGTGCTGATTAAGCTTACGGTTCACGTAGGTTCCATTCATTAGAGAATCAGGCACCGCATCAACTGGATTCTGTACATATTCTAGATCTAAGAAAGTTAGGATGTCTTTTGTATACAGCCCCCAGTTACCTTCTGTTATTTCTACAGCCTTCTTTTTAAAAGGAATTAGCTCAAACAACCTCTCCGCCCAGCTGCTATAATCTCTTAAAAACTCTTTATACCCCGCGGCGCCCGGAGGTCGTTGTTCCTGGTAATAGGGGTTATGCTGATCACGCGCCCAAATACCTTCCAGAAAGCCTGTCCCCCGCTGTGCCTCCAATTCGTTTATTGTATGTTCAACATCATCCCGATAAAAGTAAATGAAAGTTGGTTGAAGGACTGCCAGCAAAGCATAGATTTTTTGCAGAAAATTGTGAATCTGAGTAAATGAGGCATTAGCAAGTAGAAAAGAATAAATTTGAAATTGCCAAATACTACTGTCTAGCAAAATAATCTCATCGGATTTTTGCGATTGAATCCGGATGAAATCCTCCCATTTTTCCAATGCTGCATCTATATATGGCTCCAAAGAAAAATTCCATACATCATATTTTTTTAACTCCTCATAGCCCTGTAAGCCAATCTGATCCAGATAGTTCCATTCCAGTTCCAGAAGGTCAATGCCAAAGGAGTATTTTCGTTGTATTGTGATTTGGTCCAGATAAGGTTTCACCTGAGGAAAACGCTGCAAATAATTTGCATATTGTTGTTCACTCAAGCTCGCTTCATAGAAAAACAAAGTTGGATGAGGTCTTGCAACCTCATGAATCCACCTTGCCTTATATCCGTTTTGCTCTAACTGTGAGCGTATTATTCCTGAATTTGTCGACTTTCCAGTCGCAGGGAGGCCCTCGACAAGAATTAATTTGGATTGCAAATGTGCACCCATTGGAACACCCCGCTTAGAACGATTCTAGTCTCATTTTACCAGTATTCTTACATGGTATTCTTAGATCGTTTCCTTACATCGTTTCCTTTTGGCTAATGCCGCGGCGCTCTTGCTCCATATAAGATATGCCCCAGTCTCTTAGCAGTAATAACAAGGGAATTAAGCTTTCGCCTGTTTTCGTTAAAGAGTACTCCACTTTAGGTGGGACTTCCGGGTATATCTTACGGTTGACGAGACCATCGTCTTCAAGCTCCCGCAATTGACGGGTCAACGTACGCTGGGTAATGTCAGGGAAAATTCTTCTTAATTCATTGAACCTTTTGAAGCCGTGGGTAGCTAGCTGATTCAAAATAACAAGCTTCCATTTACCTCCGACTAAATTAACTGTTACCTCCACCGGGCATTGTGTTTCTGATTTTTCCACTATAGCTCACCCCCCCTTCGGTATCCAAATAGATACTACATATCTTAAATGTGCCTACTTACATAAAATGCATCTATCTTCTATTATAAATACAACTACGAAACACTTTCAAGCCAAAAAGAAAGGTTGATGATCATGAAAGAAGCTAACAAAATTCTTGTATATGGAGCAGCAGGTGTACAAGGAGGGGCCGTTGTAAAACAATTACTTAAAGAAGGTTACTCCGTTCAAACGATTATAAGGAATCAAGACAAAGCCAAGCAGCTTAATGAGCAGGGAATCGATACGGTTATTGGGGACTTGGCAGATCCAAATAGTCTAGTTGAAGCTAATAAGGGAGTCAGCAAAGTATTTCTGCAAATCCCTGTGGATTTTGACCTGGAGAAAGTCCGTTTATATTTCCACCAGGCAGTCGAAGCCGCAAAAAGTGCGAATGTAGAGCTGCTGGTAGTAAACACTAGCGTTTACGTACCTGATCAAATTACGGATACAGCCGCTATCGAGATCAAAAGAGAACTCATTAACTACGTTAAACAATCCGGAATTCCTTATATCGTCCTTCAGCCTACGCTTTACTTGGAGAATTTCTATATCCCTGGTGTGCTTGCCAACAATGTATTAGCTTATCCAGTGCCTGCCGATGAGTCTATTTCCTGGGTTAGTATGGAGGATCTCGCAAGCTTTGCTGTATATGCATTAACTCATCCTGAGCTTGCAGGTCAAACCATTCAAGTGTGTGGTCCTGAGGCGCTTACCGGCAAACAATTAGCCGAAAGATTCAGTCAATCTCTTAAAAAAGAAGTGCATTTCTACTCCCTCCCCGTTGAAGCCTTTGAAGCTGCTATCAGCCCCTTATTAGGCAAAGAGACAGCTGCTGGGCTCGCAGGCTTGTATCACTGGATTGCGGCAAATACCCTATCCCTGCCACAGCCCGAGCATGTAGATCCTGTATGGCGATCAGCCATCCACGGCACTGCGCTCACAACATGGGTGGATCGTGCCATAGCTCAAGGCTTCTTTTCCGAGTAAAAGCCATCTGTTCTTCTTAGAAGCAAGGATAATGACGTTTCCTGTCGAACTTTATTTATTGAAGGATTTTCCCAGCCTTTACAAATGAATTCAAACAGGAGGATTATACGTGTATGGCTTTTACCATAAATAATCTCAAGGAAAACAGCAATGTTGTCATTAAAGAAACCCTCGGCGGGTTTAGCATACTCGAGTATATCGAGGATCTGAGCTGCACCACAATTGCGGACGCAGAATCCAATTATTTCATGAGCAGAAGCAATATGCGCAAAAAGCAGCTTATGATTGAGCTGAACAGCAATGAGATTATGATGAGTGCAGGAGCGATGCAGTATATCGCTGGCAGCATTGAAATGACCTCAGGTGTAAAAGGCGTAGGTGGATTGATGCGAAATCTGGTAGCCGGTGCCGTTACTGGAACAAGTGCAATTAAGCCTGTCTACAAAGGCACGGGTACCATTATGCTGGAGCCCACTTATAAATATTTATGGTTAATTAATGTCGATGATGATCACATTGTCGTCGAGGACGGCATGTTCTTGGCTTGTGAAACGACACTGACCGTATCCGTAAGCGCGCGAAAAAGCATCTCCTCTGCTGTACTTGGGAAAGAAGGTCTATTTAACTTGAGCGCCAAAGGGAAAGGCATCCTGGCCTTGGAAGCGCCTATTCCGTCTGAGGAAGCCGTCTTAGTTGAATTGAATAATGATGTGCTGAAGGTAGACGGTAACTTTGCACTTATGTGGTCGAATTCACTGGATTTCACCGTTGAAAAATCAGGCAAATCCATGCTTGGCTCAGCTGTTTCCGGCGAAGGGCTGGTCAATGTGTACAGAGGCAGCGGAATGGTCTGGCTGGCTCCGCTAATGGACTACAAAACCGTCCCTACCCCGGGTAGCGCTAAACGATGATGCGGAGAAACTAAAGAAGAATCAAAGCATGGCTTACTTCTGAGAACAAACTTCCAAAATAAAAAAAACCGGCAAACACTGGCTGAGGAGTGATCCTGCAGCCAGGCGAGTTGCCGGTTTTTTATGCTTTTCATTTTTTGGCAGATAGCCAGTCGGATAGGGCCCCTATTTCATCATCAGAAAGCTTGCCCTTGAAGTTCGGCATCGCTCCTTTTCCATTCGCCAGGATTGTCGCTATCTGGTCTTTGGATAATTTGGCCCCAACGTTTTGCAGCTTCGGTCCCACTCCACCTTCAAGGCTGTTGCCGTGACAGCTCATACAGTTTTGTTTATACAAGGCCTGTGCATCGACGGTTGAGGCTCCGCCGCCGGCAGCTGTGCCTCCTGGAGTAGCTGTTGGTGTATTCGTGCTGCTTTTCCCACATGCGGCAAGTGAGAAAACAAGCAGGATGATGACACATGCGATATACCTTTTCATCGATCTCTCTCCTTTAACTACACAATTTTAAGCTTAAAATGTCCTTTTCCTTTTGTTCTCATACATAGGAAATTTAGTCCAGAAAAACTACTTGCATAATGTGTGCAATGAATGCCCAATATAAGCAAAACATCCCATTACAAGGAGGACTGCAGATGGCAGAACAGCATACTAAGCAGCCGCCAGATGGTTCGCGGCGAAAGTTTTTAAAATATTCAGGAACTGCTATTGGGGGAGCTATAGTTGGAGGGGTGATCGGAGGTGCTTTCACCGGCGGTTTTCGCAAAAATCCAGCGGCTCCAGCACCTTCCGAGGTTCAGCCAGCAGCAGACTACAATCGGGCACCGATGTTTTTCAATCAAGCTCAGCTTCAGATGACAGAAGCAGCGGCCGAGCGTATTTTTCCGAAGGACGAGTTGGGCCCTGGAGCTACCGAACTAGGTGTTACCTTTTACATCGATCATCAAATGGCTAGCCCCTGGGGAATAAACTCCCGTGAGTATCGTTCAGGACCTTTCGTGAGAGGGGAAGTCACACAGGGAGATTACCAAAGCATTAGCCGCAATGAAGTATTCACCATGGGCTTGGAAGCGATGGAGGAAGCCAGTCAGAAGAAATATACCAAATCGTTTATCGATTTAACGGATGAAGAAAAGGATGCCATCTTAAAAGCGCTTGAAAGCGGTGAAATTATGGTCGTCAACGGAGTGACAGGTAAAACCTTCTTTAATTTGCTTCGCCGGCTAACGATTGAAGGAGTCTATAGTGATCCACTGTATGGGGGCAATAAGAATATGGAAGGCTGGAAAATGCGCAAATATCCTGGCAATCAAATGAGCTACACCGACATTATGGAAAAGGATCAGTTTGTCCTTATGGAGCCGCGCAGCCTGCGCGATCATTTTGCTCATTAATGAGGAACAAGGGGAACCCACCTAGGATCATTACAAAGGAAGTGAGGAAGTCGAATGGCTACCAAAATGCAGAAAGTACCCGTCGTGATTGTCGGAATGGGGTGGCTTGGTGGCATCATTGCCGCTGAATTAACCAAGCAGGGCATCAAGGTTGTGGGATTGGAACGGGGTAAGCCGCGGAGTACCAAAGACTATTACATGGTGCATGATGAACTCCGTTACGCCCAGCGGTATGATTTGATGCAGGATTTATCGAAGGACACCATAACGTTCCGCAATACGGAAAAAGTAGCCGCTGTACCTATGCGGGAATACGGCTCCTTCCTGATGGGCGAGGGTCTTGGCGGCGCAGGCATCCATTGGAATGGACAAACCTACCGCTTCCTGCCCTACGATTTCGAAATCTACAGTAAAACAGTAGAACGATACGGCAAAGAAAAAATACCAGCCGGAATGACCCTTCAAGACTGGGGCATCACCTATGATCAAATGGAGCCTTACTTTGATCAGTTCGAGAAAATGGCAGGAATATCAGGAGACCCGGATCAAAATCCGCTGGTCGGCAAGCGAACCAATCCTTTTCCTACGAAGCCGATGATTCGTACTCCAGTGATCAAGCTTTTTGAAGAAGCTTCTAAGCGCCTTGGCTACCATCCCTATATGATGCCATCTGGCAATCTTTCTGAACAGTATACGAATCCTGACGGTATTACCAGGGCGGCCTGTCAATACTGCGGCTTCTGCGAGCGGTTTGGCTGTGAATATGGAGCAAAAGCAGATCCTGTAGTGACCGTGTTACCCGTAGCTCAAAATTCCGGTAATTTTGAACTGCGAACTTACTCCAATGTGATTCAAATTCTTAATGACGGAAAGAAGGCAAGCGGCGTCGTCTATGTGAATACGGTGACGGGAGAACAATTCGAACAGCCCGCTGATGTAGTCGTAATGGCCAGTTACGTATTCAGCAATACCAAGCTGCTGCTTACCTCCAAATTGGGCAAGCCTTACGATCCAGTTTCCGGAACGGGTGTCATCGGCAAGAATTATGCCTATCAGACGAACGGGGGCGCGGCGACTGGTTTTTTTGATGATAAAGAATTTAACTTATATGCAGGAGCCGGATCGCTTGGCATGGAAGTTCCCGATTTCAACGGAGACAATTTCGATCATCGCAATCTGAATTTCATCCATGGGGCGGGAATTCGTATCTCCCAAACAGGACTGCGGCCGATTGCCACAAACTCTGTCCCGCAAGGAACGCCTTCTTGGGGCAAAGAATTCAAACAAAAGTCAATCAAATATGCGAATAGCATCCTGGCAGTCTCCCCGCAAGGCAGCAGCATGCCGTGGAAGCATCATTATATCGACTTGGATCCCACCTATAAAGATGCTTTCGGACTTCCTCTGATGCGGGTAACCTTTGACTTTGAGGAACAAGATCGTCAAATGATCAAATTCATTGCAGGGAAAGCTGCTGAGATTATGAAGGAAATGAAGCCCACCACGATGGGCTCAGCCGATCAACTCGGACCCTATAACATCGTCCCCTATCAATCCACTCACAATACCGGAGGGGTGATCATGGGAGCTGATCCTTCCACTTCGGCAGTCAATTCGTATATGCAAATGTGGGATGCTGAGAACGTGTTCGTAGTAGGCGCTTCAGCCTTCCCCCATAATGGCGGCTATAATCCGACGGGTACGGTTGGAGCCCTATCCTACCGTGCGGCAGAAGGAATCAGTAAATACTTGAAGCAAGGCGGCATGCTGGTGTGAGTTGGGCTTGAGTTGCTTGGATTGCTTGGGTTGCTTGAGTTGCTAATTTTTTACTAAGGGGGGATAAAGGATGAAGCAAGAAGACTGGATCTTTCATTTGACAGAAGTCAGGAAGCGGGTACTGATCGTAGCTGGCTGGTTTATTGCGACGGCATGTGTCGGATTGTATGTATCGCCCCATATCTTACGCTATATCAAAAACCAGCCTGCGGCAGGCGTAGTGGAGTGGAACGTATTCTCCTTCACGGATGGGCTGCTAATCTATATGAAATGTGCCTTCCTGTTCGCTCTGCTATTTACAGTGCCAGTTCTATTGTACCAGCTATGGGCATTCGTACGGCCGGGGCTTACCGAGGAAGAGGCGAAAAGCACCTTGCCTTATATACCGATAGCCTTTGCGCTTTTCTTGAGCGGGCTTTCGTTCAGCTACCTGGTTGTGTTCCCGATGATGCTTCGTTTCATGAAAAAAATGAATCACACCATCGGCGCGGTTGAAACGTATGGCATCGACCGCTACTTTTCATTTCTGTTCGATATCGTATTCCCGATGGCTGTCGCCTTCGAGCTGCCTGTGGTGCTGCTGTTCTTAACCAAGATTGGCCTGCTTACGCCTGAACGCTTAAAGATGACGCGGAAATACGCCTATGTCGGCCTAGCGGTGGTGGGCTCATGCATTTCACCGCCGGATATCCTGTCCCACCTGTCGGTCACCATCCCTTTGATCCTGCTTTTTGAAATTAGTGTTTTCTTCTCGGGCAAGCAGTGGCGCACTATGCAGGAAGCACGACCAACAGTTGAGTAGGTGAAACAAACAAATCCATCAAAAGAAAAGAGGTCATTCTCATGTTAAACAATATTGGTGTGTCCGGTTTAGTTTTGATTCTGGCGATTGCCTTGATCCTCTTCGGGCCTTCTAAGCTGCCACAGCTTGGCCGGGCGTTCGGAGATACCCTCCGTGAATTTCGTAATTCTACCCGCGGCATGGTAGAGGATAACGAGCAACCGGAGCAAGCTCCAACAAATGATGTAAAAAAACTACTGTAAGCTTGATCTTGATCCTGAGCTTAAGCTTGAGTTAACTTGCAAGATATGAAGATACGAGAAAAGTATGGAGCAAAGCATAGCGAAAGAAGACCAGAACTAGCTCTGGTCTTCTTTTAATCTCTAATTATTCATTAGGGCGAACTTCGCCACTGCATTGCAATAAAGCAGTGAAGCGGAATATCATCCGTATTGTCACATCATGAAATTTGTAAGGGAGTACATATATTCATTATAGTCACTATCCCCTTACCTCAGGAACCAGAAGTCTTCCGGTTGTTCCGTTTAAGCTTTGCTTGTTTGCGCCCTGCTGCTGAAAGAGGAAATGGGTGTGGGTGGAAAAGCGGCAGCGTCCGCATTTATCTTTAACAGCGGTTGGAACCCATATCCATTTCCTCCTCATGCACTATTTCACGAACAAGCTCCTCAAAGGAAACCACAAGACGTTGTTCTTTATTAATTACAATCAGCAACAAGTGGTCCAGCAAGCTCTTCCAGGAAGAACAGCTTACCAGGAAGTGTAGGCATATAAGAGGACGGAATCCAGCGGTCTGGACCGTATCTTAGTGTCATCCATAAGGAAAGACCCTGCCACTGCATACCTCTGCCGAAGATCCCGTCACAACCGCCGATAATGTAATCCGACTGCAAGAAAAGTCCCGGTCCAACAGTGTTGGCCGTGCATGGCACTAATGTGGTACGGCTTTTGAAGCTGGTTACGGCATTTTGTTCAATCGTCAGCGGGTGCAGATGAGCTCCGATCCGGTAAGGCTGGCTCTTCCACTCCTCATCCGTAGCATAATCCTCAGCAAATTGAGGCTCCCAGAAAGCGATATGACACATCCGGCCAATACCGAAAACAGTAATCAGCTTTCCGCCCTCAGCTTTAATTTTTTGGATCTTTTCAGGATACGTTGGCAGGTTGTCCTTAGTGGCAAAATTACGCTGCCCTTCCGGAACAGAAAGCTCCCCAAGCGGACCGTAGAAAGCGCCGCGCATAGCTTGTTGGAAGGATCCTGGATTATCGGCTGCAAGCGTATTGCCTTGATCGTCGCTCCATTCATCCATGTTGAAACCATGGACATGACTACAGCTTACGTTCCACTCACGAAGGAAGTAGACGGCCCATTTGTACATGCCCATCGGGCCGACAGGAAGAATCATCGCCAATTGGATGCCTTCATCGCGGGCTTTTTTGATTTCAAGAGCTATTTCATGACCTAACATGACATCGAAGTCATTTAGCTGTGTACATTTTACAGGCTGAAAATCCTTATTCCAAAAGCTTTGTCTTTCCAGAATAGCTTCCGGATCTTTCACACAATCATCAATTCTTTGCAAATCCCATCCGGCTGGATAGAAATTTTCCAAGAGTGTTCCTTTTTTCGTACTCATGAAATCCATAATCTATTCACACTCCTTGCTCTTATTTGCCTTTTATTGTGGGCCAAAATTAAGGAAGATAACGTTTCGTAGTCATTCTGTGCAAGCTTTGGCACATTCTAAAGCCCTCAGCATACTTAACACCTGATTGAAGGCCGCGGAAGCGGGAACAGCTTTTGACGAATTCAAGGAAATCAATGTCGTCATGCTCCTTAAGCCAAGCGATCTGGCTTTGATGAGCGTTCAGCATCTCCAGCTTAATATCCAGCGTATCCGTGATGTCTACATATTCAGTAGGCAAAAAGTTCACACCCGCCAGCGTGTCCATGTAGTAAATCGGCGCAATTTTGGCATATGCCGGAACGTCAGGAATCATATGGGGAACACTGGAGGAGAAGCTGGCATCGAACACCAATTTGCTGACCTCTTCATGATCGCTCATATAATCATCAGGATTGTGCGTGATAATAAAATCTGGTTTGGTTTCTCTAATCAGCGTGATCATCGCTTTTAACAAATCCTCGTTATCCGCACGTACATACAAATCAGGAACATCCAAATTCACAACCTTGGCCCCGATCAAGCGGCCTGAGGCTTGGGCCTCTTCAGCTCTGATTTGTTTCAACTCTTCAGGCTGGATAATGACATGTCCTTTGTTTCCGTTAGCGACATTGCACATAGTGACATTATGACCCAACTGGCTAAGCTTGGCAAGTGTTCCTCCACAGCCGATCTCCAAATCATCCGGATGGCAGCCAATGGCTAATACGTTCATTCTCGGGCACCCTCTCTTAGGCCTGTTTGGCCGCTCTGATTTCTTCCAATACTAGCTTCATAGATTCGATTCCATCTTCTAGCGTCGCATTTTCAATAGTTTGGTTATTGCTCAAACGATCCAGGAAATACTGAATTTCATTGATGTATCCACCCAAACTGGAAATATTGCCGCCTGTGTCGCCTGCTTGCTGCTCCAAATCAGATTTCAATTCGGGAACAAGAACCTCACCATCATTTTTGTAAATGGACAGACTTGGCGATTTAGCACTGGAGAACACTACTGTAGCTTCCTTGAACTTCACCCTGTACGCCATTTCAAAAGGAAAGCTGCCTGGATAATCCCAGCTCGCTTCCAACGATACAAGCTTGCCTGGATAGTGATACTGGCTAAAAATATGCTCGATCGTATTGCCGCGTTCTGCTGTCTGGCTCGTTATCTTGTCCGGTGAACCAAGCAGGTAACGCACAAAATCAACATCGTGAACATGTAAATCAAGCGCTACGGAACCACTGCGGTTGATATCATGCAGCCATTCATCCCAAGCCCAGCCCGGTCTAGGACTTACTCTCGTAAATACGCCTGTCAGCAGCTCACCATATGTTTGGTTGTCTACCAGTTCCTTCAAATACTGATACTCGGTCCAGAAACGCAGACACTGTCCAACCATCACCTGAACACCAGTTTCGCTCTGGGTCTTGAGCAGCTCTGCCGCTTCCTCTTCATTTAGACAAACGGGCTTTTCGACCAGCACATTAAGCCCTTTCTTCATAGCTTGCAAAGCGTGAGCGGTATGAAGATAAGTAGGCAGGCAAATATCGACCGTATCCACATCAGCGCTTTCGATTAAAGCTTCACCTGAAGCAAATACAGCTGCGCCAAATTTTGCAGCGAGCTCCTGCGCCCTTTTCAGATCAACATCAGCTACTGCAGTTACTTGAAAATCACTTTTCCCATTAAGAGCTTCATAGCACAGGGCATGGGTAGTACCCATAAACCCGGCTCCAATCAATCCGATTTTCACCATCGTCTATTCCTCATTTCCTTGTATAATACGATCCATCGAGCCCGATACGTTATAAATAATCTGATTTGGATAATGAGTGTAGCCAGGAATCATCTCAGCAATGACATAATCGGAATAACCGATCGAACGCAGCTGCTCCATCACTGCCGGATAGTTCACATCGCCTGCGAGCAAATCGACAAAGCCATGAAGTCCGCCTGCTTGACGTCTGTAATCCTTGAAGTGAACCTTTTTGATCCGCTTGCCAAGAATCTTGATCCAGTGCTCCGGATAACCATTCACAACAACGTTGCCCACATCAAAATAGGAGCCTACATATTCGCTATTCGTTTTATCGATAAAGTCCCGCATTTCAAGTGGGGAAAGCAGAAACTTGTTCCAAACATTCTCAAGTCCAATATTGACGCGATGAGCTTCAGCCACCTTGGACAATTTAGTTACCGCTTCCAATGCGTAGTCGTAAGCCGTATCATATTCAACAACTTCTGCACCAGGAATAAAATCCACACCTACTGCGCCGGGAATAACAAGAATCGTGTCCACACCCAGAATGGCTGCAAATTCAATTTGTTTAGTCGTGATGCTGATCGCTTTTTCACGAATTTTCGCATCAGAGCTTGTGAACGCATACTGCCAGTATAATCCGCTTGCCAAGCTGGACAGCTCTATCCCAATATCGTCTGCTGCTTTTTTGATCGCAACGATTTCACTTTCTTTACTATCCAGGCTTAATTCTCCGGTTTCTGCCAAAGCTAGCTCAATACCGTCAAAATTAGCTCTCTTCGCGAGTTCCATACATTGTAACACGGATAATTGAGGATTGAACGACCAAATATTAATTCCTTTTTTCACTTCGTAGTTCACCGCTTTCATGAATTCTGGATAATGATCGGCAGTTCAATGATTAATGATTTGCCAAACTTCATCTCTACAATTATACCTGTTCCACATGTCCCACTTCTTTACCAAAAAGAACGTTTTATTTGGCATTTTAACCGCTTCTGAGGGAAAGGGATAGTAATGATATGAAAAGCATCATGAAAGCACATGAAAATCTGTGATTACCTATGGGGAGAGCTGGGCCCAATGTTGTCAGGTTAACATGAAAGTTGATGTTTAACTTTCCCCAATCCGAAGCGGCCAAATGTAGGCGGAAAAACAACCACATTTCGCTTGCGCGAGCCGACGCGGCCAATTGTAGGTCGAAAAACAACCACATTGGGCTGGCTTAACCTGACAACATTGGGACAGGACCTTCTTCCTCCCAGATAACGATGTTTTTCATCGTTAAAGCAGGCATGTACCTCCAACTTGGCTATTTAGCGATGTTTTTCATCGTTATTGAAGCCATAAGTCTGCTTTTCGGCCAAGTTCTGAGCTTTTAACGATGTTTTTCATCGTTAAAGCAGGTATGTACCTGCAACTTGGTTATTTAGCGATGTTTTTCATCGTTATTGTAGCCATAAGCTTGTTTTTCGGCCGAGTTCTGGGCTTTATTGTGTGTTGAGGTTCGTGTTGAGGTTCATGTTAAGGTTTGTGTTAAGGTTTGTGTTAAGACGCATGTTAAGGTATATGCTGAGGGGGAAAAGTAAAAAAATCCCTTCACGGCTGACCTCACCCCCCAATTATATCCATAGAAACACAGGATTGGAATATCTTATTGTAAAAAAGAAGACTATCAGGAAAAAATCCTTTTTGTCTTCTTTTAGCTAAGCCTCGATTTGACTGACTTTGCGTATTCGGATGGGTACATATCGGTAGTTTTTTTGAAATGGCGGGAAAATATATGAATACTTCCGTAATTAAGAATCTTCGAAATTTCTGTTAGGTTGTAGGCTTCTTGTCTGATCAGCTCTTTGGCCCGCTCAATTTTCAAATCCTTGTAATATTTCATGATGCTCCCACCCTTTTTCTTTTTGAAAAGAGTGCTTACATTCGTCCTGCTCATATTTACATGCTTGCAAATCGCATCGAGCGTTAAATTCTGATCCAGATTCTGGTGCAGCAGCTCCGTCATCCGCAGCAGGATGTCATCCTCGCTCCGTTCCCTCGCGACTGAAGAGAGCCTGCTCTCGTATTCCAGCATGTCCGGCTTCTTCATAATATGGAGGAGCAGCAGCTCCAAATGAATTTTGATCAGCTGTTCGCTTCCAATGGGGGCGTCCTTCCGCTTCTGCAAAATATGCATATGCGGGTCGTCCAAAGGGGGAAGAAAGGTGAGCAGCGCCTGCTTCACGATCACGGATAAAATATTTCTTTCACTGTCCCCCAGGCTGAAAATTTTGTTCTCGAACTGCTTCATCGCTTTGGAATGGCATTCAAAGGACACCACTATCAGATTAGGGCCAATTTTCTTGTTCGCCCACACACTATGGAACTCGTTCGGCTTATGAAAAATAATGTCCCCCTGCTTCAGATTAAAGCCCTCCGTATTGCACATAACCTCTAATTCCCCTTTATCCACATAAAGGAACTCCCAGAAATCATGCTTCTCACCGGCGAACACAAAATCCTTGGCAAACTCAAAATAATGAAGGGACATAATGTTTGTAATGGAGATCTCTTCTTTGAGAGTCAGCTTTTTAAAAACCACGCTCAGGTCCCCCTCAAATCATCTACCCTTTCATTATAAACCTTTCTAACTGCTTTTCAAATCCCTCTTCTCTTCAAAACCCTTAAAAGCCTTAAAATTCTTAAAACCATTAAAATTCTTAAAATCCTCAAACTTCATGCTTCAAATTTCAAACTTTATGCTTCATTTTCATACCATGGATTAATATGTACAAGCACCTCATCCACGTCGGCATGTGCCCCCATAATTTTGCTTTTGATATCCCTTGCGGCGTCATGCCCCTCTTGTATCGTCATGGTCCCGGGCATCCCTACCCGCACATCAACCAGGATATAATGGCCATGCTCGCGGGCGCGCAGCCTGTCAATGCGCTTGACCTGCGGTACAGCGCGGATCAGCGCTGCGTATTGCTCCATATGCAAAGATCCCACGCTTTTCTCCATGAGGGTATCGAAGGATTCCTTCCCCATCTCGTAAGCAAGCTTCAGTACAAGAAATGACACCACAATCCCCGCGGCCGGATCACCATAGGACAAGTATGGCATATCATAGTGATCGCCCAGCAGTCCAAGGCCAATCCCTATAGATGCTGCAATTGAGGCGTATACGTCAGCCAAATGATCCTTCGCCGTTGCAATCAAGCCCTTGCTGTTGCTTTGCCGTCCGATACGGATCGTATATATGTATAGCGCCTGCTTCCAGATCAGCGATAAAATAGCTGCCAGAAAAGCAATAATATGCGCCTCCTCAGCCTCTTTAAATAGTGAGAGCACCGCATGGTAGCCCATATAGATTGCAGCGGCTCCAAGGATGATCGCGACGATAAAGGCCCCCAGCACCTCTGCCTTGCCATGTCCGTATGGATGCTCTTCATCCGCCGGCTTGGAGGATACACGCATTGAGCTGTAGGCTGTCGCTACAGCAATTACATCGCCAGCATTATGAATCCCGTCGGCAATTAGCACCTGGCTGCGAAAAACGAGGCCAACGGTGATCTTAATGGCGGTCAGCACGATATTGCTCGCGAGGCTGATCCAGATCGCCATCATGGATGCTGCCTTCTGCATAGCATCCACCTCCCTTCCTTTCTAGGATACCCCTTGAAAGGGGAAAAATCCCTCCCGTCAGCGAGCAGCCCCTGACGGAAGAGATCTGTTGAATCAAGCCTACTTCAGCATCGTTCCCATGCGCCGCGCCGCTTCCATGATAAGCGGCCCGTGCTCTTGCATCTTCTCCAGCGTCAGACGGTTCGCTGGACCCGAAACAGCAAGCGCGGCAACGAGCTTGCCGCCGCGCCCGAGAATCGGTGCGGCCAGCGCAGCCGCGCCGGGCTCGCGCTCTTCGACGCTGGTGGCGTAGCCCAAGCGTCTTGTTTCGCCGAGCTGCTGCAGGAACGCTTCGCGGCTAAGCCCCGGCGGCCAGTCGGCCGAGGCGTGGAGCAGCTCCTGCACAGCAGGCTCGGCAAAGGCGACGAGCACCTTGCTCGAGGCGCCGACGTACAGCGGCATTCGCGCCCCCACAGGGGCAACGCGGCGAATGGGCTGGTTGCTCTGTACGGCTTGGATGCGCACGCGCTCCAGGCCGTCCTGGACGTACAGCGAGATCGTCTCGCCGATCTGATCTCGCAGATGTTCCATGTCAGCAAGCAGAATCTGCCCGGGGTCATCGCTCTGGGAAAGATTGGCTGACAGCTCCCAGAGACGGTAGCCGAGGCGATACTTCTCCGTACCGGCATCCCGCATGACGAAGCCTTTGCCTTCGAGCGAAGCCAGCAGCCGGTGAACCGTACTTTTGTGAAGTCCAACGCGGCCGGAAAGCTCCGTCAAGGTTAAATCCGAGGCATCGGTAAAGCAAAGCAAAATATCCAAAGCACGCTCTACAGAGCGGACAGTTAGTTTGGAATCGTCCATAGCTGGCACCCGCCTTCATTGGTTTCACTATATGAAACCGAGTATCTTTATTATACTGGAAACCAAGCCCAGTCGTAAAGATGCCCGATATCCTTTTTCAATATTACAGAACCATTACAGGATTTTAACAATTCCGTACGGTCATTGACTTGTAAGCGGATTCAACATAATATTTATAACAAGAGGATTTTAAATATCAGTTACATATCAGTATGTGATAGCGTGAATGGTTTCATCTGATATTTCTTGGCAAACGCATACGTCCTTAACTAGAGGGTAACACTGCTTGTCATTGTCTGAAAATTTTGATAATTATCAACTCATTTCAGGATTCCCCTTCATTCACTTACTCAGCTATTGGCAAGTCTCATCATAGGAGGGAACCCCATATGTCATCCACATCCTTATCGCCGCATCCCCTTAATCCCGCGCCGCTCGAGCAGACGGCAGTACGCGTACTAGGACGTAGAAAGAAACTGTTAATAACCATTACAAGCTCCGTTGTTTTATTCTGCACAAGCTTGCTGCTGGCCTTTCATGCTTATATAGCCTGGACACTGGCACGGCCGCATATTGACCCGCTTCATTCCAATCCCACCTTGGCGGTAGGCCTTCCTTTCGAGGATATCACCTTTCCAAGCCGCAATGAGACCAGTCATTTGAACGGATGGTTCATCCCTGGCAACTCGAACAAAACGGTAATTTTCTCTCACGGCTATGGCGGCAATCGGGAAGAGCTTTGGGTACCGATCTACAAGCTGGCCCAGGAGCTTCATAAACAAAGCTACAATGTCCTTATGTTCGATTATGGATATGTACAGCCCGGCAATCAAAGAATCGTAACCGGCGGCGTGCAAGAATCCAAAGAGCTTCTTGGAGCGCTGGATTTCATTAAAAAGAAAATTGAAGGTCCCGTATACATCTGGGGTTTCTCGATGGGAGCAGGAACAGCCCTGCAGGCAGCATTACAGGATTCCACGGAAATTGCCGGCATGATTCTGGACAGCACCTTTCTCCTTAATCCCGATACCCTTTACCATAATATGAAACAGCACGTGAACGTCCCGAAATCCCCTTCCTTACAGCTTGTCCGCTTATTTTTCCCAATTCTTAATGGCGTCAGCCTGACGGAAATTCCTTATCAGAAGGTCACGGATTCCGACTACAACCTGCCTATCTATTTCATTCACGGCACGGATGATTTCAAAGCTCCCTACGAAATGACCGAAAACATTTACAGCAAGCAAATCCTTAACCCGCGTACCAAGTTGTGGATTTTGCCAGCCGCTCAGCATGAGCTGATTTACCACGCAGAACCACAGCTTTATATAGAAAGCACCATGAAGTTTCTCGATGATTTATCTCATCCGTTCACTTACGGCCCGCTTATGGCTGAACAGACGTTCTGAACTCTCTAACTAACTTTGGTATTCCCTCCTCCCTATATAATCGCCCCTTTATGTTTACCGGGGGCGGTATTTTTTTATTCATACATCTTCCAACTCCCCATTACACTGCACATCATCATAACCGTCAACCTCTTCTCATATATGTAGAAAGACATGATTTTTTTGGGGGAGGAATTTGTAATCATGCTAATGGTCTATGGAGAATTAATGCCGTTAAGACTGTTGGAGGAAATTCGATTTTGGAAAACCCAGGAAAAGGAGCACACTGTAGTCATCCGCACCCTGGTCCCCACGCTGGAGCCTCAGTATGTGAAGACGCTGAAAGAGTGGGAAATTATCTTTGAAAAAACAGAAATGGCGGCCCAGCAATGGATCGAATGGGCCTTGCGCACACAAAAGCCCGCTGACGCCTATCTGCAGCAGCAGTTGCATGTACTCTTGCAATCCTCTAGAGCTCAATCGGAGGATTTCATTAAGCAGCTTCTGGACATGGAACAAAACAGCAAGCCCATTCAATCCAACCCCACCGTTAAGACGGTGGTCGAACATATCATCCGGGAATCCGAATACTTCCTGGGAGTTCTTCAGGCACTCAGTGGTTCTACCCCCACTGTTCCTGGCTATGGAGTTCAGGGTTATGCAACTGAGCCAGCAATTGTTCCCGCACCAGACTTGGCTGTCAGGGATACAAGAAATGATGCTGATGCTGTAGCCACAGTATCCAACTTCATCAACTTGAATGCCACTGGCGAATCGAGCTGGTCCGAGATTGCCTACGAGACTTCAGCTGCCATGCAGGAGCCTCCAGCACGCAACCCTGTCCCTATAGGAGGACACAAGCTGCCGCCTCTTCCCTACCCTTATGAAGCGTTAGAACCGCATATTGATGCGGCTACTATGAAGCTTCATCATGACAAGCATCATCAAAGCTATGTGGATGGGCTTAATAAAGCTGAGAAAATGCTGGAGAAGGCACGTATTAACGGAGATTATGAGCTTATTAAGCACTGGGAAAGAGAGCTAGCCTTTCATGGAGCGGGGCATTATCTGCATACCATATTTTGGAATATAATGAGTCCTGCAGGAGGAGGTCCTGCAGTTGGGCCGATTGAACGTGAGATCCGCCATTCATTCGGCAATTTCGAACGCTTTAAGCAGCAATTTTCTGCCGCAGCAGATAAAGTAGAGGGCGGGGGTTGGACCATTCTCGTATGGAGCCCACGCAGCCACAGGCTTGAAATTCTTCAAGCTGAGAAGCATCAGAATCTTTCACAGTGGGATGTCGTCCCCCTTCTGGTACTGGACGTGTGGGAGCATGCTTATTACTTGAAATATAAAAATGAAAGGGCCAAATACATAGAAGCCTGGTGGAAAGTCGTTAACTGGAAACATGTGAATGAACGGTTCGAGGCCGCTAAACACTTGATGTGGACTCCCTACTAATTTCAACTTTCAACGAAAATTGGGCGTACGAATAGCCCTTTTTTTGTTGCTCTATTTCATCTAATCCATCTCGTAAATAGATCCGGATTTGCTGGCAAAGAGCTCCGCATATACCTTCTCTGCGTAAGCATCGGTCATGCCCGAAATATAGTCCGCAATAAATCGCGGCCAGCTCCAGTGGTGCTTATGGCGCTCGTAGCTGTCCAGCCAATCCGGCGGGATAATCCACTGCCCTTTGTCCGGTTCAATGAAGCTGTTCCACAAGCTCTGCACGATAATTTCGCTGCGCTTTTGCAGACGCAGGACACGGAAATCCTTGATCAAGGTCACCCACGCCAACTTTTTCAAAATTTCCATCGTTCTCAGCAGGTCCCAATCTTCAACGCCGTCTATGACCAGCGTCACCTTTTTCCAATTCTTTCCGGGATCATCAACAATGCCAAGACTATTGGCAAAACGGCTTACCCAGCGAGCCTTCATCTCTCTGCGGGTTCTCGATTCTTCCCGGTGGCATTCAACAAAAATCCGCTCCCACTGCTCCAGGTAATCAGCCATAACCTTGCGCACCATAGCCTCGATATCCACTTGTTCCCAACCGAACCGGTGATTGTTAGGGTCATTAATAATTTCCAGCACCAGATGGCGAATCATCCTTTGATTTTCGAAAAAGGTCGCGTTCATCTGAATTTTACCCGCCCGTATTCCATCTTCAATGTCATGCGTAGAATAAGCAATGTCGTCGCATAAATCCATTAACTGAGCTTCGAGAGTAGGGCAGCCTGCCGGCATTTGCCACATAGTGCGCAGCATTTGAATGCTTTCCCACTCCGAGGCATACACCCCTTTAAGCCTGCCTTCTTCCTCTAACAGGTACGGGTATTTGTTAATGCCCAGCAGCACAGCCGCCGTTAAATCAAGTCCACTCTCACTGCCGGCTCTTTTCTCCAGAAACATCAGAATGCGGAAATTCTGGGCGTTGCCTTCATATTTGAGCCCATATTCACTCCACAGAATGTTGTTAAGCACTTCCTCACCCTTATGACCAAAAGGAGGATGTCCAAAATCGTGGGCTAACGCCGCACATTCCACCACTGTAGGGTCAATCACCAAGCCTGGGTGCTCCGCTTGCTGCAAGGATGGCATGGTCCTGCCAAACCGCTTGGCTACTTCTCTTGCAATTTGGGCTACCTCCAGGGAGTGGGTAAGTCTTGTCCGGTAATAATCTCCGGTACCTGCACCGAACACTTGGGATTTCCCTTGAAGACGGCGAAATGCCGGAGATTGGATCAGCCGCGCATAATCTTTTTCAAACTCATCCCGGTCTTCGCCAACCTTCGAAGAAGCAGCTTCGCCAGGCCGTATTTTTCTTAGATCCACTGCTTGATCGCCTCCACCAAATGCTCTTTCTTATTTTTATTCTTCTTAGATAACGCTTATTGCTTGAGTAAAGACAGGAATTCCGAACGCAAGGTCGCATCCGAACGGAAGGAGCCGCGTACTGCAGATGTGATCGTTTTGCTGCCGTATTTCTTGACGCCGCGGGAACACATACATAAATGCTCACCCTCAACAACGACCATAACACCATGCGGATGCAGCACTTCATCCAAAATATCGGCAATCTCCGAAGTAATCCGTTCCTGTACTTGAAGCTTACGGGTTATAGCATCAACGAGACGGGCGAATTTGCTGAGCCCCGCTATTTTCCCGCTTGGCAGATAACCCACATGGACCTTGCCGAAAAAAGGTGCCATATGATGCTCACATTGGCTGTAATACACTATATCTTTAATGATGACCAATTCTTCATGGCTTTCATCAAAAGTAACACCCAGCACTTCTCTTGGATCGGTTGCATAACCTGAGAAAATCTCCTCATACATGCGGGTAACCCGGGCAGGTGTTTCCAATAAGCCCTCGCGGCCTGCATCCTCACCGATCAATTTCAATATTTCTTTCACATGGTATTCAATTTGCTCACGATTCTCATTCACAGATGTGTTAGTATATTCCTTAGACGCCATCGTCTTCTCCACCTCTCTCAATCTTCGATGCAAAACTGTAAAAGCTTAATATTCACACGCATTGCCGTACTGTTCTTATGACTTTTAGCGAGCAAAAGCCCACCTTCCAGCAGGGAAACGATCGGCATAGCCAGATCACCAGGCTGCATACCGTGCAGCTTAAGCTGGCCACTGCGGCAGCCCTCGGCCAAGCAGGCATGTACGCTCTCTTCCAGCTCCTTGAAAAAGCGGCTGATCGGCCGCCTGAGCTCCTCGCGATGATCGCTCAGCTCAATAGCTAAATTACCAAAAAAACAACCTTTGCGGCAGCCATGCTCCTCACAAAATTCAAGCATTTTCTCAAAAAAGCGCAGTATCCTTTGTTTGGGTGTCAGCTCCCGATTTTCCAGGCTGAGCTCCAGAAACTTCTCCCGCATTTGGCGGATTTTCCGTTCAATGACCTGGATCCCGAGCTCTTCTTTACTTTTGAAATGATAATAAAAATTACTTTTGCATACGCCACTGCTTGTCAATATATCTTCCAGTCCAGTTGCTTGAAAGCCGTTATCATGAAACAAATCCATCGCAGCCACAACGATCTTTTCCTTGTTGCTTGTCATGAACGTTCACCTCTAGGTAGTACTGGTCTGTTCTAACCAGTTTTCTGACTATTTGAAGCATAGAGGGCGAAACGGCGATTGCCTGTTCCGCCCTGCCTTTGCCTTATTTCCATTTTTGATTTTTCATCATATTCTGCACTTTATTCATCTGCTGCTTATTCATGTTATAGCCCATTTGTTTAGCCATTTTTTGCAGCATTTCCGGGTTGCTTTGCATTGCTTCCATTTGCCTTTTCAAATAATAGATCCCAATAAAAAAGCCCCCCGCCAAGCCGGCGATTAAGGTAATAATCGGGATAATATAATCCCACATCACTAACTCCCCCTGTATTTGCATAAATAGTAATGACAAGCTTTTCCCATCATAGCATTTTCGGCATTCTGATTACAAATCGGTGAGCCACAAACTAGACAAATTCTAGAGTAATTCTAAAGTAATACTAGACTAATTTTAGACTAACACCTGCTCGATGAAAACGGTGGTCAGCTTAGCTAAATCCATCTCTTTCACTTCCAGCTCCTTAATATTCGCATCCTGCCTCACAATCCTGACGATAGGACGCCCCGGCAGCCCCCGATGCTGTCCCACAACTACGCCTGTTTCTTTAGTAGATAAACGGACCGATGTGCCCGTAGGATACACAGAAATCGTCTTTAAGAAATGAGTCAGCACTTCATGATCCAGCTTCGTTCCCGAGAGCGCCATCAAATGCTCGCATGCCTCATGCGGAAGCATTCTCCTTCCCTGGGACAGATCGAAAAGCAGATTATCGTAGACGTTCGCAACAGCAACAATTTTGGCATACAGATGAATTTGCTCCCCTGTAAGCTTGCGCGGCAGCCCCTCTCCATCTACATGCTCATGATGCTGGAAAGCGACGTGGGCAATAAGCAGGCTGTATTCGCGTTTGTTCTTGATCACATCAAAGCCGCGCCAAGTGTGATGCCGTCTTAAATCTTCTGAACCGTCGTCACAGGAATACTCTATCTTTCCGATATCATGCAGCAGCCCGCCGATCGCCAATTCCTTAAGCTGACCAGGGGACAAGCCCATTTCAATCCCGACCAAAACAGACATCATACATACATTAGTAGCATGTACATACATTTCGTTGTCCTTGGTACGAATGTCGGATAGCTGGATGAGCACATCTTTATTTTTCATAACCTCTTCCAGCAGTTGATCAATGCTGATGCTGAACGACCTTGAATTGATTTCTTTGCCGGAGCGGATCGAATCGAACGTCTCGCCCATGCGCTTCATTACCAGTTGCTTTGTTTCTTCGGAAATAACGTCCAATATTTCTACATCTGCCAAATTTGGATCCTTGATGTACAGCATGGTTACCCCAATACGTCTAAGCGTGTTGATCATAAATACGGTAAGCTGAACATCCTTGGAAAGAAGAATTGCGCCACTGCTTGCGAATATGGTTTTGCCCAAATGCTCCCCTGGCTCTACGGAATCCACGTGTATGTATTTCATACCTCTCACTCCATAACCGATATAATTGATGTTAAGACAACGCCCAGCCCTCCAGCTTCAGAAGAGCCGATTTAATATCCAGGCCGCCGCCGTACCCGACCATTTCACCGCTTGCTCCTATTACTCTATGGCAAGGGATAATAATCGAGATCGGATTGCGGTTATTCGCTCCCCCTACAGCTCTAACTGCTTTAGGTGAGCCAATAGCCTGGGCTATATCTTTATAGGAAACCGTCGCACCGTAAGAAATTCCAGTGAGTGCGTGCCATACACGCTTTTGAAATTCCGTCCCATACAAATCATATTCCACTTCAAAATTGCGCCTGCTGCCCTGAAAATATTGCTCCAGCTGCTCCCGGATAGAGGAAAGCGCCTTCTCATTGCGCTCGATCCGGTGCTCTCCGATCCAGCGGTCTGCAAAGCGCTCCAGCTTCTCTCTGCGCTCCTCATATCCGCCAAACTCAACTGTGCAAAGCCCCCGTTCAGTTGTTGCAAGCAAAAGAGGGCCGATCGGCGAAGCCATCTCATCATAATAAATGATTGCAGCCGTTTGTGTCATACAGCCCCGCCTCCCTCTGCATCTAATTGTCCGTTCGCCTTCTCCAGTTCCTCTTGCACGAGTGGATCCAGTTCGCTCTGCAAAGCGCCATGCAGCGCTTCCTTGGCGTCCTGACCACCGATCCGTCCGAGTGCCCACGCAGCAGTGGCGCGGATAACAGGACGCGGATCCTCTCGCAGCAGCTCGGATATAACCGGCACTGCCGTGCGGTCCTTAAAATTACCCAAAGCAATAATGGCATTGCGCTGAATCGGCTTCTTCCCTCTCCATGAAGCTGCGATCTGGCCATACCTCTCTTTGAACTCCTTATTGCTGAGCTGCAGCAGTGGAATCAGGAGCGGCTTCACCTTCTCCGGATCAGGCTGAAGCTCAGGCTGATGGGTCCAATTCTTCCCTTTATTTTTCGGACAGACTACCTGACAAGTATCGCAGCCGTAAAGCCGATTGCCGATTTTGCGCATGTATTCGTCTTTAACAAACTCTTTGGTCTGTGTGACGAATGAAATGCATGCGCTGGAGTTCAACTGCCCCGGGCCTACTAATGCTCCTGTAGGACAAGCATCGATGCAAATCGTACAGTCCCCGCACTGATCCATAATAGATGTATCGGAAGGAAACGGTATATTTGTTATCATTTCTCCAAGATAAACCCAGGAGCCCCACTCCGGAGTAATGACTGCACAGTTTTTCCCGCTCCAGCCGATTCCCGAACGCTCAGCGACCGCCCGGTCTACCAGCACGCCTGTGTCCACCATGCTTTCCATTCTTGCGTCTGCAACTCGCTCAGCAATAAAGCCTTCGAGCTTAGCAAGCCTGTCCCGCAGCACATGATGATAATCAGCGCCCCATGAAGAGCGTGATATGATTCCACGATAAGCTCCTGGCTCGGAACGTGGAGGATTGCTAAGCTTGGAAGGATACGCGATGGCAATGGACACGATCGATTGTGGAGCCTTGAAGCTAAGCTCAGGATTCACTCGCTTCTCAATATCCGGCTCCTCGAAACCTGATTCATAGCCTTTGGCACGATGCTCAAGCAGAATATGCCTTAGCTCTGTGAAAGGCTCCGCCGATGTAAAGCCCACTTTATCTATACCTAAGGATGGAGCGGCTTCAACGATTTCACGCTTCAACCATGTCCAATCGTTTTGGGTTCCATACGCTACAGTCAAAGCCACTCACATCACCTCAAATTCTTTGTTTGTCCCACAACTCGTAATAGCGTAAAACCAGCTCATCCTGAAACGGCGGCTTGCCTTCATTCACCCGTTCCAGCAGCGATTCCAGGCCCTGCTTCACCTTGTTCTCGGTCTCTGCTGAATACCGGTATCCCGTCCGATGGCGTTCATATTCCTCCTGGTCCACAACATGTATGGAGCCATCGGGCGATTTGATCACATCAAGATCATAATCGATATAGGTGATAGTATCCCCCGCAACATAAGGCGGTGAAGCCACATTGCAATAATATCTGACACCGTTGTCTTCAATCAAAGCAACTATATTGAACCACATCTTCGGTATAAAAAAGGATACCCCGGGAGTGCGGCTTGTCCATTCCTTGCCATCCGACTCCACAACCCTTGTCTGATTGTTAATCATCACCCGCATGGCTTCAGCCTGATGATCAGGATGAAGCAGATGCCCTGGAACCTGCCAATTCTCCAGCCACATCCGATGGAGGTGTCCGTCATGCTTGAAGCTTTTAATAATGAAAGGCTCAAAAGATTCCATATGCAAGACACCCCAGTCCCCTTCGGTTTTTGACTCGTAGTAATAGAAAAGCATATCACTTCAACAATTGCAATTGCAATTATTGGAACGATATGCTTCAAATTTATACTCATGTAAGCATCTGGACTAGCTGCTTATCTTTTTAACAATACTTAAACGGTGCGCCGCTCTGGAGAAATCTGATTGCCGGTAGCCTGCGGATTCATAGACCGGAAGCATAATCTCGTTATGAACATCGACGGTTACCATGATTTTATTTACCTTTCGCTGCAGGAAGCGCTGCTTCATTCCTTCAATCATGGCCTTCCCAATGCCTTTACGCTGATGCTCTTTGGCAACTGCAATACGATAGTAGTAACCGTTGTTGTTATCAATCGTTCCGATAATGATCCCAACGATTTGCTCATCTTCCTCTGCAATAAGCACCAACTCAGTGTCCCAGGACAGCTGTCTGGCAAATGCTGTGATTGTGTCTTCGTAACAGGGTTCCGATAATACATCCTGCAATAGTCTCGTTACCGATGGTGTATCCCCAAGCTGAAATGAACGAACGTGCATAGAGTTCTCTCCCATTAAGCTTATTTTTGTAAAATATCAGCAATTGTATGTGTACACGCAAGCTGATATTTCTAGGACAAACGCCCCGTCTCTTCCAACGGAATAGCCGTTTTCCTATGTTAATGTTATAAATACGACAAAAGTAGGCGATTTCCTGCAAAAAGGGTGAAAAAACTCACAAAAAGTCGAGATACATACGTTTTCCTCGTGAAAGCGCTTGATAGGAAGCGTTTTCAAGTTAATATAAGGATTTATTACCATTTTTATATGATTTACTTGTAAATTCTCACAATAGTTAAAGTAATAACTAAAATGTATACAAAACGTAAACGTTCCTAATACTACTACACGTGCTACAGGCCGCATTTCTAAATACATGGGTTTCTGACTTAGTATACATAAATGTTGATTTATTATGGGAAATGGGCCATAATGGGAAGTGTTAAACTAACTTTAGGAGGGATTTTATTCATGGCACACCAACTACCATCATTACCTTATCCGAACAATGCACTTGAACCTCATATTGACGAGACTACTATGATGATTCACCATGATCGTCATCACAATGCTTATGTAACTAACCTGAATGCAGCACTGGATAAGCACCCTGAGCTTCATGACAAATCCTTAAACGATCTGCTTAGCGATTTGAATAGTCTTCCTGAAGATATCCGTACAGCAGTTCGCAACAACGGTGGCGGACATGCCAACCACACTTTCTTCTGGGAAACAATCGCTCCTAACGCTGGTGGCGCACCTACAGGAGCTCTTGCAGCTGCTATTGAAAGCGAGCTTGGCGGTTTTGATAAATTCAAAGAAACTTTCGCAGCAGCTGGCGCTACCCGTTTCGGTTCTGGCTGGGCATGGCTTGTTGCAACTAAAGAAGGCAAGCTGAAAGTATACAGTCTTCCTAACCAAGACAGCCCGATCTCCGAAGGAGATACACCTTTGCTTGGCTTAGACGTATGGGAGCATGCTTACTACCTTAAATACCAAAACAAACGTCCAGACTATATCGCAGCTTTCTGGAACGTAGTTAACTGGGATGCAGTTGGCAAGCTTTACGACGCTGCTAAGTAATAAACGCGCTTTTGATAAAAGACGACCTTCGGGTCGTCTTTTTTGACATATAAGAGTAAGCGTGATACTTCGGCACTTTGTAGCTGAGAGGGAAGGAAAGCAATGGAATGTGGAGAGGATGAGCGTTTGTAGCCACCTAGTAGCAGCCCGCCCTCCGCCGAAAATGAGCGTGTGCTTGATTTAACGATGTTTTTCATCGTTAAAGTAAATTTTTCCAGGCCAATCATCACTTTAATGATGATTTTCATCGTTAAAAGAGGTCGGATAGCCTGTCTGAAGGCTAACAAGGGATTTTAACGATGTTTTTTATCATTAAAGTTAGGGTGTGGAGCCGACCTTATGCTTTTAACGATGAAAATCATCGTTATAGTTGCGGATCCTGCCCAGCGGTGTGTTCTTCAGTCCCAGCAGCTGGACCCGTGGGGAAATCTACTCGAATCAAGAGAAAAAAACTTGCTGGCTGTCTAGCTAAAGAGAGGGAATGGCTGTGGGCGGAAGAGCGGTAGCGTCCGCCTTTAAAGATTTGTTCCTACCTCCTCATCATTGAAGGGAACAAATCTTTAACAGAGGCTGGAGCCCACAGCCATTCCCTCCGCAACGCTCCCACGTCACGAACACGCTCATCAAAAGGACGCCTCAAAGGACTGTTGACAAAAGCCAATTTTACAAAAAATGACTTTTAGATACCCAGTGTTTATGCGGGTTCTCAAACATCAATTTCGTCAAAAAGATAATTTGTCAACAGTCCCTCAAAGCGTTTTTCTCATGAAGTCAGTTTTGCGTCCATCCTCCTGAAGAAAAATGCGGCTCCTCATAAAGCAGGTTTGCAGGGTGATCTGTGTTATATTGTGGCCACCGTTTACTTTGCCTGCCCGTTCCCAGGTCTAGCTTAATTAGGCATATTCATACATGTCTAAATGCCTATTTGTGAATTTATCATACATATTTATAATTATACTAAGGAAATTATGTCGACATCCTTTGATAATCGAGTATTTTCCTTTTTTTCCAGAAATAAGTATGTGAGAAATAATGAATGGAATAAGGCTGGTGTAATTACAGATGCGCATTCTCCCCACTCTGCTTTGTCAATCCGGGATGCGGCTTGGAAAAACCATATTTACTGATAAAGGACAAGTCCTTGTAGGTGTTCATGTATCCTTGACAGACAATATGATTCGCAAGCTAAGCCAAATGGGCATCCAGCATTTATATATTGACGACCCAAGAACCGATGATATTCATATCGTAGATCCTATTCAAGAAGAAACCCGCCTGCTGTTAAGTTCCTCTTTGAGCAAGGTTTTTGAGAAATTCGGTGCCACCGCTGGAATCTCCTCGGCTGCTCCAGACAGCTTCTCTACGATGAGCAAGTTTTTCGTGGAAGGGATGTCACGGGTTATTGACGATTTGCAGACCCTCAACAATGACCATGTTATGGTGAGCACTTTGAATCAGGTCCTCCCAAGCAGCATGGAGCAGCATTTTACTCAGAAAGCCCTTAACATGTGTATCCACGCCACCAAGCTCGCTATGGCAGAAGGAAGCTTCAATAGAGAAGAACTAATGAATATAGGGCTAAGTGCCCTGCTGTACGACGTTGGCAGTGTGCATCTGCCTCTCCAGCTTTTGCAAAAAGCAGACCATTTGACACAAAATGAATATCTGGAAATTAAAAAGCATCCCGAATACGGCTTTCAATTACTGAAAAATGAAGCAGGCATCCCCGAGGTGGCCGCACTGTGCGCACTGCAGCATCACGAGCGAATCAATGGCAGCGGATATCCTTATGGACTTACCAAAGACGAGATTCATCCGTACGCCCGCTGGATCGGAATGTTGGATTCCTACGATGCTTTGATACATCCGCGCTCTTACCGTCAGGCGTTGCCCCCCAATCTAGCACTCGAAGCACTTTACGCAGGTGCTGGAACATTGTACGATATAGATATGGTCAGGCTGTTCCGTAATCATGTAGCCATATTTCCTATCGGCTTAAGCGTTTCTCTAAGCTCCGGAGACAAGGGAGTCGTATCGCAGTTAAATTTCAAAAGCATGCAGCGTCCTGTGATCCGGGTATTAAAGAACGCATCAGGCGAAGATCTGAAGGAACCCTATGAGATTGACTTATCCCGCAAGCTGAACATTGTAATAACTAAAATCGGGGAACAGACGATGGTCTGATAATGTAAGAAAAGAAGGTGTACTCTTTGAATATGATCGTCCAAATGCTGCAGCAAGTTCCTATTTTCCAAGGCTTATCGGAGGAAGAGCTGCTTGCCCTTGCGCCACTATTTACGGAAAAAAAATGCAAGAAAGGGAGTATTTTGTTTCTGGAGGGAGATCCGGGCGATGCTTTCTATTTAATTAAAACCGGCGTCGTCAAAATATATCGCATCGACGACTCCAAGGAAATTATATTAGCCTTGTTCCGTGATGGTGATTTTTTCGGGGAGATGTCACTTATTCATGAGGGACTCACCAGATCTGCTACTGTTGAAACGCTGGAAGCCACCACCTTATTTCTGATGAAGCGCTCCGTGTTTGCCCAGTTTATGGAAGGGAGCCCCAAGCTCTGTCTTAAACTTCTGGAAGCGACGATGCAGCGGCTGCGCAAAGCGAACGAACAGATCTATGATCTTACCTTCCTCGGTGTACGCTCCCGGATCTTGAAGATTGTAACCAGGCTCTCCGATCAATATGGCGTAGCTACCGCGGAAGGAATCCTTATAGATGTGAAGCTGACGCATCAGCAGATTGCCAACATGGTCGGCACTGTGCGGGAATCGGTTACCAAGGTTCTGCTGGAGCTGCAGGAAGAAGATATTATAGAAGTCCGGCAGAAACGCATCATTCTTAAGAACCCGGAATCTCTTCAAAATGAAATGAAATGAGATAAAATAAAGTTAACCTTGTGCTTCCTGCCAAGCTTTCATGATTCTCACGAAAACATTAGGAAATGCGAACTGGACAAGCTCTTCTTGACTGATCCAACGGTAATGGAAGGGAAGCAAGCCTTCCTTTTCACGGCTGAGACTAGCTTGATCCAGGCTGCACTGGTACACCTTCATATCCCAATAAATATGGCTGAAGGTATGATCCGTATCCATAAGCCACCCGCTTGGTGCCAGGCGGATGCCTTCGGATAAAGAGATTGTCTCACGAAGCACGTCCATATTCACTTCATCCGTCTGCCACTCTGAATGTCCGAGCTCT
The DNA here is from genome assembly GCF_017874215.1 of Paenibacillus eucommiae. Taxonomy (GTDB): domain Bacteria; phylum Bacillota; class Bacilli; order Paenibacillales; family NBRC-103111; genus Paenibacillus_AI; species Paenibacillus_AI eucommiae. Next base: position 96,738 of record NZ_JAGGLB010000013.1, read on the forward strand.
ATGTGGGGCAGCTCCCACATCCGCGCCAGCAAGCCTTCCTGAGGCCGCTGCCGTATGAGCCATTTGCCATCATTAACGCCCTCACCTTTAATCAGTGCTACTAGCCTTCGCTCCGGGCGGGGAGGCTTGGCCTTCTTCTTGATGGGCAGCGCTTCTTCCATCCCTTCTTCTCTGGCAGCGCATTGAACCATAACCGGACAAGTCAGACAATGCGGTGATCGCGGCGTACACACCATCGCTCCCAGCTCCATCAAAGCCTGATTGAAATCGCCTGCCGTCCCTTCAGGGATCAAATCCTTCGCTAAGGCTTCCATGCGGACTCTCGTGCTTGGCTTCATAATATCTTCTTCGATCAGAAAATACCTGGAAAGTACACGCATAACGTTTCCATCCACCGCTGGCTCCGGCTTATTATAAGCGATGCTGAGGATGGCACCTGATGTATAGGGGCCTACCCCTTTCAATGATGAAATCTCCGCCTTCTCATTTGGTACTTGCCCACCGTAACGCTCATGAACCTCACGCACAGCACTTTGTAAATTACGGGCCCTCGAATAATAGCCAAGACCCTCCCATGCTTTGAGAACCTGCTCCTCAGGAGCTTCAGCAAGCGCCTTTACTGTAGGGAATTGCTCAATAAACCGATGAAAATAAGGAATTACCGTATCCACCCGCGTCTGCTGCAGCATAACCTCTGAGATCCAAATATAATATGGATTTTTATTTTGCCGCCATGGCAAATCCCGTTTATGTCTTCCATACCAGATTAATAATTGTTCGGAAAAATATTGTTTTTGCTCTTCGCTGTACATAGAAACTCCTTCTCCGGTAAATAAGGACCAACCCACCAGAATGGATCCATCATTTTGCCCGGGCATGACCAAGCTAGCTATTTGTTTAGTGGTCTATTCATTCATTTCTTTCATTATACGAAAAGTTAAGCCGAGAAGAAACTGATAGATTGTAATCTAATCCGTATATATGCTTATAAACAGGTGGATAACTTGCATAATAGATCCCTTATATCTTATCCTGTTAATATCTGAGGTGATATTATGCTGGCTTCAAACAAAGAAGCTTCTCCCCCTAATCCTAAAAGAAAGCTTTGGCTGCTAAAGGAAACCTGGCTGTTTCCACTATTCGCAATCTGGGGAATTCAAGGCGTTGCCAATTCTTTGCTCGACGTTGCTCAGGATTGGTATAACGTGGAGCCTGCCAAGCTGACAGCTTTACTGCTGGCCATCTTTATAAGTGCAGCCTTGATCGGGCAAAAAATTTTCCTGCGCCTCAAAGAAAAAACAAATAATTCCCAGAATGCTGTGTCTGTATCAAATTGGCTGCTTCGTTCATTGGCTATGCTATTTCCTGGCGCTATGCTGATCATTGTCATACTGCTGCTGAATGATACCACTGCTACTGGGCCCTTTTTTCTGCCTATTTTACGTGCCTGTATACTTGCAGCATTCTATATTCTGCTAGGAGTCGTACTCAGCAAATGGCTTGTTTATTTAGGCATCTGGCTTATTGCGTTAATCGCCGTTATGGGATTTTGGTATTTAGGCTATTCTACAGTTGTTCTCGAAGGTATGGGAGGATTAAGTCTTCTGCTATTTAGCTCGATGCTCCGAACGTGGAGCCGATAGCACCCATTTGGGCAGATTTCATTCAGGAGGTTAATTATTTATGCACAAAAGTATATCGCTGCTGATTCTGATGCTCTTAGTGACTGCTCTTTCAGCCTGTGGGGCAGCATCCCCCAAACCGCAAACGGGCGGGGACAAGTCCCCCGGCGCCTCCTCCACCCCAAGCGCAGAAACGAACGAAGCTTTCGTGAAAGCAGAGGAGCTCTTTCAAAAAACCAACTGCATTAGCTGCCATGGAGTTGATCTCTCTGGTCGCATAGGCCCAACGACTAATCTACAAAAGATCGGGGCTTCGAAAACTAAAGAGCAAATAGCCGATCAAATCCGCAATGGCGGAGGCGGCATGCCCGTCTATAAATCCAAGCTTACAGATGATGAAATTAATCTGCTTACCGAGTGGCTATTTTCCAAGAAGTGAGTAATGAGCGAGTCATGGCTGCTTATGCTCAGTGCGTTCGGTTTATTCAGTGTGATCAGTACGATCAGTGGCGATCAGTGCAATTAGTGCAATTAGTGCAATCAGTTAGTACGTTCAATACGTTCAGCGATTGCATATGCAGAGGCCATTGACTCTGTGTGTGTGATGCTGATGTGAACACGCAGAGACTCCTCCTGCCCTGCTCGCTGAAGCGCTCCAGGTGAGATCCGGCATTCAGGCTTGCCGAGTGAATCTGGCAGCACCTCTATATCCTGAAATCCTACCTGCTTGCCAATGCCGCAGCCAAGCGCTTTGACGATCGCCTCCTTCGCGGCAAACCGGCCTGCGGCAAACTCAGCCAGTCTTCCCCTGCGCTGCAAAGCCAACTCCCGCTCAGCAGGTGTCAGGATCCTCTCCAGAAAACGTTCTCCAGTTGTCTGTTCCAGCGCTTTGCGCATCCTGGAGATTTCCACCAAATCCGTTCCAATTCCTAGTATCATTAGATTTCCGCCTTTTAGACCTCTTTATTAAGTTTATTCGAAAGATTTATGCGAGAGATTTATTCGTATATGAAAGATTTATACGAGAGATTTATACGAGGTTAAGATTTTTTTCTAATACTCTAATACTAGTCCCCGCTAAAATCACTGCACTATAAATCACATTAATTATAGCACAGCACGGATTTAGCTTAACATGCAAGGAGGGCCATTCCCAGGTCTCTTAGACTTTTGGAGCGGCCCTCCTATTTCAAAGCAATTTCAAAGCAATTTCAAACCTCATGTTAATTTGCTTAATTTTCCGAGTTATCAACTTAAGTTAAATTCCCGGGATTCCAGACCGCTTATGCTCAGTCTTGAAGTATTGCTTTTCCAGCTTGTCACTTACAGCCTGATCTACTTGCTTGCCTTCCAGGTAGGAGCTATTATCCTCATAGGTAATGCCAAGCTCCTGCTCATCAGTTTGCCCTTCCCATAAGCCTGCGGTCGGAGCCTTGTCCAGAATGCTCTGCGGAACGCCCAGCTTGGCTGCCAGCACCCTTACCTGCCGCTTGTTTAGCGTGCTGAGGGGGGTAATGTCCACCGCTCCATCGCCATACTTGGTAAAGAAGCCTGTGATCGCTTCAGAAGCATGGTCCGTTCCGACAACCAGAAGGTTCAGCTCAAAAGCCAACGCATACTGCATCACCATTCGTGTTCTTGCTTTTATGTTCCCTTTGCCGCCGCGGCTGACATGCTGATGAACACCTATCGTTTTCAAGCCATATTCAACCTCAAGCGCTATTTCACCAACAGCTTCCTCAATATTCGTTTCGATCTGATATTTCAGATCAAAGGCTTTGGCCACAGCGTAGCTGTCCTCTATATCAACCTGCGCTCCGTAAGGCTGGAATACACCAATCGTCTTATGCTCTATCCCGCTTTCTACGGTCAGCTCATCGGTAGCTTTTTTGCACAAACCGGCCGCAACGGCACTATCGATGCCGCCACTAATTGCGATAAGCAGCCCGCGCATATTCGATTGCTTCACCTGATTTTTCAGAAAATCTACCCGTTTGCGAATTTCCGCATCAACATCAATCTCAGGCTTAACGCCCAGCTTTGCGATGATATCCTGCTGTGTACCCATGCCCTCTCCACCTTTTCTATATAATTATCGAACCTGTCTGTCCCTAAAGTCTAGTATAGACGCTCAACTGCTAAATTTCAAAATGAACTTCTTAACTACAAAACAAAAGCCTTCTCTGCAGAAAGCTGCAAAGAAGGCTGTGATCTTAATTATTACTTGCAGTAAGTTTCGAAAGCACCAATCAGGTCTCCTGCGATCATGTCTGCGGAGCGATCCTCGATTTGGTGACGTTGGATGAAATGTGCCAATTCGCCGTTTTTGAATACAGCAATTGAAGGCGACGATGGCGGGTAAGGTGCAAGGTATTCACGAGCTTTGGCTGTTGCTTCCTTCTCCTGACCAGCAAAAACCGTATATAAATAATCTGGCTTCACTTCATTCTGAAGCGCCTTGGCTACGCCAGGTCTGCATTGACCAGCTGCACAACCACAAACGGAATTAATAACAAGCAGCATAGTGCCGTCTTTGGAAGCTTCAATCGCTTCGGTCACCTGTTCAGGTGTTAATAGCTCATTAATGCCGTGACGGGTTAAATCCTGTCTCATCGGCAGAACCATATCCTTCATGTATGAATCAAAAGACATTGCCATTATACTTTCACTCCTCAGGAAAAAATTTTATATAACAAACTGCGCTATTAGTTATATTATACATCCGTCTGCAGTGAAAGCAAAGTTAAAATGACATAAACCGCTTGACTCAATTTTCCTGCTCTTCATCGGAGCCAGCCTCGGAACCGCCCTGCCCTACCTTGTATTCATAAGCAGCATCCTTGTCCGGATGCATGAAAATCTCGCTTTGCGGCAAAATCCCTTTTTCGAAATAGTCACGGTTCTCTGCCGTATGAAATCCTATATCCTTAAAAGGATGCACCCACTGATCACCCGCCATAACGGAAGGATCGGTATCCTCATTCCACTGGCTTAACGGCGAGGCAGCAGATTCATATTCGTGATCGCCAATAGTTACCCCATAGCCGTTAACAAAAGGCTCCCTTGGGCCACGGTTCTCCATATATTGAGGCAGGAAGTTAATCTCGTAAGGATCCAGGCTTGCGTCTTCATCCGTATCCGTTACCTGCTTATCTTCCCTGCTCGTCTTTGTCTCGTTCAACCGTTGTTGTTCCCGGTCCTGCTCTGGATTTGAATGGTTCATAATTACTTCTCCTTAAATCGGCTTATTCCGCCGGGCGGTTAGGACCGTCCAGCTTTTTGTCGAAATTACCGTCTCCGTTCGTATCCAAACTCCCATTGTTCCCAGCGTTTTCTTCTTCCTGCATTTGCTTCATCAGAGATTCGGCATCATCATGCCCTGCCTTTTGTGATACATCCTGTGGTACTTTCTGTGATACGCTCTGTGACACACTCTGAGGTACTTCCTGCGTCTGCAATGCTTCCCGTGATTTCCGTACTTCCTTCTGCTCTTCTTTCTGTGCTTCCTTCTGTGCTGCCGTTTCTACCGTCGTTCCTACCGTCATATCTGCCGTCATTTCTGTTTCCATGCAAGCCTCCCCCTTCTGGCTATATTATGCCTGCAAAGGAGAAACTTCATCCCACATCTTAGCAGGAAAGGATTTTCTGCTGCAAACAGCGGCGCTTGGCAACCAGGCGAACCCGATTGTGCCGTTCCCCTTCTTCCTCTGCTTTCCAGAAATCTTGATCGTTATAAAGCTCAATCAAGGCAGCCTCCGCTGCTTGGTTCGCAGATGACTGGTTGCCCAGCAAAAAAATGCACATCTGGTAACACACGGTTTCAAAGGCTCTTAGCGTGTTGATTTTATCTTTAAATTTCATGCTCTGGCCCGCTCCTTTTTAAAGCCGTAATGAAACAGCTTCTTTGTCTCTGTGAACCGGGTATCTCCCGAATCAGCTCCCATGACAACCGCGATCAGACGTGTGCTGCCACGCTTAGTTGTCCCAGTGAAGCAATAGCCAGCTTGTGAAGTATAGCCGGTTTTTAAACCATCGTTGCCACTGTATGCAAACCGCTCCCCAGGCAGCATTAAGTTCGTAGTCCGTAGTTCAACCTGATTTGTCAAAAATATATCGTTGCGCGTAGTTATTTCCAGAACCTCCGGATAAGCTGTAATCAGATGCCTCGCCAGTTCTGCCGTATCCTTAGCACTTAAATACGTATTTCCCTTAGATGCGGCTCCCGATAAACCGATTAAATCTTCACGGTCTAGTCCAGTAGCATTAGCAAAATGTGCGCTTGATGAGAGCCCGATTTCCTTCGCCTGACGATTCATCAACTCTACAAATTTCGCCTCTGACCCTGCTGTAAACTCAGCAAGTGCAACAGCAGCATCATTTGCAGAATGGACAATCATAGCTTCGAACAGCTCCCTAACTGTTAATTGCTCCCCTGACTTGAAACCGATTTGAGCGCCAATAACAACCGCGGCGTATTTGCTTGTCACCACAATGTCATCCCAATTCAGCTTGCCTGCCTTAACTTGATTTAGAACAACCAGTTCCGTCATCATTTTGGACATGCTGGCAGGTGGGAGCGCTTCTTCAGCATTCTGTGACATCAGAATCTCACCACTATCAGCATCCATCAATATGGCGGCAGTTGCTTGTACATGGGGCCAATTTCCAGCTGCCGCACTCGGCACCGATTCCTCCCATTTATATATACCCACAGCTACAGCGGAAATGATTACAAAAAGTAGTATACGTTTCATAAAATGCTTCCTCCTTACAACCATTGATTGTTGTCGTTATTAATAATTGTAACTGGCAAGCTTTAAATAAACCGTAACCAAATCATAAATTTTTCTTAAGAATCGATACGAAAAATGCCTTGTGGCGTCCTTTGAGGGGTTTGTTCGTAACTTGGGTGCAGGAAGTGAGGGAAGGACTTTGGGCCATGCTGTCAGGTTAACGAGGGGCAGCGGACGCGAATGGGAAGCCAGTAACTGTAACGGACACCAGCGCCTAAACTTGACCCACAACGCTTCCAGAAAAATGGGATTTCATATTAGCTCCATATGAGCGTTGTTCAAGAGCGGAAAATATACTATTTTACCAATATATGATGAAATTTGATCTCTCCTCGTAGAGCCCCAGCTCTATTTTCTGTAAAAGAGCCGCTTTCATGTCGGGGGTCCGCGGCAAGCCATAGCTGTTTTTAGTAATTTTGTTCGTTCCCAGTGCTTTTAAAAGGGAAAAATTATTATTATTGGGCTCATTTGGATATTTTTTATTTATATAAAATCAACTTAATTTCCAATATTTGATGTTTCCATAAAATTGGAAGCATAGTGGGGCAAGTTTAGACACCAGCGCTCCTTAGCGCCCCCCAAAAGCCCAGCTGGAATTCTAACGGACATTGGGGCCTCTTACAGCCCTAACGGAGCGTATTTTCCCCTTGTTGAGCGGGCTAAGAGTCGCTGATGTCCGTTAGATGGGCGACGGATGAAAAAAATGCGTCTAAGGTGCAACCATGTCCGTTAGAAATCCGTCCACTCTCCGCGTGCCGTTGCTCGGGTTGCTCGGCGTATCGCCTGAGAAGTTGCTTAACCTGACAACATTGGGACTGTGGGCTCCAACCGCTGTTAAAGATTTGTTCCTTTGAATAATTTTTAGCGGTAAGAACAAATCTTTAAATGCGGACGCGGACGCTTTTCCACCCACCCCCATTTCTTTCAGTTGCAAGCGTAGAACATAGAACACCCGGACTCAAACTGACAACCAGCAAGGTTTCTCTCTTAATTGGAGGAGATTTCCTAGCTGCCAAAGGCACTGGGGATGATGAACAGAAAGAATATGCTACTTTAACGATGTTTTTCATGTTTTTCATCGCTAATCTCCACATGCCTATTTAACAATGAAAAACATCGTTAAAATCGCTTTTAACCACCCATGAAGGCCATCCGTCCTCTTTTAGCGATGAAAAACATCATTAACGTGACTGTTTACCTGGAAACACTTCCTTTAACGATGAAAAACATCGTTAAAGGAAAGCACACGCTCAATTCGGGGGAGGCGGGCTGCTACAACTTGCTAAAATACTGCTCTTCCATCGTGACTTGGTTGCGTTGCAGAGGGAATGGCTCTTAGGTGCTGAACAAGCCAATCTCCAACGGGCAGCCACCAGACGTCTGTCCCTGAGGCAAAGGGAAAGTGACTACAATGAAAAATTTGGACTTCCTTACTGGTTCCATGATTCAAACATTTAAACAATAAACAACGAATCCTTGGCCTTTCCAACAGATAGGCATAAAAAAAGCTGCAGCAAAAGGCTGAAGCTTCAAAGATATCGATGAAAACATTGAATCAAACCTTTTATCATAATTTATTCTTAGATCGCCTTAGATCGCCTTAGAGCATCTTAGAGCATCTTAGATCCTCTTAGATCGTCTTAATTTATCTTTGCTTCTCTTGCTTACTCGCCAGCGGCAAAACTACCTGAAACGATGTTTCGTAAGAATTGCTGGTGACGCTAATACGGCCTCCGTGGTTTTCCACAATCCCTTTGGCAATCGCCAGTCCTAGTCCGGATCCGCCAGCATGCTCGGTACGGGATTTATCAACCCGGTAGAAACGGTCAAAAATATGCGGCAAATCGCTCGGCGGAATTGGATCCCCATAGTTAACCACCTCAACATTCGCCTCGCCATTCTCACAGCGGATCCGGATATCCGCTCCATGTCCATCGCAGCCATATATAATCGCGTTGATCAGTAAATTTTCAAATACGCGCACAAGCTTATTCGGGTCACCGCCCACCATCACTTTCGTTTCCGCAGTTTGCAGCCTGCCGACCAAGCCCGCCTGCTCCATCTGCATGCGATACTGCACAAGCAGTTGGTTCAGCATCTCGATCAAATTGAATGCCACACTTTGAAGGGGAGGAGCGTCGTGACGCATTCGCGTATATTCAAACAGGTCGTTGATCAGCAGGTTAAGCCGCTGAGATTTCTCATAAGCAATCTGCACATAATGGCGGAGCTCCACTTCATCGCGGTAACGGTCCTGTTCAATTAATCCTAAATATCCGATAATCGAAGTTAGCGGCGTGCGCAGATCATGGGATACGTTGGTGATTAATTCATTCTTGGTCTGCTCTGTCTTCCTCTCTTCATCCAAGGAACGCTGGTGCTGCTCTACGAGCCTGTTGATATTAGCAGCTAGATTGCTTAGCTCATTGCTCTGTTTAACAGCTATTTTATGATCAAAGTGCCCCTCTGCAATATGCATAACGGCCTCGCTCATTTCACCAACATAACGGAACCATCGCCATTGCAAAATAATCAAGTAAAGTACAAAAAACACTGCGCCCATACTAATTACAATAACCGTTTCGCCCAGGATCCCCAGGATTTCGTTGGCCACCCGGCTCAAAAAATAGTAATTTCTGGTCAAGCCTTTAAGCAAGTTGTAGCATATAAATACAGTGATAAATGAAAGCACGATACTGAGCACCACATATCCAAGAAAGCGGATCAGCATCCCGGCCGTTACATTACCCTTCAATTTTATACCCCACCCCCCATACGGTAGTGATAAGCTTATCTCCCAGCTCATGCTCCAGCTTGTCGCGAAGCTTGCTAATATGAACCATCACCGTATTATTCGATTCAAAATATTTCTCCCGCCACACCTGCTGAAAAATATCCTCAGCGCTAAATACCTGGCCAGGGTGGCTGGCAAGCAAATACAGAATGCCAAACTCAGTTGAGGTCAGATGCAAAAGCCTGTCTTCAACCTCCACGGTATGCATCCGTTTATCGATTTTTAATGCTCCGATGACCAGTACTCCGTCCAAATTGGGAGAAGCTGCCTGGTTGTATTGATAAGACCTGCGCAGAAGCGATTTAATTCGCGTTATGAGCTCCATGGGATTAAACGGCTTAACCATATAATCATCCGCACCCGTCATAAGCCCCATGATTTTATCCATATCCTCTGCCTTCGCACTCAGCATCAGAATCGGTAAGGTCCGATCGCGGCGGAGCCTGCGGCAAACTTCCAGCCCATCCATCTTGGGCATCATAATATCTAGAACGACCAAGTGATATTCATTCTGCTCGAAGCGTTCGAGTGCCTCTTGGCCGTCATAAGCCTTGTCTGTTTCAAATCCTTCATTCTTCAAATAGATGCCGATTAATTCGGCAATTTCCCGGTCATCATCCACTATTAATATCCGGCGATTGATCATTGCTGTAGCTCCTTTATGATGGAAAATCATCGTTCTCCCCTTACTATACATGATGAAGTCAGCCTTTGTCCGCAAAGTGACTACGGTTTTAGGATCTTTAAGAGTTTCTTAAAACATTTTTAAGCATTGGGTTTAATATGCAGTTAATTTACTTGTATTAATCTCACCCAGCCACGCAAAACAAAGAAGAACCGGGGCGCCGCCACCAGTTCTTCTTTGTTTTACTTATAAGAAATTATGATTATTGTTCTTCTTTGCTGCCACCATTAAGCTTATCTTTCAAGAGCTGAAGCTGCTCATCCACTTTAACTTGCTTAGCTGTGTCAACAGTTGTGTATCCATTAGCGGATCCAACAGGTACATAAGGCTTGCGGGCAATTTCCGCTTCTACTTCAAGCTGGATGATTTTCTCTTCCATGCGTTGGAAGCCGCGGGATGCACTACCACTCTCAATAACACCGGAGTATGATACTTGTGCCATTTGCTTCTTAGCCTTAGCTAGCTGGGCACGGGATACGAGTTCATTGCGCTTGTTGCGCATTTTGTAGAATTCGTCCTTCATTTCGTGAAGCTGTTGTGTTAATTCATCTGCTTGACCTTTAGCGCTGGCATGCAAATCTGTGTACTCGGCAATTTTCTCATCGTAGTACAGCTTTTCTTCCAAGGCTTGGCGTGCAGTGGCTTCTTGACCATTCTTCAGCGCTGCCGCTGCTTTGGATTCACGATCCGCGGTTAAGCGTTCGGATTCCTCCAGACGTTGTTTCAGCTTGCGCTCACTTGCGATTTGCCGGGCTACAGTAACCTCCGCTTGAGCAATTTCTTCCTCCATATCACGCAGATATTGATTCAACATAATGATCGGATCTTCCACTTTATCGAGCACCTCATGAATGGATGCTTTCGTCATATCTTTCAATCTAGTAAATACTCCCATGGTTTACACGTCTCCTTTATTATTGTTCTCATTATTTTTTTCTAGCTGGGCGACCTTTGCTCTTAGCTCTTCAAGTTCTTTTTGCAGCGCCTTTTTTTCAATATCCTTCATCAATTCGTCTATATTGCTTGACTTGCTGCCTTCATAGGAAGCTGAGCTGGCAGCTCCTCCAGCAGGTCCGCGATTAAATCCGGCTGCTGAGGAAGGACCTCTGTCCGAATAAGCTCTGTTGTTATCCCAGCCTCCGCTGTTAAAGTTCGGATTCGGATTTCCGTAAGGTCCTGCATAAGGATCGTGATGAGGCGGATAGAAGCCTGGCTCCTTAGGAATAACCATACTGGCTACGAAGTAAAGCAGAATCACTGTCCCCGCCGAGAAAAACGCGGTCACTACTACTACTAGTCTGAGCAGCGTAGCATCTACATTAAGCGTCTCCGCTAAACCGCCGCAAAGACCCGTTACTTTCTTGTCTCTTCTAGAGCGGTATAATTTGCTCATGTAAACTCATTCCTCCTTGTTAAGTCGTTGCCTCAGAGCTTCAAGCTCTGCGTCAACCGCCGGATTACCGGATGGATAGTAGCCTTCTCTGCTCATGCGTCTTACATCACGAAGCGATTTGGCCTGCATTTCCATGTCGGAGACACTTTCCTCCAACCGATTGAACATACGGGGGGTCGCATTCTGGCCGACTCCGCCCATCCGCGAGTTGAGCCTTTGCTGCAATCTCGCCGATTCCATTCTTGCCAGATAGTAGCCGCGTTTCTCTGCGACCTCTCTATAGTCCGATTTGAGCTGCTGCAGCTCTTCATCCAGATCAAGTATGGACTGCTTTGCCTGCTCGTAAAGCTCCCGGTACTGTTCGCTCTTTTCTTCGGCTTGAAGCTTTTCCTGCAGCACGATTCGCGCCATATGCTCCTCGCCGGCTTTAAGTGCAAGCAGCGCCTGGTGTTCTCTCTTTTCCTTCGTCTCCAGCGCCGTTAAGTACTGCTGCCGAAGAGCGGCTGCATGTGTAACGCATTGCTGATACAGCCTTTCCGACTGCTGAAGCTGTTCACGCTGCGCTGTCAAATATTGATCAATCAAGCGAACTGGATCTTCAGAGCGTTCCAGACGATCATTAAGCGTTGCAGCTGTTATATCTCTCACTCGCTTCATCAAGCTCATCTCTCATACCACCTTTTCTTGTTACTCTTTCCTGTATCTTAAACTTTATGTTTGAGGGCTTTTTCTTAGCATCGAGAATCCGTAAACGATAAGCCCGATTGCCAAGAGGATTACCAGCCATCCGGCCAGCTTGCCAACCAATATAATGGCTCCTACTCCGGCAAGCAACCATCCAAGCTTATTGCCGTTCTTAATTCCCAGATAACCTAGTGCAACCATAGCGATTGGTATTACATAGCTCATGATCGGGCCCAGCAGATTAAATCCGAACTTATTCATCAGGATCAAGGCACCGATTGCAATCAGGATGAGCGGAATTCCTAAATTTTTATTCACTGTTAGTCACCGCCTTTCGTGAGGAGATTATTTGTTGTTCCCCTTGTTCATGTCTTTATTCTAGTCCATTTCGCTTTCCGCTAAAACGGACTACGGGCGGTTTTTGAACCTGGACCTAAGTCGAGGTCGTTGTCAGACCTAAGGTGACTGTCTTGCTGATTGCCTATTGATTACCTAGTGATTGCTTGATTTGTGCCTGATGTGTGTCGAGTGAATGTAAGATAAGTGCTTGATTTACAGTCCGCCTCCCCGGACCCGGACTTGCTGAGTGCGCTTCACTTTAACGATGTTTTTCATCGTTAAAGTATGTGCCTCCAGGTCAATCAGTCACGTTAGTGATGATTTTCATCGTTAAAAGAGGGCAAACGGCCTCTCTGGATGATTATATGGGACTTTAACGATCTTTTTCATTGTTAAAGTAGGTTTATGGAGACGGACTGGTACTTTAGCGATGAAAAACATCGCTAAGTACCTGTTCCTCTCGCTTTTTCCTTCCCAGCGAGCCAATGCCCGCTCAAAAAAACGTTGTTGGCGTCCATTTTGAGATGGGTATTCATTTTGAGATGGCTGTTCCATTTGAGCGTGGTGCTCTTGCGATTTGCAGCTGTGAGAAGGAGTGACTCTGAGTGGATGAGCGCTAGCGTCCGCATTTAAAGATAGATGCCTTCCTACCGCCAAGGTTGTATAAGCCGTATTGCAATTTGGATTTTGTAGGAATACCTATTACAATTGAAAGGAAGGATTCGTAATAGCGTTAAATACTCGAATCTACATATGACAACAAAGGGGCAGCTCAGCTATGAAGTATGATGTCATTGTGATAGGCGGAGGTCCCTCAGGGCTAATGGCCTGCATTGCAGCGGCAGAGCATGGAGCCAAGGTGGGCTTGATTGATAAAGGCGACAAGCTTGGAAGAAAGCTTGGCATCTCCGGAGGCGGACGCTGCAATGTTACCAATGCCAAGGAAATTGACGAGCTCATTAAGTTTATTCCCGGTAATGGAAGATTCCTCTATAGTGCGCTGGATACGTTCAGCAATAAAGATATTATGGCTTTCTTCGAGGATATGGGCATCGCCCTGAAGGAAGAAGACCGCGGACGGATGTTCCCGGTTTCCGATAAAGCGAAAACTGTAGTCGACGCATTAGTGAACAAAGTCCGCTCGCTCGGTGTGGATATCCGCGTCAACAGTCCTGTGGCTGAGGTTCTCTATACAGACGACTCGACTGATGGTGCAACTGATGGTGCAACTGATGGCGCAACAGACGCCGCGAAAGACCGCGCGACCAGCGGCGTGCTGCTGCGTTCCGGTGAGAAGCTGGAGAGCCGCTGCGTCGTTATCGCTTCCGGCGGCAAGTCCGTGCCACATACCGGCTCGACAGGGGATGGCTACAGCTGGGCAGAGGCTGCCGGGCATACGATCACTGAGCTATATCCGACAGAGGTGCCCATGACTTCCAGCGAGCCTTTTATACGCAACCGTGAGCTCCAGGGAATATCGCTGCGCGATATTACACTAACCGTCTGGAGTCCGAAGGGCAAGAAAGTAAAAGAGCACGAAGGTGACCTTATATTTACCCATTTCGGCATTTCAGGCCCGGCCGTGCTGCGCTGCTCGCAATATGTGGTCAAGCAAAGAAAGCAGTTTTCCGTTAAGGAAATCCTATTGACCATTGATTTATTTCCCGAGAGGGAGCTCGAAGAGCTGCGGACGGATGCTCTGCTGCTGGCAGCAAACGAGCCAAAGAAATCGCTCAAAAATGTGTTGAAAGGTTTTATTCCAGAGCGGATGATCTCGCTGCTTCTAAAGATGGCAGGTTTGGCAGAGGATCTTACCTACCACAACATTCCCAAACTTACCTGGCTGGAGCTTATAAAGCTGCTTAAAGCCTTTCCTGTTATCGTGGACGGTACATTGTCCATCGAGGAAGCCTTCGTTACAGGAGGCGGCGTCAATCTGAAAGAAATTGATCCCCGAACTATGCATTCGAAATTAACAGACGGGCTTTATTTTTGCGGTGAAATTCTAGATGTTCATGGATATACAGGAGGCTACAACATTACTGCGGCGTTTACAACAGGCTATACAGCAGGCAAAAGCGCGGCCGAACATGTTTATCCTAAATAAATAAAAAGCGCTCATGAGCCGTTTTGAGAGCTCTCAGAGCGCTTTTCTATTTTTACATTAAGTAGTCCATTGATCGTGAACGACAGCGACTAGGTACAATTCGCCCTCATTATATTCATAAACCAGGCGCAAGCTTGCCCAATCCATACCCGCATACTGCTTATCAAAACCTTCAAAGTGATATTCTACAGTAATGAAGCTATCCTTTGGATACAAAGTAAATATGTTATTAACAGTAGTGCTAACACCCAGCGTTTTGTTGTAACCTATTTTGGGAGCTTTGACGTAGTCGTGGTCATAAATAAATTTTTGATAATAGTCGGCGAAGCTCAGCTCAATAGGCTCACCAGATCCATCGTACTGCCCCCAAACTTTCTTGGCTGCTGTGTTATTCCAAAGCTCCTCAAGCTCTCCGGCTTGAACACGCACATCCTTATCCGGATCGATATGAGCGTAGGGGGAAAATTGGACCCCTTTCTCGGGATGCACAATAGCAGTAATTTTCTTCATATCTTTTAACTGAAAAGCCTCTATAGTTTCCTTAATGCGGTTCTCTATAATCGTCTTGGATTCCTCTTCCGTTAAAGGAGCTGCAGGAGTAACTGAGGTTCCCGCTCCTTGACTACCCGCTTGATCCATCTTTAAAGTTCCGGCTGAACAAGCTGTCAATGAAATCGAAATTACCATAGCCATTGCTATTGCAGATAAACGATGCACCTAAGATTCCTCCTCAAAGTTAGAATAATCTTCTCCTTATCAGACGCAATTAATGATGTAAAAGTTACGGACCATACTTGGTTAAAAAGCCCAAAAACCGCCATCATGAATCTGATAGCGGCCGGGATTGCTGCAATAAAGCTTAAATGATCCTATTCCGCAACTGATTGACTAGAATCTGACGCCAGGCGGAAAATGATTGTAATCCTTCGAATAATCCTCAGTCCAATCTTCATTTACAACATGCGCAGGAATCGGGATCGTGTCCTCCAAATCATAGGCCATCGCAAATGTGGATTCTCCTTCATTAATTGCAGCTTGTTCCACTAGCCTGCCTCCATGAGCTTGTGTAATCTCCAGCGCAGAGGTTAAATCCTGATCATCCAAATGAATATGCAGGGTTGGACGAAGCCGATCCTCTTGGAGCTTAGGTGAATAACCCAGCTCTTCTAATGTATCCAAAGCAAGCAGGGCATCCCTCTCTTTGTCGAATTCAAAGAAAATCGCTAAAGATTTCATCGTTCGCTTCCTTTCGGGGTAGTTTTCCATTTGCCACTAGCATCTGCAATTTGCTATGCTCTCATACCTGGCTTCCCCGCATTCTTTGTTTCCCAGCGACAATTCATTGACAACCTCCCCGTAGATAAGTGATAATATATCAAAATCAATATGCAATTTAGTAGGCGGAAGGGGAACAACAATGAGACAGGATCAGCATAAAATTTTGGACTGTACAATTCGGGATGGCGGCTTAATTAACAATTGGGATTTTAGCGTAGAATTTGTCCAGGACATGTATCGCGGCTTAAGCGAAGCCGGAGTGGAATATATGGAAATTGGTTACAAAAACTCGGAAAAGCTGCTTGAAGGCGGCAATTCCGGACCTTGGCGCTTCCTCAATGAAGATTTCCTGAAAGATGTCATCACTAAGAAAACCGATACGAAGCTATCAGCTTTAGTAGATATCGGCCGTGTGGACGAGAATGATATTCTTCCCCGCGAACAAAGCCTGCTGGATCTTATCCGTGTAGCCTGCTACATTAAAGATCTGGATAAAGGCTTGGAATTGGTGCAAAAGTTCCATAATATGGGCTACGAGACCTCGCTCAACATTATGGCACTTTCCCATGTTATGGAGAATGAACTTATCGAAGGCTTTGAAGAAATTAACAAAAGCCCCGTTGATGTCGTCTACATCGTAGATTCTTACGGAAGCATGGATTACAAGGACATTGATTACCTGGCGACTAAATTCCAACGTCTGCTTCCTAAGAAGGAACTAGGCATTCATATGCACAATAATTTGCAGTTAGCTTACTCCAACACGATTATTGGCGCTTCCAAAGGCGTTACCTTCCTGGACTCTTCCGTTTACGGCATGGGTAGAGCAGCTGGAAACTGCCCGACTGAGCTGCTCGTCAGCTATCTGAAAAACCCGCGGTACGATGTTCGCCCTGTACTCGGTATTATTGAGCGTCATATGCTTGAAATGCGCGAGAAATGGATGTGGGGCTACCTCATTCCTTATATGATCGTCGGATCTCTTGATGAGCATCCTCGTGTTGCTATGGCACATCTGAACAGCCCGGAGAAGGATAAATTCTTAGGCTTCTACGACAAGTTGACTTCACCAGAGGTTATCCCGACTCCTGAATAAAATCAGCATACAAATTTTTCATCATTTCATACGATGACTTGAGCATCCGGTTTCCCCACAAGGGGAGGCCGGATGCTTCTTTTTTGCCTCATATGTATGCAAAAGTAGCCCGTTAGGGACTATATGAAGATAACCCTCTGCTTGAGGTGAAAAAAAATCGGGAGTGTAGCAAGCATGAGCCGTATTTTGCTGATTGAGGATGAGGAGCGAATAGCAAGAGTTCTGCAGTTGGAGCTTGAGCATGACGGATACGAGGTTGTCATCGCTGGCGGGGGCAGGAGCGGACTGGAGCTTGCATTATCGAACCCCGATCCCGAGTGGGACCTAATTGTACTTGATATTATGCTGCCTGAGCTTAGCGGCCTTGAAGTATTGCGGCGAATTCGTCAGACTGATACGATTATCCCCATTATCCTTCTTACAGCGAGGGACACTGTGCCTGACCGGGTTAGCGGTCTTGATCAAGGTGCCAATGATTACATAACCAAACCATTTGCTATCGAGGAGCTGCTTGCCAGAATCCGCAATTTGCTTAGACAAAAGGATAAGCTTGTAAAGCCTCAAACTTCACATGTAATTGAAATCGATGACCTGAGGATGGATTTAAAAAGCAGAGAAGTACGCCGCGAGGAAAAAATGATAGAGCTGACTCCAACAGAATTTGATTTGCTGCTTTTTTTAATTCGCCATAAAGATGAGGTAATGTCACGCGAGCAAATTATTTCCGAGGTGTGGGGCTATAATTTTATGGGAGATACTAATGTCGTAGATGTCTATATCCGTTATTTGCGGCAAAAAATTGACAAGGGCTTTTCCAGTAAGCTGATCCATACGATCCGCGGTGTTGGCTACATGGTTAGAGAAAAACCCGAGCCTCCATCATGAGTATAAAGCTTAAAATTACTTTACTGCTTAGCGCTTGGCTGCTGATTATTCTGCTGCTTGGAAACTCAGTCATTTACTTCCTGTTTATTCGCATCACTACGAACAGCGAGGCCGGGCTTCTCCGTGAAAAAGCTAATACGCTTATAGCCAAAGATTTGTACAATCATCCTGAATATTGGCAGAAACCCGGCCCTCTGGATGAATTCCTTATTCCTCAGGAAATGATACGTCTTGTAACACCCGACCTTAAGGTACTGCACGAGGTTTACACGGATGAAGAGCTTTTGAAGCAGCGCCCACATTACACAAACAAAGAAACGACGAAAATAGTCCACGTCAAGGGCGGCTATTATATTTATGTAATGATGCCGGTATACAATGACCGCCTTCAGCAGTTAGCTACCTTGGAGATAGGCCAAAGCTTGGGAGCATTAAGCGGTTATTTGGAGACTCTTGTATCCGTTCTTCTTTTTACATCCATTGGTACCGTTATGCTTTCCTACGCAGGCCTCCATTTCTACATCAAGGTCATATTAAAACCGCTGGACCAATTAATTGCAACTATGCAGACTATAGAAGAAAACGGAGTATTTAAAAGAATTCACTTGCCCGACGATCCCAAACAGGATGAGCTGACCCTGCTGGGTGCTACTTTTAACCGCATGATTGACCGCTTGGAGGATACTTTTCTAAAACACAGGCAATTTCTCGCCGATGCCTCTCACGAGCTTCGTACACCCATTACCGTTATCGACAGCTACGCCAGCTTACTCCGCAGATGGGCTAGCAGCGATCCTGCTCTGCGGGAAGAAGCACTTGATGCCATACAAACCGAATCTGCCCAGCTTAAAAAGCTCACAGAAAATTTATTATCTTTAATGGAAGAAGAGCACCGGATGAAACGGGTCGATTTTGACCTGACTCCACTCATAGTCTCCACGGCAGCTTCATTAAAGCTCACCTTCAACAGAAATATTGAAACAAGATTACCAGAGGGTGATGACAATTGCTTGACCATGCAGGGCGACCCTGAGAAAATCAAACAGCTTCTAATTATCCTCATCGATAATGCAGTTAAATACAGCAAACAAACCATTATCGTATCTGCAGAAAAAAATGCGCATTACATAAAACTGCAGGTTGAGGACAGGGGTATTGGCATTTCCAAAGAGGATTTACCCCGGCTATTCGACAGGTTCTATAGAACAGATAAAGCCCGGAACCGAAAGCAGGGCGGAGCAGGCCTTGGACTCGCCATTGCTGACAATATTGTGAGGCTTCATCAAGGAACCATCACTATTTCCAGTCAGCTCGGAAAAGGAACTTTGCTCACCGTAAAGCTCCCAACGACCTGTCAATAAAAAAATTATAAGCAGATTCTCATCATTTTCTCAGAAAGGCCCGTTTCTCCTGTGACCGCACTGCATCTCGGCCAACATGTAAATAGTGGGCCTGATTTGTTTTGCTATACTTGGGCTTAGGTGATCAAAACACCGAAAAAGAATCACAGGAGGTAATTATGAATTATCAACAAAAATGGTACAAGAAGCTGGTTATTACCGCAATGGCGTTAACTATAGGACTTTCATCAAGTCTGGTAATCACTCCTCACTCGGCGAGCGCGGCTACATCGTCATCCACCCTTGCGAATCGGGTTGTATCATTCGGTGATAATTTCTTAGGCAGACCTTATGTTTTCGGGGCTAAATCGGGACAAACACGGACGTTCGACTGCTCATCCTTTACACAGTATGTGTATAAAAATTACGGCATCAACCTGCCGCGGACTTCCAAAGCACAATCTAAATCAGGCAGCTATGTACCAAGAAGCCAACTCCGTAAAGGAGATTTAATATTTTTCTCTAATCCTGGCAAGCCAGGAATTGTGAATCATGTCGCCATCTATGCCGGTAATGGAACAATTCTTCATACCTATGGCGAGGGCGGCGTTCGTTTCACGAAGCTATCTTCCGGAACATGGTCCAAGCGTTACATGACAGCACGCCGGGTACTGTAGGCGCTGCACGTTGACTCAGCTCAACATTGAAGCGGCATACAGCACGTTAATGGCAAGCATGCAGCACTTTGAATAAAGATCGAGCAACCTTTGGAGAATAATCCAAAGGTTGCTTTTATTTCGTCAGAAGCGGATATACGCCTCATGGTAGCTTTCTTTTTGATCGCGCTTGCGGATTTGGATTTGCAGGGTGCGTGCCTTATAGCTGGCTCTTGCCGTTTTGGGATTAACCAGAACGGGGAGCTTGATGAATTTATTGCCTCCCTTCAGAAAGCCAGTCAGTTTGATTAGATTGGATTTAACAAACACCTGAAGGGCTCTGGGGTCCTCTTCCTTAGAAAGTTTTATTTGCGCGATCACATGCTCATGGGTTTCGAAAACCTCTATAGAAGGCTCCTCATTCAGAGTTCCTTCTCCATGCAGCCTCGGCATGGACTTCTTCAGAACGTCCTGCACATAATTTTCCACCCATGACATATTATCCAGCAGCGACTGGCCTTTTTCTTTAGCGTTAACAGGAAGCTTTTGGCCGAGGAATTTCTCGATATTCTCCCATTTCAGCCATGGCTGGCGATTGGACTCGCTCAAGCTCATCACCTCATTTGTTTGCAGTATATGTGGTTTCGCCCTGAAGTGATACCCCTATCCTCATAAGGGAGAACCTCTGGGCTAATATCATCATACAATGCAGCAAAGGGTATCCTTGAGCAAGGGAGACAGAACTATGCCAGCTATTGTAGGTAACGTAAAAATACTCAGTGTTGGCCCTAGCTCTATCGTACACTTCGGAGACTCCATCATTCTGTCACCAAATAGTTCATCCAAAACATTCGCCGGCGCCGGTTCCTTTAATACTGGTGATTTCCCGCAAGTTGTGAATGGAGCTAGCAATACAATAACGAATGATTCAGATTTTGTGGAGGCTAACGCTAATAAGGTGGGGGGACTATGAACTGGACTATCAACCAAACGATTTCCATTCAACAGCTCAAAGTAAATTCTGTTTCCAATTCCTCGGTGTTGCAAATCGGCAGTGCGGGCATGATCCGCTCCCTGTCTAACCTTTATAATACAGGCGGGTTTACCGAGCCTGCCCCGGAAATTGGTACAAACGAAGTAAACCCAATCTCTTTAGTCCCCCTACCTCCCACAGGTAGAATTGTTACTTAGTTATTTATTGGTTATTTAAGTGGGTACTTAATGTGTTAAACGAAAATAGGAGTCACTAGGGAGGTTACTCAGGATGCATACGGGGATGTCTTGTCAACAAGTTTTCCAGCAAGTTTACGCCCACCTGAGCTCACAAGCCAAGCGTATTGAGAAGCTCGAGCAGACAGTGATCAAGCTGCAGGCAGAAATTGATGCCTCTAAAGGACAGAAGAAGTTTCACATCGATAAAATTGAATACAAGTTCGACCAACTGAAAGTGGAGCGGCTGGATGGAAGTCTTTCAATAGGGATAAATCCATCTTCCTTTGACGATGTTGAGGATTTTACGGTTAATGGTTCTCCCCTAAACAGCAAGGTTATGCCACCTAACCCCATGTGCAATCTGAAAGATGACATTTCCGGGAGTATCAATGATTATTTGAGTCAAGATGCCAAAGATGATATCAATGCCATGGAAAATAAATATCAATATCCTATAGATGAGAGCTACAAACAGTTAATTTTAGACGATATTCGTAATCAGGTGGAGCCAAGAATTAAGCAATATATCGACCAGTACCGCAGCGCGGGCTTCAAAGAACCTTTGGATGCCATCCGCGAAAACATTATTGATCAAACAAAAAACGATATCCGCACAGCCATGAACGCCTATATTTCTAATTTGACAGAAACGGATGGTGAACAGCCTTGAATTTGCATATCGAAAATAAAGTGATAGCTGTAGGAAATGTCCGCATCGTCGGTGTTGCAAGCTCCTCAGTGTTCCTCATAGGCGATACGGAGGTTATTTCCTTATCATCGATGTTTGATACACCTCTGGAATCCATTGTCGAAGGCTTAGCTCCGCTACCCCTAGAATCATAGAGGCATAGAGGATAACCATGAAAAGACTATCCATCGTAGGAAACATCATCATTAACGGCATTAGCGAAAGCTCTCTTCTGCATATCGGGGACAACTCCGTCATTCAACCGAGAAGCCGGGTTTTTGCCGTTCAGCGTGAAGTTGCAACCTTCAACGAAAAAGAGGGCAATTTCGACCTATACCCCATCTTCAGCCGCGAGATTCCTCAGCCCCCTTTCCTGGACTCCGTTTCCATGTCTATTGACAATCTGGGCTCCTGTATCCAGGTCGGTCAGGTCCGGATTTTGGGTATTTCAACCGCTGCCCTTATGCAGGTAGGAAACACCCGAGTTATCGACGCTGATAACCGTACTAAAAATATCCGTCAATTCGCCAAACCGCTCCCGGCTAAGCCAAAGGGTAAATAGTGAAAAATAGTTCCTGCCACACGCCTAAATGGTGATGGAAAGCTTATTATCGTCACTATCCCCAAAGCTCAGGAAGCCTCCCTCCCAATGGCCGATTGATCCAAAAAAATCTCAACTCCCCCGCCTGAGTGACGGGGATAGTTGAGATAGTCGAGATAATTGAAATAGTTGAACCAGTTGAAATTGTTGAGAGATAGTTGAGATAGAGCAAATTAAAAGCAGCTTACGGACATGAGGTACGTTATTCGCCTTGGCTAGTGGTATATGGGCCCCTTTTTATCCAAATAGCGTATCTGATGTCCGTTAGCCTTCCTAAATAGGGGGCGTTGCGGGAAATAAGGTCTCTGGTGTCCGTAACGATTATCTTGACAAGCCTATAACAGCGTTTCGATCCGCTCCAGCAGCGCAGCCATCTGGGCGCGGGTCACTGCCGCGCCTGGCCTGAACGTGCCGTCTGCGTAGCCGTCGACGAGGCCTAGCGTGCTTAGCGCCGCGATAGGCCCGTACGACCAGCTCCCGGCCGGCACGTCCGGGAAAGGCATCTTCGCCGCAGCCGCCGGCGAAGTCAGGCTCAAGACGCGGGCTAGCAGCTGGCACAGCTGCTCCCGCGTCAAGGGCTCGCCCGGGGCGAAGCGCCCGTCGCTGATCCCCTGGATCAGCCCGTGCTGCTTCGCCAGCGCAATGTCCTGCCGGGCCCAGTGGCCGGCAGGCACGTCGCTGAACGAGGCTGCCGCTACGGCGGCCTCGTTTCCAGGGCTGAGGCCGAGGACGCGGACGAGTACCGCCGCGACCTCAGCCCGGGTGAGCGCCGCGTCCGGCGAGAACCGCTCGGAGGATGCGCCGAGCATCCAGCCCCGGTTTGCCGCGGCTAGCACCGACTGCTGTGCCCAGTGCCCCTGCACATCAGCAAAATGAAAACCGTTGAGCCACAGTCCATAGTAGCTCCACGTAGCTGCCGGCTCCTGATTGAGACTCCAGCTGCCCGTACCTTTTAAACCGTAGGCCTCGACCAGCTTCAGCTTTTCTTTGATAGAGCGCTCGTTCTCATACCAAAGCGTGTAGTTACCCGGAGGAAGTTTTTTACCAGAAAGCGAGAACGGAGCGTCCGCAGAGCCAATCGTAAAAGTAGCGACTGGTGACTGGCTGGCCGTATCATAACGAGTTTGGCCGCTGTATTGGGCAATCAACTGTTCAGCAACCCGGTTCGAAACTCCCGCCCCATCATTTGCAGAATTACCATTCCAATAACGCCCATAAAAAGGAATACCCAGCACCAGCTTCTCAGCAGGCACCTGCTTCAGGGCAAATTCAATTGACGCCTTAACGAACGGCAAGCTGGCCACCGGACCCGGTGTCGGATCACCTGGGTAGCTCTCGTCATAAGCCATAAGCATCAAATAATCACTAGCCGCGGCCAAAGCCTTGTAGTCGTAAGAAGCCAACCAGCCACTAGTTGCTCCATATGGGTTAGCAGGAACGGAAACTGTGACTTCAATTGAGGGAGGCAGCGCAGCACGCAGCAGGCGGACAAAGTCCGTATAGGCATCACGCTGTGTTTCAGGTATATTCTCGAGGTCTACATTAACACCGTCAAGCTCATAGTCCTCTATGGCCTGAACAAGCTGTTCCGTTAATGCTTTCCGATTTTTCAACGCCAAGATCCCGCTCTGCCGATCCCAATGGTTGCTCAAAAAAGGCACGACCTTCAATCCTCTGTTATGCATCTCCTTTACAAAAGAAGGATCAAGCGACCCAGAGAGCTTCAAATACCCTGCATCGGTCAAATCAAAATAACTCGGCGAAACCACATGAAGCGAACCTTTCGTTTGATCTACTTGCTTCACATAAGTTTGCGGATTGCCTGAAAACAAAAAAGACATATTGAATTTCCCCGCCGCTTCTGCCCCAACAGGGATTTCCTTACCTAAGCCAGCTAACGAGACGAATAGCATAGAAGCCAATATTAACTTTGTAGTACGACCCCATATTGATTTTTTACTAGTGATACTAACAATACGGTTTTCATTACTATCTACATTACTATTTACTTTACTGTTTTCATTACTACTTTCATTACTACTTTCATTACTACTTTCATTACTACTTTCATTACTACTTTCATTACTACTTTCATTACTATTTCCAGTACTATTTCCATTAATATTTTCATTAATATTTTCATTAATATTTTTATTGCTATTCTCATTTCTATTACTAATGCCATTATTGGTTTGGCTGTTATTACTATTACCACTGCTTTCGCTATTAATATTGCTAATGGCATTGGTACAATCACGATCTCTATCTTTACTATGTATCCTGCTTTTCAAGAGATATATGATATCTTCAGCTCTACTAACATTTTTTCCATCAGGATGAAACTTGCGAAAATCAGGAGTTTTTTTATTATTTTCTCTAGTATCGTACTCTCTTTCACTACATTTTTGAATAGATGCTGCCTCTATGTTTCTGCCGTTATCCGTGTGTTTTTCCTTGCGTTTATTATCTGTATATGTCATTTGTTCTCTCCTTTTCCATATTAGCTAAAAGTAGGGTTACCTTTCTATCATGCAGCTAAAACGTCTATGAATGCAAAGGACAAATAATGGTAACGCTTTTTATTTTCCGTATGAACAATCTATTAAGAGAATTTTTTCTGATCTATATGCAAAATGCAAAAAGACCCCTTTTTTCCACCCGAATAATCTGGATGAACAAGGAAGCCTCAAATCAAGCTTGTTATGATTGTTATGATAAAGATGTTGACGAAGATGTTGGTTTAGATTGAAGATGTTGGTTTAGATTAATGGAGAATGATGGTGTTCGGATCTGAGACCCGAATGCTGCTGCTCAAATTCGAAAGCGATAGCCTGCGCCCCAGATCGTTTCGATATATTGCGGGTTGGAGGGGTCGAGCTCTACTTTTTCCCTCAGCTTGCGGATATGAACTGTGACTGTTGCAATTTCGCCTATGGAGTCAAAGCCCCACAGCTGATCAAACAGCTGTTCTTTGCTGTATACTCGATTGGGACTCGATGCGAGAAAGGTCAGCAAATCGAATTCCTTGGTCGTAAATATCACTTCCTGCTCATTTATGAAGACGCGGCGGGCTGTTTTGTCGATAAGCAGACCGCGGATGCTAATTTCATCGTTCTTGATTTCCCGCTTCCCCCTGAGCCTTTCATACCGGGACAAGTGAGCCTTGACTCTGGCAACCAGCTCACTAGGACTGAAGGGCTTGATTACATAGTCGTCAGCCCCGAGGCCGAGGCCGCGGATTTTATCAATATCCTCTTTCTTGGCGGAAACCATTAAAATCGGGATATCCTTCTCACTGCGAATTCTGCGGCATATCTCAAAGCCGTCTATTTTCGGCAGCATAAGATCCAGAATAACCAAATCATAATCCGTGCTTAATGCACGCTGCAGACCTTTATCCCCACTATTCTCTATATCAACGGAGTACCCGCTAATTTCCAAATAATCCCGTTCGAGCTCAGCAATGCTTTGCTCATCCTCAATAATCAATATTCGGCTCATATGATTCTCCACCCCACCCACGCTCCTCACAAACTTCACAAATCCTGATGTTCCTGGCAACCGTATTGCTTCTAGCGTTCCTTCAACCAAGCTATATCTGTCAACACACTACAGTACAACAACTATGGTTTGCTCCATATAGGCAGCATGATGAATATTTTTGTTCCCTGTTCGATTTCACTGGCGGCCCAGATCATGCCTCCGTGCTCCTCCACAATTTGCTTGGCGATGGCTAGTCCGAGTCCGCTCCCGCCTGTCGCGGTATTTCGAGAGGGATCAGCGCGGTAGAAGCGGTCAAAGATGTGCGGAAGCGCCTCTGCTGAAATGCCCTGTCCGTTATCTTCGATGCTGACGATTGCATTCCCTTCGATTTCCTGTACCTTCAGACGAATATTTCCTTCGTCTTTGTCCATGTACTTTACCGCATTTTCAAAAATATTGAGCAGCACCCGCTTCAGCTTTTCACGGTCTGCCTTGACATAGAGTGGGGCACTTGGAGCGTTTTCCGGTTCCAGCTTGACGCCCTTTTTTTCCATATCAAAATAAAGCTCCTGCACGCAATCCTCCAAATACTGTCCAAGGTCCACCCGTTCGAAATGAAAAGGAATTTTTCCTAAGTCCAGCTTCGAAAATAAAAACAGCTCATCGATCAACCGGTCCATATCGTTCGCTTTGTTGTAGATCGTTTTGACGTACCGCTCCAGCTTATCAGGGGAATCGGCTACACCATCCATAATGCCCTCGACATATCCCTTTATAGCCGTTACAGGTGTTTTGAGATCATGCGAAATGTTGGAAATTAGCTCTTTGCGATTCTCGTCATACTGCAGCTGCAGTCCGATCGAGTGCTTAAGCTTGCTGCGCATCTCCTCAAATGCCGTACTTAACTCACCAATTTCATCCTTGGACTGGGGCTTCACTTCGAAATCGAGGTTACCCTCTTTAATTTCTTCCGCTGCCTGCTTTAAAGCCTTCAAAGGGCGGATAATGCTGCGGGAAACAAAGTAGGTCAACGCTCCGTTCGTCAGAATCAGAATAAGGAGCAGGGCAATGAATAGCCATTTCGCATATTGATGCACATATTTTTGAAATGTATTGGCGTCCGTCACGATAAAAACACTGGCTCTCTCCTGCCCTGACAGCAGAAAATCCACCTGTCTTGTAATAATAAGCCTCTCTCTAATATCATTTTCTTTAATCGATGACCCGCCATAAGCAGGCAAGCGATTATAATCCCTAGTCTTCGATAAATTGGGCGAGATATAAAGCAGTTCATCATTTTTACGTACAATCAGATTCATATTGATTTTATGCAGACGGCTGTCCAATTCTTCGGCTACAGCATCTTCCATAAGCATTTCCGGTTCGCGTGCGGACATAAGCTTGATATCAGCAGTGATGGCTGCCTCTTGCTCCATAATATCTGTGAACGGGTTCCGATGATTGTCGGTGACCTGATAAAGGGTGCGCAGATCTCCAATAAAGAAAATCATGATCAGCGCGGCGGCTACTATGGAAAGCACAATAGGCACAATCAACATGGCAATATAAGAAAGTACAAGCCGCATGCGAATAGACATCATTAAAGCTCCTTTTTATCAAACAAATAAAATCCAACTGTAAAAAACAATATACTACATGCCAGCAGAAACATAAAGACACTGAAGATTTTATCGGTTGCCATTGGGCTTCCCAGCCACATCACATGCCAATCTGTATAAGAGGTCGGTGAATAAACAGCCAGCTGCGGAAAAAAGATTGCCCCAAGCTTCGCTGTCAAATAAAGCAAAATGCTCGTGGTTAGTGCGCCGCTGCTGCTTTTGAAAAATTGGGCCAGCAGCACAGCCGCTATACTCAAAGTCAGAAGAGGCAGAAAGGCAGCACCATAAGCCTTGATCCACTCCAGCATTGAAGCTCCAAAGCCGCTTGAACCCTTCAGCAAGAAGCTGGATAAAATGGATGCGAGCAGCGCCGCAGCCAGAAAAGTGGCGATGTAAATACCCAGAGAAATTTGCTTCGAGGCGAATACCTTGAAGCGTGAAATAGGGCGGGTTAGCACGTTCTTCATCGTCCGGTCCGCCATTTCACCTGAAAACTGGTCGGCTGCTCCCATAAAAACAAATAGCGGCAGAAAAACAGCAGTGAAAAGACCCAGCATGACAATCGGAAACTCTCTGGAAGCTACAGCACCGATTCCCATGCTGCTCTGAAAGTTGGCAATAAGCAAACTGGCCCCGACTGGCAGCAGTAATGTCATAGCCAGAAAAAATATCGTTTTTTTCTTCAATGCGAGCTTGCTCGTTTCATTGCGAATACTGGCTGTTAGGCTATACATGAGCGACTCCCCTCCTCTCTTCGGAAATTTCGTACAAGAACAGCTCCTCGAGTGAATCGAAGCGGCCTGCGAGCAGCTCGTTCTGAAGACCTTCACAAATCAATTTCCCATCATAAATAATTCCGATCCGGCTGCACATCAGCTCCATTTCATGAATCAGGTGACTGGAAATGAGAAATGTAATCCGCTCTTCTTTAGCAAGTCTGAGAATAATCTCCCTAATTTGCACCATACCCTCTATATCAAGGCCATTGGTTGGCTCGTCAAGGATGAGCAGCTCAGGCTTGGATAAAATGGCTGACGCGATGCCTAGACGCTGTTTCATCCCTAGCGAATATTGGCTTACCTTTTCATGCTGGTATTTCTCTAATCCGACCAGCTCCAGCACCTCATCCAGGCGCTGCTTCTCCAGATCGGGATAAAACCGGGCTGCAAGCTCAAGATTTTTCCTTCCGCTCATGTAGGTGTAGGCTTCCGCTGTTTCAATCAACACCCCAACCTTCGCCATGGCCTGCTCATATTGGGTAGATACGTCAAAGCCAAAAAGCTTTGCCTTGCCTTTCTCCGCTCTGCTTAATCCGGTCATGATTTTCATTACCGTCGTTTTCCCCGCTCCATTGGGTCCGAAAAAACCATATACATCGCCGCGTTCCACAGTCATGGACACGTTATGAATGCCTCTCTTGTTACGGAATACCTTCGTCAATCCATCTATTTCTACAATCTTCTCCATTAGCCCGGTCTCCCTTCCTAGAGCTGCAACATGAAGAAGGCGCAACTCGATCTCTTTCGCATCGAACACGCCCTTTTCTGCAACTAGAGTAGCATATTTGCTGATGTTTGATACTTGCTATGCTTGCTGTACTTGTTCTTTATGTTCAATTATTTTGAATCGCCATGTCTGTCTTTAAGATTTTCAAAAGGGTTTATTTTCTCTATTTGCTTCCCTTCCAAGTCAACCGTATCGGCTACCGTAGAATTAAAATCCGACAAGCCCATTTGAAGCTTCACAATCACCTTGTGTGTGGTTCCCTGCCCATCATTGCCGGAAATCTCAATTTCAGCTATTTGATTAGTAATATGATTATCCGCGTCTACAGTAGCGTTCATCGAGACAGATTCGATTTTGATATCCTGCGCCAGCTTGGGGAAGCTGTCCTGGATGCTGCTTAAATTCACACCTAAGGTTTCTGCAGGTGCAGGAAGACTAGGATTTGCCTGAGATCCATGCTTAATGATAACGGAGCCTATCGTGTTGACAACAGGTGAGATTTGGCTGCCCGATACTTTAAAGTGGATGTCCCTCACCCCACCAACTTCATCCTCGACGGATACGTAATTTTTCAGATTGCCTACGAGTGAATCGAGAATCGTTTCCATTTCTTGAGCCAAGGCCGGATCCGCCTGCTTATCATGCTTCCAGTGCTTATCCTCAAAGTCACTATTTTCGATATCAACGATTTGATACACGTCAGAGCCGCTTGTTTTTACAATTTGCTGGCCATCTTGATTGTAGAACTGAATCGTCTGCTCCGTGGAGCCGTTGTTTACAGCAACATTGGCACTTCCTATTGCATCTTCACCATTTGTTTTTATCGTAGAGTTCACATTCAGCAGCGAAGATCCATTATCTTCGACCGATACACTCACATTTCGGGTCACATTTTGAATAGCCATCGTATTTTTAAATGCCGATTTATATGCCTCATACCCAGGGTCTGCACCAATTCCCGCATAAGCCGATGAAATGAGAAGCATACTACTTACTGCCACACCTGCACCAATCAATCCCAACTTTTTATTCATTTAATTATTCCTCCTTATGTAGAAGCAGCTACCTGCCTCTTACAAACATCATATCAGCCCAGGATAAACTGCCTATAAAGCACATATAAACCGACTATAAAACAATTCTTAATATTTTATAAACTGTCATCTCGCCTTTGCCCAGGGGAATCACCAAGATCACGAAAATGATCACGAAAAACCCTAATAAACTATATGAAGTCAGCAGGTTTCATTCATGTTCTACTATGTTTGTTTGATCAAAGGCTTGTATAACAAGGGCAACCCCCTACAGGAGGCAGATTATGAGTAAAGCAAAGCTTGCAGTAATTTATTACAGCTCCACTGGAACCAACCATCGTTTGGCTCAAGCAGCTATCGAAGGAGGAAAGGAAGCTGGTGGAGAAGTAAAATTGCTTCGTATTCCCGAAACCGCACCAGATGCTGCAATTGCATCCAACGCTGCCTGGAAAGCACATTATGAGGCTACTAAAGATGTTGTTCCTGCGGTTACCCTGGCCGATCTCGAATGGGCAGATGCCATTATCATTAGTACCCCTACCCGTTTCGGCAGCGCAGCTTCCCAAGTAAGAGCCTTCATCGATACAACAGGTGGTCTATGGTTCCAGGGCAAGCTGGCGAATAAGGTTGTTTCCAGCATGACCAGTGCAAGCAATCTTAATGGTGGTCAAGAATCCACTATTTTGTCGCTTAACAACACCTTCTATCACTGGGGTGCCATCATCGTTCCACCCGGATACACTGATCCCGTTATTTTTCAAAGCGGAGGCAATCCATACGGTCTTAGCGTCACTGCCAAAGAAGACGGTTCTATTCCTGAGGCTTCTCTTCAGGCAGCTAGGCATCAAGGAAAACGCGCTGTTACTGTTGCAGGTTGGATCAAACAAGGACAAGGACAATAATATGGGCTTGAATCCGTGCCGCGTAAGCGGTGCGGTTTTTTTTGTGAACTTATAAGCGCCGGAAAGTCGCCAGAAAGTATAAGAAAGAACGCGCTGCAGATTCCCCCTATTCCCCTATTCCCACTATCCCTTTCCTTCAGGAAAGCTCCACTTAGCGATGTTTTTCATCATTAAAACAAGTGTTCCCGGTCAATCCGTCATGTTAATGATGTTTTTCATCGTTAAAAGAGGACGATGGCCTCTCAGGGGACTTAACGGGGGGTTTAACGATGTTTTTCATCATTAAAGTAAGGTTACGGAGAGGATCTGGTGGTTTTAACGATGAAAAACATCATTAAATCCCCAGGTCCTCTCGGTTCTTCATCCCCAGCGGCTGAAACCCACTCCAGCTTCCTCCGCAACCTTTTACTCAGTATCAACGTTAGGATAGATGGAGGTGGCATTATTATGAAAAATAAAAAACCACAACGAAGCAATCGAACGATCATGTTAACCGGAGGGATTGTGGCTGCCGCACTAATGTGGTCTACATCAGCATTTGCCTTCTCAGACTTGGCTGGTGATCCTGCCGAAGCGAAGATTAATGCCTTACAGAAGTCAGGTATTATTAGCGGCATTACTAATGATACTTTTGCCCCTAAGGAGAAGGTAACCTTTGCCCAAGGCGTTCAGCTGATTGTAAAGGGACTTGACCTTAATTTAGATCTAGTCAAATTTATCAAAAAACCGGAAGCCAGTGATTATTTCACAAAAGTGCCTGATAATGCTTGGTTTGCCGAAGCATTCATTATAGCGAGTGTTCATGGCTTATCCCTAGATAAGAATATTGATCCTTACGGCACAATCACACGTGCCCAATTTGCTCAATTGCTTGGAGAAGCTTTGGATACTAAGGGCAACTTTCCTGTAACGAAAATGTTCTTCCAGATCTCAGACGGAGAAAACCTGCCGCAGGATATTCAAGGTCGTCTGCAGATTCTGCTGAACACCAAAATTATTAAGTTAGGTGAAGACGGCAAATTCCGTCCTCAGGATGCCATTACACGTTCCGAAGCAGCGGATTGGATCTTTGAAGCATCAGACTTCGTTCGCCGGGTTATTCAGGCAGAACCTGAAAAAGAACCTGTTGTCGAAGAGAGCCACAAAGCAACAGTTACCATTGAGAAGGTGAACGATCAAGTCAACAAAGTCGTGTTGACTGTTGAAGGTTTACCGAACCCGGGCTACAAGGTTGTTATAAACGAGATTAAGTTTGCATCCGATCAAATCGCAACGGTCCATTATTCCGTACACAAACCGGACCCGAATATGTCGTATCCGCAAGTTATCACAGACGGTAAAGCAGAAACCTATCTGTCGTCCTACTACAAGCCGCTGGCTGTAGAACAAAAGACAACAGATGCTGTTGAACCCGATGCACCAGATACATCGCTCATGCTTCCTGTCGGTGAAGCTCCAACGACACCTGTAGAGAATCCTGAAGATTTATCAGCCAAATAATAACAGCTTCATAGCTTCAACCACATGCAAAACAGCCATTGATGGATCTGCTGAAGATCTGTCGATGGCTGTTTGTTTATACCAAATTTCTCTTTAATAAAAATATGCAAATTTGTCTGAGCGCATCTTTAACAAGTGGCGATGTGGTCTCACCTGGAGGTGCCTTGAACTTGTGATCAGCATTTTCCACTGGAATAAAGGTCACTCGTGCGCCAGCCTTTTTTGCAGCCTCATAAAATTTCACAGCCTGCTGGAAGGGC
This sequence comes from Paenibacillus eucommiae, assembly GCF_017874215.1. Classification (GTDB taxonomy): domain Bacteria; phylum Bacillota; class Bacilli; order Paenibacillales; family NBRC-103111; genus Paenibacillus_AI; species Paenibacillus_AI eucommiae. The sequence goes on from NZ_JAGGLB010000013.1 coordinate 129,215, forward strand.
ACCCTTTCGTCAAGCGTACCATGTGATATAAGAGTTGGCGGTGAGTGCTTGTTGATGTGGTTGATAGGCGATGCCAATGCGTACTGGCTGGGCATTTCTTCCATACTACCTCCAATTAGACCCTCTAGCAGCTTGGCTGCATCGACGCGAGCGACATCATCATACCCGCTAAGATCGGTCAAATCGGTCGGACCACAAAGCGAGACGATGCTATTTACTTTAAATGTTACATCAGCAAGAGCTGGGTCATCCTTGAACTGATTGCCTGCCAATCCCTCCAGCAGTGCCATTTGGCCTCCGGCGGAGGTGCCGATCAGATTAATTTTTCGGTTATCAAGTCCGTATTGTGAGCCGTTCTGATGAAGCCAACGTATGGAGTCGGAGGCGTCCGCAAAAGGTGCCGGGAAGATGATATTCTTATTGGTCAGGCGATATTCCACACTCACAATTGCAAAACCCAGTAAACGAAAAATGTTGAAGGTCTCAAGGTCGCTATCGTTCAAATTTTTGCTGCCACTGTCCCAACCGCCGCCATGAAAAAACACCAGCATGGGAATATTAGGTGATAGCTGCCTTTCTGGCATGTAAATATCCAGCTTGAGCTCCTGGCCGCTCGTTATTTTATAAGGGATATTAGCATAGACTCGGCCTAGGTTCGGATTATTATTGATGAGAAGGTAGTATACGACTGCCGACACGAAAGCAATTATAAGACAAGCTGCTGCGATGACGACCACTTTTCTTATTCTGTTGCGGAATTTTTTCATAATCCTCCCTGCCTCAATGAAGAGAATGAAGAGATTGAGCATGATCTGTCCGTTAGCACAGAAAGACTGCCAAATTAACTGGCAGCCTTGTCATAGATGTTAACTTAAATCGTTCATTCTGAATAATACTTGCTCTTCACAAAACGTTCTATGGCCTGCACACGCGACTTCACGCCATATTTGTCATAGATTTTACGCACATAATTGTCCACCGATCTCCGGCTGGCATGAATATGATCAGCGATTAAATCATGCGTCACACCTTTGACGATTAAGGTCATGATTTGGACTTCGTCATCTGTCAGAATGACTTCAGTCGCCTGTTTGCCTGATGTAAGCCTCATTTGATGGTATAGCGGCAGCGGCAGCATCGTATGATTATCCATCACGCAGTTGACCAGGTTTCGTATAGTATCCTCGCTTGACTCCTTGGAAACTACACCACTGATTCCGATCTCCAATAAATTGTTATAAATATCGGAGATGTCTATTCCCGTGAAAATAATAACATGTATAGCAGCGTTGATCTCTTTAATTTGTGCAGCCACCTTGGTGCCAAAACCATCGGGCAGGTGATAATCCAAAAAAACAATGCCCGGCTGAAGTTTGTTTACTAATTCAATCGCCATCTCTCCACTGCCGGCAGTGCCGATCACTTCGATTCGGTCGATTTGCTCCAGCATTGTTTTCGTGGCGCTTGCCATTAATGGGTGATCTTCTACAATTAACGTTTTAATTTTTGGTTTCATGCGCTGAGCCCTTCTCTCAATGGAATCATTATTTGAATGTTTACGCCATGTCCTTGTGACGTTTCCAGATGAAATTGTCCGTTCAGGTACAGGGTTCGACTCTTAATCTGCTCCATCCCAATGCCCGTGGCTCCGATTTCCCTCGTAACCATGCGCCGCTCGTCAAACCCAATACCATTATCCTCGTACAAAAGCTTGAAACTGTTCCCGATTGTCGTCATTTGAATAACCACCTTGGATGCCTGTGAATGCTTCTTAGCGTTCGTAATGAGCTCCTGAACCATTCGAAATAAGTGCCGCTTCGTATCCAGATCGCGATTCTCAATCGAATATGCCTTGTCTCCGTCAAACTGAATCTCAAAAGAGCTTTCGTAAGATTCCCGATCCACAAGCTTCTGTATGGTCTGAACCAGTCCAATCTCCTGCAGCAAATGCGGATGAAGATCAAAGCAGCTTTGCCGCAAATTCGTATTGATAATCTCGACAAATTCAATAATGCTGCGGAACTGAGCCTGCTGCTCGGGAACAAGCGACAGCGTGTTCATAATGGACGCGAATCTTTTCTTCAGGAAAAATAAATCCTGCATCGTCGTATCGTGTAAATCTGTAGCAATCCGCACCCGTTCCTTCTCTTGCAGCTCAAACATCAGCTTACGGAACCATATGAAATCTTCCCCTGCCTCTTCGTTAGGAAGCTGCGCGGCGAGCTCTTGCATTTTCATTGTAAGCTTACGAATCAGATATACATTCTCAAGACTAACAGCAAGGTAAGAGATAATCAAATTGAGCCACTGCTTATCCTCCAGCCCCAGCATCGTGTTCGTCCTTTTTCTTGTCATAACCAGATAGCTGGTGTATTCCTCATGATGATTAATTTCGAAAAAAGTGTAGACCGGGTGATCCTCAAACCTGCCCGCCTCAATCAGATACTCCACCTCTTCGTTATTAATATCTCCTTCGCTGATCGTTTCAATATTATGAGCATACTTGAACACCACCGCGCCACCGTATACTTGAAGCGTCTGTACGATATCCACCAGAATAATCTCTTTCATTTCGCGGAAGCTTGAGATGGACCCGAGATTTTTGGAGATTTTTCTTAATGCACTTTGAAGCTTGTGTTTTCTTGGGAAAACTACAGGCTCGAATTTGGATGTGAAGTATTCCAGGGAATAGAGCACGAAAGAAAAGATAAGTAGCACAATAAAGAAACAACTGAGAACTTCTTTGAAAGATACCTTCCATTGCCCAAAAAAATCATAAATGAGTACTATTATAGAACTTGGTATGATTGATATGATCGTGGTAAACAAAAACCGGCGAAGCAGTGTTTCAATATCGTAAAGCTGCTTGGATATAATTAAATAAGCAAAAGTTAATGGAAAGAAAAGGATAATCCAGCTTGTGTAATAAGGATCCAACCATGCATTTTGGTTTAATAGCATTGGGAGAAAAGAAAAGATTGCAAATGGAATGAACGAGATTAACAAACTTAATAATATTGTTTTTATCATAGTTGATAAATAAACACTTTGTTTTCTATATTTTATATAGATATGGGTTAGATGAACAATATTAAATATCAAACCAACTAAGAAGAAAAAAATAGTAATTAACAAAGAAGAATCATAAATGTAATAGGTGATATATGGAAAAAAATACGAAATCTTCACTACGACCGATATAATAACAATGCTATAAAGATATTTCAATGAATTATTTTTAATTTCCACATTTGTCTTCTCTTTAAAAAACACAATAAGAAAATGAAAAAAGATAACAGGTATTACCATGAGTCCAGACGTCGTCAGTATTTTACTTATTACATCCCCTCTACTAGAAGCTCCTAAGCTCATATAAACCATAGCAATACTAATAAATAAATACGCTAAAAATTTAGCGGAGAGCGAATTTCTAGCCTTAAAGTAGATTAGACCCGCAAAAAACAAACTGATGAATTCGCCGATCAGTGGTAAAAACTCTAGTTTCCCCCAATTATTTATGCTATCTATAACAACACGCGACTCTATGTTCCCTTGTACAACAGTGAGATTTTTTGCTTGATCGATACTTCCCCATCTCTTAACAGATAAATTCTTATCAGGGTCTTCTCCATCAATTTTAACCACAATATCTCCAATATTTAATTTACTTAATATATCGGGACTTGCTTCCTCAAAACCGCTAATAACCCATTGATTTTGCCCTAAATCTTCTACTTGAATTCCGATATACGGGTACTTGAGAGTGACATATGTAAACCATGCTTGGGTCAGAATTAGTAATATAAACATGATTCGAAAAAATTTCAAATTTACTCACCTATTTCTAATAAATTTGGTATAATAATAATTAGTAACTACTAGATATTAAAAGGAGGTGTTAGCATGTCTTCTCTTGCATGGTCTTCTAATGTTAGATCAACAGTTCAACTTTTCAAACAACAGGGTGTTAGCAACGTTGAGAAATCCAATTTCTCCAGTGAAGAAAAGCAAGCCATTCAAAATTTATTTCAAGATAAGAGTGAAAGCAAAGTATCACGTGCAGGTACATTAGGAATTTGGGCATAAATTTTTGTCCTGTTACATAAAAGAGGGGGTATATAGAATGGTGTATATCCCCTTTTTGATGCACATAAATAACTTCCTCATCTTTGCTACAAAACCCTCTTTATAAAAACCTAATCATAAGTTAAGTCACTACTTAGATACTAGACTACGAACAGGAACCAGCCCTCCTTGAGGCTGCGTCCTCTAGGAAGGCTTATGTGGTTTTTCACACTTGCTCCTATCACTTATTAATAGCTATAAGATTCTAATACAGTATTCCACAAAGAAAGCACTATTCACATTATATCATGAATAACTCCTAACAAAACTCAAAATTAATGATTCGATTTTGAAAACAAACTTGCCTCAACTAAGGTTATTCCAAAGATCATAACTCAAAAAATAACCCTACCCAAGAGAATCCCTCCAGGTAAGGCTATTTCAATTCTACCTGCTTCAACAGCACACATCTACAGCTCTGTCTCTTCCAGTGTATGTATTCTAGCGTAATCCAGCCTAATCCAGCTTACTATTACTAAGCCTCCAAATAACGGACCGTATCGCTATCCAGCCGCAAGTCGCCTGCCGCGCAGCTTTCCGTCAACTGCTGAACGGTATGGGAGCCGATGATCGGATAGACCGGGAACGGTTGTGACAGCATATAGGATAATGCGATGACAGAACTAGGCTGACCCAGCTGCCGCGCTACCTCTTGGACACGGTCCAATCTGTTGAAATTGACCTCGTTGAAATATTGGTTCGCAAAATCTTCTTTCCCTTGAGGAATCACACCACGACTGTATCTGCCGCTGAAGAAGCCTCCAGCTTGTGAGGAGAATGGCACTGCCGCAAGTTCCACTTGCTCGTGAAAGGCCTTTGTCTGTTCATCCATAAGTACCATTGTTTTATCGGCAAACTTCTCGAAGTTCGGATCCGCTAAGCTCCACATCATTTGATTCCCGCTGAACCCCTGCTTACCCTGCTGAAGCGCATATTGCTGCGCCTCCTGAATTCTCTCCAACGTCCAGTTGGAGCAGCCGAAGTAGCGGATTTTACCAGCCTGCACCTGCTCGTTCAACACATCGATAATACCTTCAACCGGCTCAGACGTGTCATCCCGATGCAGCCAATAGAAATCTATGCAATCCGTTTGTAAATGGGTAAGGCTCTTTTCAAGATCGGACAAAATATCCTCTCGTTTAAGCCGGAAAAATCGCTCCGCAGTCGGACAAGCGCCCTTAGTGCCCAGGATAATACGATCTCCGCCCTTCCGCTGCTTTAGCCATCTGCCCAGCAGCTTTTCACTGGAAGCTTTCACCCCATTATCCAACCAGTCCGCATAATTCAGAGCGGTATCCAGAAAATTACCGCCCAAATCAACAAAAGTGTCCAGCAGTCTGAAAGACTCCTGATCGTCTATCGTACTTCCCAGAGACACCGTGCCCATACAAATGAGTGAAGCGTCTAAATCTGTACCTGGAATGCGCTGCTTCAGCATGCTTGGAACCCCCTATACGTTTCTATATGGCTTATTTCACTAAGGACGAATTTCAATTGAATCCGTACACCTTCCATATTAAAGGGTTCCGCCCGTTCCGGCAAGCCTTTAGCCTCCATAATCAAGTCCTCACCTGCTGTCACTCTTTCATGCTATTAACCTTTAACCACAGAAAAAGTAAGCCCCTGCACAAAATATCTTTGTCCTAACGCGAACAGCAACAGTATCGGTACTATCGAGCTGACGACTCCGGCCATGATGCCTGAGTAGTTAATGTTATAAATATCATCTGCCATCGCCTTAAGTCCAACAGGTATCGTAAACAGCTCGGCACTGCGGATGAACAGAAGCGGAGCTTCATAATTGTTCCATGTCGCAACCAAGGTTAAAATCAGCAGGGCGGTAATCGCAGGTTTAATAAGCGGCAGCACGATATTCCAATAAATACGGAAATGTCCCGCTCCGTCGATAACAGCTGCCTCTGAAAGCTCCAAAGGGAGTGAAATAATAAATTGCCGAAGCAGAAAAACCCCGAACATAGAACCAAAGAAAGAAGGCAGCCAGAGCGCCATATGCGTATTAAGCAGCCCTAATTCTTTATACATCATAAAGATCGGAATCATCGTCACTTGAAAAGGAATCATCATAGTCGCAATCATCACCATAAAAATAACGCTGCGGCCTGTAAAATTAATTCTTGCATAAGCGTAAGCCGCCAAAGTACAGCTAAAGAAAGTTCCTGCAAGCACAAAAAACGCAACCTTCAAAGAATTCCAGTAAAATGTATAAAAAGAGACACCCAGTACAGAGGATTTCCAAACATATTTGTACCCGTCCAGATTAATCGGGTTTGGAATCCATTTAATCGGGAACTGAAAGACGTCCGCCGGATTTTTGAACGATGTGGACACCATCCAAAGAAAGGGCAGCAGCATACAAGCTGCTATGGCATATGCAATAATGATACGGATAAATTTGATCATAGTACCTCCGAGCCTATCAATAGTTGACCCATTTTTTTTGTCCCCACCACTGCATCATGGATACGATCAATACAATAAAAAACAGCACCCAGGATAAAGCTGAAGCGTAGCCCATATTGTCATTCTCAAACGCAGTTTTATAAATGTAATATCCGATGACAGTGCTTGATGTTCCTGGACCGCCTCCGGTCAGCACTTGAATGGTCGACCACATCATAAAGGAATCAATAATAGAGATGATGAGAATAAAAAAGGTGACAGAAGAAATCAGCGGCATAGTAATAGAGAAAAATTTCCGTACAGGGCCCGCGCCGTCAATTTCAGCCGCCTCATACAAATGCCCCGGCACCCCCTGCAAGCCTGCCAGGTATAGCAGCATTTTATAACCAAGTGTTTGCCAGGTCAGGATCAGCAGGATCGAGGGCTTTACCCACAAGCTGCTTCCAAGCCAGGAGGGAGGGTGCTCCACCCCTAGTTGCTTCAGCATTTCATTGATAATTCCCTGGCTGGGATGCAGAAGCTGGAACCAAATCAGCGATATAGCGACAAAGCTGGTGATATAGGGCAAATAGATCGTCATTCTGACCGCATTTGCACCTAGAAATTTGCTGTTAAAAATAACGGCACACACAAGTGCCAAAAACATTTGTACAGGAATAAACAGCAAAAAATATAAATTGTTAAGAATGGAATTAATAAACCAGCTATCCTTAAATACGTCGATAAAATTAGTAAGACCGATGAAACTGCTTTCCGCGAAAGTATCGAATATTTGCCGGTCCGTTAAGCTCATCACCAGCGAAAATCCGACAGGAAAAGCCGTAAATAAAATAAACCCCACTATATTAGGTAATATAAATAAGTAACCCGTTGCGTTTTCTTTCGATTTTCGGCTCATTGTACGCATCTTATCTCTCCAGACAAACATGATGCGGAACCCTGCCTCAACGCAGGTTGAATCAGGGCTCCGTGAAGCTGCTTGCTATTTGCTGTTCTTTTTGTAAATGTCCATTGATGCTTTCTGCGCGTCAGCCAGCGCTTTATCGATCGTTTTCTCATTTGCCAGCACCAGACTAAGCTCTTTCTTCAGCTCCTGGAGCATTAATGAGGAATAGGCGTATTCATTGGCGTATTTAGGTAGTATTGGCGTTTGGTTCCGATCGAGGGCTTCTTTGTATAAATCAGTCCGGTCCTTGCCTTCAACCTGATTTCCGTCCTTATCTTTATAGAACTTCCAATTATTCATCAGCGTGTTGGCATCGGCATCTTTCCAGACAGGAATACGGTGCACGGTCTTGGAAGATAAGACAAGGCCCTGCTGCGTGAAAAATTTCAGGTACTGGTAGGCCTCCTTCGGATGCGCAGATGTCTTTGCTACAGCATGACTAATTACAGTCGCTGTATGCTTATTTGTTCCACCGCCACTGCTCCAATGAGGCATTTTGAGCAATTTGAACGGGTTTTGAGCATCCACTTCTTCGGTCAGGTAGCCCATTGTTTTCCATACATCGAAGAACAGGGCACTATTGGCTGCGCCAAGCATCGTAGGGAGCTCGCCTTTGGCGTAATCGAACAGAGCGACGAGCTTATTGGCGTCAACATCTGCTTCGGTAGGCATCGACTTCTGTGTATACATAGCGTCGTAGAACCACTGGGCAGCCTGCTTCAATGCTGGAGCGTCGATATTAGGGGAGCCGTCTTCCTTGACAATTTCCCAATCTCCGTATGCGGCAACATCCAGAATACCGGCAATGCCGCGCTGATAATGCATGCCTCCATACTGCTGCTTACCGCCTTCCTTCGTAGAAAGCTTGGCGATCATATCAAAGTAATCCTGGAAGGTCCATGTGGAATCGTCCGGTAGCGGAATGTTTTTGGCCTCCAGCATTTTCGTATTGACCCATACTGCGCTTGGCGAAAGCCAATTGGCAAAACCATAAATATCATCGCCGATCATAGTGGCACGGCCGTAATCACCATACGTTTGTAAATAATCGAAATTGTCTTCAGCCATAAGATCATTCAGTTTATAATAGATTTTCGAAGCTTTATCACGGGAGCTGTTGGAGAAGTCATAATAGACCATATCGATCTTCTCGCCGCCGGCCAGCATAACCTTTAATTTGTCCATGGAATCCTCTCCGGTTAAAATCACGGTTTCCACATCAACATTGGGATTGATTTGATGCCATTCATCGATAGTCGAATCGACCAGCTCTTTATCTGTTTCATCAAGGGTGTACAGCTTCAAGGTAATCTTCTTCTGCGAAGGAGATGCCTCCGGCTGCCCTGTACTGCCATTATTCGGGGTGCTGGTTGAATTCCCCGCTTTGCTGCCTCCACCGCAGGCAGTGATAAAGGAAAGAAGTATGATTGCCAACATCAGACAAGTCATTTTTACGATTCGGTTCATTGTTTGTTCTCCTCCTGGTTATGACTGCTCTTTTCGAAGTTCTTTTATTAATGGAAATCCGACAACCTTTGTTTTGAAAACGATTTCAAATCCTTTTTTTTAATAGCCCCACCCGAAACTGCCGCATTTTGCGATTCAAACTGCTTTTAACCATTTCCTTGCTGTACAAAAAAACAACATACATGTTTATACATGTATAAATTATCACACGCACTCCGTCATGTCAATAACTATTACATTGGAATTTGTTAATAATTATTGCATCAGGGAATGCGGGCTGCGATAAGCTATGGGGTGATCTATTACTTACTTTTCAATAAATATTCGTTCTGAACCCGCTCACATGCTGTACGCGGATTTTCGATATTGGACCATAGCGGGTTCAGCTGATCCATAAACCATTGCAGGGCCTGTGGGTCTACGACATCAGCCAAGTGCTTGCTGTAGGCGATAATCTCCTCGAACAAAAGCCAGCTCTGCGGCTTGTTGGGCATAGCTGCCGCTTCTTTAGCCACCTGCCGCAAAAGAGGGGGGCTCAGCGTCCATTTGCTCCACTCCAACTGTGTTTCAGGCTTAAGCCAATGTTCCATCAGCAGCTGGGCTAGCGCCTTTTTGTTACTGCGCCGGTTCATGCCAAGCCCTGCTGTCAGCATTGGTGTGGCCTGCATATCCTCAACAGGAGGGTGCGCGATATCCCAGTCAAAATCATCTTTACGCTGGTTATTCAACGTAATCAGAGTCGTCAGCACCATGCCCATATGGCCGAGATGGAACAAATCATCCACCATCCTCCCTACAGAAGCCGGATAAATCGGCGAGGCTTTATCCTCGAAAAGCATTTGATAGGCAAAAGTAACCGATTTGCGCACAGATTCGCTGTTCCAATCGATGACTTCTCCCTCTCTGGTCCGAAAGCCGCTTTGCATCAAAAAACCGCTGAATCTGTTAATTGTCGTGCTTATTCCAAAACCGTAAATTTTGTGCTCTTCTGCGCTGTTAGTCGTCAGCTTTATCGCAAGCTGTTTCAATTGCTCCCAGTTCATCAGTTCGGCTGGAAAAGTAAGTTGATTATTCCTGAACAAGTTCTTATTGTATGCTAGCAGGACTGGCGAGAAAGAAACAGGCAGGCAATAGAGTCTGCCCTCCTTCAAATACGGCTGCCACGCAGCCGCATAGCTGTCACTGTCAATATCGAACGAAGCAGGCAACCAACTCGTAACATCAGTTAAATATTCACCAAAATCATTATAAGACAGATGAATATCTGTAAGCATAAACAAGTCAGGTCCATCGTCCCCCGCCAGCATATGATCCAAATCCTTTAAGTACGTCATACTTGAAATTTCCGTCAGCTGCACGGACACATTCTGGTAGGCAGCTTCAAATGAGGACAAAACAGCCCTCACTGCCTCGTTATCATAAAAGGGCTTATACATACAAATATGCAACGTTTCCTTAGTTGTGGCGGACACCGGAACTTGCTTAATGTAATTCCCTTTACCAGGAATCTTGACAATAATATCTGCCTCTACAAGCGAATCCAACGCTTTACGTACCGAAGTCCGGCTCATTTCATAATGCTCTGCAAGCCAATTCTCCGGCTGCAGCGGATCCCCCGGTCGTAGTACGCCTGTATTTAAATGAGTTTGTAAATCAGAGAGCAGCGCCTGATAGCGCTCATCGAAATTATTTCTGCGTTTGAGTTCCTTCATGCCAACCCTTTCCTCCCCAGCGCCTAATACACTGAATTGCCTCTTTATATAACAATTAAGCACATATAGACTACAATATAAACCTGTTAATACATGTATATATTATAGTGTAAATGACTGGTAAGAGCAATGGAGTGCATGCAGACAACTAAGACAACCAAGGTAGCCCCTAATTCTCTCTATACTAACTCCAAGCTATGTCTTGGAACATATGGGTCTGTGCCGATTCCCTCGCTCTTAGACACATCAAAGCGCTTGTCAGTCCAGATTCCAGTGTACTAGCCGATTGGTCTATTCCTTTCATCATGCCGATGAAATTTTGCGCCAATACGGCATCTCCTCCGAAGTGCGCTTCACCCGGGTCTATGGTATAGGTTTCAACGCGCGGCTGATGATGCATGAATACCTTAACCTCGTTCGTGTAGAAATCAAATTCCAGCGTGCCCTTATAACCCAGCAGCCTTGCACCACGGCTTCCTGCTTTGCGGCGGGCAAAAAAGTTCTGGGAATAACTCATATGCATGCCTGATTCATATTTGATGATAGCACTACCCGAATCCTCATTACCCGTATCTTCCGAGAAACAGCAATGCTCCCATTCAGACGGCATTAGCTTGCGGTTCGTCATGCTGACAGTACTTTCAGGACAGCTCCCGTTATCCTCACAGTCAGCGCACTTTAACCCGGCCGGCCTATCCCCTTTAAATATTTGCTTGGAAACCATGGCACATACGGATACTGGTCTTTGTCCGATCAAATGATTCAGATAGTCAAAATCATGAGTGGCCTTTTGCAGGAACAATCCGCCTGTCTCCCGCTCATCCCGGTACCAGTAGTGAAAATAAACTCCACCGTACGGGACATTGTTTACGGCCTGCACATGCTCAATCGTTCCGATCTTGCCTGATTCCAGAACCTCTTTAACCAGGCTCACCAATGGCGAGGCGCGCAAAGGAAAGGAAACCAGTACAGGCGAGGGATAGCTTTCGAAGCCCCGCTTCAGCCGCAATAAGTCCTCATAATGGGTGGCGACCGGCTTTTCCAGAAAAAGTGGCAGCTTTGTCGGCAGCACCTTTAATGCCATCTCCGTATGAAGGGAGCAGCGGGTGCCGATCAGCACGCCGTCCAGCCTTTCATTTGCCAGCATCTCTTCCGGGCTTTCGTAACATGCAGGCACCTCTCCTTGCACGGCAGTCCAATTGTCCCTGATTTCTTCATACCGCACGTCAGTGATTGCAGCCACACGGCAGCCGTCATCCACAAGCTTCAACTCATCCAGCACTTGTCCGATACGAAGCCCATAACCAATCACTCCTAAACGCATTTCTTCTCTCATCCCCTTTCGAAAAACCCGCAGACACCTTAAGAAATAAAAAACAACATCTCATTACATACATGTGTGGACATGTTTGTAATGCGATGTTATACCGATTTTTCCTTCCTGTCAATATAAGACTCATAAATGTATTGACACAGGGGTAATACAAAACTTAATATAAACATGTATAAACATGTGTTTTAATTAAATTCGAATGACTGTATTGAAATCCAAACTTTCAAAGGGGATGTAAATGATGAAGATTAACCGATTCAGTTTCAGATCCGTAGTGGCTTTAACGGCAATCAGCATTTTTGCGTTGTTCATGAATTTACCGGTTCACGCATCCGATTACACGTATGACAGTTTTAAAAAGTACGATCAGAGCTGGAATTATGGCAGAGGCTTCAGCGATCCTGCTCTGACAACGGATGCTGCTGATGGAGGGACTGTGGCATGGGCGGAAGCTTACTTGCTTGACGGTTATGTTAACAGCTATCATGCCACAAAGGATAACTACTGGCTGGACAAAATCGTAGATCAGACCGATAGGCTTCTTGTAAACGCTTCCTCGCTTGGTGGTACCGCTAAAGGCTGGCCTTCCTTGTACTCCTATCCGATGCTGGATAACAAGGATTTCAAATTCGCGGGCGCTTTGGGTGGAGCAACGGAAATGGTGCTGAACGGCGGATTTGAGACGGCTTCAGGTGGCGTTCCCAACAACTGGACGAGGACGGGGGGAGCCTCCGATGTCTATTTATCGACGACGGAAAAGTTCGCGGGAAATCAGGCGATCGCCGTCAAATACAATGGCAGCGGGACGCCAAAACTGACCCAGACAATAACGCTTGTGCCCAATCAGGAATACACGCTCAGTTACTATGCCAAGACAAACGGTTATCAGACAGGAGCCATCCTCAGCGCGGTCGATACCGCTACCGGCACGGTCATTGTTAATTCAAGGGTGACGGATATGGAGCCAGTCGTCTACCATCCGAATTGGGAGCGTTACGCTTATAATTTCACTGCTCCTACATCAGGAAGTGTAAGGCTTGAAATCGCATTAACTTCTAATCAGGATACAAGCTGGATCGCTTACTTCGATCAGATTTCGGTGTTGGCCTCATACGCCTCAGCCGCAGCCACGATTATCCAGAACCCCTCCTTCGAGACGGTGAACGGAAGCGATTCTACACTGCCGCAAAGCTGGAGCCGCTGGCAAGGCAGCCCGGCTACCGCTTACCGGTCCACCCTGGTTACCGACGGATATGACGGTACAGCTTCGGCGGTCATCAAAGCTAACGGCACGTCGTGGCAGACCTTGGAGCAGACGATAGCTTACTCGCCAAACACGGAATACACTGTCAAATTTTTCGCTAAGAACAATATGTCTTCTGCAGTTGGAAAAGCGGATATTATAGATGAAAACAATACTACATATGGGAGTATCACGTTTCAGAATAACGCATGGTCCGCTTACAACTTTACTTTCACCGCCCCGTCTTCGGCTGGGCATACGTTGAAGCTGAGATTGCTTCAGAATGATTATACGAATAATAAATGGATAACGATCTACGATAATGTGAATGTGTATCCGGTTCGCCAAACGACTCCCGCTTCATGGGAGCTTGTGAACGGAAATGCAACCCTCGCCTATCGGACCAATCAGCACAGTCCGAACTTGAACGTTCCCTGGGGTGTTGTCGTTTCGAACGGCAGCACGCTGTCTCCTTATTTCACACAAAGACTGATGGGATTTGCACCAGGAATCAAACACGGGTTAAGCGTGACAGCCAAAGCGCTCAACGGCTCGACGGGAAGAGTGACGGTATACAACGAAACGACCGGGACGGAAATTGCCCATAAAGATTTTACCAATAACGAGTTCCAGTCATTTGTTCTTGGCTTCACAGCCCCATCGAATGCTTCTGATATTGTGACGATAAGGATTGGTTTGGCAGATAACGTCAATGGGCATGGTGCAGTTTACAGCAATGTGAATGCCGGGGAGTATGGATTTTATATGGTTCACGAAGGTATGATTATGAATCCTATTCTGAACTTTGTGAAGCTTGTCCAGAACGATGCATCGCTCCATACCACCTATTTAAGCAAAGCCAACACTTACAAAACTTTCATTACCGACAACCTGTACAACAAATGGGAGCCTTATTGGCAGGATATAGACGCCTCCTCGGGTATTTATAAGCAAACGAACAGCAACGTCGGACAATCCAATCCGGGCAGAAGTCTGCCCAACAATCAGTATTTGTCGTATGCCGGTTCCTTGTACTTATTGTACGATGTTACAAGTGACTCCACCTATCTGAACAGGGCCAATAAAATGGCTACCGCCTTCAAAAACAAGCTGAGTACGAATGCATCGGGCGGTTACCAATGGAATTATTGGAGCAATCACGGTTCATGGGACAATAACTTCTGGTTTGACAACGCTAGCGTGTACACCTTCGTAGATGATCTGACGCATTCTGCCGTGGCACTGACAGGTGCGATCGAGGCCTATCGGCATGGTCAAGTGTTTAGCCAAACCGATATGGTCAAGTTCTCCAAAACTTTAACCGATGTCATGTGGAACGGTTCGACGTCGCCTTATTTGATCAGCCACAGCCTCGATACTACGGGGACGTATCCGATTCATTACCATTCATGGACACCCTATGCGGGGTTCTGGGGAATGCTGGCCGAGGTTAACGCTTCAATGAAACCTATCATAAGCGGAATCGTCAAAGATCCGAAACAATCGGTATACTTTCCACTGACAGGCACCGTTGCGCTGCGATGGGCGAATGAGCATACACTGCTGAATCAGGGCTTTGAGTATTCCAATCCTATGGACACAACACTGCCTCTTTATTGGCAAAGGTGGCAATCGACAAGCGCCACCGCCTATATCGATACGGCCAACTCCCGAAGCGGCAAAGCAGGCATGACGGTGAAAACAAACCCGGCAGCAGGCTGGCAGGTGCTGGAGCAGATCGTTGCCGATTACGAACCGAACACAGACTATACGTTGACCTTCTATGCCAAAAATAATGCGACTGCTGCCAAAGGAAGGGTGGATATCGTTACCGATACGTCAAGCTCCTTACTTGCAACCGTCAATTTCGACAACGGAACTTGGACGAAATATACGGCAACTTTCCGTACTCCAGCAGCAAACACAGAAAAGTTGAAAATACGGCTCTATCATCAGAATTATGCAGTGTCCGGCGGAATCAGCTATTTCGACGATGTTTCCCTGACTCCATCCTTATTCCACTCCGCCATTCCTAATGGGGGGTTCGAATTTACGGAGCTCTCGGATCATACACTACCCAAGTGGTGGAGCAGAGGGGCAACGACAGCGGAAGGCAGCGTGGTCGTGGCACCCGCCTTTAATTACCGGGGCAGTCAAAGCCTCAAGCTGGAAACCTCACCTGCTCACGGCGTTCAGGAGCTAATGTATTCATGGTATGGTTACAAGCCTTCTGGAAGCTACACGCTAAAGTTTTCAGCTTCATTGGGGGCAGGGTCAACTACGGGAGGCAAAGTCATCATTAAAGATATGACGGCCGGAACTAATCTGACTTCCATAACCTTCACGGATACGGGACAGTTCTATGATTATTCAACTGTCTTTACCGCTCCAACCAGCTTTGACCATGAATTAATGATTATCATTCAGCATGATAATCCCGCAGCAAGCGGGGGCGTGATTTATGTCGATGAATTGGGTATCACATTGTAAAGCACTTACATTATTGGACTAGTTAATAAACGCAAAGCGATAAGGGGCTCCCCTTATCGCCTTGCCAAGCAGCCTGTGAGAACGCCCTGAAATAAAGAGGCCGCCATAAGTCGACGTGCATAATTGGACGTGCATAAGATGATCGTAGATGATCGTATTGGTAGTGGAATCGATATGCTTCATATGGATTACATAATGAATGGAGAAGGCTCCCCCACATAACAAAGCTGCAGCTGATGAAGCGCACGCGTACAAGCGGTATAGAAAAGTTTACGTTCCCTTTCTTCGGCATATACTTGACGGCCCGCGTTATAGATTAGAACAGCATCAAACTCCAGGCCCTTGGCCAAGTAGGCAGGAAGAATCATTACACCCGCGGCAAAATGGAGCGTTTCCTTCGTAATCAGCTGCAGATGCGGCAAATGACCGACTAGAAGTTCGTGGGCGCGGCGCGTTTCCTGTTTTGTTTTGCAGATAATTGCCATCGAATGGATACCCTGATCTGCCCATGCCTTCACAGAGGCCACCACGCGGCGCGTCAAATCCTGTTCATCGCTGGCCCGCTCAAGACGAGGCTCCTCACCGCTGCGGTTGAAGGGCTCCACCGGCTCTCCATGAGGAAGAATGCGGCTTGCGAATTCGACAATTTCACGAGTGGAGCGATAGCTTTTGACCAGACGTACTGTCTCTGTTTCCTCCGCCATCAGCTCTCCAATCGATGAGTAAGCCCCCTCCTGGCTGGCATGGGCATAAATCCCCTGATTCCAGTCACCAAGCAATGTAAAGCGCGCACGCGGAAACAGCTTCCTGAGATAAGCATAATGAAACGGCGAGTAGTCCTGAGCCTCATCTACAATGGCATAACGAATCGTATTAACGGTTTGTTGACCTTCAATAATACCTTTGAGATACACCAGTGGTGTGGCGTCCTCGAACATGATGTGCCCCTGCTTCAGCTTTGAGCTCGTATATTGTTTAATCGCTTCCCACGCCTCCGGCAGCTCCTGCCTAACCTCCCGGGCGAGTGAAGCATACAGCTCTGAGCTTTCGAACAGCTGCCTGTATAAGCCAGGCACATCAATAAATTGCAGCTTTTCCGCTTTTTCTTTGAGCGGTCCAAGCGCGCGCTGCGCCTTTTGCCGGCTCATTCGTTTCAATTCCTGATCGGCACCAATATACTTCGGCTCCTTGCTAAGCTTACGATAAATACGCTTCTCCGCCTCAAGCTGTATCTCGTCAAGCCTGCCTGTAATCCACTCTTTCATATTTTCCATCCGGTCTCCAAGCGACATAGTGGTTTGCTTTTCATAGAAAAAGCCACTGATTTGCTCGCTAGAGATAAGCACCTTGGCTCCTACAGAAAAGCTGCTGAATCGTATGCCCTCCTGTCGAAGGCGTGCTCCATATGCTTCAATAACCTGCAGGAATGCAGCTGAGCCTTTATAGCGAATGCCTTCCAGACGGGCTGCATCCTCGGGTTGAAGTACAGTGTCTGCGGATAACACGAATTCCAGTTGATCATAGGAATCTTCCACCATTAACTCTGCTCCTGCCAGCCTATAGCTCAAATAATCCTGAAGCGTCGTTTGCTGCATATTCGTCTCCCCAAGCTCTGGAAGCACGCTGGACACATAATCGCTAAATAAGGAATTGGGAGAAAAGAGAATCATTTGATCCGCACTCAGCGTTTTGCGGTATTTATACAGAAGGTAGGCGATCCGTTGAAGCGCGACAGACGTTTTCCCGCTGCCTGCCGCGCCCTGTACGATCAGCACCTTATGCTTGTCGTCACGAATAATCAGATTCTGCTCGCGCTGAATGGTCGTGACAATGCTGTGCATTTTATCATCTGCGTTGCGGCTAAGCATTTGTTGAAGCATTTCATCTCCGATGCTAATGCCTGTATCAAACATATTTAGTAGCTGCCCCGACTTGATCATATACTGCCGCTTAAGCTTCAATTCCCCTTCAATCGTCATCTCTGGCGTCGTATAAGAAGCCGGTCCTGGCGGAAAATCATAGAAAAGGTTAGAGATAGGCGCCCGCCAATCATAAATCAGAATCTCATCTGTAACAGGATCAAGAAAGGAAGCAAGTCCAATATAAATCTGCTCTTCAAGACTGCTTCCCGCTTCAACAAAGTCAATTCTGCTAAAATAAGGCGTGTCCACAATCTGCTCCAGCTTCCGCAAAGCATCATAGGCCAGCTTGTAGCTCCGCTCCTGACCGGACAGCACATGCGCTTGCTGGGTAATACTTGCCGCCGTTTCTATCAGATCGTCTTCATTTTCCACATTTACAGATATGTCATTCCAGAAGTTAAGACGGATCGTCTCCGCATCACCTCGGCGGATATCTACAGTTGCATCCAGTTCTTCAATCTTACGTTCTATCTGTTCCCTGACATTCATCAGGCGGGCTGCTTCAAGCTGCCACTCATCCTGTCCAATTGTCATATGGATGACCTCCTTGAAATGGCTCATTTTCTAACTCTATCTTACACTACTTAAGGATCATTGATAAATCCGGTGGATGACTTCCTCGAAATTGGGCTCCTCCATATGAACATCCTCCATATCTCCCCAGCCGCTAACTACACGCAGCATGTCCATCGCCTTCATTTCCTGGCGGTTACAATGAACTGTTAAAACTCCCTCACCCTGCTCCGTAATTTGAAAAGGCAGCTCCCAGCTTTCCGGGACGCTAACCTTTCCACGGTAAGTGATTTTGACAACGGTGGGCAGCCCAATCCGTTCACGCAAGCTGGCTATGGTGCCATCATAACCAAGCTGGCCATGATTAATAACTATAACCCGCTTACACAGCTGCTCAATATCGTCCATATCATGTGTGGTAAGCAGAACCGTTTTGCCGAAATCGCGGTTAAGCGTACGCAGAAAGCCGCGAATATTTCTTTTCGCATCCATATCAAGCCCTATTGTCGGCTCATCGAGAAAAAGAATATCAGGGTCATGGAGCAGCGCCGCGGCTAAGTCCGCCCGCATCCGCTGTCCCAGCGACAGCCTGCGTACCGGAGTATCCATGAACTCGCCAAGCCCGAGCAGCTCCTCCAGCTCTCCCAGCCGCCTGCGCTTAGTCGCATCCTCAATCCGGTACATGGCTGCCAGAATGTCGTAAGAATCCTTCACAGGCAAATCCCACCACAGCTGGCTGCGCTGCCCGAAAACAACGCCCAAATGCCGCACCACCTGACGCCGGTGCTTCTGTGGACTCAAGCCCCGAATCAGAACCTCGCCAGAGCTCGGATGAAGAATGCCGGTAAGCATCTTGATCGTGGTTGATTTGCCTGCACCATTTGGACCGATATAGCCGATAAAATCCCCTTTTTCTATCGTAAAGCTGATGTCGCGAACCGCCTCCTTTTCCCGGTAAGCTCTTGAGAATAAGCTGCGAAGCCCGACAAAACGGCCCTCTCTGACAAGCGGGCTTTTGAATGTTTTTCTTAAATTCGTTACCGTGATCATGATTCACTCCCTCTTCCTCTTATTTCCCTCAACTGCCAGTGCTTTGATAGCGGGATATTCCTATACGCCAAAACAGTAAAGCCAGCATGCAGCAGACAGCCGCAACACCAACCACAGACAGAAGCAGCCAGCTTCCATACTCATTCCTCAATATAAATAGCGATGGTATATAATTAACGAAGCCGACAGGAATAAGAACAAGCAGAACGGTGCTCATCCATTTCGGATATAACACGAGCGGATACTGCGCAGCGGTTCTGGCCGCATCCTCCGTTAACGTTTGCAGCTCCTCCACACGAGTGGTCCAGAACCCGATAGCTGAAGTAGCCAGACCTATAGAGAAGAGAATCACTGAACCGCTCAGCACGATAAGCAGGGTCTGCGGAATAGCGACCCAATCTATTTGTCCGCTGGATATGAGCGCTCTCATAGAGATAAAAAGGATGAGGATACCCTGACCAAACTCGGCAACCAGAAGGCGTACATTCTGGGTCATCAAAGCGAGCAGCAGCGGGATCGGACGAATTAATAAAGCATCCAGATCACCACTCACGAGATATTTCTCCAGATGATGCACATCTGAGGCAAATGTGCGATAGATCGCTTTTGACAGCATAATTACGGCGTATAAGTAACCAACCTCATAAAAGCTCCAATCCTTCACATGCCCGAATTTCATCAGCACGAAAGCAACCATCAGAATTTCCGCTGCACTTACACAAGCTGCCATAAGGGTAGAGAAAACAAAATTGAATTTATACTGCATCCGGCTGCGAATACTGGCACGAACCAGTAGTCCATAGAGCTTAAGCGTACTCATCCTCCCTGCACCTCCAGCTTTCTTCTTACCAGCACAGTCGCAAACAAACATAAAAGAGTAAACCCGATACACCACAAGAGACTTCCAAACAGCACAGTACCCTGCTCCATTTGCAGGTAAATGCGTGTCGGATAATAAAGCAGATAAGGATAGGGCGAATAGAAAGCAATATCGCTTAATCCGCTGGGCAGCCACTCCAAAGGGATAAAAAAACCGGATAACAGCATGCTAAATGCATAATTTACCCAGTAAAGCCAGCGTGATTCAGTTGTCCACATGGCAGCGACGCCAATTAAATAATTTATGCAAATTGAGATGTATGCAGCGAGAACGAGTGCGAGAGCGGTTGTAGCATAGACGGAAGCTTGCTTGGGAATCTGGAGTGAGAACAAGAAGAAGTAAAGGAGATAAATCGGAATGAACTTATACAGAAACTGATAATAAATTTGGCCCCATTCCCGGCTCATTGTCTGATAGAACAGATGCACAGGCCGCATGAGATCGAGCGAAATTTGTCCAGTCCGCACCGACTGTTCGATGCCTAGCCCATTAGTGATGAATAGTGTGATCCAAAGGCTTGCCTGATTAAAGGCTATGTAGCTGACCATTCCCTTAACGCCATATTCTCCAAGAGAGCTATCTGCGCCAAGTCCTGTCCATATGGACACATAAATAAATCCGAATAAAGCACTGGCCACATTATGCAGCATATGCGCGCCCCGATATTGCAGGTTCCTCGCATAAGCCTTCCGTACCAATACGGCAAAAAGCATGCAGCACCTCCATTTTTAAAATTCTACCAGCAGTTCTCTTTTTTGAGAGAAGATTTCTATCTTATCAAAAGCGGTTTTTCTTTGGCAAGCTTTTTTTTCAAATGAAGAAACACGCCTTGTGGCGTCCTTTGAGGAGCATGTTCGTGACGTTCGTGCATGGAGGGAGGAAATGGCTGTGGGCTCCAGCCGCTGTTAAAGATTTCTTCCCTTGAATGAAATGGATGAGAGGGTTGGAACAAATCCTTGAAGTCGGACGCTTCCGCTCTTCCACCTATTCCCATACCCCATCCCCCTTCCCCTTTAACACTTACCACTCACCACTTTCCACTTACCGCTTACCACTTACCACTTACCACTTACCACTTACCACTTACCATTTACCATTTTCAGCTACAATCGTACTAATCGCAGAAACATCAAGCTCAAACAGACAGCCTGCAAGAGTTTTTCTCTTGGTTGGAGGAGATTTCCTAGCTGGTGCAGGCGCTGGGGATGAAGAGCGCGCGCAGCTGAGAAGGATCTGCTACTTTAACGATGTTTTTCATCGTTAAAAGCGCCAGCTCTTCTCCAAATCCTTACTTAACGATGATTTTCATCGTTAAATCCCTGTTTTCCACCCTGAGGGGAGCAACCGACCTCTTTTAACGATGAAAAACATCACTAACGTGATGGATTGACCTCGAAGCACTTGCTTTAACGATGAAAAACATCGTTAAGTCAAGCACATGCTCGTTTCGGCGGAAGGAGGGCTGCTTACCAGCTTATTACTGCTTCTTACTACTTCTTACTACTTCTTACTACTTCTCACATACTTCTTACTAATTCTCACTACTTCTCACATACTTCTAACTACTTCTTACTGCTACTTACTTCTTTTCACTGCTCCTTACTACTTCTTACTGCTCCTTACTGCTCCTTACTGCTCCTTACTACTTATCACTACTTCTTACTACTCTTCTTACTATCATTCCCCCTCCCACATCCCTTCTCTATCTGCTACAAATTGCCGAACGTGCCACGCTCAAACCGATAACGGACTGCCAGCATAAGTTGCTTTCCTGAGTGAAAGGGATAGTGGCGATATGGAATAACTACGCTTACTTTCTGATTCCCTTGAAGATTGAAGGGTGGCTCAAATACTTTATCACTGCAAAGCTAAAAAAGCAGCACTGTGAAATCGCAAATATTCACTTCAGGCATCCCCCAAAAACTTATACTTCCTGGCGCTAATAAACCATAAAAAAACTTCAAACCGCTATTTAAGCAGTTCGAAGCTTTCTTATTTAAAACCCATGCCTTTATTCTATTTTAATTATTCTTCACTTTTCCACATATAGAAATCCTTCTACTTACTGCTTGCTTGAAGAATTCTCCTGCTTATCATCAAACTGAAAGTTAAAAGTAGGAATGGATTCTGTATTTAAAAAGTCCGGATTCATAAATTCTGCCAAATATTGCTTACCGAACAGAAGATCATACTGCACATTGCGGTATGCCTCAACCTCTGACTCCAACTCCTCAGGTACTGTCTTATGGAGCTGCAGATTGGCATCTATGGATAAACCATTAATCATTCCAGGCAGTTTCTTATACAGCTCGTTATTCACCGCGAATTGTCCTGGCTTCTCTATTTGCAATGCATCCAGCACATATCCACCGAGGAAAGAACTGCTGATGATAGGCAGATCATCCTTAGGTAAAGAGAAATTAGACCAGGTTACCAAAGGAATGCTGCGCATTTTCTTTAGCTCCTCAAGCGACCATTCTTCGGGATTATTTGTGCTTATAAAGCCACCTTGTTCATACACTTCATATCCCAGCCCGAGCATCGGCAGATGATCCCCATAAAAAACAATCATAGTAGGCTCATCAGATTGCTCGTAATGGTCGATCAAGAGTTGCAATGCTTTGTCCGCATCATGTGCGCCTTGTGTGTAGGTTTCCAGAATATTCTTGGCGTCAGGAGTTAAATTGCCCGTAGCCTTGATGGGATTGGAACCATAACGGTTATCCGCATACGGACCATGATTCTGCATTGTGACAGCATAAATGAACATAGGGTTTTCAGTTTCATCGATTTCCTTGATAATACTTCGGGAAACCTCATCGTCTGATATAAACGTACCTTTGATTTCCGGTTCCACAAAATAATCCTTGCTTTTAAAGCTCTCAAATCCAAATTCCTTATATACAGTATTACGGCTCCAAAACCAACCCTCATAAGGGTGGATGCCCATACTTTTATAGCCTCTTCCTTCAAATAAGCTTGCTAGCGTTGGCGTCGGCTTATTAATATATTGCTGGTAGGCAATGGAACCGCCTGGAAGAAAGCTTGTTGAGAATCCAGTCAACACTTCGAACTCTACATTGCTGGTCCCCCCGCCAAATTGCGGGGAAAGCATATAACCGGAGCTGTGTTCTTTCTGCAAACGATGGACTGTAGGAATAGGGTCTTCGCTAAAGGTTACATTCGGAAGCAACGTAGGATCCCAGAAAGCTTCATTCATAATAAAAATCACATTAGGCTGCTTCGTGCTGATCTTGCTGCTCATGGAGACAGCGTCCGAAGATTTGGATTGGGCTGTTTCCGTGATCGCTTTGGCTGTGGCTTCAATAGCTTCTTTCTCGTATCCCGATGGTTTGGGTACAATTGAATTTTTCACATTCAAGGTGAACGCTATGGCCAGGCCATTGCTCGAATAGCTCTGCCGCTGATTCCAAACAACTTCATTGACGTCCATTTTACTTACAAGTTTAGCTGCCCATGGTGTTTTGAGAGCTACTGAATACAGGATGAATATGGAGAGCAGGCCAAGGGTAACCCTCATAATCCAATGCATCGAAAGCCGGGGCACAATCAATCTGAGCAGAAAAATACAGATGACGATAACCGACAAGCCCAAAATCTTGATCATCGTTGATGACCCGGAAACTAATGGAATGATGTTCATTCCCTCTTTATTAAGAAGAACATCCCAGGGAAAGAAGGGCTCTCCGATCAGCTTGATCTTAAAAAAATTAATCAATGATACCAGGAACATAAGCATCGTAGTCACTCCCATAGAAACTACAAGAGAGCCTAGCAAACAATAAATGAATAGAAATACAAAAAAATTGATTAAATAATTGACGAAAAATAATTTGTGGTTTAAATTCACCCAATCTAGTGTCAGCGATAATGAGCCCCTCTGGATATACTCAACAGCAATAACTAAGAGCATAGGGACAATTAGTAGAGCAATAATGATCATACTGTATGATTGAAAGCGATTGTTGCCTAGCTTTCCGTAAATCGCTTGTTTAGGTACTGGAAAGGTAAGACGCATTTCTCTAGCACACTCCTCTATCTAAACTGTTTAAAACAATAAAAAAAGAGATAGCACTGCCGCTAACCCGGCACCCTGCAGTCTCTTTCCATTGTAAACTATTTATCTCTTTTACGAAACCTTTACAATCCAATTATTTCTGATCAGCTAGCCAATTCGCCAATATCTGGATCTCCTCGTCCTTCATACTAACACGAAAGCCCGGCATTCCATTTCCACCTTTTTCAATTTGCTTCACGATTTGCTCGGCGCTTAAACGTTCTCCGACTTTTTGCAGATCAGGAGCTTCCATCCTTGGCAAACTGCTTCCATGACAGGTAATACAGAAGTTCTTATAAAGCTCAGTTGCTTTGGCTGTAGTATCGACTGTGGTCTCGCCTGAAGCCGCTGGAGATGGGACTGGTGTCACTTCATTACCGCCAGATTTACTGCACGCTGATATGCCTGAAATTAACAAAATAATGAGGAGCATTGGAAAAGCTATTTTTTTCATAACATCTCTATGTCCCTTTCGTTTCACTTTTGGATTCACTGTTTGTGATTGTGTAAGGTGATACTTCCATCGTAAAGCTCTTCCTGCCTTTGGGTTCAATCGCTGCAGCGGTACCATTAAGGATAGCCTCGGATAAGCCGGAGGTCGGGTAGCTCGAGAAAGGCTCCAAGCCAATATTATAATGCCGTCCGTACCAGGGGTAGTCCACCGTCTCACCAAATTCCTGCCAGAACCATAAGTAAGGGAACTGTTCGGCATCCCATTTCACTTGTATACCTGCCCCTATTCTACTGTTCTCAAGTGCGTATTCCCCTGTTTGGTTAAAGCCCGTCAGATAAGCAATATCTGTTGGCGTTCCTTGAGGCGGCAGTATCGAGAGGTCAACACTTTCACCGTTATGTCCGGCTGCCAGAGGCCATTCGTAATTAGCACCTCGTGCCACTCGGCCAGCCTCACCCGGTCCAGTTGCTTCCGTTACGATTTTAATGCCTTCGGGAACAATAATTTGGCAGCCTTCTTCCAGGAATGGCTTCCCGAACGCCAAATGCTGGCCCCACATATATTGCAGGGGAACATCACTTAAATTTTCCAACTTTTCCTCGATCGTCAAGGTGGATGAGCCTAATACTAACGTCAGCGTTTTCTCTAATAAAAAAGGTACTTTTTTCGTTCTTACTGAAAACAAGACCTGGATACGTTCTGCGCTGTCCTCCACAATCCGGTAAGACCATGGCATATGAGCGACTTCTCCATGCTGACCGAACTGTGCTCCCTTATACACACTTGTCGGGCCTCCATTAGGGAATATTTCCTGCCAGCCACCGGGGTAATAATCTATAAAGTTCGAGATAGGGTCCGATGAAGTGGATACGTAATCCCGCGGGTTCTGCACACCGTTCTCGGAAAGCCACATAAAATCGAGGTCAAGGGGCTTGTATAAATATTCAAAAATTTCTGTTCCTTTATCAGCAAGAATGGAAATGCGCACTTTATCATTCTCCATTACAATGGTTCTCATCCCCAAATAAGTGCCTTGGTCATGTATACGGCAGCCATAATTCCGTTGTTTACGGTATGTATCCAAGTCCCTTCCCCCCATCTAATAAAAGCATCGAAAATCACGCCAAAGCTCCATATATTTACTATGACATTATACCATTACAACGAGAAATCATAAATGCATAAAAATTCCGCCATGGTAAACAATTAGTATGTATCTTTAATTATGTATCCTTTAACATCGAAGGTGATTGCCATTGAGTGAATCAAAATCCGAACTGTTTTTCCAATCCTCGCTCGCAGACAAGGTGAGCTACCTCTCTTCAAAGATGGGTCACAGCAGTGACTTGGTTTCCCGAATCCTCTTCATAGGAGAGTCCCGGCAAATCCAGGCTGCCATTATATTTGTGGCTGGCTTAATCGATTCCAAAGTGATAGGCAATGCCATTGAATCCTTACTCGAAAATAAATATGCCCAGGAATTCAAAGCAAATGACTGGTTCCAGGATGATCTTCCAGATCTGCTGCAGTATATCAGCTTACCCGTTGGGGGCATCCGTAACCTTTATGAGATAAGCTCCTTATTCGAAGCTATGTTATCCGGTGAAGCTATCCTTGTGTTCGATGGACATACAGGCTGCCTCGCTTTAAATACAAAAGGCGGAGAAGAACGAAGCATAGAGGAGCCTTCCACCCAAACGGTCGTACGGGGGCCGCGCGAAGGGTTTACCGAAAATTTGAATACCAATACAGCGCTTGTCCGCAGAAAAATCAAGAATGAAAACTTATGGCTGGAAAAGAAAATCATCGGAACCGTTACGAAAACAGATGTGGCCCTCATGTACATCGAAGGCATTGCAGACAAGAAAGTGGTTGAGGAAGCCCGCATCCGCTTGGATCGGATTGATATAGACGGCATTCTGGAAAGCGGTTATATCGAAGAAATGATTCAGGATGAAACCTACACACCGTTTCCAACCATAATGAATTCCGAACGTCCGGATGTGGTTGCCGCTGCTTTATTGGAGGGGCGCATCGCTATTTTTATCGATGGCACTCCCTTTGTCCTGCTTATTCCCGCTTTATTTATCCAATTTTTCCAGGCAGCAGAGGATTATTACCAAAGATATGACTATGGAATCATTCGCCTATTAAGATTCCTGACGTTCTTTATAGCATTATTAGGTCCGGCTATGTATATCGCAATCACTACCTTTCACCAAGAAACTTTGCCCACACCGCTTCTGATCAGCCTTGCGGCTCAGCGTGAAGGGATTCCTTTCCCAGCCTTTGTGGAAGCCTTGATTATGGAAGTGACCTTCGAGATTTTACGGGAAGCAGGAGTTCGCATGCCCCGCGCAGTCGGTCAGGCCGTTTCTATCGTAGGCGCTCTCGTTCTGGGAGATGCCGCTGTTCAGGCTGGACTTGTTTCCCCCGCTATGGTTATCGTTGTCTCTTTGACTGCACTCTCTAACCTGGTTATCCCTGCTTTCAATCTGGCTATTTCTATTCGTGTACTGCGCTTTGCAATTATGCTGCTTGCTGCCTCCTTCGGCCTATTCGGCATCAGCGCCGCCCTGATCGGGATTGTGCTTCACTTATGCAGCTTGCGTTCGTTCGGAGTTCCGTTTATGTCGCCATTCGCGCCCTTCATCTGGAACGAGCAGCGGGACACACTGATCCGGCTGCCCATCTGGATGATGCACACCAGACCCCGCTTTATCGGGAAGAAAAACAAGGTTCGCGAGCACAACTCAGCACCAAAGAAGCCATCACCATCCTAATGAAATAACAGCATCACCGAATAAGGAGGAGCTTGCTATGTTCAAAAAAATGACGAGCCTTATTCTCGTCGGCCTGCTTGTCCTTCCGCTGACGGGATGCTGGAACCGCAGGGAATTAAATGAGCTTGGCATAACCGTAGGTATCGGTATTGATAAGATAGGCAGCGAATATAAGATAACCGCTCAGGTTGTTGTCCCCAGTCTGGTTGCAGGCAAAGGCGGCAGCGGCGATGGCGGACTGCCTGTCACTATCTTTACGGCAACTAATTCGAGTGTTCTTGAGGCCTTGCGGCAAATGACGACGACAGCTCCCCGCAGAATTTATTTATCGCATTTACGGATGATGATCGTGGGTGAAAGCATGGCCAGGGAAGGCCTGAACGATGTGCTCGATTTTTTCTCACGCAGCCATGAGGTTCGGAGCGATTTCTTTATCGCCATTGCCAAGAAGGATTCCGCCTCCAATATTCTGAAGCTGCTTACTCCCTTAGAAAAAATCCCAGCAAATTCAATGTTCCTGTCCCTTCAGGCGTCTGAAAAGTTTTGGGCCCCAACCAAGGGATTTTACCTGGACGATTTGCTGAATGACTTTTCCATCTCGGGTAATTCTCCTGTCATTACCGGCATTGAAATCAAAGGCAATAAGAGCTTGATCAATCAAGCAGAAAATACAGATAAACTTCTCCCCCCTGTCAAGCTGGAATATGTGGGGCTTGGTGTTTTTAAAAAAGACAAGCTGATCGGCTGGCTAAATCCGAGTGAAAGCAAAGCCTATAATTATATCACTGGAAAAGTGGAGAAAACGGTGGGGCATCTGGATTGCCCTGAGGGCGGCGGGCGTGTGACTATAGAAGTTGTAAGAACGGATACCAAAACCACCAGTCACCTGGTAAATGGGCATCCGGAAATCGACGTCACCATGGACATTGAAGCGGACGTTGGTGAAGTTACTTGTAATATCAAAATGGATGATCCAAAAACAATAACGATGCTCAATGATCTCGGATCAGCCTATCTGAAAAATCTGATGGAGAAAACAGTAGAAAAAGCACAAACGGTCTTCAAGACCGATTTTCTTGGATTTGGATCCGTCATTCATCGCACTCATCCCAAAGAATGGGACAAAATGAAAGATAATTGGAATGAAGAATTCACTTCAATTCCTGTCCATTTTAAAGTTAATCATTATATCCGAAGAGTAGGCAGTATAACGAACACCATTGTAAAAGAAACTAAGGAGTAACCAAATGACTAGAATAGCTGGGTTAATTATTGTCATTCTCTTAATTGCCCTGGTACAGGTTCCAGGTATGCTGCGCAAAAAAATGATCAAGGATTTGGCCGCTTACTCCGTCCTGCTCCTTTTTGGCACAGCCTTATTTATTGGACAGATCCTTCATTTAAAAATTCCAAACCCGGTAGACTTCATTATCTATCTCTTTGAACCGCTGGGCAAAATCATATTCACACCATAGGAAGAGACGGAAAAGGAAGAACCAGCAACCGAAGAAGAGACGGAAACGAGTTAGGAAAGAGCAGGAAAAGGAGTGTGATGGTATGGAGCATCCTCAAATAGGGACAAGACAATTTACTGTACTGGTCATTATGTTCATCGTCGGCAGCTCCATCCTCATGATTCCTGGGGCTATTGCGATGCATGCAAAGCAGGACTCTTGGATTTCTTCGATTCTAGCGGTCGCCGCGGGACTTGGATTAATCGTCCTGTATTGCGCCATCGGGAGTAAATTCCCTGGCAAGACCCTGTTCGAGTACTGCAAAATCCTGCTGGGCAAATGGATTGGCCTCTTTGTCGCGATACAGTTTTTCATCTTTTCCTACCTGCTCGCTGCTTTTATGCTGCGATATATCGGAGACTTCTTAACGACGGAGGTAATGCCGGAAACACCAATTACAGCCATTCTTATTTTGTTTATGGTGATCGTCATTATGGCAGCCTCTCTTGGTCTGGAGGTATTGACACGAGCGGCGGAAATTTTCTTTCCATGGATCGTGCTCTTTTATTTCATCATAGCGGTATTCGTTTCCCCGCAAATCCAAATGATAAATTTACAGCCTATGCTGGAGCATGGCCTTAAACCTGTACTCCAGGGCTCTCTTCCACTGATTTCAATACCTTATCTGGAGCTATCGCTGTTCCTTTTTATATTCCCCAATGTAAAAAATTTAAATAAAAGGCGCCAGGCCTTTCTCATTGGAGGTATCATAGGCGGCTTCTTAATTGTTGTTGTCACATTTCTTTCCATTACGGTGTTAGGGGCCAGTCTTACAATCAGAAACAATTATCCAACCTTTTCTCTCACACAAAAAATCCATGTCGGCAACTTCTTGCAGAGGGTGGAATCCTTACTTGCCGTTATCTGGTTTCTAACCATCTTCTTCAAATCCGCCGTCACCTATTACGTTTCCGCATTGGGACTCGCACAAATATTAAACTTGAAGGATTACCGCACCGTGCTTGTACCACTCGGCGTCATTCTTGTCCCGCTTTCCCTGATCGTTTATCCTGACATTATTTACGGCAACAAATTTTCAGGTCTAGTCTGGACCCCCTACGCGTCTATGTACGGCATTGTACTGCCGGTCCTGCTCCTTATCGTCGCTTTTCTGCGCCGAAAAAAACTAGCTCCACCACCTGACTCTGACTCTGGCTCCGGCTCTAATTCAGATTCTAATTCAGATTCTAATTCTAATTCTAATCTCACTGACACTAGCCCAAATGATTCTGATAATCAGGAAAAGTTGCTTAAACGTTTATTTTGAGAAAGACATTTTGTGGCGCCCTTTGATTATCGTGTTCATTACCTGGGTGCATGGAGGGAGGGGAGGACTGTGGGCTGTGAGCTCCTGTCGCTGTTAAAGATAGTTTTCCCTGATTAGACTTAGGCGGTAAGAACCCATCTTTTAAATGCGGACGGTTTCGTTCTTCCACCCACAGCCCTTTCTCTCTCAGCTACAAATTGCAAGAACACCAAGCTCAAACGGACAACTAGCAAGGGTTTTCTCTTGAATGGAGGAAATCTCCTAGCAGCAAAGGCGCTTGGGATGAAAAGCTGCTACTTTAACGATGTTTTTCATCGCTAAAAACACCAGATCAACTCCACTTCCTTACTTTAACAATGAAAAACATCGTTAAAGTCCCTTTTTACCACCCCAAGAGGCCATCCGGCCTCTTTTAGCGATGAAAATCATCATTAAAGTGACGACTGACCTCGAAAAACTTGCTTTAACGATGAAAAACATCGTTAAGTGAAGCCACACGCTCCATTAGAGGCGGGAGAATTCGATTCGGGGGAGGCGAGCTGATACGTTGGCTGCTATGGGAGGGCTCTTCGTTCCCTTGACTCTACTTGGGAGGTTGGAACACATCTTTAAATGCGGACACTATCGTTCTTCCACCCATGCCCCAGCAATCTAGCCTTTCTCTCAATGGTATATCTTGTAGAGATGCAGCCCACAATTTTCCATCCCAACTGCTCCAAAGTTTTTTATGATAATCCCCATCACTAAGAATAATTCAGAGATTTCCCTGTCACAATCATATCTTCAATATGGTGGGTCAATACGTCAAAATGACCGAAAGGACGTTCAATATCCGAATCGCAGAGAGCGGCAACCCTATTCCCTTTAGCTCTCCAGAAGGCAAACGACCATTGCTCAACCTCGTTCTGAAGCTGGATTACATATCCTTTTAAACCATCATTATATTCGATGATAAACAAAACAGGTTCTTTGACTCTTTCTCACAGATGCCCCACATAATGAACCCGGTAGGTGGCAAGCGCCTCGAGATGCCACTCTTTCTGATCCATCGCTGTCCAAACCTCACTGCCTGTCAATGTGTGAACGGAACATATTCCGCGACAATTACCTCCGCATGGGAATTAAGCCGATATTCCGTAATAATGACTGCTACTTTTTTTCTGGTGTATGTCATTAATCCATTAAAAGGTTCCTTGACGTTCTCACAAGCGCAACCCCCTGTCACCGGATAGGAGGATCCTGTAACATAAGACGCAGCATCTGAAAGCAGAAAAGCGGCAACCTCATTTATTTCATTTGGCCTGCCGCTCCTTCCAATCAAGCTGTTATTTTTCATAGTCGCCTTGAACGATTCCGGTGTTTGCTTCCCCTTTCCCATAAAGATCTGAAATGATTTCCCGCTCGATGAATTCTCCTTGCTCCTTCAAATCACACGCCACTACCCGTGCTCCTCGATCTAGAAATAGTCTCATCGCTTCACTCCCGACTGCACCTAACGCGCCAGTAATACAAATCACTTTATTCTGTAATTGCAGTTCGGACATCCGTAATATCCTCCGTTTCCTCATCCCGCGTACCTGTTAAAATGCCGCCCCTTACTCAGAAAGTAAGGGGCGGCTTCATGAACGCCAATAGTTTTAGGTGTATGGAGTCGAACAATTCATTATCAATGAGATGAATCGGCTAGCTAACGTTTCATTATTTTCACATCATCAATGAATAGAGTCTCATTAGTGTCTATGCCAATCAGTTCGAGCCCAAACATAATCTCATCCCCAACTATAGCTTCCGGCACAGTAAGTTCCAGGTTCAGCTTCTTCCACTCGCCATTGCTGCTCGATGCCGCAACAACTGCACCTTTGGTATTCAGTTCACCACCCAAATTGGCGAACAGCTGTGCTGTACCGCTTGCTGCCGTCCCTGCCGGTGCATAGATGTAGGCTGAAAGCTCATACTGACCAGGCTCTGCAAAGGTAATAAGCTGGTTCGGCCAGGCGATGCCGGTAATCCCGGCAGCCTTCAGGCTATAGCTGCCGCTTCTGGCTTGCTCATTGCTGCGGGACATTGCGCCCACCCAGTCATCATAAAAGTACCTCCACGCCTTCGCATCCACATCTCCTTGTGCTTCAATCTCAAAAGAGAAATTTTCATTAAGTGGTTCCCATACCTTCACCATTTCAATATCATCCATGTAGAGAGACTCGTTGGCGCCGAAGCCCAACAACTCGAGCCCAACCATAATCTCGTTCCCCACTATGGTTTCCGGCACGTTAAGTTTCAGACTCAGCTTCTTCCACTCGCCATTACTGCTCGATGCCGCAACAACTACACCTCTAGTGTTTAGTTCACCACCTAGGTTGGCGAACAATTGTGCTGTACCGCTTGCTTCCGCTCCTGCCGGTGCATAGATGTGGGCCGAAAGCTCATATTGACCAGGCTCAGCAAAGGTAATAAGCTGGTTCGGCCAGGCGATGCCGGTAATCCCAGTCGCCTTCAGGCTGGAGCTGCCGCTTCTGGCTTGCTCATTACTGCGGGACATTTCGCCCACCCATTCATACATGTACCGCCACGGCTTCGCATCCACATCGCCTGCATACCCGATTTCAAAGGAAGTGTTAAGGAGAAGTGATGCTGTTGGATCCGCACTGATCACTATGGCCGGACTATCCTTTGCCTCTCCGTCATCATAGGTAACCTTATATACAATCTGTTGCTCTACTGCTGCAGCCGCTATAACCGGAACGGAGAGCGTCACAGTCTGTGTTTCCTCATCCCACATAAGCTGATTAACAAGCATATCATCAGCAGCTATACCGTTAATGATCGGCTGAACGATAAAATCCTGGGCTACAGGTACATTCGCCGGTACGCCATCGAAAGCGGCAACGATGCTGCCGTTTGTCCCTGTTACTCCTGTCAATTGGATCTCGTCTGCTTCCGACCATTCCTTCAATTGGAAGTTATCTGCATATACCCAGCCGTCGCCTGGATCTTTATAGATAACGATCGTTGCATGAGAGAATCCGGCCGGCGGAGTAAACCGGATTTTAATCCGTGTGTACGTTTGGGGAATGACCGTAATCCGAGAGCCGGTCAACCCGATTCCGGGTACATTCCAGAAATTCATCCCAACCAGATTGAGTACCCCGGCATTTCCCTCTACCTTGGCATCGAACGATAATTCATATTGTTTTCCGCTTTCCACGAAGACCGTTTGCTCCACGCTACTCCTGTTGACTCTGATCGCTTTGCTACCGGCTGCAGCATCATCCACCAGTTCTGCCACTGTGTCCGGAAAGTCATACCAAGAAGTGAGCCCTTCTTCAAACCCGGGATTCCTTACTCCTGCCCCGTAAGAGGCAGTGGTGATCTTGTAAGCCAATTGTTGAATTTCCGGCACTGGCGAATCCTTCCATTGTTCAAGCTGATTGTGAATTTCGCTATCTGGATTTTGAGAGATCCACCTTGCTAATGCCCATATTTCATTATTGGACACCACTTCCCATTTTAACGGCTGAAGAGTTTGCAAATAGACATCATCAGTATTGAAGCCATCAACCATGGCATAACGACTATTCATAAGCTCGATTTTTTCAACTGCATGATCAAGGATAGCCTGGGCTTCTGCATCACTTGTCGGATCGGCAACAACGATTCCCTGGTCCACATAGCTTGCTTTTGATATCTCATAGTATTCAAACATATGCAGCAAATCTCGGGCACGTTTTTCCTGTGCTGGTGTTTCCGTCTTACTGATAGCAGATTCCAGCAGTCGGCGGCTCTCTTCCAAGTCTTCTAATTTCAAATCGGACAGGTATGCCGCAGAATACAAAGGTAAAAAATTTGTCCTCTGTGTGCTATTTTTCCAGGCAAGGTACCACTGCGTTTCATAGATATCTTCTTCCCAGAACCTCTGCCAGATCTCATAATAGGCCTTCACATCCGCTGCAGCTGCAGCACCTACTGCGCGCTCATACCATTCCTCAAGGATAGTATCTTTATCCAGGCCCGGATCCCATTGAAGCTTCGCAGACAGGTATGGCTTGGGACCTTCTCCGAAATTCGGAAACAGCTCACTGAAATAAGCATTTACCCCTATTGATTCCGCATAACGATATTGGTCCTCCATTAATTGATAGGCATTGCGCGGAGCCACGTATGGCGCACCGTACACATAGTCATAGAAAGCTACTGTAGCCCCTGTTTCTGCCCATCCCTCGGACAGGGTATGCCCTAACTGTCTCATGTCAGGATCCCCCCAAGACAGGCGGTCATCTGTTATAAAGACAACAACACGCGGGTCAAGCTCGACATTTGTCGGTGGATCATATACGTTAAAGTAAGCGTATGTCCCTAAGTATTTATCCGGATGCTCCTCAAACACACCTATCGACACCTCATTTACCCAGTCAAAGAAAATATTCGACATATCTACCATTCCAAGCGAGTTGTAGGTTACATTATCTCCGTAATCTTCCTTACAGAATTGAGTAGTGTCATTGATTCCGATGGAATACGAGGTCGCTTCCGGATGTTGATCGAAATATGCATTAATGACTTCAATGGATTCCTCCACGATCCCTTCCGCTTTAAAGCAAGGCTGCCAAGTATGGTCTAATGACAGGTCTGCACCCTCAGGGTAAAATTGCGGATGTGACTCCAGATATTTACTCGGTGGGAGCAAATTGTACAAATTGTGTGCAAATTCCACTTTGAAGTTCATCCTCATATCT
Source organism: Paenibacillus eucommiae (assembly GCF_017874215.1). GTDB lineage: Bacteria > Bacillota > Bacilli > Paenibacillales > NBRC-103111 > Paenibacillus_AI > Paenibacillus_AI eucommiae. The sequence continues at coordinate 164,146 of NZ_JAGGLB010000013.1, forward strand.
CTCATCCAGCGTGTCCGCGCAGCGTTGCCCACGGTCTCAAATGATCGGGAGAAAAATGCCGGTTCTTCACGAATCGTATCCTGGAGTAAAACTGAAAGGTTATCATGTACAGGCACATCTTCCCAATCCGGTCCTGGCATGAGCCAGCGGACACCGATGTAGCGCTCCAAAAACTCGTCGACACCAAACTCGGTTCCCCACGATGTAGGACCCGCGATCGTGATCCGATTGCCATTGGGATGAATGACAAAGCCATCGCTATCCACGCCTTCCAGCAGCAATTGATGCTCCGGGGTTGTTAATCCTTGCATGCCAATATAAATTTGTGTACCCGTACCCAAATCGGCAGGCTCCATTGTACCCGTTTGTTCTTGCTCCTCAAGCTCTTCCCCGGCATCGGTACGAATAAGCTTCACATCGTCAATATATACGGACTCATTGGCTGCGAAGCCCAACAGCTCAAGTCCAAACATAATCTCGTTGCCCACTATGGCTTCTGGTACGATAAGCTCCAGACTCAGCTTCTTCCACTCACCACCGCTGCTCGATGCCGCAACAACTGCACCTCTGGTATTCATCTCGCCTCCGTCACCGCCCAGATTGGCGAACAACTGTGCCGTACCGCTTGCTGCCGCCCCTGCCGGGACATAGATGTAGGCTGATAGCTCATATTGACCAGGTTCGGCAAAAGTAATTAGCTGGTTCGGCCAGGCGATGCCGGTAATCCCTGCAGCCTTCAGGCTATAGCCGCCGCTTCTGGCTTGCTCATTGCTGCGGGACATTTGGCCTGCCCATTCATAAAAGTACCGCCACGGCTTCGCATCGGCGTCCCCTGCATACCCAATTTCAAAAGAACCATTTACACTCAACGCCCCCTGGCTGTTGCCCGGAATCGTTAATATCGTACTATGTATAGGATCACGATCTTTATAAGTGACCTTATATTGAACAGCTTGCTCCTTGTTTAAGTTTTCAAGAGAGTGGATGATTAGCTTGCCGGTATTGGCAGCTTCATTCCAGATCACTTCAAGTGGGCTGTAGGCAAGCGTTTCTATGCCGTCTATTACAGCTTGCACTTTAAAATCCGCCACTGTCGGCGGCAATTCCAATCGCTCAATCGGTTCATACTGCAAGCTCCCATTGGACGCGATCAACTTTTCCGTCGTGTTATTATCCACAACGAGTGGAAGCTCGACACCTGTTGACTGCTTAACATAACGAATCAATTTATCTGCTGCTTCTCTCGTCTGTAAATCCGCAGTGTCACTTACAATGACGGATGCCTTGGCAAGATTGTTCTCAACGACTGGCAGTGGACCATTCGTCTCCGGTTCTGGTTCTGGATATGTTCCAGAAGAGATCACGCCTTTAACTGTATCCTCCACTTGCCGCTCTTGCACAACAAGCTTGCCTTCGATCGTTGCGGTTACACTTGTGCCAAACTTTACCTTGGCAGGCCATTTGCTTAATGTCGAGCCGCTTTTATTCAGCTCTGCCGTGAGGATCAACCCATCGACGCTAACATCAGCCGCCTCATCAAGCGTCAAGCGTGCAACCGTAGTAATCTCAGCAATCGCGAGCTTGACTCCCTTCAGGGAATTGTAAACCTGTTTAAATTGGCCCTGCAAAAAAATCTTAATTGGCACAGATTGAGCTCCCCCGCCAATCGCAACATCGCCAAAGCCTTCATAACCTTCAGCAAGCTGCTGTTCCTTAAGGGCAGCTCCAGTCAACAGTTCAATCTTTGGAATATGGCTGCTGCCAGCCGCAACTATCTCAATATCAGCGTTCGACTTATTTACATGAATTAAACCGCCGATTGTCGTATCAAGAAGTTCCAAGCGTCCTCCGCCATAAATAAATACATTGCCTTTTACAGTGACGCCTGTGAGCGAAATTCCCCCGTCATCTGCACCCTGGGTAATGTATAAGTCTCCCGCCACAACCATATCTGACAATGTTGTACTTCCACCCTGAATAATAACGTTCCCTTTTGCACTCTCATTCAGCACTTCATTTGCTCTCACTAACATTCCGGTAACATTGTCCATCATTTGAACGGCTTCTGATCGCGTAATACTCGCTTTAGGCTTGAATAAGCCCCCTGCATTGCCTTTTACGTACCCTTGTTTCTGCATAAGCCCAACAGCTGGCCGAGCATAGGAGGAAATTTGGGGGGCATCGGCAAATGCAGATGTGCCTTCATCGCTAACTTTCATCTGAAAAGCACGAGCTACCATAACAGTTGCATCTTCACGGGTAAGTAAAGCTAGCGGGGTAAACTTGTTTCCAACCACACCCTCTATAACTCCAGCATGGTATGCACGCAGCACAGCCCCGAAATACCACGCATCTGCTGACACATCTTTAAAGGGCTGGTCGTCCAGCTTGGCGTATTCAGGAAAGTTAAACACCCGATCGATCAATGTAACAAACTCTGAACGGGTTATCGTGCGGTCCGGAAAATATTGGCCGGATGAATAACCACTCAGCAGCCCCAATTGTATCCATTTTTCCATGACTGGCTGTGACCAGTGCCCTGATAAATCTGTCTGTGTCCCGCTATTGTCAGGCAGGCTGTCAGCCGCTGAGATTGACGGGGTGATCAAGGAGCAGAGCAGGCTTAGAACTAGCAAACAGCAAAGTAACCTTCGATCGATTATTCTAATCATAAAATTTCACACCTCATTTTCGTTTTTAAGTGCCCCTCTTTGACACAATCATTGAAATAAATGTTATTTTCTGAAATCAGATTGTACCTCTGTTGCTATCAGTTCCAGATGATTATCGGTTAATCGCAGTCGTGTCCGCTCTGCCTGATCGCCGGTCAGACGTATAAATACCGTCGCCGCCGCGTCGACCTTCATGCCCGCCACTTCAACTTCCCCCGCCTGATGCAATGCGATCACCGGAACATCAGCATTACCGCCATATGCTGCTCCCTGGACGCGATGCAATACGAGTTGCTCGATATGCTCGGCTTGCAACAGACTCCAGCAGTCTGGCAGCGCATTATCTGTCCAACGTACGCGCACCTGATGAAAACCGATCGATTTCACATGGCGGATATAAATATGATAGGGTGCAAAATGATGATACGCGTATCCTGTGATATCCTCGGGAATCCCCAATCCATATTTTTTCTTTCGCGGCGTTATTTCAAATTGCGACTGGGCAATCTGTACCTGCTCGATGCAGTCGCCGGGTTGCCCGACAACCGTACAGACTCCATTCGCTTCAGCGATCACTTGACTGATTGAAATTCGGCGGATGCTTCCCCGATTTGTCATCAGAAAAAACGGCACGCCCTCAATATTCATCCGCAGCGTAATCCCCGTTACAACAACTCCAGCGATTTCCCCATCCTCCGCTGTGAGGTTGATAAAACCGGCTGCTTCAGAGACAGAACAATTGGAGATGACAATCTGACTTACCAGGGAATACACACGCTCCGTAATCCACGGATCCAGTCCTGTGTAGATCCGAAAGCAATTGACCGAAGTATGAAATGTACAATTCGTGATCGTCATATAGCTGGCCGCTTGCGTTCCATTGGCATCAATCGCGATCGCATCGTCTCCGGTCTGAAAATGCGAATTCGCAATCGTTACGTAGCGACAGGAGCTTAGATGGAAGCCGTCGGTATTCGGTCCTCGCAAATCGTTGCTAATAGTCACTCCGTTGATATTTACACGATTGCAGTCGATCAGCCAGCCCGCATACACAGAACTGTGACTGATTGTGATTCCCTCAATCAGCACATCTTCACAATGCTCGAACAATAACGACATCGGTCGCCAGTCCTTCGGCCAGTAGGCGATCAGGGTTGATTCCGAGCTGTTACCTGCTCCCTCTTTGGCTATCCAGAACGATTGATCCTGCCCGTCCAATCGGCCCCGACCGCTGATCGTGACTCCCGAAACGCCGATTGCACAAATATTACCGGGATAAGCTGTCGGATTGCCTGTACGCTGATAAACGTTTACCATCTCATAATGCTGTCGATCCGTACTAGCCAGCAGCACCGCGCCTGCATCCAGAACCAGCGATATATAGCTCCTCAAGTAAATCGTACCGATCAAATACCGTCCTGCCGGTACGAACACCATTCCGCCGCCTTCTGCTGCGCAAGCGTCGATCGTCTGCTGAAACGAATGCGTTGCGGGTACAATCCCGTCGCCAACCGCTCCAAAAGCGACCACATCATAGCTCTTCATTGCCCTCTTCCTTTCTTCCTGCCGCACGCCGTACGGTTACTCTTTCACGCTTCCCAGCACGATCCCTTTCACAAAATACCTTTGTAAAAACGGATACACCAGCAGCACAGGCAGCGCCCCTAAAAAGATTTGCGCCGCTTTAGCCGTTCTATCACTGATCGATGCCAGATTTTGAAAATCATTGCCGTTTATTTTGGTCAGATCCATTCCCTTGATAACGGTGTACAAATAGGTGGCCAACGGGTATTTATCCGGAGAATTCATGAGGATTAGGCCATCAAACCAGGAATTCCATTGTGTGACGATCATGAACAGTCCGACCGTTGCCAGTGCCGGTGTCGAAGCAGGCAGAGAAATACTCCACATCGCGCGCCAATAACCAGCGCCATCCATAAAAGCAGACTCCTCCATTTCTTTGGGCAATGCACGGAAAAAGTTCAACAGCAAAATAATGTTAAACACCGGCAATGCCGAAGGGAGAATCAACGCCCAGATGCTATCCAGAATACCAATGTACTTGATTGTCATATACCACGGAATCAATCCGCCGCTGAAGATCATCGTAACCACAAAAAACCAGGCGTAAATCGCACGAAACTTGAACGTTTCTTTCTCTTTGGACAGCGGATAAGCACAAAGAATCGTCAGAATCATACCCAGCGTCGTGGCCAACACCACTCTGATCAGCGTCACAACCATTGAACGAAGAAATTCCGGTTTATTCAAAATAAACGAATAGGAATCTGTAGTGAACTCCACCGGCCAAAACTTGACTAATCCCGCTGCAGCTGCGCTACTGGTACTAAACGAAACAGCCAAAATATGAATAATCGGGACTACACAACAGAAGGCAATTGTCGTTAAGAAAAATAAATTAAATACATGAAAGGTATAGTTGCTGAATGTTTTTCTTTCGAGCATGACTGCCTCCTTAAAAAATCCGATAATTCATAAACTTGTACGCCGTCCAGTAGGAGATGGAGATTAACAGCATTGCAATGACCGATTTAAACATGCCGATCGCCGTAGCCAAACCGTACTGGAAATCAATCATACCCATCCGGTACACAAAGGTATCGAGAATGTCACCGCTTGTATATACTGCCGGATTATATAAATTAAACACCTGATCAAATCCGGCATTCAGTACATTCCCAAGACTTAACGTCGCCAGCAGCACAATGATCGTTCTCATCCCAGGCAACGTTATATGCCACATCTGTCTCCGGCGTCCGGCCCCGTCGATAACAGCTGCTTCATACAAGGAAGGATTAACACTCGTAATCGCTGCCAAGTATACGATCGTGTTAAAACCAAATTCCTTCCACACATCTGATACGATAAGTACTGTCGGAAACCATGCGTTGCGGCTGAGAAAAGAGATCCGATCGACACCGACTGAATGCAGCAGCTGATTGATAATCCCATCCAGCGATAAAATATCTGTTAAAATGCCGCCTAGAATAACCCACGACAGAAAGTGCGGCAAGTAAATCAGCGTCTGATAGCTGCGCTTCAGAAAATGAATCCGCACTTCGTTAAGCAGCAAAGCAACAAAAATGGGCACGATCAACCCAGCTAAAATTTTCATCGAAGCGATCGAGAGGGTATTGCTCAGCACAATGGAGAAATCAGGCAGTGAGAAAGCGAATTTGAAGTTGTCCAGCCCGATCCAGCTTGAACCGAACAAACCGTTTACTGGAAAAAACCGTTGAAACGCGATGACAATCCCCACCATCGGCGCATAGCTGAATACAAGCGCAAATATTACCCCGGGTATGAGCATTACGTGCAACGGGTACTGTTTAGTATAAATTTTGTTCATAATGCGCTCCTGTCTCGTTGTCAGGCTATTGAAAAGAGGAGGGAGATTTTCCTCCTCTTTCGGATTGTTTACTGATTGGAATTCCATTCGGTAATTTCTTTAGCAATCTCGTCTCCGCCAAGCTTATGCCAATTCTGAACAAAGTTATCGAATTCATCGATGGCAACCTCGCCCATAATAATTTTCGCAAACGTTTCATCTTCCATTTTGGTCAGCACGCCGCCCTTTTGCGACATCGTTTCCGTTGCCGCGCCGAAAAACCCAGGATTTTGCACAAGATTCTGATCAATCTTTTCCTTCACGAATGGCCATGCGCTCGTTTCTCCGTACATCCCTTCTTCATACCATTGCTTCAAATCGCCGTTTTGGTAATCAACTAATTTCGCGTAATATCCGGCCTCTTCCGCATTCAAGCCGCTGGCGTCTTTCGCTTGCAGCGCCTTGACCAGGTTAAGATGAATATCCAGATTGCCGTTCGGTTTGGAGGCATACAACAACGGATAATTGTTGTACAGGAAACCGTCTTTGGCGATAAAGTAGTTTTCAATATCGATATCTTCGTAAGCTTTTTTGATCATCAAATTGAGCATTTTAATCGCTGCTTCCGGGTGAGCAGCATCCTTTTTCACTACAATGTATTTGTTAACCGGAAAGTCAAATTGAATTTTTGCAGGTGTACTGTCGGCAGATGGAATCCCATAAGCGACCCAACGCGCTTTTGGATCCTGATCGATATTGGATTGTAGCGGATAAGTCGGGTTCCACCAGGCTCCATACTGAATGCCCACTTTGCCCCCGGCCAGTTGCTCAATATTCTTATCTCCAGCTTTCACGATAAACTCAGGATCAATCAGCCCCGCCTTGAACATCTCGCTTAGCTTGGCCAGTGCAGCCTTAGTCTCCGGTTGGACGCTGCCATATACAAATTTCCCGGCTTCATCCTGGTACCACTGATTCGGATAAGCATGATAGCCATTGAAAAAGCCTTTTAACGATGCGAAGCTGGCTTTGGTCATCACCTGACTGACCGCAATGCCAAATGTGTCAGACACATTGTTGCCATCCGGATCACGGGCGACAAATGCTTGCGCAATCGCTTCAACATCGGCCAATGTCTGGGGAGCTGCTAACTTCAGCTTGTCTAGCCAATCCTTGCGGATCCACAGTACCTGCGCCGAGTCCGAGGCAGAACCGACTGTCGGGATCGCCATCAGTTTGCTTTGGTTGGAAGCAGACTTCATCTGCAACGGATCCATAGCCAAGATCTGCTTAGTCAGCTCCGAAGCATACTTGTCATAAATTTCTGTCAGATCGGCGATCTGATCGGATTCAATCAGTTGTTTAAGCTGTGAGCTATTTACATGAAACAAATCGGGCAAATCTCCAGAAGCTATCGAAACGTTCAGCTTCTGATCATACTCCCCTTGCGTCGTCCATTGGTACTTGAGCTTGATACCCAACTGCTCCTCAAACGCTCGGCTCCACACATTGTTTTCAAGAGATTCTCCTTCACGGAAATTAACACCGCTTACATCTCGCACTGCCGTAACTTCGACAGCCGGATCATTTTTACCCAATGGATCGACTGCTTCCGACTGCTCAGAAACTTTGCTGGCACTGCTTTCTGTCTGCTCTTTAACCGACGGCGCTGGAGACGTTTGCTGCCCTTCTCCGCCTTGCTCCCCCTTGCTGCATGCTGTAACCGTTATTAGAACAGCGATTAACAAAAACAAAAATCCAACCCGAAACCCCTTGATGCCCATCTGTTTTCCTCCTGGTAACCTATATTTTTATGCCTGTATTCAGTATAGGCACGAATGACACCGCTCTCAATCAGACAATGTTTACATACTGAACCTTTCTTTACACATTGTCTGACAGCTATAAAAATTCACGATATTCGGTTGGGGTCATCCCGGTATGCTTCTTAAAAAAGCGCGTAAAGTAAGTGGGCGACTCAAAGCCAAGCGACTCAGCGACCTCCTGGATTTGCTGATCCGGCTCGCACAGCCGTTTTTTGGCAGCCGTCAAGCGCTCATTTGTGATGTATTCCGTCAGTCCCTCTCCTGTTGTTTCCTTGTACAGCCGCGACAAATACGAATGGTTGTATCCGGCAATTTTGCTGAGTTGCTCCAATGAAAGAACTCCCCCCAGATTGCTCTGAATGTACTGCCTGACCTTGCGGACAACTTCCCGTTCACGGTCTGCCAATTGATGCTGCTGCTTATGGAAAATAGACGCAGCCAACTGCCACAGCTTGGCCGATATGTCACCCCAGGTCTGATGGTGTCCGTATAACAATTGATCGTATTCGAACCATGCCGACCAACTCTCCCGTTGATCCGACTGATAAATGTGTGAGAAAAAAATGGACAGCAGCGAATGATAGATTTGCAGCCAAAGCTCGTCCTGCCTGATCTGATCTGCCCGGACCCGCCCGGTCACTTCCCGGAACAGCTCCCGGAACGGTTCGATCTGACCTTTCTCGAGATAACTTTGCAATTGCAGCCAATGATTTGGCCGTAGTTCATAGAAACGTTTACTGTCATGGCCAAGGGTTCTGGTCGGCAGGTCTGTTTCCACTGCCGCCATCTGCTGCTGCATGCCATATTGCGTATAGAAAACAGCCTTCATTCTGGCGAACTCCGCGCTGCAAACCGCCCAACTGACCGGCTCGCCAGCCGCCAGCAAGGAAAGCTTCAGCTGTAAATGCTGCATACAATCCGACTGAATATGCGTCAGCACATTGGCGATACGGTGCTTGAGCGTTTCCCAACTGGAACTGGTTCCATCAGCGGCTACACTGTTCCGGCCTGCCCCGGACTGTGGCTGGATCAGCCACACCCATTTGGTCTGTTCGTAGAACAGGCCATGCCATTGAGCATGCCCATGAAAATAACGATCGACGACTGTACTCACGGCATAGATTTGTGAACTCTGAACAGTTGCAATGCCAATGTTATCCCTATTTTCTAACCGGCCCAACAGCATTAATACAGGCAGCTCCGCTTCAAGCGGCAGCTGCAGTTCAAGCAACTGTCCTGGCAAAGCCGCAAGCTCCGCCGATCCATTCAGCAACTCCCCTATATATTGCTGCTGCAAAATGGGTAGCGATGCCTGCATCTGTTTCTTCGCCAGTTCCATCAATTGTTTCGCTTCATCGGCACTGCGCAGTAGGTCCAGCGCTTTATCTACCGCCTGAACAATGATCTCGTCGGATTCCGTCTTCAGAATGTAATTGATGCTATCATTGCGCAGAGCCGTCTGAATATAGTTGAAATCATTGTATCCGGTCAAAAAGATCATTTTGCAACTCGGCCAAAGCCGAATAATTTGCTCATGCAAAACCAAACCGGTCATCCCCGGCATCCGAATATCCGATACAACAATATCCATTTTGGTGCTTTCCAACATCTCTATCGCCTCAAACGGAGAGTATGCCCGATAATAGTGGATCGTCTCCTGATAAGTTTCCTCAAACAAGGTGATCAGCCCGTCAACAATATAATCCTCATCATCTACGACCAGCAAATTGTACATATTTCAATTCTCCTGTCCGGGTATATAAATTTGCACGCATAATCCGCCAATCGACGCACGTAAGACCCATAAACCAAACGGTTTACCGAATTTCAACTGAATGCGTCTATGGACGTTGATCATCCCTGTCGTTTCGGCTATATCATTGTATCCTGTCAATTTCCTTTGCAATTGAACAATCTGCTCGTCAGCGATCTCTTCGCCATTATCCTCGATACTGATTACAATTCCATCAGCGCCGGTGACGAATCGGATCGTGACCAGACCGTCCGACCGCTTGTTGAGCAATCCGTGCTCGTAAGCGTTTTCGATGATCGGCTGCAGGAGCAGGCGCGGCAGCATCAGTCGATGATGCTCCGGCAACAGCGGGTCATAAACCGTCTTCATCCGCCGCTTATACCGAAACATCTGGATCTCGATGTATGCCTGCGTGTGATTCCACTCCTCCAGTAGAGAGACATCTTCACTTTCATTGCGGGTAATAAACCGGAAGTACTCTCCCAGATGCTTAGCCAACCGCTGCACATTATCGAGATCCTTCATATGCGCAATACGGTACAGCACAAAATAACTGTTATACAGAAAATGCGGATTGATCTGCGACTGCAATTGCTTGAGCTCTGCCCGCTGGGTACGAATCTGCTGCTCGTAAACTTCGTATATCAATACATCAAGCCGCCTCGTCATCGCATTGAACTGATTGTACATATAATTAAATTCATCCCTGAACCGGTATTTAATCGTAACGCCGGTGCGGCCGTGCTCAACATTGCGCAACGCCTGAACCATAACCTGAATCGGTTTTCGAATCAGCCGGTGAATCCAGTAAGCGAACAGCGCTACGACAAACAAGGATACGATCGACAAAGCAACCAGCCAGGTCTGATTCTCCTTCAAAGGTCCAAGGATCTTATCTTCCTGCACATAGAACAGCAAAGTAGTTCCCGTCCGTTCCGAACGCTCCATCGACACGAAATAACGAACATCATCGATTTTAATCCACTCATTCTGTTCCATTTTCTTCTCCGCGATAAATGCTTGCACATAAGGCTGGAAATGGGCACGCATATCTTCATTCTCACCGCTCTGGAGCGTCCAGTCCATCTCGGAGCCAAACAGCATTCCCCCTCCTCGCAAGATGAATACCATTTCAGAGAGTGACTGCACAATCTTTTCCTGCGACAAAAGAATCTTTACTGAATACAGCGGTGCAACTCCTTCTGGAAGAGATAACGGGTATGCGCCGTAAATATAATACTCATTGGAGTCTTCAATGATTGAATCATCCAAAACTGTATTTAGTTGAAGTAACTCAATCTCATTTACAGAATTTTCATAGGATGTGACTGAGATTGTTCGATTAAGGGAGGGGATGCCGACTTCGACATCGCTTACATATAAGCTGGAGGATCTGAGTACATTTAATCGGCCGACGATCCGACTGACAGACTGAGCAAATTGGTAGGGAGACATAATGCTGGACAGCACGCTGATATCCTGCAAATCCTTGTCCAATATGTATTCGTTCCGCATGTTGATAACTCTGAGCATCTCGCTGTCAAACGTGCTCTGGTAGGAGTTGACTTTCGATTTGATCGTCTTTTCAATTTCCGTTTTGACTTTCTGAGCTCCGTCGTAGTTGGCAATCAGCGCCACTGTAAAGACCGGTATTAACACAATTAAAAACGAACTTAGTAATTTCGTATAAATCGAGAAGTTTTTGTTCCGAAGAAATAGAACAATATGCATACACATGTCCCCCACATAACTAATTTGAAGTATGCAGACATTATAAAGTAATTCCTTCAGAGGCGCTAGATCCTTCAGGAATAACAAATGGGGTTGAGCCGTTTTGGGATCTCGATAATTCCAATTACACCAAACAAAATGGTGTTTTGTACTTGGTTATATATTTCATAAACCTATATAAATGGTGTTGTACTTGGTTATATATTTCATAAACCTATATAAATGGTGTGGTATAGAAACGGAATCGTATGCTTACGAAATACCAACGTATCAGGAATATGATTCCACGCTTCTTCTCCATGGTTTTCAATCGAAACTTCAACGGGTTGCACGTAGTATCTTACAACTGACTGATCCAGCCCCAAGTAATAATAAAAGAGTCTTTCCCCTAAGGATTCATACTCCACGGGACGTTCCGTTTTGTGACTGTAGAAACTCCCAATGATATGCGGATGCTGGTGACTACTCCAGTTATTTACCTTCCGCTTTGGAGTATACAGAAAATCCTCTTGCTTCCAATTCATGTTTGACCAGTCATAACCCACACGACTCCCCCGATAAGTATCACTTATTATCAAAATAAAACACCATGTTCCATATTATCATTTATGCACAAATACTGGGTATGATGAACATGTAGGATTATTAAAAAGACAAAAAAACCTTGATAGACCAATCAAACTGGCTATCAAGGTCTTAATGTTTGTCTCAAACATGTGACACTATTTGTCTTATTTATTAACGTAATCAGTCTCAATTATAGACGTTACCCACAACAATTATATTGTCTTAATTAACCTTGTAAGCCCGCATAGCTTTACGAAGCTCTTTCCACGAAGGGCGTTTGCCGTACATCAGCACGCCTGTGCGGTAAATCTTGGCTGCCAGCCAGCCAATGGCTACTATCGAAGCGAACAATATGCCGATAGACAGCCAAATTTCCCAGATAGCCGGGTTGCCGAGTCCGATCCGCAGGAACATAATAAGCGGCGTAAAGAAAGGAACGAAGGACATCGCTACAACAAAACCTGCGTTAGGATCATTAAGACCAAACATGGCGATGAAGAAAGCTCCGATAATCAGGAACGTAACAGGCATTATCGCTTGCCCCACATCCTCTGTCCGGCTCACCAATGAGCCTACAGCGGCGAAGATGGTTGCATAAATGAAGAAGCCCATAATGTAGAAAATCAAGAAATACACAAGCATCGAAATCTCTAAGTCAGACCAGCTTAAATTAAATTCCTTAATGATTTCATTGTTTGATGACAAAGAGAGGTTCGCCGCTGCTACTGCAATGATCATCACGATCTGCACAAGCGCCAGCAAGCATATTCCGATAATTTTGCCAAACATCTGCTTCAGTGGAGACACGCTCGTAATCAGGATCTCCATAACGCGCGAGCTTTTCTCTGCAGTAATTTCCATCGCTACCATATTGCCGAAGCCGATTACTCCCATATAGAGCAGGAAAAGCAGCACGTACACCAAGGCAAAAGCCATCATCATTTGTGATTCAGTTTTGCCGTTATTCCCACTTTCCTGAGTGGAAATTTGTACAGTATCCATGGTCACAGGAGATTGAATACTGGCTAATTGCTCCGGTGTAATTCCTGCTCCTTTTAGAAATAAATCCGTTTTGATCAATTGAAGTGCTGTTTGCAGCTTGTTGCTCACACTGAACTCCATGGATCCCTCTGATTTGTACGTTGCTTTTGGGAAACTTCCCTCTGCAGCTTCGTCAAACTCCAGATAGCCCTCAATCTCTTTATCTGTAATCTTCTGCTTGGCCAGCTTCTCATCCGCTTCTTTGCTTCCAGCAGAAGGAATTGGCACAATCTCAATTTCAGGCTTCTCCTGCACACTGTAGAAAGCAGCAAGCTTATCCGCAATCTCCGGTTGACTCTCCACGAGCACACCGATCTTGGTGACCTCGTCCGTTGATAGTTTTTGAATCAATGCTGGCAAATTCATCATAACCGTAATCAGGACAATAAGAATCAGACTCATAACACGAAAAGATTTGGAACGGAATCTGGAAAGGAATGTGAACTTGATTACCGTAAACATACTATTCATGCGATACACCTACCTTTTTGATAAAAATCTCATTGAGTGTCGGTTCCATGATTTGAAAACGCTGCACAGTCGCCCTGCTCATCGCGTGCTCAAGAATAGCTTGGGCCGCGCTTGCTTCCCTAATACGAATCTCGTACCCGTTGATATTCTTTTCGACTGAAGTCACCCCTGGGAGCTTCTCCAGGCCATCTATAGGCTGACTTGTCTGAAGAAGGACTCTCTCCTTCGGAAAAGATGCTTTAATTTGATTCAAGCTTCCCTTTAAAACGGTCTTGGATTTATCCAAAATACAAATATTCTCACACAGCTCCTCCACATGCTCCATCCGGTGACTGGAGAATAGAATGGTCTTCCCTTCGTCCCGCAGACTTTTTACTGTAGTCTTAAGCAGCTCTACATTTACAGGATCAAGTCCACTGAAAGCTTCATCAAGAATAAGTATTTCCGGATTATGAATGACTGCTGCGATAAATTGAACTTTTTGCTGATTTCCTTTGGACAGCTCTTCTACCCTTTTGTTGTAATATTCCGGCACTCCAAACCGCTCAAGCCATCTTGTCAGGCTCACATCGGAATCTTTCCGCGACATTCCTCTCAGCTCAGCCAAATAATGAATCTGCTCGCTGACTTTGATTTTGGGATACAGGCCGCGCTCCTCCGGTAAATAGCCCATAAGCCTTCTGAGCTCATCGCGATAGCCCTTCTCTTTCCAAAGAATTTTCCCGGCATCGGGGTAAATAAGCCCCAGCACCATACGCATGGTGGTAGTTTTTCCTGCCCCATTCGCTCCAAGCAGCCCAAATATTTCACCTGACCTCACGCGGATGTCTATTTCATTTACTGCTGTTTTATCACCATATTGCTTGGATACACGCTCAATTTGTAATGGATACATGCTGATCGCTCCTCATTTTTGAATTTGAATTTATATTGTAATTCACTGTTGCTTGTTCCCATTGCGAATCAGAAAGGACAGAATTTCATCCAGTTCTAACGCCTTCGTGCTAATCACATTTATTTTGTGCTCATTTAGGGCCGCTTCCGTTTCCAGTGGGGAATCGCTAATCAGCCTTACAACCCCGGGAGAACCGGGAGAACTATCTTCAATCTGCACAACACCAGGAAGCTGCAGTTTACTATACGCTGACATTCCAACCCAGAAGGCTTTCCATCCATCCATGAGTGTGTCCTTCTCATACTTACCCAAGAGCTGGCCGTCATGCATGAACACTATATAGTCTGCCATAAGCTTAATCTCTTCTAAAATATGTGTCGCCATCAGCACGGTTTTATTTCCACTTTCCATGAAACGCCCGATCTCTTTCATCATAATACGCCAAGCGAAAGGATCTAAGCCTGAACTCGGCTCATCGAGCAGCAGCACATCGGGATTATGTGAGATGGCATAAATGAAAGCCAGCTTTCGCTGCATTCCCTTCGACAGCACTTCAAGCTTGAAATTATCCTGCAGCTCGAACTCTGTCATAAGCCTATCGTAACGCTGCTTATCCCAGCTTGGATACCACCTGGAAACCAGCCTTGTGAGCTCTTTGATCGTCCGGCATTCAATCTCCTGCCAATTCATGGTTTCCGGCACGTAACCGATTCGCCGTTTCAACGCCACTTCCTCCAAGGGGTAGCCAGCCCCTAACAGCTCGATTTCTCCCTGCTCTGGCTTGAGCATATTCATCAACAGCCGAAAAAGCGTGCTTTTTCCGGAGCCATTTTTCCCTAATATAGCCGTAAAATAGCCAGCCTCCAATTCCAGATCAAGGGGACCTAGAGTGAGCTTTCCGAGTGGTTTCGACAAGCCCCTCAGTCTAATAGACATAAGCGGATCCAGTGTCTTCATGACTTGTTTTCTCCCCCTATCCAGCCTTCTTTGTCTTGAACAATTTGCAACAAAGCTTCTTCAAACAGCTGCCGCAGCTCTTCCACAGTAAATTTCACTTGCATGCCGGTCTCTATCGCTGCTTTCATCGCTTGCACAACAGCACTCTGACGGTAATTTTCCAGCTTTGAAACGCCAACCTTGGCCACAAATGTACCCGTACCCTGCTTCGTTCGGAGCATCCCTTCTGCCTCCAAATCCTGATAAACCCTACGAATAGTAATCACGCTGCAGGATAAATCATGAGCAAATTCACGAATTGATGGCAGCAAGGTGCCTTCAGGAAGCTGGCCGCTCAAAATAAGCGATCTAAGCTGAGTTTCAATCTGATGGTACATCGGCTCCGCATGATCCGGAGATATATGAATGGGGATATGCAAGGCTCACACCTTCTTCCTGAACTCTGCAGCTATTACAGGCTCCTTTTCTCCAACAGCTTCCTGACTCTGATTTCACTTACATAAAGGACTAGAACTCCTGTCCCCAGAGAGACAGCGGATGCTATATATCCATACGATCGAATTAATTCCATAGAGGAAGTCCATATTGGAGTTTCTAAGAAGTATGTTATACATAGACCGCCTATTAAAAAAATTACATAACTAAGCAATAAAAGTCGGAGATACAACTTACCGCTCCCCGCAAACTCTCCATAAATGCTCAAACTTCCCAAAATTGCTGAAACTCCTAACCAAAACAGAGCAAAGGCTATATATTCATTCACTGTCAGCATAAAAAGTTGATCAATTCGCATTAAAAAATAATAGGGAATAAAAAAAACAAACGACATCAAACCAAGTGAGAGCAGATATATGATCAACCTGCTGCGTACAAGAACCACATTACTAATTGGCATTTGCTTAAAAAAAGCAAGTCTTTTCGTGTATATATCCGTCTTCCAATAACGAAAATACCTCCGATGAAATTGAAGAACACCTAAATTCTGCATCACAATCAATACGAAAAAATTCACTGTTCCTGCCAATATTAAACGATAAATCTCATGAGCTTCAGCATTCTGAGCTTGGTTAGTCAATGAAATAATTGCAAATACGCAGTAAATATTGAATAAAGAACTCCAGACCAGAGATATCCATTTACTTCGAATCTCCCATATTGCCAGCCACCAGGAATCTCGAAATTTATCCATTCTATCCCCCTGCTGTGTTTAGGTGTTTATGTGTGTATATCTATATAAACAGTATACACATATGAATGGGTATTTGACAAGAGCCTTTTTTTGAGGAAGTCGCCTTGCGGCGTTCTTTGAGGAACGTATTCGTGACGCTAGTGCTAGGGGGAAGGAGTGGCTGTGGGCTGAAGTGTTAAGGTTCAAAAAAAAAAGACGAAGCCTGTCGTTTACGTGAAATCCGTAACCTTGGCTCCGTCTTTTTATACAATTAAGAAAAGTTCGAGTGCTTTGCAGCGGTAAAGCGTTAGGGCTATAGCATATTCGGAACAGGAGAACCTAGTGCAGTCTTATGTTCACTATCCCTTTCGGTCAGGAAACAGACTTCTGGTGTACGTTTGAGAATGGTTTGTTCGGCACTTTGTAGCAGAGAGTGGGAATGGATGTGGGTGGAAGAGCGATAGCGTCCGCATTTAAAGATTTGTTCCACCCTACATTCATTTTCATTCAAGGGAACAAATCTTTAACAGCGGCTGGAGCCCACATCCATTCCCTCCACCATGCACCCAAGTCTCGAACATCCTCCTCAAAGGACGCAGCAAAGTACTTTTCCCATTTTATAAACCAAAAATAGCATCAATAGCAGGCTTCGTATGGCCACCTGGATAAAGAACATACAACAGTACGTATACCGCTACTCCAGTTGGAGCAGTTAATAGCCATGTGATCGCCGCTACACGTCCAACCTTTTTATGCTTGAAAAATTTCTTCTTGTAAGCAAACCATAGTGTGACCAATCCCAAAACCCCACCTAATGTTGCTAAGGCAATATGGAAAAATAGAAACAAATGATAGGGAAGTTTTAGACTCTCTGGCCCACCAAACGCTGTATTGCCTGCAAATAAGGTCCGCGACATATATATAATGAAAAAGGCTAATGCGAAAATTGCACCCATTACCATCAGCTTCTGATGGGTTTCGCGATGTCCTTTCACGATATGATACCAGCCAAACCCGACAAAGATCGCACTAATTACTATAAAAAACGTACTGATCGTGGGTAATACTTGCATAATAAGATCCCATCCTTATAGCCTATTCAGTTACCCGGAGGCGCATCAGCCCTGTTGAGGCTCATAGCCTTGCGGATAATCATCCTTATCATCTTGACGCTCCCTGCGATACCATCTAAAGAAAATATGTGCTAATACAGCCCCATATACGATTTCCTGGATAATTTTCATTATGACTCCGCCAAGCTGCTGATCATCCAACGCAGGTAAATGCGCAAATGGAACATTGGAATAGGAGTACATATCATATAATAAAGTTTTTGCGAAAATAATTAATGCACAGGCTGGGGTAAGTAGAACTCCGTTAGCGAATATATAACCGATCTTCTGCATATCGCTCAGCTTATCTTTCTCCGGCAATGGACAGAAAATAGGGAACCACATCGTAAACGCCGTGATCTGCAGGATTAAATGATATCCAAACAGCAGCCATTCGTTCTGCATTAAACCATTCATGATAAAAGGCATGTGATAGATAGAGAATACCATATTGAATGTGAAAATAGCGATTAACGGTCTTGTTAAAAAGGTGAATATCTTACCAAAGAATCCCTTGTATAAAAACGGACGCAGCAGCCAAGCTGGCAGCCCTCTCCAAATCAAAATCGGTACCATTAAATATAAAATAGTTTGTTGAAGCATATGCACACTAAATAAATAGTGATGTCCAATATAGTTAACAATACTTCCTTGTGCTATATAAAAAAGCGATAAACCGGTATAAAAAAGCAGCTTTTTATTTCGCTCAACCGGCTCGGCATCTTTAAATATTCGCTGCTCAGGGCCTACCAGATTCCAGTACACATATCCAATTACAATTAATAAGAGCAGAAGTATAGGATTCCACATTTCAAAGAATCCGCCTGCATGGTTCATTTGATCCACTGCACTTGCTCCTTTCCACCATTGCTTTTAAAAAAGAAGAGGCAGCTAAGTTTGAACAAAGCCACCTCTTCAATTTATTTTACCACCACGTCAAATATAAAGCTGCAATAACTCCTGTAATTGCCACTATCAATCCACCTACCATAAATAGTAAAGGCAGAAAGTGTCCTCTTTCCTTAGCATGCATCCAGAACAACAATTGAATGGTTGCTTGCACAAATCCCAAAGAAACAATGAAAACCATAATAAAGGAGCGATCCAGCCCGCCGTAAAGAACTACGGCAAAGGCCAGCATTGTTAATAATATCGATATAATGTAAGACATGTAATGGTTTCTTGGCGACTCGTGCTTGATACGTTTGTTTGGTGCGGCTGCTTCATGAGTATTACTGCTCATCTTAGTGACCCACCTTCCCCATCAAGTAAACGACTGTAAAGATAAACACCCACACTAAGTCTACAAAGTGCCAGTACAAGCTAGCTACATAAAACTTCGGTGCTGTTACAACAGTAAGCCCCTTCTTTAATCCTTGACCAATCAGCAAGGAAATCCAGGCTACCCCAAATGCAACGTGTGCTCCATGGAAACCGAGCAATGTGTAGAATGAGGTTGCAAACGCACTACTTGTAAAAGTGTGCTCTTCATGCACATACTCATAAAACTCATAGATCTCCAGACCAAGAAAGGCAAGACCCAAAAGAACAGTAATTGCTAACCAGAACAGTGTAGCTTTAAGATTATGCTTGTGCATACCAATCATAGCCAGTACGCTTGTCAAGCTGCTCGTCAACAAGATGAATGTAGACCAGCCAACCGTAGTCAGGTTAAATATTTCTTCAGCTGTAGGACCAACTGGTACGGAATTGCGAAGAGCGATATAAGTGGCGAACAAGCAGCCGAATAAAACGACCTCCGCGCCTAGAAAGAACCAAAAGGCAAGGACTTTATTTTTTCCTTCAAGGGTTGCCGTTTCTGGATTTGCAGGCAGAACGCCATGAGAGCCATGCGTATCGGTACTCATGCCTTAACCCCCTTCTCTTCCAATTCTTCAGGTTCAATATGGAAACCGTGATCGTCATATAAAGAACGTACGATCATACAAATAAATGTCATAACAACTCCAGCACCAGCGACCCAGTGATGGCCATATATAAATCCATAACCAGCTATGAACAATCCGACTGACATAAGCAGCGGCAGAATGGATGGTGAAGGCATGTGGATGGATCCAACAGGTTCTGCAGGAATCATTTCTTTATTGCCAGCCATCTTTTCTTTCCAGAGTGCATCTAAACCACGTACGAGCGGAGTTTGTTTGAAGTTATACTCCGGTGCTGGTGAAGACATGGTCCACTCCAGCGTGCGTCCATCCCATGGATCCGCAGCAGCGTCTGCTTTTTTCCTGCTTACAATAATAATATTAATAAGGAAAACAATCATTCCGACTCCCATCAGGAAAGCCCCAATGGTACTTATAAAGTTCCCTTCTTCTAACCCATTCCCCGGCTGGTAGGTGAATACGCGCCGCGGCATCCCCATAAGTCCAAGGAAATGCTGTGGAAAGAATGTTAAATGGAAGCCAATAAAGAACGTCCAGAAATGAATTTTACCAAGAGTTTCATTAAGCATACGGCCAAACATCTTAGGCCACCAATAATAGGCTCCGGCAAACAATCCAAGGATTAGACCACCAACGATAACGTAATGAAAGTGGGCAACAACGAAATATGTGTCATG
This sequence comes from Paenibacillus eucommiae, assembly GCF_017874215.1. Classification (GTDB taxonomy): domain Bacteria; phylum Bacillota; class Bacilli; order Paenibacillales; family NBRC-103111; genus Paenibacillus_AI; species Paenibacillus_AI eucommiae. The sequence goes on from NZ_JAGGLB010000013.1 coordinate 184,272, forward strand.
ATACTGGAAGTCTGCCGCAGGAACCGCGAGCATAACCCCGGTAACTCCCCCCATTACGAATGTTGGGATAAATGCCGTTGCCCACATGTTAGCTGTAGTAAAACGGATCTGCCCACCCCATAATGTAAACAACCAGTTGAATATTTTCACACCCGTTGGTATAGCAATCGCCATTGTAGCGATAGAGAAAATCGAGTTAGCTACTGGTCCCATACCTACTGTAAACATATGGTGAACCCAAACCATGAAGCCCAAGAAGCCGATAAGTATGGTTGCAAATACCATGGAGCTGTAACCAAACAACCGTTTTTTGGAGAACGTTGAAACAACTTCAGAAACGATACCGAAAGCAGGCAAAATCAGAATGTAAACTTCCGGGTGCCCGAAAATCCAGAATAAATGCTGCCATAAGACGGTGTTCCCGCCTCGATTTACATCGAAGAAAGCTCCGTTAAACAAACGGTCAAACATCAACTCTACAAGTCCAACTGTGATTGCTGGAAAAGCAAGAAGAATAAGCGCTGATGTAATTAGAACTGTCCATGTAAACATCGGCATTCTCATGTAGGTCATACCTGGCGCACGCATGTTAACGATCGTAACCAAAAAGTTAATACCACCAATTAGCGTACCGATACCAGCAATCTGCAGACCTAGTACATAGAAATCCGTACCCAGAAAATTCCCCGTATTATCCTGTAGAATAGATAAGGGTGCATAACCTGTCCAACCAGCATTCGGCGCTCCACCAAGGAACCAGCTGGTGTTCATTAGTACTCCTCCGGCAAAGAACAGCCAGAAGCCCAATGAATTCAAGAAAGGGAATGCTACGTCTCTTGCACCAATCTGTAAAGGTACAATTGCATTCATAAATCCGAAGATGATGGGCATCGCTGCAAAGAAAATCATCGTCGTTCCGTGCATAGTCGTTAATTGATTAAACGTATCCCCGATAAAAATCTTCTGATCGGGAAATGCAAGCTGAATCCGGATAAGAATCGCTTCAAGTCCTCCTAAGATGAAGAAGAAGCCGCCTGCCAGCATATACAGAATTCCGATTTTTTTATGATCGACTGTTGTAAGCCAATCCATTAAACCGCTGTATCGTTTGACCGTGTGAGTGTGAGCCAACGCATTTACCTCCTTTAGCGTTTTCCCTTAGGAAAACTGACTTTCGTAGACATTTAAGTGTTTTATTTCAAGGACTCCAGATACTGGACGATGTCTTTGATTTGATTGTCGTCAAGCGGACCACCAGCTTCTTTACCGAAAGCAGGCATCTTGTTGCCTGGCTTCTGCTCAAGAGGATCCTTGATCCACAGTTCCATATTCTCAGGAGTATGCTCCAAAACGCCAGCAAGCATGGATCGATCTGCAAATCCGTTAAGATTCGGCCCTAACCCCAATCCGCTAACATCTACAGCATGACAGGACATGCAGTTATCTTTAAACAGCTGCTCTCCAGCTTGTGCGTTTGCTGGAATGGCGGTCGGAGCTTTCATACTTTCTACCCATGCGTTGAAATCATCAGGACTCTTGGAATTAACCTTAAAGTCCATCAAAGCATGTGAGGCTCCACATAGCTCGGCACATTTCCCTTGAAATAAAGCAATCTCACTTGCCTCTAAATAGAAGACGTTAGCCATACCAGGATTTGTATCTATTTTCCCACCCAGAGACGGTACCCAGAAGGAGTGGTTAACATCGGCAGAAATTAGCTCAAAGGCAATTTTCTTGTCAGTAGGTATAACCAAATCCTGAGCGGTAACAATTCCCAAATCAGGATATTCGAACTGCCACCAGAATTGATAAGCAGTGACTTTTACTTGAAGGGCATCTGGATCCTGCCTGTAATCGGTCGAATGCTTGAATGTGTAAGCAACAGTAGGTACTGCAAGCACTAGCAGCAGCAGGATAGGAATAACTGTCCAAATAATTTCAAGAACGTGATTTCCTTCTACTTGTTTAGGTACACCTGTTTGACCCTTCCGTGCACGAAAGCGAATCAATACAAATACATAAATAGCAAAAACGACAACAACAACTAAGGCCATAATAAACAGACTAAGCTTCATTAAATCAAATTGCTCTGAAGCTACTGGACCTTTGGGAACCAAAGCGGAAATCGTTGGATTACCACAACCGGTTAGCAGAAACGTCAATACCGCAAAAAGGGGAATTAGACGCCAATTTTTTTTCAATCGATTCATTTCTATCAGCCCCACTTTTGAACCATTATTTTTACTGCACAGAACTCGCCATTGTCTATTAATCGTACCACATTTATTAACTATAAATTCGTTAAAACCTTTTGTCAATCGCTGTAGCGAAGTTCACAAATTGTTCTTATACAGCGCTGCATCAATGTTTTCCTTCCCTCTAGATTTCCTTATTTGAACTTCTTTATACATAAAAGGTGGATAAATATCCAACGCATATTAAGAAAGCCTCCATACCATCCTATAGAAGGAGACCAAAATCCAAGGAGGCCTGTCCTAAATGAGCGTTCAGAACTATTATCGGCTAACTGCCGCTTTCCTTTTACTGCTGCTTTTATCCGCCTGCTCCGTAGGCAAACAACCGGCAAAAATGAATTATGGACTACAGGGGGAAGACAAGACGGACTCGGAAAGATCTTATCAAACCCAGCAGCTTGTTGGGCCCGTTACCCATAATAACAGCTTGTTATCCTACAGCCAATCCCTTTCTAATATTGTTGCGGCTGCTAACGGCGTCAATGCGGCTATTGTTATGACGACGGATCAGCGGGCTTATGTAGCTGTAATGATGGATAGTACAGCTACTGGTACCAAGGGAAAGACCCGAGAAACGAATAATCAGGGTACAGTAACCGGCATTTACAATCCCGATACGCCAGAATCTGATTCCATGGATCCTAACAAGCTGAACAATGGCGCCAACAATGCAGAAACAGCTATACATCATGACCTGCTTGCTCATCGCTTCAAACAAGTATTGGCTGATAAAATCCGTTACAGCGCGCCATATTTACAAGATGTCTATATTTCTGCGAACCGTGATTTTGTCAATGAAATGAACCGTTACGCCCAAGAAAGCTGGAAAGGGAATTCGCTTCAACCTTATCTTTTACAATTTAATAAGCTTGTGACGGATGTATTTGGAACTGAACAAGTACCTCCCCCCCAACCTGCTGCTCAGCGATAAAATCTGCTGTTAAAACAACATGGAGCGGATAGAATGGCTATCCGCTGTTTTATTTTTCCTCCTTCTGCTGTAGAATGGAGTGATATCACATTAAATTATGTAGAAACAAGGGAGCTGGCGAACCGAAATGTCAAACGGATTTGCTTCACTAGGTATAAGAGAACAATTGGTTCAAAGGTTAAAGGAATCCGGAGTGGTCGAGCCAACGCCGATCCAGCGGCAAAGTATTCCCGCCCTGCTTTCAGGAACCGATATTATTGCACAAGCCCAGACTGGTACTGGAAAAACATTAGCTTTCGTTCTTCCCATACTGGAGTTAATAGATATAGAAAAAGAACATGTTCAAGCCCTGATACTAACTCCTACCCGGGAATTGGCTATTCAAATCACTGCAGAGCTAAATGAGCTTGCCCCTCTCGTGGGAGCAACTGTACTGGCAGCCTATGGTGGACAAGATGTAGAACGTCAGCTCAGAAAGCTGCAAAAAAATATACATATAGTAGTAGGCACGCCGGGAAGATTGCTTGATCATTTACGCCGCGGATCTGTAGAATTCTATAAGCTTAGCATGCTTGTTTTAGATGAAGCGGATCAAATGCTGCATATGGGATTCCTGAAGGATGTAGAGGAAATCATCGCACAAACTTCACCGCGCAGACAGACCCTGCTGTTCTCGGCTACTATGCCAGAGCAAGTGAGAACGCTGGCCAAACGCTATATGAAGGAATCGCTGGAAATTCAAATTAAAGCGAAACAAGTTACTTTGGAGGAGATCGAACAGATCATCGTTGAAGTATCGGACCAGGATAAGAAGGATGCGTTAATCCGCTCCATCATTCAATACAAGCCATATCTGGCTATGATCTTCTGCCGTACAAAGCGCAGAGCAAGCGAGCTGAACGAAGCCTTGCAGGAAAGCGGCTTTATGTCGGACGAGCTTCATGGCGATCTCTCCCAAGGCAAACGTGAGCAGGTCATGAAGAAATTCCGTGAAGCCAGAATCGAACTGCTGGTAGCAACGGATGTCGCCGCCCGCGGACTTGACGTTGAAGGCATTACACATATCTTTAACTATGACATTCCGCAGGATGCTGAAGGCTATATCCACCGCATAGGCCGGACTGGACGAGCCGGGCAAACCGGTGTAGCTGTCACCTTCGTGACACCAAGAGATATGGTCAATCTGGAATTGATCGAAAAAGGTATTCGCATGACCTTACTGAAATCTGGTGGCAGAACGAGGCCAGCATCAGCAGGCAAAAAGGTATACACTTCCGAAGCCGATGGCAGGAAGCCACGCTCAAGCAAAGACGGCAGGCCTGGTGGCCGCGCAGCTGCGCGAGGCGGCGGACGTGGCGCCGATGGCCGCGGTGGAGCCAACGGTCGTGGTGCTAGTGGCCGCGTAACTGAAGGACGCGCGGGGATTTCACGCGGCACTGAAGCAACGCGGCGTGCTGCAGGATCAGTCGCTGTAGGACGCGGCGACTCAGGACGCGGAGCAGACACGCGCGGCGCTGGCGGAAGAGGCGCTGAAGGCCGGGGCGCTTCCGGGCGCGGGGCAGACACGCGCGGTGCTGGCGGCTGGAGCGCCGAAGGGCGCAGTGTTGGTGGCCGCGGGGCGGACACGCGGGGCGCTGGCGGGCGCAAGCCTAGTGCTGAGGCAGGCGGTGAGCGCAGCCGCGGAGCACGTTCAGGCGGAGGCCAGGAAGGCGGACGCGCGCGGACAGCTGCGGCAAGTCCGTATGGCGAACGCTCAGGAACAGGAAACATGAGGAACGCAGCAGAAAGAACCGAGCGCAGCAACCGGGATAGCGCAGAGCAAACACGTGGAATCAAGATTGGACGCAAGACCGTAGATCCTGGAAGAACACCGAAAGCCGGAGCGAATCCTGAACGCGGCTTTGCTAGCAGGTCAGGAGCTGCCGATACTCGTGGACGCGACAACAGATCAAGCGCTGCAGCCAGAGTTCAAAAAGGCAAAGGGGCCACAGGAAGCCCAAGAGGCGGCAAGAGACCCAAAAAGTAAATCGCTTACCAATTACTTCTTTTGCTTTACCGTTTGTCAGGAAAGATGTAAAATAAAACCATGTATCCACCAATGCAGCAAGGGCGACTTCGCTGCATTTGGTGATCCTGCTCTTTACAAAAATCGTTTTCTACTAAAGGAGGCACATTTATGTACACTTTAAAGGAAAAAGAAATGATTTTTGTTTTTACAGGTCCACATGGCGCAGGGCGTAAAACGGTAGCAGAAATGTCTGGCTCAACCTTAGGCTTAAAGCAGGTTATTTCTTACACCACCAGACCGCAGCGCCCAACCGAGTTTGACGGGCAAGATTACCACTTTATCACATCTAAGCAATTTGCAGATGCTCAAGAACGTAATGAATTTATTGAAATAGGCACTATTAATCATCATTTTTATGGAATTAAAAGCAACGATATTCAACAAATGTTTTTGGCCGGACATAATATTTATTTAATTCTTAACCGTTTTGGCGCGGCCACACTAAAGGAATTGTACGGGGATCGTGTGGTGCGGGTTTTCATTTATGCCGACAGGGATATACTGGAGAAAAGGATGCGGGAAAGCGGCGATTCGGAAGAAAATATCCGGCTTTATCTATCTCATTTTGAAGAGGAAATGGCTTATCGCGAGGAATGTGAGGTATCCTTTGAAAATCTGGATTTAGCCCACACGGTATTTGATTTAACAAAAACATTGGATGAGACCCTAGGCCGCAATCTTGTTGATTTGGACTAATCACCTGTTATAGATTGAGATGCCTGGACGATACTCGTCCGGGTTTTTTCAGCATAATTAGAAAGTTAAGGTTTACAGTGTTAAAGTATTGTTAAAGTATGTAAAAGTGTGTAATTGGGCATTAGTTGGCACTATTATCTTACTTTGATTGGCTTACAGTCAAAAAAGTATTGCAGTTGGTAGGAAATCTCCTCCAAACCAAGAGAAAACCCTTGCTGGTTGTCCGTTTGATTATGGTGTTCGTACGATTGTAGCTGAAAGAGATAAGGGATAAGGGATAAGGGATAGGGTATGGGTGGAAAAGCATTAGCATCCGTCTTTAAAGATTTGTTCCAACCTCCACATCCATTCCATTCAAAGGAACGAATCTTTAATAGCGGCTGAAACCACAGCGATTCCCTCCCTCCATGCTCCAACTTCACGTACACGCACATCAAAGTACTTTGTCAACAGTCCCACTAGGCGTTTATTTCAATGATTCAGACTGTATATTCTTCGTCAACCTCATACTCTGGATCATCAAGATACACTCACACTTAAAATTTATAGGATGAAGGAGCGAAGAAATCGTGAAAATTATTTCCATAGAGCCTACGCCCAGTCCCAATTCTATGAAGCTGAATATGGACGAGTCACTAGCTCAGGGCATTCGCATCACTTATACACGCGATAACAGTGAAACTGCCCCAGACTACATGCAAAAGTTGCTTACTATTCCAGGGGTGAAAAGTGTTTTTCATGCAGCAGATTTCATTGCTGTAGACCGCACCCCCAAAGGAGATTGGCAGCTTATCCTTGGAGAAGCCCGCAAGGTGTTTGGTGAAGCTCCAACAGCGGAGAACAGAGCGCCTGAAGCTGAAGCTGTGCAGGAAGCGGATAGCTCTTACGGGGAGGCTCATGTTCTGGTACAGATGTTCCGCGGCATTCCCTTGCAGGTTCGTGTACGAGGCGGTGTGGAGGAAGCCCGGGTTGCCATGCCAGATCGCTTCTCTCAAGCAGCCATACAAGCAGGTACAGCATCGCCAAACCTGATTAGGGAACGCAAGCTTGAAGAACTGGGAGTCCGCTATGGCGAACTTAAGGATATAGCTAACGAAGTTGTCCAGGAGTTGGATGCTTCTTATGACGATGCGCGTTTAAGTGACCTTGTTTCCCATGCTATGCAGGAAACCCCTGAAGATTCTCCGCTGGAAGCAGAGTCAGCATTAAGTGCCAGTGCTACAGCTGAGCTGCTGCGCGATCCTGACTGGAAGAAACGTTATGCTGCGCTTCAAGGAGTGAAGCCTTCGCTTGAAACGCTCCCCCTTCTTATCCAGGCTCTGGAGGATGAGAAGGTATCTGTCCGGAGGCTGGCTACCGTCTATCTCGGCGATATCAAAGAGCCCGAAGTATTGCCCTACCTTTATCGTGCCCTGGAGGATCATACGCCTGCAGTACGAAGAACGGCTGGCGATACGCTATCTGATCTTGGCGATCCTTCAGCAATCCCAGCAATGATCAAGGCGCTTAAAGACACCAACAAGCTGGTACGCTGGCGCGCAGCCCGGTTTCTCTACGAGGTTGGCGATGAAACTGCTTTAGCTGCCTTACAGGAAGCGGCTGACGACTCTGAATTTGAGGTACGGATGCAAGTTAAAATAGCTTTAGAGCGCATAGAAGGCGGACATACCGCTGAGGGTTCAGTGTGGCAGCAAATGACTCGAAGAAATGACTAATTGAAATGATCAATAAACATGATTAATTGAATCACTAATTGGAATAGTTAATTGAAATAGTTAATTAAAATAGCTAATTCAATACGATATTAGTATATAAACAAGCATCACTTTCATAGATGAGAGTCGATGCTTGTTTTTTGCTTATAAGGATTTTAAGATAAATCCGCCGCGTCTACACAATCTATAAAAGTTGATTCAAAGGCAAGACCACCCAACCCCATGCGCGGCCAAAAAATGCAGAATGTACATCTTTTTCGACCATTTCCAGGCAAATTAACATACATTCCTGCAAAAATGCAGGATTTTGCCCCTTCTATTGCCATTTTGAGTAATCCAAGCCCTAAATTCCTGCACAATCTCGCAATCGCAGGTATTTCTCGGCGAGGAACTAATATTGAACAAAATTCCTGCACTTTTGCACTTTTTCAGACGCTAGAGTCGTTCAACTTTGACATGCTAAGGAGGAAAGCTTTGCAATTGATCATAAAAGAGGATAAGTAAATCCAAATAGAGTGAAGTCGAAGAATAGCAAGGCGGCAAGTAATGAAAATGAGGCAGCCAAGAGGAGAAAAGAAGTTAGCTTTAGCATTTTGCTTTAGCATCTAGCAATAGGCATTAGGCATCTGCACAGACAGCAGCAACAAGTAAAAAACACGCTTCTCTAAAGCATATCTAATACTTGAATGCCTTGAAATAAAGTGGCCAAATAGAGGTTGTCGCCGTCGCTGTCTATGTCGGTAATGGGGTAGCCCAGTTTGATGGACACAAGGGTGATATCTCCACGGAAATAACTTAACCGGTACAAGCCGCGCTCGGAACAAACGTACACCTCGTTGCCTTTGGCAATGATGGAAAAAAGGAAATGATCCTCGAAATGAATAATTTCGAAGCCGCCTTTTTTGTCCCCTTTTAACAAATCACCTTTGTCCGTTATTCCTAGTATGTGGCCCTGATAAACAGCCAGGCTTGTAATAGCAGATTCCATCGGAAACTCCATCCACGAATCCATATAACGATCATAAATGGCAAGCCCCTGCGCAAGTGCAAGTATCACAAAATGAGGCAAGTATAAAAAATCATATACAATTGTATTGGAATAGGCCGTTTTCTTCCATTCGCCTAAAGTTCGGCACCATAGACCATATTGGGTTGTGGCAAAACAGTTCCCTTCCAGCTCTTTATATTGGTAACAGGTGATAGCCAGCTCTGTTTCCAGCCATTCATTTGTCCCGTATTTGAAGAGCCCGTTATTTGTACAGGCATACAGTTGATTTCCGCATACTTGCAGGCGGTTTACATGCGTATTATTGGGCAGTCCCCGTGATAAATTTTCCCATTCATGACTTTCCTTTTGCTTTCTCAATATCCCCCTGCCAAGCGGGGCCGCAACCAAGGAAGCATCTTCACAAATCTTAATAGAAGAAAAATGAAATAAATATCGAGTTGGCTCGTTCTTGGGGTTATTTAACATATTCTCAACTCCACAGGCTTGTCATCATTTTTGATTTTTGTTTTTGTATCTGTTATTGTATCTGTTATTGTTTTCGTTAAAATCTGTTCCAGCTGTCTATTCATATCTTCGGTTTCTTTCTCCAGTTGCTGCTCCAAGGAGCTCGTTACAATTTCATATAACACACCCAAGTGTATCCCATCCCTCTCGCTAACAAACGTTATAATTAGTTGGAACAGTTTCAGTTTCAAAGCGACTATAGCAATCATTTTGAAAAGGACAGCTGCGGCATTCGCTCTTTGCATCGAACTTTTTTATTTCAACAGCCTCCGGAAGAAAATCGCGGATAAGGCGCATATAATCCATAGAAGCTTCAATGGTATGCTCATCGGGGTAGAAGGTCCGCTTTTTACCGTCTAGAATAGTGAATACTTCGATTTTTTCGGGCAATCTGGCAAAAGCACTGAAGCAAAAAACAGCCGCCATATGCTGAAAAGCGGTTATGACCTCGTCGTCGTTATCAACGATAAATTTTTGCACGGTATAAGCGCTGTTTGAAGCGTTAGGATGCCCGAAAATAGCTTGGAAAATCAAGGACATTTGCAAATCAAGGCGGCTGACATATGTATCCCATTTTTCAAAAAGAACCATTGGATTCTCTTCATGCTGCTGCGAAGTCAAGGTGTTTGATAGATGAGAAATCACTTTCCTTTTGATCTCCCAGAAATGCTCTCTGGATTCAAACTTATAGCCCCGGTTGCTCCAATGTCTATTGACCAGGTCCGCTACGTTGAGACTCTTTCTTTGGGAAGCAGGCAAGGTATAGTAGTCTTTGATCGTATGACTTACTGCATACTGCACTAACTGTCTCCAATTCACATCTGAAGCAGCTTGATCCTCCTGCTCTTTTTGCTTATGAAACCGGTATGGGCATCTCAATAATTCTTCAAGCTTGTAATCTTCAATCAGGTGCATCGCGCCCAAAAGTTGGTTCCTCCTTCGGTTCAACAAATTGATTTAGCCGCATTCAGAATGCTTACGAATTGCTTGCCGAACTCCTTGCAGCTTGCTTTCTCTTCGTTAGACGGGTTCAGCTCAATCTTCATTCCTTCCAGGACGTTCTCTGCGCCCAGTTCCTGAAGCTTACGGATCAAAATGTCGACTGCCGCTCCATATTCCGAGTAGGAAGAGTCCGCCGAACCAAATACGGCTGCTTTGCGCCCATGCAAATCAAGATCATCCATCTCATCGTAAAAATCGAGGAATTCATCAGGAAGATCGCCATCCCCCCATGTATAGGCTCCAAGCAGGATTCCTTCGTAGTCGGAGAGTTCACTAACGTTCGTATCGAGGACTGATTTTACAACGGGTTCTATACCTTCAGCGCGAATACCTTCAGCAATGGCATCTGCGATTTCTTCTGTATTTCCAGTCATGCTTGCAAAAACAATAATAATATTGGACATTCATTTCCCTCCGATGGGCTTAAGATTATTAAAATTCTTTTTATCTAATTCCATATTAGTGATAATGATTATCATTGTCAACATATAAATAAAAACCGATTCGGATTGACATCGGTTTTCACGAGTTTATTTCCAGCTTAGCTTGCAACCAGCTTTTTATCCGCTTGTGCCTCATTCTTTTGCATATTGTTCAAAGTACACAATCCGCTCGGCAATCGTTGGATGTGAGCCCCGAAACCACTTGATCAGCTTAGGCTGGGTGACGGGTGCCAGGTTTTCTTTGGCTATTTTCTGAAAAGCGTGAATGGCAGCATCGCCGTTATGGGTTATTTTCATAGCATATGTATCAGCCCGATGTTCCATGACTCTCGAAAAGGTGTTCTGTGCTGGCGCTGACAAAAAGCCCATAGCCGCCACGATAGCCAAAAGCACTGGTAAAGCAGCTAAATCCCGCTCGCCATGAATCCCCCACACAGCCCCCCATCGCTGAATCGAATATCGGTAAATATAGGATGCCAGCCAAAAACCAATAAAGCTCAAAATCATGCCATAAAGGATTCCCCAGTATATATGCTTCTCCACAAAGTGGCCCATTTCATGAGCCATTACGCTTAAAATCTCTTCTTTTTGCAGCTTGTTTAAAATGGTGTCCCATAAGACAATCCGTGCATTTCCACCAATTCCATTCACATAGGCGTTGATTGCGTTCGTTCGCTCCGACATATTCACTTGATACACTTGATCTGTAGGAATATCCGCCTGCTCTGCCAGAGTTAAGATCTCTTTTTTCAAACCTTGATCCTGAAGCGGTTGAAAATCATTGTATAACGGATCCAGCAAAACAGGCTGCACGAAAGACACAAACAGCAGGAGCGGTATGGAAATAAGCCACAGCCAGAGCCACCAGCGACGTGGACTTTTATTCAACAACAACCGGAAGATAGCCACTATAATTAAGGTTCCGATGCCGTTGATCAGGAAATTTTTGATATGGTCGCTGAAAAATAAAGCTAATGTTTCATTCGAGATGCCATAGCTTTGATTCACCCTCAGCAGCAAATAATCAATCGGCAGAAAAAGTAGATCGAACAATAAAAGAAATAGGCCGACAAAAGCTGCCATTTGCCAAAAGGAATGCCGAAACCAGCGCCCAGCCAAATCACGCAGACGTACGGACACACCGAGCAAAATCAGCAGCAGCCCTATCTGCATCGGAGTCAGAATAAAATAGCCAAGCGAATTGATTCGTGAGAGAGATTCTGCCTTGATAATTTGTTCCCCCGTCATAAAGGTCGCCGGGTCGGCAGCAGTCCCCTGCAGCCCTGATGGGATGGCATACAAATCTCCCTGCATTAGATATATACTAATTACTGCTGCGTAGAGTATAAATCCCGTGATGATCATGGTATGGATTTTTCTCATGACAGCCCCCCTCAAACAAAGTCCTATGTTATTAGAGTCTCGCCAAGAAGCAGTGACTGTAATCTGGACTCTTCGAGGCCAATCCTCTTCCACTCCAGGTAAAGCCGTTGAAGCGCCTCATCAGCAGTGTCATCAGCCAGCCTGAAGGCTCCGTAGTGCATCGGGATAAATACTTCACCCTTGACGTCCATGAAAGCTTGTACAGCTTCCTCAGGCGTTACATGCTGCATAGACATGAACCACTCCGGCTCGTAAGCACCTATCGGCATCAGCACATAGTGCAGCTTGCCAAAGCGCTCGCCAATCTGTTTAAATCCTTCAAAGTAGCCGCTGTCCCCGGCGAAGTAAATTGTGTTGGTGCTGCCATTGCCGTCAGCCAAGTCGCCATCGTCGCCTGTCCTACCGGTACTGTCATAGCGGGCATGGCCAGCCACCCCGACATTCGTTGCAGCGGCGCCTTCAACGCCTTGAATGACCCACCCACCCCAGTGGGATGTGTTGGTGTCCCACAGCGTGCGCCGCGTCCAATGCTGGGCGGGCACGAAATGAAAGGCTGCTCCGCCAATCTCCATGCTTCCCCACCAGGGAAGCTCTCTCACTGCGGCGAAGCCTTTGCGCTTAATCGTGCCGCCGAGTCCCTCCGGCACGAGCAGCTGCGGGCGGCCAGGCAGCGCCCGCAGTGAGCTGTAGTGCAGGTGATCGTAGTGTCCGTGCGACAGCAGGATCACGTCGATCTCCGGCAGTTCGCGGATCGCGAGCCCCGGCTCCGTGAGCCGCCTGGCGAAGCCCATGCGCGAGGCCCAGACGGGGTCGGTCACGATGTTGAGACCGGCCGTTTGCAACAAAAACGTGGAATGCCCGATCCAGGTAATCGTCGTCTTCTCACGATTGTTAAGCAAGAATTCAAGCTCCTTTTTCTCGCTTTGAGACACGGTAAAGCTGAGATCCTTGACCTTCGTTTTCCGTTCCTTTTGCCATTTGCGTACATCCTTAAGAGAATTAATAGTCGCCGCTGCATTCATATTCACATATCGTTTTCGAGCCATCCTTGAAGTCTCCCTTATATGTATGGATACAAGCATCATAACATGACCATCACCTTGAGAAAAATTCCTTCGCAGATGTCATTAGCGCAAACATATTACTCTGAGATTCCCCCGATCGGTCAGCATGCATGCGCAAAGCCCTACTATCGCTCAACATTTTTGTATCCGAAATTTAACCCAAAAAGAAGAAGCCTGCAGAGAGGGGACTGTTGACAAATTACCTTTTTGACGAAATTGACGTTTGACAACCCGCATAAACACTGGGAATCTAAAAGTCTTTTTTCGAAAAATTGGCTTTTGTCAACAGTCCCGAGAGGGCAGACTTCTTCTTTCTGATGAACTTACTAGTATAGTAAAGTTTTTTTAACGGAAGCGCAGCCCTGGAACAGTTCGCCTCTCCCGAGTTGAGCGGGCACTTTCACTTAACGATGTTTTTCATCGTTAAGTCAAGTATTTGGAGTAGCACCAGCGTTTTTACGATGAAAAACATCGTTAAAGTAGCAATTTTTCTCTTTCTGTTCTCCCTTCTCTCCCTTCTCTTCCTTCTCTTCCTCCGCTAGCTAGCCGACTCCATCCATATAAAGCATCTCAAGAAATCTCTCCGGTTGTGTCTCCACTTGAGCGTTTGGACAACAATCTCTTAATTACCACAGCTGCTTCTGCTCTGCTTGCCTGAGACTTCGGCACGAATCTATTGTCGCTTCTGCCATTGATGATGCCTTCACGAACGGCAATCTGTATATCTTTAATCGCCCATTCACTAAAAGAGTGTGCATCCGCAAACGGTATTTCACCTATTCCACCTACTGCACCTAATGAACCTTGTTCCTCAAACGTTCCCGCAGAAGCATACCTGCCCGCTCTCATAAGCATAACCGTCATTTCTTCTCTGGTAACATCTTGCTCAGGAGCGAAGCTGCTGTCTGTCCTCCCCTTGATAATTCCTGCGGTGTATGCGCTGCTTACTACTCCAGCATACCAGGAATCCGCCGGTACATCCGTAAATGGATTGGGATCAGCCGTTGCTTTCAGTGTCAATGCTCTTGAAATCATCGCAGCAAACTGTGCCCTGGTCACCTTGGCTTCCGGAACGAAATGATTTTCATCCATACCATCGATGATGCCCATCGAAGCGAGCAGCTCAATATCCGCTTGCGCCCAGTGCCCAACCAAATCTATGAAGGCTTTGCCCATTGAGACACTTTTTCCAACGCTTGTTAGGGTGCTCTTCGATTGGTCGGTTACCACCTTCATAGACTCCCATTTCACTGTGGTTTCCCCATGCTTCTTGAGCTTAAAAGTTAAGGTACCGATGGTCATATTCCCGCTATCTCCAGCTACGCTGCCGATTTTGGTGTGGGCAATGGTAATCTTGTTATTTTTGATGATTGGAGAGACAGAGAAGCCATCCATATTTGATTTGGCGCCCAATAATTCAAGCTTGTCAGGATCATAAGAGAATACGGCTTCGTATCCATATACGTTCACGATGTTTTTTCCGCTCATGGTCAAAGTAACTTTTCCCTCGACAGCTTTACTCACATCCAAAAGAAACATTGGAGCTTGAGCTGTTTCCGCGTTAGCCGTTTCAAAAAATTGAACTGGTGAACTAAGTGTAACTATCAGCAGCAAAGCGATCCAAATCCGCAAAATCATCCCCTCCTTATCTCATCCTGCTCCCCAAACTGCTCATGCTTAGTACTTCTTCTACTTCTCACACTCCATCAAACAGGAGGCAACGCACCCCCTGTTTGATAGTCTACTTAATTCATAACCTGTTATTATATGCTGCTATTTTATACCGCTATTTTATGATGCTACTTTATGATTTTCCTGGCAATAATCACTAGATCCTCGATATCGATTTTGCCATCTCCATTCAGATCGGCTTGCTTGATTTGCTCCCAATCCGGACTGCTCGTGTCTTTGCCATAATTAGCGGCCACGATGGCCAAATCGCCGATCGTCACTTTATTATCATGGTTAACATCACCAGGAAAACCCGATATAACTTGAACGTTAATCGATGACAATGCTGCCGCATATTCAATGCCTTGACCGTCTGCCAAAGTAGCACTGCTGACCTTGATTTCACTTGTTGCTGCTCGCGATACATGCTTAGCTCTGAACGTGAGCTCGACGATTTCAGCTTGAGCAGTGATCTCGTTGCCTGCTCCTGTACTGGCTAAAATCAATTGAATACTTCCAACTGGGCTTGTTACAGTCTCAAGCAGACTGACCCCATCTTTGATCGATACAGCCGAAATAAATTCTACGACTGCAGGATCGTAAGTAAGGAAAATATCCTGTGCATACACCCTTGCAGTAACAACACCTAGACCGTATTTCACTTTAAACATCTCCCCTCCCGAGACCGAGCTTGCCTGAGTCGTTAAGGAGGTTGCAGGTGCATCGGAGTTAGTCCTGACGTTGATCGCATTTGAGTAATCTGACTGGCCAATTACGTTCACAGACTTTAACTTATAATAGTAGTTCGTATCTGGGCTGAGTCCGCTGTCTGTATAGGTATTTCCGATAACCGGTGCATCATTCAATTTCGTGTAGCTGCCGCCCTCCGTACTAGATCGGTATACATGATAAGAGTCTACAGAATTAGGCTCTTCACTGGTCCAGCCGATGGTGATTTCCTGCGCATTCTTTGTCACTTCAGCCAGGTTTTGCGGTAGGTCAGGTAAAGTGATGGTGAGTGCCTGCTTATTCTTCACTCGAATCATATCAAAAAATAAATAAGTAGCGCTGCTTGAAGTTTTCAGAACCTTGACCTTATGCGTCCCATACTCCAAATCATTCCTTTGATATACAGTTTGCATCACCTTACTAACTACATTTTCATAAGTATTTACCGTTTTATCCAACAAATCGTCTATATAGACTTCCATCGTACCGCCATTACGGTCCGTCTCGAAAACAAGATCGATACCCGTGCCTGTGAACGTATACTCGAAATATGCACCTTGCGCAGTCGTATAGTGAATGTCATCCATATAGTCGCCGATATTCCGTGGATACGGATGGCTGGAAAACCAGTTCGTGTATGAAATAGACGTGTCCGTATCATTGATTAATGCTATGGATGTCTCTGTAAAATCTGTAGATAGCGCATATAATCTTTGTTCCCCAGGCTGAAAAGCAGCGCTCAACTGCCCACTGGAGCTGTTGTAGCTGGTGCTGATTTGCTTACCTGTTTCCTTAGATATTTCAGTGACATTATTGGGCTTATCGTTCAAATTGAAGGTGACGGTTTTGCTATTTGCATAGTCTCTGTTCACAACCAGCACATAGCTCCTCCCCTCATTGCTAGTGTAATGACTTATTCTCATATTGTCTGTAGTGCTTGCCGGTTTCCAAAAATATCCCTCAGGAAGTGGTGTTAGGTCGGTTTGCAGGCTGCCGCTCCTATATATATTTTTCAAGTGAAGCTGATTTAAGACCGGCTCCAGCTTGGCAGGCAAATCATCTGCTGTAGTTACAGTCACAATCGGAGAAAACTTGGACTCTCCCACACCGTTAGCTGCAGTCACCTTGTAGTAGTAGGTCGTATCTGCCACTAAAGCGCTGTCCGTGAAAGCGGGTTCTGTTAACGGATTTGTATTCAATCTTGTATACACGCCTGTCGCATTTTCCGCACGATACACGTTGTAAGCATCAATGTTGGATCCTTGCCCGCTCCAAGTAAGAGCAATTTGGCTCGGGTCGCTGTGATCTGCTGTCAGACTTTTCGGAACAGTAGGAACTGAAATGATAGGCCCCGATCCTATTTCTACCCGCAGCATGTCAAAGTATAAAGAACCGCCCGTCTTCTTTACGACCTTTATTGTGTGAGTACCTCTGGTTAAATTATTTTTTTGAAATAAGACTTGCTGCTGTTTTGTTGCAGCGTCTGCATAAGTAGATACGGTAGCTTCTAGCTTATTATCGAGATAAACTTCAACTTCTCCGCCGCTTTGGCCTGTTTCGCCAATAAGCTCAATCCCGGTTCCAGTAAAGGTGTATTCCATAGAGGCACCACTCGTGGTAGTATAGTGTGCATCCTCTTTCTGGGCATTTTTGGATTGCAGCGACCAGCTTCCGGTATAAATAATTGTCGTGTCCGTATCATTCACATCTGCACTAGGCTGCAGCTCGAATCCGGCAGGCAGTGCATACAGCTTGCCCTCACCGGGCAAGAATGTCGCGCTTACCTCACCTGTTGTGCTGGAATAGTTTGTACTTTCCTCGGAGCCAGTCTCTTTGGAGACTTCCGTAATGGTGACAGGTTTCGCAGGCAAGGTGAAGGACAGGGTTTTGCTGTTGATATGGTCTCTATTTACTACCATAATATAGTTTCGTCCTTGAGCATTGGCAAAGTGTGATATCAGCAAATTATCATTTGTACTTGGTTTCCAGAAATAGTCCGGCGGAATTGCCACAGTCCCAGCGGGCACGCTGCCATTAACATAGACGTTCAGCGATGTGAGACCCATCAAAGTCGGTCCTAAAGCTGTAACTTCTGCACCCAACTGGCTGGCTGGAGCGTACAGATCCGTCTTGTTTCCTGTTTTATCTATGATCGCGGGTTTGAAATCAAAGCCAGGAATGTTAGGTTGAAACCATGTAAACCAATACACCCCTTTAACACCATAGGCCAGAGAATTATACATGTGCCATCTTAACTCATTGGCATTAGGCCTGCGCAAATCATTGCCAAGCCCCACGGACTGCAGATAGAGCGCTGTCTTCACATGCGTCTGCAATCCGATAGTTCTTAGATCTCTCATATCCAAATAAAAATTGCCATCAATAGCGGTCCCGGTTCCTACAAACGGATAGCGGTCCATCGTCAAATACTTTAAATTACGTGCGTCAACTTCATTTACCCATGTTTTTAGATAAGTCGTATATGTCGTTCCCGGCACTCCATTGCTGGGAAATAGATTAACATTCGATTGCGAGTCAGGATCGTTATATAGAAATCGCTTATAGACATATGCGGCTCTTGAAAGTGCAGCCATCCCCGGCTCGTCAATAATATAATATCCGCTGGTTGCAGGATGATCTTTATAGGTGCTGGCGATCGCATCGATATCTTGATTCGTTGCGCTGTTCATCAGAAATCCGCTTCGCTCATCGGAAACTTGTATTGTAATCCCTCTTGCTTCTGCTAAGTCAAGCGCTGTCTTCATATGCTCGATCGTTTTAAATTGAGTGTCATTAGGATAAAAGGACTGAATTAGATTTACATGCGCATCTTTTAAATAATCGTATTGTGCTGCATTCGTATAGGGCCAAGTCGGCATAAAAAATGCGCCAATCTGAAATTCATCGTCAGTGGCTGCATGCGCAGCATTCGCGAATGAAAAGGAAATTGCCGCAATACTAACGAGGAAGGTGATGAGCAGTGTACATAGTCCTGTTCTTTTTTTTCTCATTTAATTCGCTCCTTTATTTAGCAATATTTTTTAAAGCGCTTTCAGTTTGTGCAAGTGCATCGATTTTGCCTATGGAAATCACCCCTCCACTCCTCATTTTTTCACCCGAAAAAAGATGTTGTTTTACTAAGCTGCTATTAGTTATTTGTCTTAATTAAGTGTACAATATAGAGTGTAATCCGTCATTGCACTGTGTATCACACTTTACAATCATTTGATCATGATGTATGGGCACTAATGTTCATAGTTACACATTGTAATTGAACTATGTTGACATACTTACATACAAACGAGGTGAATGGGATTGAAAATACGGATCAGCAACACACTGACGATTAGTGAAACCGATGAACTCCCCAAGGGCGGCATTCATGTAAATACCTTCGAAATCTTATATATCACCAAAGGAACTGCAAAATTTCATTGGGCTGATCATTGCTGCGAAACAGTGGCTCCTGCTATTTTTTTAGTTTCTCCATCCACACCGCATATGGTAGAAAGCATAGGCAAGGAAATCAGCACCTTTTTTCTGGAAATAACGGAAATGAATGATCACTTCTTCACTACATCTATTGTAGACAGCTGGAATATGATGCAATCCCAAGAGCCAACCGCCTCTAGTGCTTATTTCCATACCGCGATTCAACACTCCTTAGATTTTATTTGCCAACTTATCCATACATACGAAGCTATGCAGCATGAAAACCTCCAGCAGATCTGTTTGCTCGAAGTTCAAAAGATTTTCAAATTGATTGCCTATATTCTTATCTACACCTCCAACCAGGCCCACAGCCCAGATGAGAGAAAATGGAGTACACACGAAACCATCGATATCCTTAAAAATTATATGGAGTGGCGATACATAGACGATATCACGCTCAAAATGTTGTCCCAAATGGTGAATTTCAACCCTTCCTATCTGGTTCGTATTTTTAAAGAACGTACGCAGTACACTCCTATCGAATATTTGCAGCTGCTCCGCATGAACGCGGCAGAAAGCTATCTAACAAGAACTAACCTTCCTCTGCAAAAAATCATAGAAAAGACAGGCTTCAACAGTGTGCACTATTTTTGCCGGCTCTTTAAAAAAAAATATGGAGAGAGCCCCATCCAATGGCGTAAAAACAATGTTAGAGAATTGTTACCCTGCACTTAACCGTAAGTTAAACTACTAGATGTACGATTCACGCTCAAATAATTGCATGTTCGATAGCGCTTACATAAGGAAAACACTAGAGAGCGTTACGAGAAGAAATGGCTATGGGCTCCAGCCACTGTTAGAGATTTGTTCCCTTGAATGAAATCTTTAAATGCGGGCGCTCAAGCTCTTCCACCCACAGCCGTTCCCTCTCTCAGCCTACAAAGCGCAGAACAAAACCATTCTCAAACGGACAGCCCGCTAGGAATGAAGAGCTGAGCGGATCTGCTACTTTAGCGATGTTTTTCATCGTTAAAAGCACCAGGTCCGCTTCCCAACCTTACTTTAACAATGAAAAACATCGTAAAATCCCTTTTTCCCACCCACAGAGGCCATCCGTCCTCTTTTAGCCATGAAAAACATCGTTAACGTGACGGATTACCTGGAAACACTTCCTTTAACGATTAAAAACATCGTTAAGTGAAGCTCACTCTCCCATTTCGGGGGGAGGCGGGCGCTAATTGGTGGCTACTTGGACTACTACTTCGGTTGCTACTTTGGGCGCTACCTTGCTACACTGCTACTATCACTCTTCTGCCCTCATCCTCCCCACATCCCTTCTCTCTCAGATTCAAAATGCCGAACATGCCAAACATGCAAACTCCAACGGACTGTCAGCAGAAAACTTGCTTTCCAACTTGCCTTCCTGAGGGAAAGGGATAGTGACCATATAGAAAAACTACACTTCCTTTTCGCTTCCCTTGGAGCAGGAATGACAATACCAATTACTTTATCCCTGCAAAGCTACACCGTATGACAGATAAATTATTCACTCCAGGCTTCAACCAGAAACGTAAACGTTCTACCAAGCACCAAAAAGCCTGCAGCCTTCAAGGCGGCATACAGGCTTATTATCAGCTGCGTTGCTAGACGTCAGCGTTCAACCCTTTAGGGCACCGACGGAAATACCTTTGACAAAGAAACGTTGAAACACGATAAAGAAAATCAGCATGGGAATGAAGGCTACCGTCGCACCTGCCATGGCAAGTCCCAGATTAGTGGCTCCCAAGCCTTGGGACAAGCGGGATACGGCAACAGGCAGTGTCAGCATGTGCTCCTTGTCCGAAATGACCAGCTGCCACAGGTATTCATTCCATCCGGCGACAAAAGAAAAGATACCGATCGCTCCAATCGCCGGCTTGGCCATCGGCACAACTACCATTGTAAATGTCCTGATTTCATTGGCCCCATCTATTCTCGCCGCCTCAAGCAGCTCGTTAGGTACCGATTGCATATATTGCTTCACAAGAAAGACTCCCAGCGGATATGCCAGAAAAGGAACGATCAGCCCCGCATATGAATTGATCCAGTCCAGCTTAGTAATCATCAGAAACAGCGGGATCAGCAGCACCTGATGCGGGAGCATCATCGTGCCCAGCATCAGCCAGAAAAGAAACTTCTTGCCGACAAACTGCTTCTTGCCAAAGGCATAACCGGCCATGGTACTCGTAATAATCGCTCCGAGTGAAATGCAGCCCGCAGTGAACAGGCTGTTGAATAACCAGCGCAAAGTTGGTTTGTCCGTAAACAAATCCTTGTAGTTTTCCAGCGTCGGCATCGCCGGAAACCACTCTGGAGGAACGCTCATAGCGGACAGCTGGATCTTGAAAGAACCGGTGATCATCCAGTACAGCGGCATAATCGCAACTATGGCAATCACCGTAATCATCACCAGGCCAATGACCCTCAGGACATTTTCCGGTACACTTAAATTTTTACTCTCCATAACGTTCTTCCCCGCTTCACATAGTTAGTAATCCGTATCCTGACCGAAAAAACGGAACTGAATCCAAGATATGATCCCGATCACGAAAATCAACACCAGGCCAATGGCTGAAGCATATCCGAAATTAAAAAACTCGAAAGCAGTTTCATACATGCGGTATACAATCGTCTGGGTCCCATTAGCTGGTCCCCCCTTGGTAAGCAGCAGCACCACGACGAACACCTGAAAAACGCCAATAATCTGTGTCACCGTGACAAACAGTGTGGTAGGCTTCAGAAGCGGCAGCGTAATGCGGAAAAATCGCGCGCGCGAATTGGCCCCATCGATCATAGCAGCTTCGTACAAGTCGATAGGAATGCCTCCGAGTCCAGCTAGAAACAAGATGACAGGCTGCCCAAGTGTAAAGGAAACGACCACCAACATAATCATGATTAATGCGGACGAGGGTGTGCCGAGCCATGCCACCGGTTCCATGCCCAAGAGGCCGATCAAATAATTCAGCAGACCGTAGCTCGGGTGCAGAATCCACAGCCAAACCATCGACAGTACAACACCACTAGCTACAACGGGTAAATAAAAGGCGACTCGGTAAAAGCCCTGAGCCCAGCGAGCCAACGGAAACACCACCACCGAAATCAGCAGGGAAACGATGACGATAGTTGGCACACCGCCAACGACAATAAGAACCGTATTCATCAATGCTTTCCAGAACACTTTGTCCTCAGCAAGCTTTATGAAATTGTCTAAACCGACAAATGTTTTCTCTCTCAGTCCAACTTCGTAAAAACTGAAGCCAAGCCCTTGAATTAAGGGAATCAAAGTAAAGATGACAAAAAAGAAATAAGCGGGAAACAGGAAGAAATAACCCCATCTTCCTTCATACAGCCGTTTGAAGAGCACCATTTGATCAACCCCTTCCATTCACATCCAGGAAATAAGGACCGGTGCGCATTCGCCACCAGCCCCGCATTGTCTTACCACCATGCCAAGCTGATATATAAGATATAAGATAAGTACTTATTTCTCCGATAAAACCTTATTCGCCGCCGTCTCGTAATCTTGAAGCGCTTGTGCAGGCGTCTTCTGCTTTAACAGAGCTGCCTGTATTTCCGGCTGCAGCAGAGCCCGGATTTCCGCATATTTGGGATTCGTTAGGCCCATGTCTTCTACACCGCGCTCGTCAATAATTTTTTGCAGCACTTTATAGTTAGGATCCTCGGCCATCGGAATGCCAGCAGATTTCTTCACTGGGAATTGCCCGGCATTGATTGCATAATCTTTTTGATACTGAGTGCTGTTCAGGAAATTGGCAAATTCCACGACCATCTTGCGTTTATATTCATCTTCCTGCTTGAAAATCGCCAGACCTGTAGGTCCAACAGCTACTCCGTTCTTGACATCTCCGTCACTCGGAAACTGAACCATCGTCAAATCGAATTCTGCTTTGGTTTTGCCTTCCTTTTTGGAATTTTCTATCGTTTTCCATAAGCCTAACTGACCGCCATATGCCCCGACCGTTCCAGTTGTGAACAGCGTATCCATATCTCCTGCCTGCATCGATACAGCACTAGGCTGTATGAGGCCATCGTCATTCAGTTTAACCAAATATTCTAGCGCCTTGACGCCTTCTGGCGAATTCAGGGCCACTTTACTGTAATCACTTTCCTTGAATAGCTTGGCACCAAAGCCCCAGAAGAACGAAAGGAGACCTGTATCGCCTTGGGCAGTAGCCACAATGACAGAGAATGGCACTTTGCCTTTGTCCGCTACTTCGCGAATGGCCTGGTCGAACTGGTCAATCGTCCAATAGGGATTATCAGGAGTCGGAATCATGCTTTCCTTGCCTTTTTGCTTCCACAACTCCTTGTTTATTACCAGACCCAACGTCCACGCGAAGGAAGGAAGAGCATGCAGATGACCATTGATCGTGTACAAATCCAAATAGTCTGGGAGATAATCGTCCAATTCTTCCTTAGGTACTAAATCTTCGAGATTTTCCAAAACGCCTTGATGTGCATACTGTGAAGTTCTGCCCAAGTAGTCACGCAATATATCCGGGTTGGTTTGTGCGGTAATCGAAATAGGAACCTTCTTACCCAAATCGTCCCAAGTTAGCGCTTGCACTTCAATTTTCACATTGGGATGTAATTTCGTAAACTCTGCGGCCTGAAGCTTCTCCCAATCGCCGTATTCTTTTGTCTGGTCTTCCAACCCTTGAACTAATTTGAATCTCGGATCGACCCAGTAACTGATTGTGATCTCTTTCTCTTTGGTCCCATCAGCCGTTGTCCCTGCAGGCTCCTTGCTGCTGCCGCCAGCTTCCTGTTTCCCCCCTGAACAAGCGGTAATGAACACCAGCATCGCTGCAAGAAGAATCATCATTATTTTGCGCATTTTCATTTTTTAACCCCTCCATGATTAGTTTGTTGGTTATGCCAAGCTTTTAAATCTACAATTCTCTATTCGGAGCAATCTCCTTAAGAAACACTTCCCGGCCCTGCTGCTCACGGCTGCGAATACCGGCAATAATCAGCTTCATCAGCTCTATGGTTTCATCAAATGGAAAAGGTCGCTGCCCAGTCTGCACATAATCGACGAAGCTTTGCAGTTGGGCCTTGAAGGAAAAGAAAGAATCCTTGGATTTCACAAAGGCATGACCCGCCGTACCGCACAGCTGGAGCAAACCAAAAGATCCCGACATGTCCGAATGTGCAGCAACTACTACGTCCGCCCCGCTTCGGTGCTTGATATGAACAACGTTGCGTTCCACCGTTCCACTGTTGCGGATGGAAACAAAGCCTGGGCCGAGTATGGGATAGATGCTCTCTAATGCGTGAATGCCGTAGCGCTCCCATGATTTTGAAGTCGTTATTGTAGCAAAGCGGATTTCCCCCAGCTCCGACTTCGATAGCCGATAAGGCATAAACTCTTTACAGTAGCGCATCGCACTAGAACTCAAAATCGCCTTTCCACGATTGACCCAATCTGTGAAAACAAGCAAATCTGCCTCATTGTCGACGAGCGGCTTATCTACAAAGACCGGAATACCCGCTTCCACAAAAGGCCGGCAGCGCTCGACATGCTCGCCTCCTTTGTCTGTCGCGACAAGTACACCATCAACGTGGCCGATAACTTCCTCCGGACGGAGGACCACGTTAGGGACCAACGAAGCCCGCGATGCCCGCTTTGCATCCTCAGGGTCATCTGTCCATATGTGCGTTACCCTTGCACCCTGAATTTGCAGCGTTTCCTTAGGCTCCTTATCCAAATAAACTGGAATCCCCGGATATGGACAGTGCTTCATTTCTTCCGGGTCGTAACCGTTGAAGATCGCGCTCCACGAATAGGGGTGGCCATTGCCATCGACCATGCCAAGCATCGCGAGACGCAGCGGTTTCGTGTTCGTTGCTGATTCTCCATTCGTTGTTGGTTCTGTATTCGTAGTGCGTTTCGCATTCGTTGCCGGCTTCTCGCCCTGCTCCAGCGTCACAAGTCGCTCTAACTGCTTAGCTGAGGAACTCCCGGAAGCCTCAAAGCTTTCTTCATGCGCTCTCATTGAAAGTCTCCTTGTTATATGGGATCATAGTGGCTTGCCGATGTTGCAAATAAGTTCTGATTGTTTAAGCTACACAAACGAAAAGGAAAAGCCGCCTCCTTGCGCTTTGATCCTATCCAGCACCACCTGCCCTATCGCAACATCCAGCGCGCCCGTCCCGATTGGGATACACAAGATGCGGCCGTTTTCGTCTTCTACCGTTTTTGTACCGACTGCAAGCTCGCCAATCGTAGCGTATAGATGCTTCTCCTCAATCAATCCTTCGGCGTGGAGTTTTTTTAAGGCCCCCCGATGCAGCGCTTGGCTCACATGATCGACGATAATCTTGTCGGCATTTAGGATTAGCGCATCCTCGCATTCCTGGTATGAGCCCATAGGGAAGACGACAGTCCCTGGCTTGATCCAGCTATCGCGAATGAATTTATCTTTGGATGGCGTCACTGCAACTACAGCATCTGCATCGGCGGCTTGCTCTGGAGTATCGGCAATGATGATTTCTCCCTTTACATAGGGCTTCATGTTTTCTTTAAAGCGCTGTGCCGATTCCTTACTGCTGTCAAACACCCTCAATTCCTCGATATCAAAAATCTCACTGATCGCCATCGTTTGAGTATGCCCTTGCATGCCAGCCCCATAAAGACCGAGACGGATTGAGCTTGCCTTTTTGATATATTTCAATGCAATAGCCGTCTGCGCTCCCGTGCGCATATTAGTAATATGCGCCCCTTCAAGTATGGCTGTAAAATTCCCTGTATGAGGATTCACGAGTACAATCAGTCCGGTCAAATAAGGCAGACCCTGCTTCCTTCTTTCCCCTAAAAATCCGCCTACAAATTTCATCCCTGCTGTGTCTAGATGGCCTACATAAGCAGGCATCGCATTCATAAATCCCTCATACGGAGGATAAGCCGACTCCTCACCAAGATCCAGCGTTACCTTCGTCGGATTTATCGTTGTACCTTCACCAAAGCCTTGAAAGGTTCGATCGCAAATCTCAACAACGTCTTTCATCGTCAAGCATTTCTCAATGCTCGCCTGGTCAATTAATAGCGTCCCGTCTGTATGTTTCATTGCAGCAGCTCCTTCTTGCAAATCATCTTGCAAAATCCTTCTTATTCTTGTATCCCTTCATATGTAGCTTTGCTCATTGTAGGCCTGCACGTTGTAGCTTTGATCGTTGTAGCCTTGCTCGTTTTACGCTGTAGCTTTGCTCGTTCCGGCGCATTCACTGTCCTGTTTTTCCAGCCATACGATTCAACTGCTCAACAGCCCGTTCAGCGAAAAGCTCCCCGGCACCCACAGGATTGCGGCTGTTATTTCTGACTCGCGGCTCATATCCGCCTTCTTCATATGCTTTCCGTGTATATACATATCCTACAGTCGAGCCATTGCAAAGCGTATTGAGCATCGTTTGGGAGAATGGCGATTCCCTTTTGATCTGTAGGCCCAGCTCGACAAACAGTTCTCCCGGAAGCCCAACTATCGCACATTCCCCTATGCGGAACACCTGAATTTCGATTTCGGTGGAGCTAACCGGGTTATCCAGAACCTCCAGCAATTGCCTGGCGAAAAAATGCTCATTATCAATCCGGGCAGGTCCCGAATAATGTCCTTGCGGATCAGGGGTTATTGTCAAAATCCGTTTGGCCTCCTCCACCTCATCATGGGTAGGACTGCGAAACTCCATTTCAAACAATACACGATCTACCGCTAATACCGGCTCAGTGATACTTGGTTCGAGAAAGATCTTTTCCCGCACCTTCAGCACTTCTCCGGCCAATATACGTCCCATCGTACGATAGTGCTCCTCGCCAGGGGGATTCCTTTTCATAAAATTACAGTGGTTGATGTCTCCACATGCACCTAGAAGGAATAGACTGACAACCTGCTCACCCAGCACCTGCTTTAAAGTACGGCTCAGCTCTCCAGGAAAATCGGCACTGTATTCAGTACCTCCCACTGTATCTGTGTGGCACGCAAAGCAGGTAATAACTCCAATGGGCTCCCCATTCGTATCATCAATGCGGATAACCTGGACGTCGGAATCGATAGGACCAGCGGGCCGGACAATCTCAGAGTTCCCGAAGCCTGGATTCGTTTGCAAAGTGTCATCGGCCATCCAATAGCGACGGTTATAAGAAATTCCGTTCTCTTCACCTGTGCCAAAACCGATTCTGGCCTCCCGTTTATTGCGGAAAGCAATCGCAGCAGCATCCCCCGCCTTGGCCACCAGCCAATCAAGGTATGGCCCACTATCGCTGCCATCAAATCCAGGACGGATCGGAGGACCCGTATGAGTGTGAGTCGTCGAGACCATAATATGGCTTTCCGCTATACCGGTCTCTTCTTGAATACGTCTGCGAATTCGCTGAACCTCCTTTCTTGTCAAATTGAGCGCATCAATCACAACCATCACGGCGTTGACGTCAGCTGTCTCTACAACAAACGCCTTTACAAACAACTCATCTCGAACCCCTGTACCCTTTCTCTCACTCAAATACCCGGGTATTGAACTACCTAATGCAGGTGTAATCTGGATTTCATGCATACCGCACCGGATCATATCCATTCCTCCTTTTGCTCTAGCCCCTAATTTCAGTCGGTTATTGGGTGTTCTAACATCGTGCTTATATGTTCCATGCCCCGAAATCACCCCCTTCAACTAATGTCAGCTAATGGATCCTATCGGCTTATTTCGTCTTAGCAACTTGAGTGCTATCTTCCTATTATTTCGCCGTGTATCCACCATCAACAGGAATATTAGCAGCGGTAATATACTTCGAAGCATCAGAAGCCAGAAAAACAATAACTCCCTTCAAATCCGTATCATTTGCCATTCTACCCAGCAGTGTCCGCTGCTCATAACGCTCGACAAAAGACTCAGCAGCCTGAGGTGTCCAATAACCCCCAGGACTGATACAATTGCAGCGTACATTAGACGATCCATACTGGCTTGCTGTAAAACGGGTGAAGTTGATCATACCAGCTTTGTTAAAGAAATAATCCGGGTTCACACGTGTGCCCAGCCCCTCGTACATCGTCACGTCAGGTCCTACCATACCGTACATGGAACCGATATTAATGATCGATCCGCTCTGCCTGGCAGCCATCCTGTCTCCAAAAGCACGTGTGACCACAAACAAGCCTGTTGCATTAACGTTCATGCTCTCAGCAAAACGTTCACTGCTTTCTGCCCAACCGTTTTTCATAGTTCTGGCCACAGCATTGTTGATTAGTATATCAATACGGCCTTCAGCCTCCTCGAGCTGGTCCCTGGCTGCAAGAACGGTGGCTTCAATTCCTTGATCCATATACAATGCCTTAACCTCATGCCCCGTCTCACGAAAGCTCTCCTCCAATTGCAGCAGCTGATCCTTACGACTTGAAGTGAAATAAGTTATGGCCCCTGCCTCAGCCAGTGCCTGAACGATCTGTCTTCCATATTTACCAGCTCCACCAGTTACAAGTGCAACCTTTCCTTCAAGTGAGAACGATTTCAAAACAGTCATATGAATGCCTCCATTTTCGTTTTTTAGTTTTGTACTTTTGTTAGTAGGTGCTTGACCTTGAAAATAATTTAGGTTTAGATGAGTTTGGAGAAAATCTCAGCTAGATTTCTTAAACCTGCAAAAGTGCAGGAATTTAGGGCTTAAACTTCCGAAACGGGCTAGGAAATGGAGAATTCCTGTATATTTGCAGTAATTCGTTTTATCCGGTTAGAAATGGCCCTAAAATGATGTATATTTGCAGCTTTTTTGGGCGTGCAGATCAGGTTCGGCTTGGATCATCGATTATTTTGAAGATATTCAGGTCAGTCAGCACGCCAAAATGATAGGCAGAGGTTAATCAAGCACTGATTTAGGTGTTAAGCCTTAGATTAAATGATTTGTTTTGATGATTTATTTTGAAATATCCCCAGATTTTCTCTTATTAAGAGACCACGTCTCATCATAAGCCCGAAAGTAAAGGCTTCCTTCGCAGAAAGCCACACTCAATAATCGTTCTATCCTTCAAAACATCTCCTTGGTGACATACCCCAAACGCTCCGATACGAGATTAGCACAATTTACGACCAAGTCTGCTATCTTCTCTAAGTTCTCCGTAAGAGCGATACGTCCTCCCATGCTGATTGCCGCTATGACTTCGCCAGTTTGATCGCGCACAGGTGCTGCAATACAGCGAAAGCCTACAGCCATCTCTTCGTTGTCGACCGCATAGCCTGTCTCGCGAACCTTCCTCAGCTCCTCCAAACTAGCCTCTATAGTGGGGATCAAATGAGGCGTGCTTACAGCAATGTCCTGCTCTTGCAGCAATCTCTTTACCTCATCCTCCTCTTTCCAGGCCAGCAGCGCCTTCCCTAGCGCCGTTGTGCTAAGAGGCTTGCGCACCCCGACCGGCGCATTCATGCGCATTGATTTCATTGGCTCCTGATTGATCAAATACAAGACTGAGCCCTGCTGCAAAATCCCCATATGAGCAAGCCCGCCGGTTTCCTCAGCCAGCTGTGGCAGCACGCGTCTCCCTTCAGCCATCAAGCTATTATTCATATAGACCGACCCGAGCTCAAATGCCATCGGCCCTACCTTGTATTTACCGGTTTCTGTCACTTGCTCAAGCAATTGATGAGACTGCATCGTGGCCAACAGCCGATGGACTACACTTTTGTGCAGCTTCAGCGCTTGTGCAACCTCTGTAATACCTAACGGCTTTCTTTCCTGAATAAACAATTTAAAAATCTGAAAGGCACGATCGACAGACTGGACCAAAAAATAGGGTGAATTATCCGACTTCATGAAATCCTCTTTTCATTCATCATTTCTCTAATTAAGAGACGATGTCTCAATATAATTATAAACTGCATAATTGATTGGTGTCAACAAATCTTTATTCTCTTCTGCAGCTTTGCCGACATCGACCGCCACCAGCCATTTCTGCCAGCGGCGGATAATATCGGAACCTATTCCAGACTTGCATTCGAACTTGCATTCTAACTTACATTCGGACTCGCATCACGCATCGTACTTACTCGAAACTTACTAAGGGTTCGCACTTGGACTTGAACTTGGACTAGCACTCGGACTCATTTCAGGACTCGAACTCGGGCTAACTCCAGAACTTGCATCAGGGCTTGCCCCTGGACTTCCTTCCGGGCTCGGGCTAGGCACCGGACTTTGACCAATGCCATTATTGGCAGTCTCCACTGGCGAAGGCACTGGTGTCCCCTCGATTTGCTCAGGGTCGGCGGAAGGCGCGAATGCTTTGATGATCGACATGACAATAAGCGTAAGCAGCAGCAAGGCCACGATAATTAGCCCAATAAGGACGGGCTTTCTTTTATTTAGAGAAAAAAAACGGACGAGAGCGTTCGATTGCTCCAATCTGATATCTTTGATCATTTTATTGAAGACGGCATTATCTGAAGACATCAGCTTTTTGAAGATGCTGCGGTTTTTTAAAGCTTCTTTGTCTTGCTTGATAAAAAAACTGCGAACCGCCTGCTTATAAGGAGTGGACAGATTTTGATTTTTATCCAAAAACTTAGGCTGGGAAACGGCCCAAATCAGGAAGTCATACACTTCACCTGTATCTTTGGTTGCACGATGCACATAAGCTAGCATTTCCGCAAACAAATACGGGTAATCATTCTTGGACTCTTTAGAGTATTCCTGTGCGCTTCCGCCCTGTCCTTTACTGGAATAGAACGCATAGGTGATTTGTTCATAATGCTTCCGCCCGATTCGGTCGCGCAGAAAGAACTGCAGCATAGCTTGCGCTTGCTCCCATTCCGGCTTGCTTAGCTGATTGATCGAGCTTGCTATAACCGCTTCCTGTGCCTGTTCTTCACTCAGCACCACAGATACGGCACGCAGCACCCGCAGCTTCTCGAGCTCTTGCCGGCCAAGGCTGTTTTCTAAAAAGCCGGATTTGTTTTTTACAATATAGTCCAACTTTTGAAACTCAATTTGGGTTATATTAGAAACATCTAGTTCAGACAGGATGTACATGGAAATCCATAGCTCTATATCATCGCAGAAGCTTTCATACTGCTTTTTATTGGCATTTTTATTTGTTTTTTCATACAATTGGTCCAGAAATTCGCACATGCTCTTGCCTGCTGCAATTTTCTCGCTTTTATCGCTGCTGTCACTTTTTTCCAGTAACTCCTTGATTTTGCGCAAGCATTGCTCTTTAAAGAACAAGCTGGTTGCGGCATCCTCGGCATTCATAACCCAAAACAGGATTTCTTCCTGCAGCCCTTTAACCGACGTCAGCTTCTGCATGCGGCTCTGTATATAATCCTCATACACCTTGGTGAAGCGTTCCTGCGTATGCATAAGCGCAATGACAGACTTGAACAGCTCAGGCTGCTTCTGCATGGCTTGAAAAACCTCAGGTGTGTAACTCGGATCCTCGTGATGCTGCCAGCCATTATACAGAAAATAGACTAAAGAGGTGACCAGCTTGGACTTCGCTTTCTCTCCGCTGATCCGGTAAAAATGCATCAACCCATTCAAATACTCCAAAGACGGGGTGCTTCCGTTTTGAATCAAGGATATTTCCTCGGCAACCAGCTTCCATATCAATTCGCTCATCCGCGGCTTCAAAGGCATCGTGTCCGCATCCAAATAACTGAGAATACTGCTTATAACGCCTTCCTTGTTATCCCGATAAATCGCTGTGTCACCTAGCTGCACAAGAAATAAGGCGCTTAGCTGATAATAAGTTGCTATAGCCAGCGTTTTGGAAGAATCAGAGCCCTGCAGCGCTTCTTCGGCAAACTCGTAGAAAGCCGTCAGAACCTCTGGACGCTCCTTATGATCCCAGGCAAAGTCCAGATAATATTGATTCTGCTCTTGAAGACCTACATTAACAAAACGCCGATTCTCAAAATCAAACAAGTAATCCTTATCCAAGTTTCGATCGCCGCCGCGGATACTGCCTTTTTCCACGAACATGACGTTGATGTGCTTCTTGCCTTGAGGCTCGTTGCTGTAAGTCGTAAACCCGAAGTGCCTGCGCATCTCATAAGGGAGGCAATGAAACATGATCTCCAGCAGCAAATTTGCATACAAAGAGCTTTGGGTAACATCCACGTCCAAGGCGATATACACCTTTTTGTTACTGGAAATGGACATCATGATGGCCCATAATAGCTGCTTGAACACCCTCTCATCGATCCCCAGCTTGTCCAAAACAGCCTGCTGGCTCTCCAAATGCGAGTCTTGATTGTACTCCAGATGATCCAGCTCAGGAAGGATCTTCCCTGATTGAGCATCATAATGCGATTCAAAATGTTCAATCCGAAACATCGGACTGACCTGCCGCAGCATGGACTCCACCCGATCTGGGGGAAAAATGTAATTATGGACAAATATAGTATCCCTTTGACCTGTAAAATCCGCCCCGGCGAAAATACTTCGTCCTATGACGAGCTCCCCAGAGTCAACATGGAATACCGTCAACGATTCCGGATACAAGGACAGATCCTGCTCGCCGCGCTGGCGCAGCTCCTGTGGTGCGTGGTACACGCAGAAGGGATGCAGCGTCTTTTTGATAAAACCGTTGTCCAGTGAAGGCGATTTGGCTATGGTATCCAGACCCTCGTTGGTCCGGAAAATGCCCTCACGGCCGCGGGTATATACCTGCTGCAGGATTTTGCTTTCGGTATTCACCTGCTGTCGCCCCCTTCAATGTATCCAAGCTTGTAAAGCAGCCAAACAAAGGGCTCATCAACCCGGGTCGGGTTCACTACTCCCTTGATTTGCTTGTTCACAGGATTGCTGCCTAAAGCAGAAACAGCGAAATAAGCTGTGTTCGTAAAATAAACATCTACGGCATCTTTAAACGGTCTGTCCACTTTCTCAATAAACCGCCCGATTTCTCCGTTGATATTCTCAAACTCATTCAAATCCAATTGCTTGGTATGCACGACATTGCGGAACACATTGCTGTTCGACTTAATGTACTCCCCGTCCTCTTCCTTCAAATACTGCAGCATATCACTTTTGGTCAGGATAATGGCAGTAGGAATGTCCGTCTTGCTTTTCTCCTCATGACCAATGAAATTCTCGAACAAGGTAATGACGACCTCACGGGGATCATCATATCTGGACGTAAATTCCTCTTCCTGCCGCTCGCCGAAATTAATGCGCAAACGATCGCGAATCGTACGGATTTGCAGCGGATCGACCATAAAAAGAATGCCAGCGGAATTTTTGATGTGGGACGCGTAGAGATCCAAATATTCTTTGTCTACCATGCCCTCGCCGGCAACATCAAAGAACACCAGCGTAATAGGAGCCAGCTCCTCATCCTTAAACACAAATTGAAAAATAAAAGGCTCCTGCTTGGACTCCTTCTGGGTGGATTCAAGCATCATGCCCCGATCAAAGATAGGCTCCTCATAATTAAGCCGAAATCTCCGGCTGATATCCGCATTAAGCGGCATACAGGCTGCATTGAAATTAGAAGCCGTTATATGCTGCAAGGTATGTATCAGAGAGGTCATATACACCGATTTACCCACCTGTGCTGCCCCTACGATCGAAATAATATTGCTGGGCACCTTGCCGGATGGGATAGGCAGCTCATTGTGGCAATTCGGGCAAAGCCGTTTCCTTGTCATGATTCCGTGACGATCGGTTATGCCTACGAGCACATGCTCGGAAATGATTTTGTACTCATCCGGTACAGTGTTCGGGTAAATAACTGCCTCGATCTCATCGATCGGAGAGAGGTTGAATTTCTCGCGGTATTTGTTCAGCGCTTCGTCTTCCTGCAAGGCGTAATCCTGATCGTCATCACGATGATGAGCGGCGCGGAATACAACCTCATCCGGTTCGAATTTGCTGAAGCAGTAAGGGCACACAATCGGATAAAAAGGAGGCTTGATCTTGACCGGCGCTTTTTTCTCGAAAAGGTCTTTTAAAAACTTCAGCATATCCATTCTCCTTAGTGTTTGATCTTAAGATCTTAACAAACTATCCTGGCGTTTATTCTGGAATCAATTCATACATTTCTCCATACTTCTTGCCATCTGTAAAAAAAAGCTTGATCTGATCCTGCTTCTGGATCTCAATTTCAGGCAGGGCATTCCGGCCGGGCATGATATCATGAATGAAGGGGTACATGGTGCCGTCATCCTTTTGCAGTGGAAAGGCCCCTTCTTTTTTTACATAGCAGAGCGCTTCCTTCGGTACAAGCACTTCACTGTTCAGTTCAATACGCACACTTCTCAGCTTGCTGAAAAAGGATTTGCTATATTTGATGGAGTAGACAATTCTTGCCTTCCCCGTACTAAACCGGATTTTGTTATCGGCATCCTCCTGCTTCAGGATCAGCATATCGCTATCCTTCATCTCACAGGGATACACGCGAAACGTATAGCTTCCTATCGTCTCCAGTCGTACACTATAGCCTGCTTTAGCTTTATATTCCTCGCGGGTGTAGAGCTTCATGGAGCTGCTTGAGCGCTCTTCCACAGGCAATTCCTTGTCCGCTGCGAAGCCGTATATATAGACGAACTGCACATCCTCCGGCCATTTCCAGGTCAGGATACACTCATTATTGTGAATCCGCTGCCCCATGTCGGTAATGCGCCGCTGTTCAGGTACAGTGTCCTGCCATCGCATCCGTTCCCCACCCGCCTTTTATCGAAATCTTCCTTCTAGTTAAAAATAATCAGTGAAAATCTTTATGGGTATTTTGATGTTGGCTTGAGCCGCGTATTCCCTTTCTTCCACTGCGCTGATAGAAACGGCTGCCAGCTTCCACAGATGCCCCTTGCTTGTAAGCAACCATAACTGTCGACAAGGAAAGCACAACAGCAAGCACAATATCCGCCGCCGCGCGATAGGCTGCAGGTGAAAACGCAGCGCTCTTCAGACCCTGCTCCAGAATCAATCCGGCGATAAGTCCAGCGATTGCCCCCCCGATAGAGAAACTTTTCGCCAGAAAACGATTATCGAAAATAATGCCCAGTGACAATCCCATAAGGGCTCCAAGGATAAGCAGGAACAGAACTCTCAGAATGATGTAATAATAGCTGTCTACAGACGAGCCCGTTCGCTCTCCGACCAAATGCCAGGAACGGTTCGCCTCGTAGATCTTGGCATACACAGACGATAGCTGGCGCACGTCTTCAACGCTGTGGTAAGTACCACCCGTCTTCGATGCTATTTGCCGCAGCAAGTTGTTGCCCTGCACGTCCGAAGCGTTGACGCCGACCGTACTGATAGCAATCTGCTCGTTCCGGTAAGGAGCAAGCGCCTGTTCTAAATCAACCTCGCTGTAGCCATCTGAAATAAGAATCAGCATGCTCTTCCGGTTGTCTCCCTTGACCGCGTCAATTTGCTCCATAGACGTGGCTAAAGCGGCTCCTATGTTCGTCCCTCCGATAGGAGGGCCGTATGCATCCAGCTTCGAGATGACCTCATCTTTGGCAGCCTGATCATTCAATGCCACCAGCGGCTGCAGCAGCTCCGCCTGCTCGTTAAACGTGATAATCGCACTGCGTTTATCAGCTTCCATAGATTGAATCAATGCTTTGGCACCTTCAAAGCTGTCCCGGCTCGGATCGGTCTGGAGCATACTCTCCGATACATCTATCGCCATCAGGATATCCCGTGGAGGCTGATATTTGCCGAGGTAAAGCCCATACACGAGTTGCCCGACGCCTCCCGCTATCAAGAGCAGCAGCAGCGTTGCCGGAATCAGCAGCTTCCAGCCGTCCTTGGCGTAGCGCAGTCTCCAGCCCTTGCCGTTAAGCTCCGGCATAATCAGCTCAGCCAACAGGCTCAGCAGACCTATCCACAGCGCTAGCTGTCCGAAATACATGCCCATAAGCAGCATGTTCGGAACCCGCCCTTCTCCCCAAGAAAGGATTGCTTCTCCCGACACGAAGCCGGCTACGCCTCCGATTAGACAGAACAATACGAGAAGCAGATTTATTTTACGTTGATACATGGAGGACTCTCCTTTCTTTGCCAATGGAATGAAGCAAAATGAAGCAGTATGAAACAGAACGAAGCGGAATGATGCTTACACCGGCTCTGGATGGAACTCAAATCCACCCTCTTTATAGGTTTCGTAATATTTTTTCCCGTTACGGTAGTACATAAGGTCTTCCAATTGAAAGCCGCCCATAATGTTCAGCTTCTCGATGCCGCTGTTTTTCTTCTCATGCACACAGCCGAGCTTGTACATACGGCTTCCCTTATCGATGGCAAAGGCATAGCGGATAAACTCACTGTCGAAATCAGCGAAGAAATACTTCTCCTCGTAACGATGCTTATGTGTATAATTATACACATCTATGTGTACAGTTGCCTGATCTTCCAGCCTTTGGTTTAAATCACGGTACAGCTCTTCCTTGGACAAGACATGGTCTTTGTCCTCGAATCTCACAGTTACATTAGCCCGCTGCAGCAGCTCATCTTCGAAAGATTGGCGGAATTGCGGGTAGGTAAAAATTTCCTGGCGGCAAACCTCCATCAGTCTTCGAAGAAGGGGCTCAACCCCGGAAGCTATTAGCGGAACGACATTGCCGATATACCGCTCATCAAAGTAGAAATTCTCGCCTCTTTTGGCTTGAATATCCTGAATGATTTCTGTCACGACAGTACGGTAATATTCAGCGATGTTGCGCCCCAAATAGTCGTTCGCTTCGGAAACGCTCTGCCGGCAAGCATCCTTCATCAGCTTCTCCAGCTCATGCAGCCGGTCTACCTTGGCTTTCAACGACATATGAAGCTTTTCCACGGCATTCTCATACCTTTTCAACAGGTTCAGCTTCGTTTCGTAGAAAAGAATGTCCATCTTCTGACCATAAACCTGTTGAAAAAAATGGCGGCTGAACTTCTTCACATTAGCTTTGTTCATAAAAGGAATGCGCTGAAAGGACTGCTGCTCAACTGACTCCTGCCGCAGCTGCTGCAGCTGTGAACGGGCATCCTCGAGCAGTTTGGCCGTATCTCTAATCATACTGCGAAGCTCCTGAAATATGACCGCATCCTCGCGCTCGGAGGTCCAGGCATACGCGCAGTAAAGCCCATAGGTCGGATTATCGACGATCCTGCGGTCCATAATTTCCCGCAGCTCGCTCTCACAATCGTACTCATGCAGGCGGGAAGCAGCCGCGCGGGCGAAATGCTCATCGAAAAAAACGTCGGCATGCCTGCCGTACATCTGCTCTTCGGCTTGCCCCAGATTGAGCTTCTTCAGCTCATCAAAGGAAATATAGTCAGAGAGGAGCGCATTCATCTCCTCCAGCTTCTCCTGCCTCGGAAGCAGCCCGCTGACCTTGCGGTCCAGAGCGTCAGAATCCAGCTGCAGCAGCTGGGCGATGCTTCTTTTGTCCGTCTTGCTTTGCTCTGAGAGCTTGGCAAGGAAGCTTTGATAGAAATAATAAATGACCGTTAAAGCAATGGCCTGATTAGGCCGCTTAATCTTGGAGAAGCCGGCAGTAGAATAAATGCTGCCCTTGGCTTCCGCAGGATTGATATGCTGTCTGAAATGCTGATTGTTATAAGGCTCCTGCCGATGATCGAAGTCATCCACGATCTTGCGGTTTTTCAGCAGGCTCATATTGCAGATAATCTCATAGTTCGTTTCCATGCTGGCATCGGGAAATATCCCCTGCTCATTTTTATCACTGAGCAAATAGACCAGATCAAACAGCGGCGCAGGGCCGTGCACGGCAGGCAGACTCATCTGGTCCTCTGTCACGAGCAGCATCGCGTTAAAGCTGTACGACCGGCTTTGATAAAGCTCCAGCTCATTCAGAAAGCTGATACCCATAGAAGCAGAGTAGGCGTGCTCCTCCTCTCCCTGCTTTTCTTGAATCAATCCGTACAGATCCGTCTGGATCAGCTTGAAGGATTCGCTGAGCACCGTCCTCAGCAGCAGCACGATTTCCGGCAGCAGCACATTGCAAGGATCATCCGCCCTCGTTGCAACAGCGATATTCAGCCGCTGGAAGGAAGAGTACATGCTGCCGTATTCGGCAATCCGGTTGCTGACCTGTCTTACCGCCCGATTGAGCTCAACCAGTCTTCGCGTGTCCTCGTAGAACTTCCCATGCAAATCCTTGCGTATTTTCCTGCGGTCAGCTACGGGAGCAGAAAGCTGCAGGGAAAAGACATTTTCCTTTTCCCTGGAAACCGTTTTGTCCGTATAAAAGTGGACATATAAGACACCTTTGCCGTTATGCCACTTCTTTTGGCCCATATCATAAACGGCGTTCAGCGCATCAAGAGACTTGTCGCCGATAAAAACAAACAAGAGCGGATTATGGATACTGAACTGACCCTCCTGGTCATCGATCCAGCGATCCGCCTCCGCATCATAATCGCCTGCAAAAGCAAATAATTGTCGCTGCATGGCTCTACCTCCCACATAGTCCGGCTTCATTTACGAGACGCTCCTGTGGTGCTCTCGGGACACTTGCGATGAAGCCGCCACAGCTACTTTAATGTTCTCAGCATATCGCTGACCTTAACGGAGATTTGCTTATAGAAGCTGTACATATCCTCGCCGTTCGTCCACTCGTTACGGTCATAATCAAGTGCAGACTTGCCTTCTTGGTAGATTGCCGCCATTTCCATCAGGTTGTTCAGCAGACCTGCAATATCGTCGGAAGACGCCATAAGCTCTCCGCGTTTGGAGGATTTGCGCTGCAGCAAGCCAAGCTTCCTGTTATCCAGCTTGCGAATCTGCTCAAAAATCGCATATTCAACAAATTTATTCACTTTTGTCAGATTGACTAGAGGTTCCCAAGCATCTTCATCCGCGTCGTGGTCATAGACGAACTGGGCGCCCTTCTTGTAGATCGTCTTCGTGTACATCGCTTCGATGAATTGGTCGAGCAGCCGCTCTCCATCCTGGTGGCTGTTCGTTACCGCTTCGAGCTCGGCAATTTTATTTTGAATTTGCTCATATTTGGCAACTTCCTTACGCATGGCCTCAAGCAGCTCCGGCGAACGGATCAGGTTTTCTCTGGCCATTTCCTCATTGACGCTGCCGAAAATATCGCGCACAGCCTCACGCTCAAGCCCATTTCGCACAAGGCCATTTAACTCATCGATGCAGCGCTTCAGCTCACCAAGATTCGGCCGTTCACTGCCGAGCTGCAGGTTATATTTACCCAGCACATCGTCAAGCTGGAATGGCTTCGTTAGAATGCACTCAAAGCGGCTGCTTGTAGCCACATTCTCTAGCTTCTCAATAATGCTGCGGAAACTCAAGGCTCTGTCAAACAAGCCTCTCACTCCGGCGTTATAGTTCCTCACGCGGCTGTTGACGTAGACGTCACCCCAGGATTTCTCAGGAATCGGAGACGGCAGATATGTCCAGTTGACCTTATCCGTCTGTACAAGATGGCGTCCAATCCCCTCCTGATCGAGAATCGTCCGTTCATAGCTTTCCTCCAGCACCTTCAGCGGCGAATAGGAAAAGAGCGGAACCCCGTTCCGTGTATTGAGCCAGAATATCCGATTCCTGACCTGGCTTTCCTTGATTGTAAACCGGGAGTGCCCAAGCGCAACCTCCTGGAACCTTTTGATCCCTTTATAGATGTTGGGCGCATCCGCTGGCACCGAAACGAAGCCCCATTGCGGAAAATGGAAGTTACCGGAGCTGTTGCTCAAATGAAACACCGGAATCGCTTCTTCATCAAGACGCTTGGCGATCATCCGCTCAACTACCTTTTCGATCGATTCGTCCTGGCCATATTTCATAGCCAAAAATTCTTCCATCGATTTCGTGATCAAATCACCAAACTGCTCCGTCAAAAAGTCGGAAATCGAGCCGATGATATCAACCTCTTGCTCCTTGATCCATTGATTCGACTTCTCCAGCAGCTCACTCGTGAAATCCCTGATCAGGTCATTCACATGCTTCTCGTCCATAATGCCGTCGATAACCTTCTCAATATCGGGCACGTTCACGAGGTTCCAATAGTAGGTTTTGTTCCCTCTATGGTCCGTCTGCTCATCCCCGTTAACCAGAATGTCGCCATTTTTCTCGAAAATGCTGTTCAGCGCATTCAGAAGCTCCGTAAATACGGAATAAACACGAGAATTTTGATCATTGAGAAGCTTGTAGAGATCCTCATAAAACTCGATCATTTGCTCTGTACGTTCCCGGTCGGCATGGAGCAGATATTCTTGAATTTTGGCCTCGATATAGGCATCCTTCTTCTTGTCCTTGGCAATGAAAGCACTTCTGGCATCACCCAGCTTGAGCGCCGCTGTCTCTTTGGCACCTTCTATATCCTGCGGAATGCGGTATAAATTTTCTTTTAAAGCCTCGATATAGGAGCTGATCTGATTCAGCAGGCAATAACCCTTCGCAGAAAAAATAATTCTGGTGGCATAAAAAGGCCCCTGCTCCGGATTCAAAAAGATACGGTTGATTTGCTCGGCAAAACGCTCCAGACACGGACCCGGCAGTTGCCGCTTAGCCTTCACATATTCCTCCCGTGCACGGGAGAGGAAGCTCTGCTCAAGCTCCGTATCGATGCTTACGACCTGCTGCTTGATCACGTTGTTGTAGCTTAGACGTTCGCTATTCTGATAGCCGGAAATAGGTTCCGGCACGCGCTTCTCGAATTCCCTCTGTATAGAATCGGGGTCGATCTCCAGCTTCCTGGCCAGCTTCTCTGTCTCTTCCTGAGTCGGGCCCACCTGGAACATTTTCTCCATGCGTTTAAACAGACGATAGGCCAAAAAGGTGGTCATTTCCTCAATAGGTAGTACAGCCGAGGAAGCACCGATAATATTATATTGATAGTTAGCCGCGTACGGCTTCGACATTTGATTAATATTAGTACGAATATTGCTGATGTAATCGTGAATAGCAAATTCCTCGCCGGACTGCTTATCCTCACTGGCCATAAAATTGGTAATGTTCTCGGCCGTTACGTTCATACAATAGTCATAAGCATTTTCGAGCAGCTTGCCCTCAAGGTTCGTTGCCGAAATTAAATGCGCCAGATTAAATGGAGGAACAGGTGAGTTGACGGTCATCACATTGCCGTAGCGCTGCTTAAAGCGCTCGCCCCGTTCATCTACGTTCATCCAGTAGTCCAGCTCTTTGAGAGCTGCATAGCCGTTTTTCTTCATGTATTCTTTGGTGTGGTCGGTCAGACTTTTGTTGGACAAGTTCACGTCTGGCATGAACAAATAGCCCAGCATGCTCACTTTGTCGATACCGGCCGAGCCATGCTCCCGCTCCATTAAACCTCTTACGATGTAGGAGATATCGAGAAAGCAGCCGCTGCCTGTACCGCCGGCAAGGCCGGTAAGCACAAAAACCATCAGCTTCTTATTCGTACCTACAGACAAGCTGCGGATTTTCTTCTCAATGGACTGCACGACCTGCACAATTTTGGTGAACAGCAGCAGCCGTCCCGCCTGGCGAATACCGGAAGCGCCGCTGATCCCATCGGAAATGAGCAGCTCTGGAGAGAGCCATTCCGTAATATAAGGCTCTAGCAGACTGCGGTTCTGAAGCAATCCGCCTACCTCCGAGTTGGACAGCAGTACGAATTCGCTCATTGGATCCAGACCTATGCCGCGATATTTCTTGTTGCGGTCATGCTCATTGGTTTCGAAGGCGATAAACTCGACATTATCGGGCTTTTCGCTCTTTTTCTTGGAGATAGGGTCCTCTGGAAGCCGGAATCTGCGGTTAATCTGATATTTGAGCCGCAGCAGCGCATCAATCCCTGTGCCGCCAAGCCCGATGATCAGCATCGGATTGTCAATAGTATCTACGCGTATTTTATCACTGACAATTCCCCCGCCTTGGGAAACGTCCAACTGCTGGATATGTTCTCTGACGACTGCCTTCATGAATGTAGCCTCCTAGGAAGAGTTAGCTGATGTAATCCAGCCAAATCGATTTATTTACTTTTTGCAGCGTAATTTTGATGCGATCATTATTTTTGAGTTCCTTGCCTTTGGAGGCATCGAAGGCTCTGCCGGATTTTTCGATCAGGCACTCTGATTGGTTATACATAATGACTGAATCCCGGCCCGGCGTGAAAATAATTTTATCTGTTTCGGCGAATTCGGGAGCGAGCTGGAGAAGCTGGTGCAGCTTCACTTTACCTTTGAAGCCAGTCAGCTTTTTGTACTGCGGGCTTGTTCTTTCCTCTGTATCTTCATCCCGGATTTCGATAACAACTTGACCATAAAAGCCTTTGTTGGCTTTCTTCATCATAGCCATGATATAGAGCACAGCAACCAGCAGGAGAATCAGGCTCCCGAGTCCACCGAGAATATATCCCCATGGCAGCGGCTTGGAGTCATCTTTTGTTACCGGTGCCGGTGTGGCACTAGTGCTGGAAGAGGGCTTTGCCCCAGGCTTGGCGTTGATGAGAACAGGATCACTTTCTCTGAAAAAGCTGGCATCCTCCACCTTAGCCTTTATTTCATATTCATGGGCCTCGGCCACCTTAAAGCTTCCCGTGAAATCCTTGCCCGAATTATTCAGCGGCACTTCTGTCGTCTGCTTCGTATCCAAGTCTGTGACCAGCAGCGTTGACTTCACATTTTTGAACAAATCTTCATCTGCAAGGCTTTGTCCGTTGGACAACAACTGCGCCCGGAGATCAATGGTGTCTCCCGGCTTATAAGTTTTACCACCAGGCAGAGCATCCATCACAAGCTGAACATCATAGTTAAAAATTAAGTTGATATCAATTTGATCTTTGCTGCTGCCCTTAACCTGGAGCTTCCAGTCGCCCATGTCAGGCTTGGCAATTTTGATCAAAGAATACGCACTGGACTTTGAATACACGATGTCATCCGAAGGAATTTGATGCTCCTTACCAGCAGGATCAATCAGCTTCGCTTCGATCGGCTTTGCTGACATGATTGAAATGTTTGCTTCCAGCACGTTCGCATTCGGAATCGTGATCGTAACATCCTGGAACTGTCCGTTGCCGACTATACCTTTCAGCGGAATAACCTTCAGCTTCAAATGATTGGCGAAAATTTCACTCAAAATTTGCGGCAGCGAATCCGCCGAGCTGGTCACAAATGATTTCCCGTTCGTATCCTTGGCTATTTTCTCCAGCACATCTTTGTTCAGCTGTCCATCTGCGTTGAGCCCGATCGTGTAGATCGGTATGTTCAGATCAGCAGCCTTCTTAACAGCCTCCTGAAGCTCAAGATCC
This sequence comes from Paenibacillus eucommiae, assembly GCF_017874215.1. Classification (GTDB taxonomy): domain Bacteria; phylum Bacillota; class Bacilli; order Paenibacillales; family NBRC-103111; genus Paenibacillus_AI; species Paenibacillus_AI eucommiae. The sequence continues at coordinate 227,414 of NZ_JAGGLB010000013.1, forward strand.
GACTGTTCCTGCGTTCTATTCGCATTTAGCGAGTTGTTTCCGTCCGAGAGCAGAACGATCAGCGGATAATGACCCGCTTCCTTCCCGGACTCGATCACTTTGACAGCTTCACTGACGCCAACGGCTATATCCGTGTAGGGTCCTCTGGCTACTTGATCTATAAATGCTTTCAAATCGTCTTTATCTTTGGAGGAGTTTATTTTCAGCAGTGCCTTTTCTCTTACAACCTGATCCGTATAGGAGATGATGCCAATTTTATCCCCCTGCACTGAAGTCATATCGATGAACATCTTCATTGCTTCGTTGGCCACTTTGCCTTTATCGCTTTCGTTCATGGAGGTGCTTGCGTCTATGGTCAGCACAGCATCAATCTTTGGCTCCGTATTGGAAGCGGCAAAGGTGGTTGCCAAAGTTAGAGCATTTCCCGCCATCCCTACAAGCAAAATCAAGCTCAATCCTATTATCGATAGCAGCATTTTGCTCTTCTTTTTGGTCATTCGCATGTTGCGTACCTCCGCCGTTAGAGTACTTCTTAAATTTTTTCGAGTGGGTAGTCAAAAGGTTTTCTTGATAGTAAAATAGTCCCTATGTTACGGTTAATGATACCTTCTAGAAGTAAAAAATTCCAGTAGTAATCTTCTTCCGGACACCAGCAAATGTTGGAACATGTAAATTAGACGCGAATAGGAGCGAGATATGTTCACTTATTTCATACTTATTGTCGCCGCTGTGTTTTTATTGATCAAATGGACCGCCTATGCCAGATATAAAAAGCAATCCGCCACAAACACACAAATCGACGATGCTCTTATTGTCAGACTGAATCGAGAGAGTGAGCCCCATGAAAAATAAAATAGCTGTGCAATTCCGCAGAAGCAAAAGAACGATGTATGCCTTCCAGCGCTTGAAGTACTGCAAGCGTTGTGGAAGCTACACGGTGCTATTTGAAGACGACTGCCCATCCTGCGGTAAAGAAGACAACTTCATTTCCATAACAGACTATGCCAAGTCCCTTAATAAAAGACTTTCTCTGACCGAGACGCTTGTCGCTCTATCCATTTTTTTCCTTGGCATTATTTTCGCTAACAGTGTGACTGAAATGTTTGTCGCTATCGTCGCAGGGGGAGCGCTGCTGGCTCTTTATTTTTACCTTCGCAGCCGCTATAAACAAACTACAGAGGCATTTCGATTTCAGAAGGTATTGATTGAGCATACTCCTGCCATTTACAAAGGACTTCAGCAGGACCTTATGGAAGCTGTGGGTGATATCCAGGCTGAAGATTATAAAACTGCCTATGAAAAGCTCCGGGAAATCAGCTATTTCCTGAACAACGACCGCATTAAAATCCGCAAAATCATGTGTCTCAATTACTTCGTTATTCGTAAAGACATGGATCTGGAGCTGGAAACCTTAATCCCTTCCCATTATGACAAGGATTTCGTGAAATATTTATGGGAGGTTAGCAAGGTCAACAAGCAGCTCATCCGGATCAACGTGCTTGATTATGTAGTCCGCTACAAAGCCAAGATCGAATTGCTGGAGAATGGACCTACTATATTGACGAATATTGCCGGCGCATCCCTGCGTATGAAACAATACGTAGCAATTTATCAAAATTTCATTCTTGAACACGTGGACTACTTGCCCAAAGATCGCTTCCTCCGGTTATGCAAAATTATGGCCGCATTCCCCGGAAATGACTGGGGCACTCTTTATAGTAGAAGCAAGGAAATCGTTAGAACGCGATACAGCTTTGATCCCGATTTCCAAGGCATTTGGTAGAAGGGAAGGAAACCATGCTGCTCATCCCATCCTATAAACGTTCACAACAGCTTAAAGTTGCAGCCTCCATTCTGTTAATAGTAGTACTCGCCGCGACCAGTTACAAGCTTTACAATAATTATGCCAAAATACAAATTTATACTAAAGCCGAAGCTGCTTACTCAGCTAACGATCTGATCGCGGCAGAAGAGCTTTTTCACCAAGCCAGGAACAATACATGGTTCCGATACAAGGAAGCCGAAATTTCAAAAGCATTGCTTCAGCTCAAGCCAGTAACAGATATCAAAAGCAGCCTGCAGTCCATTACCTCCCGGGCTGACCAAGCTGCTAAAGAGCTAGATATCGAAGCACTAATAAGCTCATACAACGATTATCAGAAATTAAAAAAAGACACTACCGCCCAGGAAGCCGACACCTCCTTTTCAAGTGTTTTTACGGAGATGCTCTCCCGTTACAAAACTGGGGAACAATTTACTATTTCTTTCATCAGTTTCAGAGAACAATTAAGCAAAGACCTGCAAACAGGCATAAACAAGCACAAATTTTCCGATGAAACCGTCTCAGCCTTTCTCCAAATTCCTGCGGCCTACTTCGGCGACAATAAACAACGAGAGCAAGAAATTCAGACCAAGTTGACAGAGTACGACAACGCCCGAGTTGGAGCCCTGGCAGGCGCAAAAAAATTTGCCGAGATGCTTGCTGAAGGAGTTCGACTCCAACAATTTTATCAGGACAAAGCGGTTGATCCTGCTTGGCTTCAGCCCATAATCGAGCAATATACACTAGACCTGTTGGCCAAAAAATTAACTGACCAAGACATCAAAGGCTTCATTGAACTTGCCAAACAGTTCGAGGCGAATAAGCCAGCTTCCATAGCTGGCCCCAAAGTAGCTGCCTACATTCAAACAGCGATTAACCAACAATTCACTCAAGCCGACCAGCTAGCCAAAAATAACAACTACAAAGATGCAATAGCCGCTTATATCGAGCTTGGAAACTACAAGGACACTACTCAACAACAGCAAGACACCGAATTGAAATGGGCTGCGAACGAGCCAGGCTACCTCCTGCAAAAAGCAATGCCAGACCAAACCTTCACCTTTGTTATAGGAGGCAAAACTGGAGGAAACACCTTTGGTAATGCGGCGGCGGGTAATGCTGCAGGAAATGCTGTGGGTAATGCCTCAGGTGATCCTTCAGACAGTACATCAGGTACATCAAATACTTCAGCTACATCAGGGAATGCAGCCAGTAGCAATCAATTAGGCGCTGTAATATACGCAGCAGGAATTACAGAGGGCGGCAAGCTTGTTTGGGCAGGATGGATGCCAGACATGAGCATTGCTACAAAAGAGGTGCTTATCGACAAAAGCCTTACTATCAAAAACATGACCATCGCCTACAATATAAGCCTTCAAGGCAATCCCACCCTAATTCTTGAGGCTTCCTCCAATTCCCGCAAATCTAGATTTGCAGCATTCGAAGTCGACGAAAAATCTACGCTGACTCTGTTGTTCGACATTGAGGCAGACGGATTTCAGATGGAGCAGCCAGGGCTAATGCTCGTTGACCACCCGGCAGGCCATGACGGGGAAGGACAAGTCAGTGGCAATGGCGAAAGCAATTGGGATGGCGATGGTGAGGACCAAGGACAGGGACAGCAGGCATATTTTAAATATAGTAACGGCCAGTATATCTTTTCTGAAATCAAAAAGGACTTCGTCGACATACCACTCTCAGACCTGAATAAATACCAAAATATAAAAATCCGCTTCACAGCAGCCATCGTGGAAGTATTCGAAAATACAGCGGTCATGTTATTCAATGGGGAATATATCTTCTTAAGCAGCAACATTACTTTCCAGGTCGGGGATGCCAGCATTATTGGAACTTGGACAAGCATGGGTGAAATTATTATCGACGAGCAAACCTACCCAACCTACAATATGGACATTGTCTCTCTAACCCAATAAATACTTCCATCTTCATAAGCGCTTCAAAAAAGTTAAAGAGTTAACCTCACCCCAACCCAACACTAAGACAAACCTTTTCCCATTGGCTTAGCGTTGGGTCTTTAGCATTCCGGATTCCGATTCTTCTTCTTCTTCTTCTTCTTCTTCTTCTTCTCTTCTTCTTCTTCTCTTCTTCGAGACTTATAACGGCTTCTGCTGAGTCTGAGTCCTGCGCGATCCGAAATCCCCCTAAACTTCACCGCTTTAAAGCCCAAATTCTAAGCATACCAATTGTCCCATTCCACTAACTATCGTCACTATCCCCTTCCCTCAGAAAAGGCCTTTCCTTACCGTATAGTTCTCCTGAAAAATTACACTTCATTTTTTTCAGATATGCTTTTTAAATTTGAATTAATACTTCGATCCCACTTGAAAAAGGAACATATGTTTGGTATATTTATTATAGGAAAAAGGAACATTCATTCGTATTGGAGTGGATATTTTGTTAGATAAAATAGTATCAGCAGATACAACCCTCGCAGAGTTTTCTCATATTTTTGACAGCGAAGAGACTTGTTCCAAAGCATTGTTTACCGCCAAATGGCCAGAAGGATTTCGTTGTCCACGTTGCGGTTACAGTCATGCCTATACCATTATTTCCCGGAGGCTTCCCCTCTACGAATGCAGGGACTGTCGACATCAGACTTCCCTTATATCAAATACAGTAATTGAAGGGAGCCGTACTTCTCTAATGAAATGGTTTCTAGCCTTCTTCCTCATTGCCCGCACAGATCAAGGGACCAATGCTGTCGAGTTAAGCTCAATTTTAGGAGTGACTTACAAAACAGCATGGTTAATCCTCACGAAAATCAGGTTCGTTATGAGCCAAGCAGATGAACAGGCCCCACTTTCAGGTATTGTACAAATCAACTCAGCTTTTTACGGGAGACCCTATAATCCAACCGTTCTTCGGCATCCACAGGAACAACCTTTATTAGTTGGCTCCTCAGTCAATCAGCAGGGAGAGTCAATATATATTAAGATGAAGAAGATTTCAGTAGCTCATATGAGGGATAAATCCGTTCTGCGGAGCGGAACAGAAGCATTTTACGAACAGCATATAGACAATGATGACACAACCCATGTTACCTGCGTCACTGCTCGATTCAGCTTCACACGTTTTAAAGGACTGTTGCAAACAGCCAAAAAAGCATCCAAATGGATAAATGATACGTTTCACGGCCTCGGCTCCAAGCACCTGCAAGGTTACCTGGATGAATTTTGCTACCGTTTGAATCTTACACTTACTAAAAGTCCTATATTCCATCACTTAACAAGCCTATGTGCAAACTCCCCTTCCATCACTTATGCGAAGTTAATTTCGCAAAAACTGTAATGACTCTGGTCGCTTCGAACGGATCCACATGAGTTCTGGTTTGTGATGGGCTATAATAAAAAATCAAATTAATACGCTATGAGCTTTTAATAACTTTTGAGTTAATATCGAACTTTATGATAAGTTCTATTTGATTCTGTCGTTCTTTTGGGTTTTGGGGTTTTGGGGTTTTGGGGTTTTGGGGTTTTGGGGTTCCATAGTTTCTTGGGGCCGGATAAGCTCTGATTAGGTTTGAGGAGTTTGATTGAGTTTTGATGAGTTTTGAAGATAGGTTTTGCTTACTATACTTCGTTATATGAATCCTGATTCGAAAGAAATTTTAGAAGGCAAAGTGTGCCGTTAACCTGAGGGAACGGGATAGTGTCCATAGTAATTAAAATGCTAGATATAAATATTCCCTACTTACACCTCATTTTCCCGGCCCTCTACCCTCCAGGCATCTCACCTCACCCAGACCGCCACTATAAGGGGTTTATTTGGACAGCAGCTTGCTTTCCACTTAGCTGAATGTTGGAGTGCTTTTTTCCGCTTGAAGCCAGATCTAGTATCAGACGCTCCAGAAGTCGTTTAGCTTTATCTCCTTCTTTGCCCTGCAGTCGAACTACTAGGTTAACAGCATCTCCTCCGGCGAGAATACGTTCTGATTGGTTTTTCTTGGTTTCGTAGTCATGATCTTCTATACTTGCGGTGAGTCTGATTTCTTTAAGCTTAGGCGCCTGTTCGGATTTTCGCTGCTGCTGTTTTTCTTTAAGAACACTCTGCTTAGCGGCGCCGCGGTTAATTAAGCGACATGGGGGCGGACTGCTCATTAAGGATTCACATACCAAATCGAGCTTCAGCTTTTGGGCCATTGCCAGCGCCTCTTTAGTAGGGACAATTCCCAAATTTTCGCCATTTGCTCCTGTAAGAAGAACTTCAGCAGCTTTGATTTTTTCATTTATGATCATTGTGAATACACCTATACTTTCGTTATAATACATTCATGTAGGTAAAGAAGGGGCGTTAGCCGATGAGCAGCAAAGAATTAGAAGAAGAAATTATTCGAAATTACCAGCGTGAGGAAAATATGATGATTCTTATTTTTGCCCAGTGGTGTGTGAATCATGATCTTGACCCTGCCGAGCTGTACCGTAGTGCCTATCCCCATCAAGAAGACAACATCTCTCTCAAGCAAGCCCTGGATCTTACTGTTCCTAAAGAAGAAGCTGGCGAAGTATCAGACGATACCCTGCTAGGTATTCTCTCTTTATTTGGAAATGAAGAACTTGCATTCCTGGTTACTGAAGAAATCAATAAACGTAAGAAATAAAATAATCATTTAATATTACATGGTTTCCCTGCTAAATTCCATATTCGAGGGATGTTTTTATGTAGTGGTGTAAGTAATCTAGTAAGTAATGTAGTAATAAGACCCTTCCCATCACTCATAAAATGGCGCAGGGCTGTCTCGTCAGCAGCTGAAGCTACTATCGGACAGCCCTTATCATTCATTACGCTTCCAATGACCATGATTTTATTCTTTGTACAAAGTTGTTAAGCAGCGATCTGCTATCTGTTTCTCCGCCGAAATCCTCAATGCCCAAAAATCCATCATAGCCAACTGCCTTCAGGTCTGAAATCACTTGCTTCCAATTCACCATACCTTGATGAAGCGGAAACCATGTGCAATTCCAATCCTCATCGTCGCTTTTTGTAGCATTTTTGCCATTTGCAGCATTTTCGTTTTTTGTAGCATTATCGGTTCTGACCCAACCGGCATTTTTGACATGTACATGTGCCAAGTAAGGACCCAGCAGTTCCATGCCCATGCGGTAGTTCTCGAACCCTTCGTATACCATGTTCCCTGCGTCGTGCAGCACTCCAATATGGTCCGGATTGAAACCAGCTACTAGCCGATGCGCAAGACCTGCGCTTGGGGCAATAGTAAGATGATGGGTTTCTACCAAGGCCTTGACACGATATTGCTGGGACAATTCCTGCACATGATTCAGGTAGTCAATTGCTTCCGCAAAGAGAGTATTATAGTTTCTCGACCGGTCATAACGGGGTACTCCTACGCGAATGAATGCGGCCCCCAGTTTAGAGGCAGTCTGCATAACTTTTTCTGTGCCAGTTAGGTCTCCACACTGCAAATATGGAGTTACGCTGAGCGAACTAATGCCTTGCTGCTGAATAACTTGACGCAATGAATCGAGCTCAGCATCTGTAATTTGCGGACTTATCGTAGCCAAATTATTTCGCCAAAAAGATGGTTTCTCTTGAGCTAATTCCTTGGGAACATCATGATATCTCCATTCTATTCCTTGAATTCCAGCGGATGCGGCAGCGGTGACAAGCTCCTCTGGTGTCAGATCAGGTGTCATCACAGTAAAAACAGAAAGTTTCATTGCTTTTCCTCCTTAGTATGGTCTGAGTATGGATCATTACATAGATCTTTTCATAGATCTTTTCATAGATCTTGTACAGATCTTTGTATGTTTCTTTGTATGTTTCTTTGTCTGTTTCTTCTCTTCATATTGCAGTATAATAAAACCGTATTCCTTGCAATTTTTGAGCAAAAGAATGCTTATATTGACTTTTTCTTTTCAGGAGGTTCCTTTATGAGGGAGCTTTACGCTAATTTGCATCAGGCTATCAATTACAGGCATTCCGTCACACATACTCCGCCTGGCGTTGAGTTTCATCAGCATTTGGAGCTTTTTGAAATTTATTTTTTTATATCTGGGAATGTACATTATTTTATCGAAAAACAAGTGTATCCCCTTCAGTATGGGGATTTGTTGTTATTGAACAGCAGCGAGCTGCATAAGGCTACTTTTCAATCCAATCATCGGTATGAGGTTATCGTCATCCATTTCAGTCCTGCTGTCATCGTTCCTCTCTGTTCAGATCGATTCGACCTGCTGGCTTGTTTTCTGAACCGGCCGCCCGGGGAACAGAACCGCATGCGCTTTTCGACTCAGCAGTTGGAGGAATTGCTTCTTATTTTTGAACGGCTCGAAGCTTATAATAAGCCTGAAGCCGCGGAAGGCTCGGAAATTCTTTATGTTGCCGCTTTTATGGAGCTGCTGGTGTTTCTGAATCGTGCCTTTACAAGTCAGCTTCATGGCGAAGAGCCTCCCCCAATACCCGGGAAGCTCAGCACTTTGCTGCATTATATTGATCTTCATCTGGATCAGGATCTTTCGTTAGATACGCTGGAGCATATCGTTTTCATGAACCGCTCTTATCTTTGCCGATTGTTCAAAAAACACACCGGACGCACTATCCACGAGCACATTTTGTTCAAACGCATCGCCAGGGCCAAAGCTCTCTTGAAGGCAGGCAGTAATGTCACGGATGCTTGTCAGCTTTCTGGCTTCAATGATTATTCCAATTTCATTCGCACCTTCAAAAAAGCTGTTGGACTGCCACCTAGGCAGTACCAGGCGCTTAACTGCAAGGAGTACTGAGTTAGGTGTGCTGAGTTAGGAATACTGACCTAGATGTGCTGAGTTATGTGTACTGAGTTGTGAGTACTAAGCAAATCACTTCAAGTTTTCTGGATTAAGCGTCTCCAGTTCAGGAAGCACGAAGCGTCCATCTTTACGAATCAACTTGTCGTCGAACCAGATTTCGCCGCCGCCGTAGTCTGGGCGCTGAATGCAGACAATGTCCCAGTGCAGCGAAGATCGGTTGCCATTATAGGCATCATCGTAGCAGTTGCCAGGTGTGAAGTGGAAGCTGCCATCGATCTTCTCGTCGAACAGCGTATCTTTCATCGGATGCTTGATATAGGGATTGACGCCAATTGCAAATTCGCCAACATAGCGCGCTCCTTCGTCAGCATCGAAAATGGCATTGATGCGCTCGGTGTCATTGGCTGTCGCTTTAATGATTTTCCCATTTTCGAATTCAAGTCGAATGTCCTCAAAGGTAAAACCATCATGGGGGGTTGGCGTGTTGTAGGTGATTACACCGTTCACGGAGTCGCGAACCGGGGCCGAATAGACCTCGCCATCGGGAATGTTCAGCTCCCCATCGCATTTTACGCTGCCAATATCCTTAATGGAAAAATGAAGGTCCGTTCCAGGCCCCACAAGACGAACCTTGTCGGTACGATCCATGAGCGCCTTAAGCGCGTCCATCGCTTTTGACATTTTGCCGTAATCCATCGTACAGACCTCGAAATAGAAGTTCTCAAAAGCTTCTGTGCTCATGCTGGCTAATTGGGCCATGGAAGAAGTAGGATAACGTAGTACGACCCAGCGGGTCTTTTTCACTCTGATATCGAAATGTACAGGTGAATAGTAGCTGGCATTGTACAGCTTCATGCGGTCACTTGGTACGTCGGCCATTTCGTTGATGTTCTGGCCTCCACGCACACCGATATATCCTTGCATTTGTTTCATTTGATAAGCGTCCATATCTGCCCAGGCCTTCATTTGTGCTTCTGTACCTTCCATAATCAGTTGCCTAAGCACGGTGTGGTCTCTAAGGTTCACAAAAGGGTTGGCACCTGCTTGATGCACTTTTTTGACCAATTCCCGTACCAGCGGCGGATCGATACCATAGGCTTCAATCAGTATATTTTCTCCGGGCTGTGCTTTTACCGAATAATTCACGAGCATATCTGCCAGTTTCGTTAATCTTGGATCTAGCATCGGTGTATCTCTCCTTCGCTTCGTTACATAAACTACACTAATTTTATCTTACCCTAATTTCTGTTTTCTTGACCTTGTTTGTCTTGCTTGTCTTGTTTGTCTTGCTTGTCTTGCTTGTTTGATTAACTGGAACTGCTGCGGCGTCTTTTTTGAATGGCATGAACTCCCATTACTACTGCGATCCACTCTTCCGTGGGTACGTTTGTGTGGTTATGAAGCCGGTAAGCGCGGGCAACGCCAAATCCACTTACTTTGGTAAAGCTTGCGGCGGCTTGCCCTCTAGAATCCTGGATCTCATACTCATTAGAGAAGGCTTCCGAACGGATTTCGAACAGGCCGTGTCTGTAGCTTTCATATTCGTATTTTTTGCTCAGAAAGGCAAGTCTCGCAGATAATAAACCAATCTCAGTTCCGTTCCCAGACATCACAATCCATTTATTAGAGAACAAACGGAACTTTCCGATGACTTCAACATGCCCTTGGGCGTCTTTCACTTGAATGCCTGAATTGAACATGCTCATCAGATCTAATTGTCCAACGACTTGCTCTTCTTGATCCCATATTTCCGTAGTTCCCGAGGAGAAAAAATTATCCCTGAACCAGACACTTTGCTGCTTCATCCTTTTCACCTTCCCTGCTGCACTTGTGACATACTTTCAGGACGTTAGTGATATATCCTACAGGAAATTATAGATATACCAGCAGCACACTAGTGACATATCCATAGTTTACTTATTATAATTATGTAGTCTATCCTAGTATTATGGCAAGTCAGGAAGGAAGTTCACATCTATGCTATCTCGGCTCGATCGTCGGCTTGTGAAAGTTTTGCCGCTTATTACTCCTGTCAGTGTGCTGATAGGGGTGCTGCTCGGCAGCCACTTGTCGGGGTATACGTTCCTTTCTCCTTGGATTTTTGCCTTTATGACTTTTTCTGGCAGCATCAGTTCGAGCTTCAAGGAATTTCTTAAGGTGCTCACTCATCCTTTACCTTTAATAGCGACTTTGTTCATTTTGCATATAATTATGCCTTTAATCGCTATGGCCTTTGGTTTTATCGCGTACAGCGGAGATTCCTTCACCATTACAGGCTTGATTCTTGCAGCCGCTATACCGACTGGCATTACCAGCTTCGTATGGGTAGCCATCTATAAAGGCAATACGGTGCTCACCTTATCCATTATTTTGATCGATACCATCCTTGCCCCTTTCGTGGTTCCGTATACGCTATCTCTTTTAGTGGGCACCAAAGTCCAAATGGATATAGCAGCCATGATGCAGGGCCTCTTTTATATGATCGTTCTGCCTTCCTTGATCGGAATGCTGTTAAATCAATGGACGAAGGGAAGCATCAAGCAGAGCTGGGGTCCAAGACTGAATCCTTTTTCCAAAATAGCGATGGGTGTGGTGGTTGCTATAAACTCTTCAGTAGTCTCCCCTTTTCTCCGCCATTTCGATGCCAGGATGCTCGGTCTTGCTTGCACAGTTCTAATTCTCTCCAGTCTTGGTTATTTGCTAGGATGGGTTACTGCCAGGCTAATGCGCTGGGAACCTGATATTGTCATCGCATTGACTTTTAATGGGGGTATGCGGAACATTAGCGCAGGTGCAGTTCTGGCCGTCTCATATTTCGCTGCGCCAGTAGCCATCCCTGTTGTACTCGCTATGCTGTTCCAGCAGTCGTTAGCCTCGCTTTTTGGTTATTTGTTGAATAGGCGGTCAACTCCCAAAAAAGCAGGGACAGATGCAATCACCACCAAATTAACCCCAAATGTGGATAAGATCTGAGTAAGTTAATAACATGTTGTTAGCAAGTTGTTGATAAGTGGTTTGGATTAGTTGATAACATGTGGATAACTTTATTGATTGTGTTATCAACAGAACCTCCAATTTACCGGCTTGAACTATCCCCTTCTGAGGACCTGTCCTGTAGATTCCTTGAAAATTCCTTGAAGATTGCTCGAAGACTCCTTAAAGGCTACTTAAAAACACATGAAAACTACACTTTTTGAGGGCTCAAATATGTTACACTATTTATAAATGAAGTTATATGTTTCGGGAATTATTTTTGAACCTTTTTTATTTGATGAACGTCTAATTCTAAGAGAGGTGAGACCATGGAGAATACCGGTGTACATGTATTTGATTATTTAAAGTACGTATCTGAAACAACCGATCATAAAGCAATACTTCGCAATTTAATGGAGACTTTCGGCAATGATGTATGGAATTATGCCTTTAGTATTTGCCGGAACATGGATTTAGCCGATGACATTACACAGGAAGCCTTCCTGAAAGTATACCGTAACCTAACGACCTTCCGGGGAGAAGCCTCAGTCAAAACCTGGCTGCTAACTATAACCAGAAATACAGCATACGACTATATGCGCAAAGCCTTTTGGCGTAAAGTAACGCTGGTCGGCTTCGTGGATAAGGGAGGCACCTCCCAGTCTGCAGAAAATGAAGCGCTGGAAAATTTGTACGCGAGCGACATCTGGAAGAAAGTAATATCCCTACCCGCTAAGTATCGGGAGGTGCTCATTTTGCATGCCCACTATCAGCTGAAAACAAGAGAAATGGCGGCCATTCTGAATATTTCGGAGGGAACCGTAAAATCGAGATTGCATCATGCCAGGCTGAAAGTACTGCAATTGAAGGAGCGTGAGCAGCGTGAGCAGTTCTGATCCGAATGACCTTGAACCCAGACTATCCAGTGACCCGCTACATAAAAAAGGCTTCACTGACGAATTGCTGAGAAAAATAGAACAGTCTGTTGATAACAAGACCCGTACCGAGCAGCGCAGGAAGCCTCTTCTGACGGCAGTGGGCGTAGGCACTGTTGCTGCCGCCGTTATCTTCCTGTTCCCTTGGAGCATGCTTCTGTCGCAAAACAAGACTTCATCTGTTGAGCTAATGTCAAAGCAGCAGGATACGGCAGCCTACACATCTGCCCCTCCAACCATAAGCTCTGCTGTTCTGATTGGACTTCGTACAGAGCACGAAGAAAAGGATAGTTCACGCAAGCTGTCCACTATTCGTTACAGCACTTACCGTACCATGCTTGTTGCTCCTGTACGTGGAGAATTGAAGAAAACCGCTGAAGGCAGCGGCATTCTGATGCCCTACAAACGGGACTTCTGGAAAATCGATTCCCTTACACAATCAACGAGCCAGGACGAATATCACTACCTGTCAGCGCGTCTTGCGGGGCAGCCTGTAGTCAAGGAAGACTTCAAGGATAATCCGGATGAAGAAATCCATCATACAGAAACATTAGTATATGCCGGTAATCAATATTTATCGGTTGCGGAATCCGAAGAAACCTGGAACAATAATACGGCCAGCCGGAATGATCGCGTCTGGGTAAAGACGCTTCCGCAGCTTACGGAAGCCCGCAGCTTAAATTTTGCTAAGCAGCGTGAGGATAATACGCCTCATGTTACTTTAACCGATATTTTCGGCACATCCATTAACGGTACATTGGATGACTTGTCAGGCAAAAGACAAATGATAGACATGCCTACCGAAATTACCGGGAAAAACTGGACGATTGTCAGATCGCCCGGAAGCTGGATAGCCATGGTGGCCGAATCTATGGTTCCCGAAGGCTTCCAGCCTGAGCGTTATATTCTGCATGAATTCCCCAAGGCTTTGCCGGAAAAGGTGATCGCTCATGATGTTCTGTGCTGCTCCTGGTCGGAAATTCAATCCCGCTGGCCAAAAGCTACAGATGCGCTATCCTCGCCAATGAACGATTTGACTGTTTTGTTTGAAGAAGATAAGCTGCGTTTCTTCCCTTACGGTCAAGCTCCCGATACAGAGCCACTCTTGACTATAGACCTGCAGCCTGGAGAGCAGCTGGTTATGGCTCAGTGGGCTACAGACCATTATGTTCAGGAATGGATCGATAAGGTAGACAGCTATTTAAACAATTGACCAAAACCGTCAGGGTGAGGACTTTCACTCTGACGGTTTTTTTGCTGTATCCACAGCTTGATCAATCTAAAGTATAATTAATTCTAATTAAGCCGCCGGAAGCCTTGCTGCGCTACCTCTATGTCTTTGAGAGCATGCAGGTCACCTTGATGAATGATGTCAGCAAGCTCTCCAAACACCGCACCAATAGCCTGTTTGTAATATGCCACAATGTCCGGAGTGTGCGCCAATGTCGGGTAAATAACAGTCCCGGCCAGAAAACCCCGCTGCAGCATTTTCACTGTGTATAACGTTTTCAATTGATTGGCATATTCGCCGCTAAACTCAAACTTCGCCAAGCAAGGGTAGCCATCGCTCACCTTGAGGGGAAGTCCCGCTTGTTCCCCGTGTACTTTCCAGGCACTGGAGACCTCTCTCCCCACCGCTGCTACAAAGCCCGGTACATCCACCTCAGCCATCTTGTCTAATGTAGCTAAAGCCGCAGCAGGCCCAATACTCTCTGTCCAATACGTGCTGCTTATGAAGCTCCTGTGCGCACCCTCCATCGCTTCTTGCGTGCCGATAACCGCGCCAATGGGATGACCGTTGCCCAGCGCTTTGGCGAAGACAGCTATATCCGGATGCACACCCAGCTTGAGATGAGCACCACCCCTATGAAGACGCCAGCCAATCGTTATTTCGTCAAAAATAAGCAGTGCCCCACATTGGTGAAGCCGTTCCTTCACATATTGTAAAAATCCAGGCTCCGGATCCTCGTAACGGCAGGGCTCCATAATAACAGCTGCCAGCTGTCCACCATACTGGTTGATCACATCCTCGAAGGCTTGCCGGTCATTGGCAGGAAAGGTCACAGTTGTTCCCCTAAGCTCACGCGGCACTCCCGCCGGCTCCAACCCTGGCAATAAGTGCCCGCTTAGCGCATCGTCCTCTCCAAGGTTTGCAGCCAAATACCAATCGTTCCAGCCATGGTAGCCGCAAACGGCTATAATCGACCGTTCCGTTGTTGCCCGGGCAATGCGAACCGCCACAGAACAAGCCTCTCCTCCAGCTCTCGTAAACCTTGCCTGACTCGACCAAGGGTGCAGGTCTAACAGCCGCTCGGCCAATTCAACCTCCTCTGGAGGATTTAATGTGCTCATGCTTCCTAGATGCAGTCTCCTTTTGACAGCTCGAGTCACTTCATCATTGCGGTACCCTAACAAGCATGAGCCGATACCATTTGTGGACATATCGTAATAGTGCTTCCCATCAAGATCCCATACTTCACAGCCCCGGGCTTCACTGAAATAAGCGGGCCATTGGTTCGGAGCCTGCAGCTCAGGCCTCTTGCTGACAAGCTGGGTGCCGCCAGGAATAATAGTTTTGGCTTTACGGTATAAATCCTGTGTTTGATTCCCCCCCGGCGTCAATTGTCCTGTTAATCGAATTGCATTATGATAAAAGATGTTTTGAATATCTGATTTGTCCAGTCCAATCATATCTGACGCCAGCTTAAGCGCACGAAGCGATTCCAGCCCTACCAAGGTAGGCTCTGTAGGTCCAGAAGCACGATCCCAATCCAGCGTTTCTTTTTGCATCCAGAAAAAACCATCTCCAACACTAACCGCTTTACCTCTAATATCTGAAATCGGAAAATCACTGCCCCACAGCAGCTTCTTCGGTCCGAATTCGTACAATATCGGCACAATCGCTTCAGGCTCGCAAATAGCCGACATATCGAAAAATACATTTTCCAATCCTCTGAGCGACTTGACGAAATTCGCATGGGGAGCATGGAAGCTTCGCGCCGAATGAGCCAGCACGCATTTTGCATTAGGATAACGGCTGCATAAATTGAACAATTGCTTTTGATTAACCGGGTCCGCCATCGCCGAATCCTTCACAATATGAAGCATAATAAGCAGTCCATGCTGATCCGCTATGCGCCAAAACGACTCAGGAATAAAATCAATTATCTCCGAATCCGAAGTCACTTCCTTAGAGCTAAAACAATGATAGGGCTTAAACCCAACGATTTTACTGTTTTGTAAAAAAAGATGGACCTGTTCCTCCGAATAACCTGGCGCCACCAAAATCAATCCCCGGCTAAGCTCCTCATTTTCCAGCTGCTCCACCACATATTGATTCGCTTTGTGCAAGTCACAAGTTTTGACAGGTGATGGGAACAACAGCCCCCCTTGAACCTTTCTTCCTAATAATTGTTGGACCGAAGTACGCCAAACATCAACAGACATCTCCTCAGAGCCAGCGGCAAAAAAAGATTTTCCTGTCAGCCTCAGGTCACTGACTCTCCAAATATGAGCATGAGCATCAAAAATGTACTCTGGAAGAAATGAACTCAGTTCCTCCCGAATTTGTAGATCCGCTTCAGTAAATGTAAAGTGGTCCCGCATCGTATACAAACCTCCGATTTGTCTTTAGATGAAAGCGTAAAAGTGTTACTGTTTAGAGCTTCGTGCAGGTTTTCGTGCAGATCTTAGTGCAGAGCACAAGCAGAATGTTTGTATCGCATTAAGAGACACTGTAACAATATTTACGTTATTAAAATTATATCTCACAGCCATGCAAATAGACAAAGCTTTTTTAGAACATACTATTTCAAAAACCAAAACTACACTCAGCAAGGAGTTCACTATGGATCTACCTATGGATCTGCATACTGGAGAGCTCGCCTGGCCGTATACGCTGCCCACCCCACCCGTTTATCCGGAATTAAAAGAGCATATTGAATGCGACGTGCTGGTCATAGGAAGTGGAGTATGCGGGGCTCTGATAGCTTATCACCTCATGGAGCGGCAAATTGATACTGTTCTCGTAGAAAAAAGACGCGTAGCTTCCGGCAGTTCCTCCGCCAACACTGGGCTATTGCAATTTAGTAATGATAAGCACCTGACTTCGTGTATCCATACCTTCGGTGAGCGCAAGGGTGTACGGCTCTACGAATTATCCAGACAAGCGGTTCAGGACTTGGGTAAAATCTCTTCACAGCTTCAAATCGATCCTGAGTATACGCGCAGAGACAGCTTGTATCTGGCGACCTCAACCGACGATGTCCCCAAGTTGAAAGTGGAATACGAGACCTTACTGAAGTATGGCTTTGATGTAACCTACCTGGAGCCTGAGACTATCGCTAGTACCTATGCCTTCTCGAGGCCGGGAGCGATCTTCTCCCGCGGTGATGCGGAGATCAATCCTTACCGTCTGGCTATATCACTCGTCCATGAGTCTCATGGCAAAGGACTGCGCGTCTATGAAAACACGGAAATTTTACGCCATACTAAGCATAAGGACCACCAGCTTTTTCACACCAAAACACATACCATCAAAGCCCGCAAGGCGGTCTTTGCTACCGGATATGAAACACAAAGCATCAAGCATAATTCTAACGCTGTCTTATCGAGCACTTATGCACTGGTAACGGGGCAGGTTCGTGATTTTAACGGCTGGCCGGGCCGCTGTCTGATTTGGGAAACCTCGCGGCCTTTTCTTTACATACGAACAACTACAGATAATCGCATCGTTATAGGCGGGTTTGATGAACAAACAATTGTTCCAGAGGAAAGGAATCGCAAGCTGCCCCGCAAAAAAGATCAGCTTCTGCAGGAGATCTTTAAGCTTTTCCCGCAATTCACCGG
Source organism: Paenibacillus eucommiae (assembly GCF_017874215.1). GTDB lineage: Bacteria > Bacillota > Bacilli > Paenibacillales > NBRC-103111 > Paenibacillus_AI > Paenibacillus_AI eucommiae. Next base: position 244,759 of record NZ_JAGGLB010000013.1, read on the forward strand.
CCTAAATGCAGAGTATTTCTGGTCTGCTGTATTTGGGGAAACCCATGACGGCTATCCCTTAATTGGCCCGCAGGCAGGCTTCCCTGATTGTTACTTTGCCTTGGGCTACGGCGGTAACGGGACGGTCTTCAGTATGATAGCCGCGCAAATTATCAGCGATTTGATTACAACGGGCGAGCATCCTGATGCCGATTTATTTCATTTTGGGCGAAATTCGCGGGACAAGGGAGTCAAGAGCAATTAGCCAATTAACCCGGGTGCGCTGTGGATGAAGAACTGAGCAGGATCTGAAGGATCTGTTACTTTGGCGATTTAGCGATGTTTTTCATCGCTAAAAGCACCAGGGCTTCACCACAGACTGACTTAACGATGAAAAACCATCCATGACGTTCGTAGCCGACGTCACCACCAAGAATGAAAATAGGGGTTCTAGCAAAGGTTTTTTAAAAGAAAGAACCGTCA
>NZ_JAGGLB010000014.1 GCF_017874215.1 Paenibacillus eucommiae
AGCCACGCGTTCCCATCTCGAACACGACCGTTAAGCCCTCCAGCGTCGATGGTACTTGAACCGCAGGGTTCTGGGAGAGTAGAACGTTGCCAAGCAAAAGAAAAGAAAAAGAGTGTTTCTGGAAGAACTTCCAGAAACACTCTTTTTTTGCATGCTTACATTTCCTCCATTTGTTTCATACTAACCCAAAGCAGAGGGAGGGATGCCAGTTGGTTAGAAAGATGAATTTTCTCAGGAATTTTTTCGGGTTAATCGTGATCCTTTTTTTAGGCGGATTGTTTCTAACTAATTGCTCTAATGGTGGAATGGCAGTTAGGCAAGCACCCGTTTCGATCAGCTCGCCAGCCAGCTCAACAGCGCCCCAAATCACTAAAATGCTCAAATCAAGTCAAGATGCACCAGCAGCACCAGCAGCACAAGTGGCACCGGAATCATTAGTACTGCCGCCACCATCGCCAGCTTCTTTTAAAAAAGGAGCTTATGCATCATCTAAACACCAAAAAGTAAAAGGTATTTATGTCTCGGCCTGGTCACTAACAAGTTCTAAATTTCCTAAATTGCTTGAGCTCATGGATGCAACAGACTTAAATGCGATGGTCATTGATCTAAAGACAGATGCCGGTCAGGTTACCTATCGTTCGAGCGTTCCAATGGTGGGAAGCATTGGTGCAAATAGCAATGTGATTATTTCTGATATCAAGGGAAAGATCAAACAATTAAAAGACAAGCATATTTATACGATTGCAAGAATTGTGGTGTTTAAGGATCCTTACTTAAGCATCCATCAAAAAGACTACGCATTAAAGGAAAAGTCAGGTAAAGTTTGGTTAGATCCAAAAGGAGTTGCTTGGGTAGATCCTTATAAAGAGAAGGTTTGGGAGTATAACATTCAGATTGCCAAGGAAGCAGTTCAGCTTGGTTTTGATGAAATTCAATTTGATTATGTCCGGTTTCCGGAAAATGGGAAAAGGTTGGATCAGGAGGTCCGCTTTGATAATGAAAAGGGATGGTCAAAAGCGCAAGTTATAGAAGCGTTTTTGAAAAAGGCCAAGGAGGAAGTTGGCGCTTATATTTCTGCAGATGTATTTGGGTTAACGACTTCTTCTAAAGATGATATGGGAATCGGTCAGGACTGGATGTTGATCAGTAAAGAGGTTGACGTTATATCCCCCATGATTTATCCTTCTCATTACTCAAGAGGTGTATATAATATCGAAAATCCGGATTTACAGCCCTATGCAGTTGTAAACAAAGCTGTTGCAGATGCGAATAAAAAGAACGACCAATTGTATCAAGCACAGATAACTCCTGCTCTTATAAGGCCATGGTTTCAGGATTTTACTGCCACATGGGTTCACCCTCATAAGAAATACGGACTTCTTGATGTAAAAGAGCAGATAAAGGCAGCGCATGAGCTGGGGATCGAGGAGTTTTTATTATGGAATTCCGGAAGCTCCTATTCCTATCAATAATGGTTCAATTTGGCATACTGAAAGCTTAAACGACAATTTATGAGCTTTTCCTTGAATTAAAATGGGCACTTTGATAATATTGCAATCATATCAATTGAACGAGGAGGAATTTTTGTTGTGAGGGAAGATAAATTTGGCAAGGAAGGGTTAACCTTCGATGATGTGCTGTTGGTACCAAGAAAATCAGATGTGTTCGGTAAGGAAATAGACCTGGCGACCACACTTTCTCCTAAAGTAAAATTAAATATTCCTTTCATAAGCTCGGCTATGGATACGGTAACGGAAGCAGCTCTGGCCATAGCGATAGCGCGTGAAGGCGGCATCGGTATTATTCATAAGAATATGTCGATTGAACAGCAAGCTGAGGAAGTGGACCGGGTCAAGAGGTCGGAGAGTGGAGTTATAACCAATCCGTTCTCACTCACAGCTGAGCATCATGTATACGATGCGGAAGAGCTTATGGCAAAGTATAGGATTTCAGGTGTTCCTATTGTCGATGAGCATAACAAACTGGTTGGTATTCTGACGAATCGCGATCTGCGCTTTGTGCATGATTATTCCATTAAGATAAGTGAAGTAATGACAAAGGAAGAATTAGTAACAGCTCCGGTGGGTACTACGCTTCAGCAGGCTGAAGGAATTCTGCAAAGGCACAAAATCGAAAAGCTTCCTCTTGTAGATGAGAAGAATGAGCTTAAAGGCTTAATTACTATTAAGGATATTGAAAAAGCGATTCAGTTCCCAAATGCCGCTAAAGATCCTCTGGGCCGCCTGCTAGTAGGAGCAGCGGTAGGAGCATCCAAAGACGTCTTAGAGAGGTCAGCGGCGCTGGTGGAGGCTGGTATAGACGTCATAGTCGTCGATTCCGCACATGGTCACCATATTCATATTGCAGATGCGGTTAGAAAACTGAGAAAGCAGTATCCTGAGCTGCCTATTATTGCCGGAAATGTAGCTACAGGGGAAGGCACTAGAGATTTAATCGAGGCAGGGGCTTCGATGATCAAAGTGGGAATTGGTCCCGGCTCGATATGTACAACTCGTGTTATTGCCGGTATTGGAGTTCCGCAGGTTACTGCTATTTACGATTGTGCTGAAGTAGGAAGAGCTTACCAAGTCCCGATTATTGCTGATGGCGGGATCAAGTATTCAGGAGATGTTGTCAAGGCTATTGCCGCGGGAGCCAGTGCGGTTATGATTGGCAGCTTGTTTGCTGGTACTGAGGAAAGTCCTGGAGAATCGGAAATTTTCCAAGGCCGCAGATTTAAGGTGTACCGGGGTATGGGGTCTCTTGCAGCTATGAAGGAAGGCAGTAAGGACCGCTATTTCCAAGAAAACGAAAGCAAGCTGGTTCCGGAAGGCATTGAAGGCCGCGTCCCTTACAAGGGACCGTTGGCTGATACGATCTATCAGCTGGTTGGAGGTCTAAGATCGGGTATGGGGTACTGTGGCGCCAAAAACATTCTTGAATTGATCCATGATACCCAGTTTGTACGCATTACGGGTGCGGGCCTTAGGGAAAGTCATCCACATGACGTGCAAATTACTAAAGAATCACCGAATTATTCGATGTAAACAAACTATTTTTCAAAAGCAGGCAGAGGGATTGAACCTTTGTCTGCTTTTGTTTGTCTACTAGGTTGTGTTACAATATTACGAGATATAATAGAATATAGGAGAGTGAAAAAGTGAAGAAGTTTGTTTCCTTTAAAAGAAAAATGGCCTGGATACTTGGTGTATGCTTACTTGCGCAAACCGTTCTTTTTCATATAAATCCTACCTCTGTGAACGCAATAGCGGGAGAGGCGGATTTAAAGCTGGACGTAAAGTCGGCGATTCTAATGGAAGCTAGCACAGGTCAGGTTATCTACGAATACAATGCGGACGAGCCGCTGCCGCCTGCTAGTATGACAAAGATGATGACCGAATATTTAACGCTTGAAGCTATAAAGGATGGAAAATTAAACTGGGATGATATCGTGACTGCCAGCAAGAACGCTGCTGAGGTAACCGGTTCAGGACAGTTAATCGCTGAAAATGAGAAATTAACTGTAAAACAGATGTTTTCAGCGATGTCGATCTATTCAGCAAATGATGCTTCTGTTGCTCTTGCCGAACGATTGGGAGGTACAGAAGAGAAATTCGTACAGATGATGAACGATAAGGCCAGAGAATTAGGATTGTCTGATCAGGCCCATTTCATTGATCCTACGGGATTATCCAGGGCTGACTTGAAGAACGTGGCACCGAGCATTCAGGGAGAGACCTTAATGAGTGCAAGGGACTCTGCCAAGCTCGCCTACAATATTATTAAGGATCACAAAGAGGTTCTGGAATTCACCAAAATTCCTGCACAGAAATTGAGGGAAAGAGATAAGGATCCAATGATCAATTGGAACTATATGCTGGAGGGAAATGCTAATAGCTCTGGCTTAAAGATGTATGCTTACCCTGGGCTGGACGGTTTGAAGACTGGAAGCACCGATGATGCCGGCTATTGCTTTACAGGTACAGTTGAGCGTGATGGTATGCGTCTGATTAGCGTCGTTATGGGAACTGTAGGAAAGATTACTAAACGTTTTGATGAAACAAGAAAGCTGCTCGATTATGGTTTTACCAATTATGAGATTAAAACCGTATTAAATGCAGATACAGAAATAGAATCCTTAAAATTAGTGAATATTAAAAAGGGTGTACAAACTAAGGTTTCTCTTGTGACTGGTGGAAATATGACTTTTGTAGTAAAAAAAGGAACCAAAGATGAAGAATTCAATATAACAGCTGAACAGGTCGAAGAGAGCAAACTGGTTGCTCCTATAGAGAAAGGCGCCAAGCTTGGTACAGTAAAGGTTACTTATGATGGGAATGAGAAGACGATAGATTTGGTTGCCAAGGATGAAGTAGAGAAAGCCGGGATGTTTCGTTTGTTCTTCCGGGGCATCAAAAACTTTTTCACCGATATGTTCCAAGGTATTAAAGACATGTTCTAGTACGAACTAGTACGAAAAATAGGTTGTATAATGTACCCTCATCATGTAAAATATTTGTTTAGAAGTTTACAATCGAAACATGTAGGGAACTGCATGATTTTGACATAAAAATATCAGGTAAGCTTAAAAATGTTTTCCACAAGGAAAACTCTTAGGAGGAGTAAGAACAGATGGAAACAGGTACACCGAGAGTTAAAAGAGGAATGGCTGAAATGCAAAAGGGTGGCGTCATCATGGACGTCATGAATGCTGAGCAAGCAAAGATCGCTGAGGCTGCTGGCGCGTCCGCAGTTATGGCTTTGGAACGAGTACCTGCAGATATCCGTGCAGCTGGTGGCGTAGCCCGTATGGCTGATCCTACTGTTCTAGAGCAAGTAATGGCAGTTGTCTCCATTCCTGTAATGGCGAAAGCAAGAATTGGCCATTTCGTTGAAGCTAAGATTCTTGAAACATTGGGTGCTGACTATATTGATGAAAGTGAAGTATTGACTCCTGCGGATGAAGTATTTCACATTAATAAAAAAGACTTTACGGTTCCCTTTGTTTGTGGAGCCAGAGATTTAGGCGAAGCTTTGCGCCGTATTGGCGAAGGTGCCTCCATGCTTCGTACTAAGGGCGAGCCAGGAACTGGCAACATTGTAGAAGCCGTTCGTCATATGCGTATGATCGTTGGACAAATTCGTAAGGTACAAGCTCTGTCCCTTGATGAATTGATGGCTGAAGCCAAAAACTTAGGAGCTCCTTACGAGCTGCTTCTGAACGTACACCAAACAGGCAAACTGCCAGTTGTAAACTTTGCTGCGGGTGGAGTATCTACGCCTGCTGATGCTGCTCTTATGATGCATTTAGGTGCTGACGGTATTTTTGTAGGATCCGGTATTTTCAAATCCGAAAACCCTGAGAAATTTGCCAGAGCAATCGTTGAGGCGACAACTCACTATACAGATTACAAACTCATTGCTGAAGTTTCCAAAAATCTGGGAGCCCCAATGAAAGGAATCGAAATTTCCAAAATTGAGGCTTCCCAGCGGATGCAGGAGCGCGGCTGGTAATGATCAAGATCGGAGTTCTTGCCCTTCAAGGTGCAGTAGCGGAGCATATCCGGGGAATTGAACAATCGGGTGCCCAAGGTATTGCAATTAAAAGAATTGAGCAGTTGGATGAAATTCAGGGAATTATTATTCCTGGTGGTGAAAGCACAACGATCGGTAAGCTGATGCGCACCTATCATTTCATCGAAAGCCTGCAGCAATTTTCCGAACGGGGAAAACCGATATTCGGAACTTGTGCAGGACTTATCCTTATTGCCAAGGAAATAACCGGACAAGCTGAAGCCCATCTGAAGCTGATGGATATGACAGTTGCCCGCAATGCCTTTGGACGGCAGCGTGAGAGCTTCGAAACGGATTTGCCGTTGAAAGGGATCGAAGAAAAGGTGCGGGCCGTTTTCATACGGGCGCCTCTTATTGAAAAGGTTGGAGCCGGTGTTGATGTGCTCTCAACTTATCAGGATCAGATTGTAGCAGCGCAGCAGGGTCACCTGCTGGCCGCTTCCTTCCATCCTGAGCTTACGGATGACTACCGGATGCATGCTTATTTTCTAGATATGGTGAAGCAAAGCCAGGCATAATTCAAGCTGACAAGCACCTTATAGTTACCGTTCATACGGTATGGGTGCTTGCTTCCATATAATCAACTATTTTGCGCTAACGGAGGAATCTTCCTTGTTTGATGTAAAACTACTTCGCAACGATTTGGCGGCTGTTCAAGCAGCTATGGAGAACCGCGGAAAGCGGATAGAAGAACTAAACGGCTTTACGGAATTAGACCTGAAGCGCAGAGAACTGCTTCAAGAGGCCGAGCAACTGAAAAACCGCCGCAATGTTGTTTCCCAGGAGGTTGCCCTGCGCAAACGTTCCGGAGAAAATGCCGATGAGCTAATCGCAGAAATGAAGGTCGTTGGAGAGCGGATCAAAGAGCTTGATGACATTATCAGAGGCTTGGACGAAGAATTACAGCTAATCCTGCTGGCCATTCCTAATATGCCGCATCATACGGTTCCTGTAGGCGCTTCGGAAGAAGATAACGTGGAGCTTAGACGTGTCGGTGATGTGCCACAGCCAGCTTTTGAAATAAAGCCTCATTGGGAAGTCGCTCAAGAGCTTGGCATTCTCGATTTTGAAGCAGCTGCTAAGGTTACGGGCTCACGCTTTGTTTTCTACAAAGGTCTTGGAGCACGTTTAGAGCGGGCTTTATTGAACTTTATGATGGATTTGCATAGCGACGAGCATGGCTACCAGGAAATGCTGCCTCCTTATATTGTTAATCGGGACAGCTTGACAGGTACGGGCCAGCTTCCGAAGTTTGAAGAAGATGTCTTTAAGCTGAAGGATTCCGATTATTTCCTGATTCCAACAGCTGAGGTTCCACTTACAAATTACCATCGTGACGAAATTCTGCATGATGAGCAGCTGCCGGTAAATTTTGTAGCTTTCAGCGCATGCTTTCGCTCGGAAGCAGGATCAGCAGGGCGCGATACCCGCGGGTTGATTCGTCAGCATCAGTTCAACAAAATTGAGCTGGTCAAGCTGGTTAAGCCTGAAGATTCGTACGATGAGCTGGAAAAGCTCACACAACACGCTGAGAAGGTCTTACAGCTGTTGAAGCTTCCATATAGGGTTTTGACCCTTTGCACGGCTGACGTAGGCTTCTCGTCCGCCAAAACGAACGATATTGAGGTGTGGCTACCAAGCAGCGGCACTTATCGTGAAATTTCGTCCTGTAGTAACTTTGAGGATTTCCAGGCACGCAGGGCCAATATCCGTTTCCGCAGAGATGCCAAAGCTAAGCCAGAGCTCGTACATACGCTCAATGGCTCGGGTCTGGCGCTTGGAAGAACTGTAGCGGCTATTCTGGAAAATTATCAGCAGGCGGATGGTTCTGTGACGGTTCCTGACGTTCTGGTTCCCTATATGAGGGTAAAGGTTATTAGCAAAAATTAGAGTGAATATTCATGTGAAAATTAAAGTAAAAATTAGAGCTTGAAATGGCAAAGCGTATATGTTAAAATGCTCTTTGTGACCACATTAGAAAGTTTAGCTTTTTGAAGCGGCACATGTTTCCTGCTAGCAGGAGACGTCAGCTTGGAGAGGTGGTCGAGTGGTTTAAGGCAGCGGTCTTGAAAACCGCCGAGGTCGCAAGGTCTCCGTGGGTTCGAATCCCACCCTCTCCGTATTATTTTTCTAGAAAATGATTTAGCTTACTAAGCCATGTGATCCTAATTGGATCATGTGGCTTTTTTAACTTTTAGGACAAGTATAAAAAGCTTAAAGCTTCCGCATTTTATATAGGTGGAGGTGAGAGGATGAGCAAGCCAGATAAACCGGTAATCAATCAGGAGAGGCTCGTGGAGGAATGGAAGGCAACCTTGCCAGAAACCCTGGAAGCATCGGACCAAGCCCGGATATGGGCTGATGAGAGCAATCCGCAAGCACTGCGCGTTCATATTACAACAGCTGGGCATACCGGCTATACGTTTGATTTTATGGTGACCTATGTGGATTCCCGGGAAGTGAAAGTAGAACTGGTGGATGTGGAGCAGGGGCAGACTCATATTGATGAGCACAGTGACATTGTACAGGGATTAATAAATGACTATGTCAGACATATTCATGAGTGCGCACAGGCTCTTAAAAAGGTCACGCACGCTTAATTATGGTTATGGGAGGCAGATTAAGCATGACGCAACAGAAGAGCAGGGATAAGAATCTGCAAAACGTCGTCAAGGATCTGGATAAAACAGCTGTAAATAGCCATCAAGCCCAGCAAGTGCAGCAGCAAACCAATGATCGCAGACACAAGGATGCTTTGAATCATGAGGAATAAAGGCTAAGGCTGATGTTAATGCTAATCTAATGCAATTAGCCCCTTAGCTAGAGCATGCTTAGGAATGCTGCATAGTAAAATACTGTTTAATAAATAGTGTTTAGCAATATATGCCTAGCTTCTAACGCTTAGCAAATACACGAATACAACTAATCCTATTATTAATGTGGGGAGCTGTCTACATGTCTAAACCAAAAACTCAGCCTGTAGGATCAGGGGAACCAAGTCGGGAAAGAGAAGATAAAGGTTCCATAAACGAGCCGCTATCTGGTTCCAAAAAAGTAAAAAATGCGCAGCATTCCCGTCAAAATCATGGCGAGGGCTCCTAGCACCTATAACCTATGAACCGTCTGGTAAATTACCAGGCGGTTTTTTGTTCTGGGTTTATTAGAAATAAGTTTGGGGTGTGCCTGGAGTGGAAAATTTCTGATTTCACAGTGAAGCATAAGGAATGTGGGGAGGATGAGAGTTACTAGCAGCCCGCCCTCCGCCGAAATGAGCATGTAATCCACTTAGCGATGTTTTTCATCGTTAAAGGAAGTATTCCAGGTCAATCCGTCACGTTAATGATGATTTTCATCGTTAAAAGAGGGAGGATGGCAACTCAGGATGGTTAAAAGGGATTTTAACGATGTTTTGTATCGTTAAAGCAAGAATGTGGAGAGGAAATGGATCTATGTCAATAGAGTGGACGGTCTGAAAAAAGCTTGTTTTTATAAAGCGTTGCTATAGTACATGGCTTCGAAGCGATCAGGTGACATGTAATTCAGATAGCTATGTGTCCGTTTTCGATTATAGAAAAATTCAATATATCTAAAAATCCGTTCCCGAGCTTCTTTTTTGGTTTTAAATCTGTACCGGTAGATAAGTTCTTTTTTAATCAAGCTATGAAAAGATTCGATGCAAGCATTATCATAGCAGTTGCCTTTTCGGCTCATACTTGCAATCATATTGTATTCAAGGAGCTTGTCACGGTAGTCTGAAGACGTATACTGGGAACCACGATCAGAGTGATGGATAAGTCCTACGGAGGGAGCCTTAGTCTTATTTGCCTCTGCCAGGGCTTCTAAGACAAGTTCATTGGTCATGCGGTCCATGAGCTGCCAGCCTACGATTTTACGCGTGAAGAGGTCCATAACGCACGCTAAGTACAATTTCCCTTCTCGGCAGGGAACATAAGTAATGTCAGTTACCCAGACTTGATTAGGCGCTGTTGTTGAGCTGAAGTCCTGATCCAGTAGGTTCGGTGCAATAGGGTTATCATGGTTGGAATCTGTCGTTTGTACCTTAAACTTCTTCACCGTACACGAACGTAGTCCATGTTCTCTCATAATCTTTCCCACTGTGCGCTCTGATACTTTCCAGCCTTCTTTCCACAATTCATTTGTAATCTTTGGGCTCCCATAGATCTCGTCTGTGTCGACAAAGTGCCAGGTAATCCGCTCTACTAGCTTCTCTTTATGCAACTTCCGTTCACTTTTGGGTGCAGTACGCCACTTGAAATAGCCGCTCTTAGAAACTTCCATCACTTTGCACATCTTCGCTAACCGAAACTCAGAGCGATGATCTTCGATGAACTGGAACCTTAGTTCCTTTCTTTGCTGAAGATGTGCTTGGCCTTTTTTAAGATGGCGATCTCTTCCTTGAGGTCAGCAATTTCCTGATCCTTTTCTTTGTTTAATTGATCTTGAGATCGAAGATGTCCGCTTCCTACAAAGGGTTCATCTGGGAATTTTCGGTATTTTCCCATCCACTGCCGCAACGTTCCTATTGGTATATTCATTTCTTCTGCAATCTCAGGCAATGATTTCACCTGTTCTTGAATATATTTCACTGCATTTTCTTTAAACTCTTGGCTATAACTCTTTCTTTGTTCCTTCATCCGTGGTCACCTCTTATTTTGGTTATGCCTATTTTCCCACACTCCTTTCAAGTGGTCCACTCTATATACTAAATAAAAACTGATGCTTGAACAATGAAAAACATCGTTAAAGTCGTTAAAGTTGCAGATCCTCTCAGCTGCGCGGGCACTTCATCTCCCGCGCCTGCACCCGCTAGGAAATCTCCTCTAACCAAGAGAAAAACCTTGCGGGCAGTCCGTTTGAGCGTGGTGTTCGTGTGATTGTAGCTGAATGAGGGAGTGACTGTGGGAGGAAGAGCAATAGCGTTCGCCTTTAAAGATTTGTTCCTACCTCCTCATGTATACCATTCAAGGGAACAAATCTTTAACAGCGGCTGGAGCCCACAACCATTCCCTCCCCGAACCACCAATATTACGAACACGCACTCAAAGGGCGCCGCAAGGCTTTCATAACTGGATTTACAATTTGATGCGTGCTTTCGCCAATTAAGAGGGGCTTTAAAGAGTTTTAATGGTTCTTGGTCAGGACATCCGCCAAAACATCGACTTGTTTCATCGCGAAGATGGGATCGTTAAACAGAAATTGATCGAAGTCAATCCTATATACATGGTTGTTTTTGACGGCATCGAGATTTTTCCATAGCCCGCTAGCCATAAGCTTGTCAACAGCGTCTTGAGCGTTGGAATCCGCGGCCAAAATGATATGATCGCCGACGTATTCCGGAATGGCTTCTTCAGAGATGTCCAGATAGGAGGATTCGTCGTCAATGCCATTAATGACATCTTGCAGCACCTTCTCCTGCGGCTTTAATCCCCAATACGAGTACAAAATATTGCCTCCCATATTGCGATCCCGATAAATCATCCGAGCTTTCTCACTCCGAACATTCAGTATCGTGAAGGTCTCGTCAGGACCGAACACTTGCTGTACCTGCTCTTTAGTTTGAGCGATCTTATTCTCAAATTGAGTGACCCATTGTTCAGCCTCTTCTTGCTTGTTCAGCAAATCCCCAATCAACCGGATATCTTTCACCGGATCCTGATTAGCCTCGACGACGACGGTCGGGGCGATTTTTTTGAAGCCCTCATACCCTCCGCTCGGCTCGAGATAAGCTTCAATGAGTATAATCAGATCCGGCTCTAGAGCAGCAATGGCCTCCAGACTAAGGGGAGCGCCTAAATCTGCGACACCAGTCGTATCCATAGTGTTTTCGGAGTATTGCAGAATGTAAGTCGCGGCGCCAAGCGGTCGTACGCCTAATGCGAGCATATGCCCAAGATGGTAGGCGGTGACTACACGTTTCGGGTTCGTTGGAATTTCTGTCTCGCCGTACTTATGCTTGTACATTCTAGTCTCGGAAGCTGACTCAGCATCTTTATTTGCAGCGGCAGAAGCAGGATTGGCGGCGCTCGCTGCCGGGGACGCAGTGTTTTCCGAGCTTACATTGTTGTTGCCCGCTTGGCAGGCGCTGATGAGCAGCGACAGGCACAGTACGACCAAGGCGGTCATTGAAGATTTGGGACGGTTGTTCGAAATCAATTGTATCTCTCCCTCTTTTTGATAATCATTTTCATTTACATTCTGATTATAGGAGAGTGGCTTAGTCGGAACAATGGAGGATAGTGACGGATTTAATGGATTAAGGTTGTGATCGTTATTTTCCGGCTTTAGCTTGCGAGATTGAAGCGGCGAGACCCCGAACTGTTTTTTGAACAAACGGCTGAAGTAATACACATCCGCGTACCCGACGGATAGGGCAATTTCCCGTAAAGTGAGCTGAGTGGTCAGTAAGTACTGCCGGGCTTGCTCCATTCGTATTCCGATCATGTAATCGTTTGGGCTTTTGCCAATCTCCGCCTTGAACAGTCTGTACATATAGCTAATGCTGCAGCCGAGCAGATCGGCCAATTGATCCATGGTTACGGCTTCGGTGTAATGCTCATGGATGTAACGCAGTGCGTACGCCACAAGATCCGAGGGGCTGCCCCTATCTTTGGAATTTTGCAATTGGCTGAACAATTCATATATAAATTCAAACAGCATCGATTTCATTCGAATCTGGGCTAATACGCCGGTCTGCTGCCAGCCCTCGTACATCCGGCGAACTTGGCTGTGCAGCAGTCCGGGTTCCGGAAGGATAACGTGGTAGAATAGGCCGAATGGTTGTGCCTGCACGATCAGGCTCTTAGCGACTAAGCTTTTTGCGGAAGTGGGCAGAACTGCCTTATAGTAAATGAGGTAAAAAGAAAAATCATGCTTAGCAGGCATGATGTCCACCTTCATCCCCTTGCCTGCATGCAGTAGATGATGCCGCTTGAGATAACATTTACGCTCATCTATTCGCACATAAGCACTACCGCTAACTACAAGCAGAAAGATGTTCGCAGGAAGCTGATAAGAGAGCATATCCTGCCCCTCCCACAGTACTTTATAGCGAATATCCGATATGCTAACAGCCGCCTGATTCCACAGCCCCATCTGCTCGTCCCAGTTCAATGTCTACCACCTCACGATCACCATTTGCAGAATTGGGGTTATTATAATCGATAATGATTCTCATATCAAGGCTCAAACCAGATATTCTGCTATGATTGACAACTTCAAGCTTTCTAACAAACTAGAAAATTTTATTGCTGCAAATTATTTATTGTAATCACTATCCCTTTGCCTCAGGAGCAGATGTCTAATGGCTGTCCGTTTGAGCTTGGTTTTTTCGTGTGATTCGTGTGATTGTAGCTGGGAGGGAAGGGCTGTGGGTGGAAGAGCAGCAGCTTCATTCAATAAAGGACGCCTCAAGCATTTTTCTAAATAAATTGGGACAAGTTGAGGCTTTCAGCTGCATATATTGTTATAATCTGGTTTGTTCTTTATAATAGGATATTATGTGTGTAATTAGTAATAGTTACTGTTAAAATGGTATAAGGAAGTAAGGATGTTGCTAAGTCTGTTGATATGGGAGGTTAATCTTGCGCTCCTTTTTTTCATTTGTAGGAATTAATGCGTTGTTTATTGCTATTGTATTGATTAGTATCGTTATTGCTGTGAATCCTGGTCTTTTTTCTATTTCATTTGGAGGGCCGGAATCTTTACAATCAATGCAATCTTTGCAATCTTTCAAGACCATATTTATTAGTATTATTTTAGAAGCTTTTCCTTTTATTTTGCTTGGGGTATTGGTCTCTTCTTTTATGCAGATTTTTATTTCGGAGAAAACGATTCAACGCTTTATTCCGCGGAATCCGATACTCGGCATTTTGTTTGCATGTATATTAGGCATTGTTTTTCCGGTCTGTGAATGCGGGTTGATTTTGATTATTCGAAGGCTGATTGCCAAAGGTATGCCGCTTTATATTGGTGTCGTGTTTATTCTCGTTGGGCCGATCGTTAATCCTATCGTGTATGCGGCTACTTATATGGCCTTTCGTGCACGTCCGGAGCTGCTTTATGCCCGAATGGGGCTGGCTCTGTTCGTTGGTGTTTTCATAGGTCTGTTTATTTATTATTTTGTAAAAAAGAATCAGCTGAAGAACAGTGCGGCAACACTTTATGCCGGGTCTAAAGGTGATACGACGGAGCATCAGCATGTCCGCGGCGGCAAGTTTTTATCTATGATGGAGCATGCCGGCGGGGAATTTTTCGATATGGGTAAATATTTAATTTTTGGCTGTATGGTTACGGCAGCGATTCAAACCTTCGTCCCGCGGGGAAGTCTGGTTGAAATTGGCCAGGATCCGTTTAGTTCCCAGATGTTTATGATGGGGCTGGCGTACATTCTTTCGTTATGCTCTACTTCGGATGCTTTTGTTGCTTCCTCCTTCGTCAGCACTTTTTCTGCGGGTTCGATATTGACCTTTCTGGTTTTTGGCCCGATGTTGGATTTCAAAAGCACTTTGATGCTGCTTTCCGTTTTTAAAACCCGGTTTGTAATTTTACTCTCTTTACTTATTATTCTGGTTGTCTTTGTTGGAGCGAATATTGCTGAGCAATTTTTTCTATGATAGTGGGGATAAAACAAACAAAAGAAGAAGGGATGGATGGAGATGAATGAAGAGCGTTCGCTGACGTTTCATTACTTTTTCCGTGCTGCCATTTTGCTGGGCTTTTCCATTTATATTATTTATTTATCGAAGTCCGGTAATTTGATGTACTATATTGCTCCCCGTATGGAATCGTATGTGAAGTATGCGGCAGTAGCCCTCTTTGTCATTGCAGCGTACCAGGTATTTCTGGCTATACGAACGTATTCGGATCAGACGGAAGCGTGCGATTGCGAGCATGTGCCGCCGCGGTCTTTTTGGCGAAACTTTATGATTTATGGTTTGTTTCTTTTTCCTTTGCTGCTTGGTTTTAGTATGCCGGATGCCATCATGGGAAGTGATATTGCTGCAGTAAAAGGAATGAATTTAAGCAGCAATATTCAAGTTAAAGCACCACCTACAGACGATGGTTCCGATGGCTCTGACAAGCTTGCAGCCCCAAAAGACAGTATGCCAACGGATTCCAGTCAGAGCAATGTGCTCGACGAACGGCTAACAGAACCGATAGAACCAACAGAATTAACAGAACCTATAGAATCAACAAAATTTACAGAAGACAGCAGCAGCGTCTCAGTTGAAGACGAAAAGCTGAAGGCGTTGTTTGTCGCTGATAAGTATACGGAGGATTTTGCGAAGTTGGGCATGAGGTTATACAAAAAGGAGCTTATTCAAGTCAAGGAAGAGGGCTTTATGGAATTGCTGACCGCGGTGGATTTATTTAAGGATAATTTTGTTGGCAAGGCTATGGAGATTGAGGGGTTCGTCTATCGTGAAGATAATATGGGACCGAATCAGTTTGTAGTGTCCAGGCTGGCTATGCAGTGCTGCTCTGCGGATGCTGAGCCTTACGGAGTTTTGGTGGAATCATCCCTGGCTACTGGCTTTTTGAAAGATACATGGGTTAAAATAAAAGGAACCATTGGAAAGACGACTTATAATGAAATGGAAATTATGAAATTGGACGCAGTGCGTATTGAAAAAATAGAGAAGTCTGAGACTCCATACGTGTATCCTTATTTTGATGATTTCGACACCTTGGAGTGATAGAAAGGGAGAATGAAGATGTCTGAATCCAGTACGATAAAAGAGATGCTTGATGTGATGTCCAGAAATGGATGGAGAATCACAGACCAGCGTAAAACGTTAGCACAAATATTTGTAAGCACGGACGGGTATTTATCCCCAAAAGATGTTTATGATCAAATGAGAGCTAAATATCCGGGGGTCAGCTTTGACACTGTGTACAGGAATCTTCGTATGCTTAGTGAGATGGGCGTCTTGGAGCAGTTCTATTTCCTGGAAGGCGGATTGAAGTTTAAAGGAAGCTGCCTGGCCCATCATCACCATCACTTGATTTGCACGAATTGCGAGAAGACATTGACGTTTGATTATTGTCCTATGGACGAATCGCTCCACCTGCCAGGCAACTTTAAAATTGTGAATCATAGGTTCGAAATCTATGGCATATGCGAACAATGTCAAGAATCTAATTTGGCTTAAGTCCCAACAGCGCAGACCATTCCGCAGCCAACTGTTCTTGATCCAGATCCATGCCTATAAATACGACATAGGGGTCTCCGGTGAAGCTGGAGGGCGCCCAAGTTGTCCGCTTGCCTGCATGCTGCAGCAATTGTATCGGCTGTTCTTTGGAAAAAGAAACGTAACCCTTTGCCCGTAAAATGTGCGCTTCCCATTTATGCAGAAACTGTTCTATTCTCACAGGGGAGATGTCTCCTGCGGGCTTCCATGGCAGCGTGATGCTTTGAACACGAGAATAGGAGAGAGCTTCGTCTTTATTGGGACGAGGCTCTTTGTCAGGGATCAGGGGCGCTGCCTGCACCATCCGGAAAGAACGGACTGGGAGCGGGCTGTGCGCATGCGGCAGTATAGCAGATAAAAGAGATTGTACATCGATTTGGCTGTGTTTTGCATAAACAATCTGTGCTTTTTCATTGTGCTTTCGTATGGCTTTTTCGATTTTGACTAGTACTCGAGAAGTCACAAGATCAGTTTTGTTAACGATAAGCAAGTCTGCAACTTCCATTTGCCGGCGCAGGGTTCGGACAAGCTGTTTATCGGAAGAAAAGATGCTGTTGTAGTCCAGCATATGCTCAGCATCAAGCAGGGTAATGATTTGGTTGAGTTTTACAAGTCCTAGTAAGCCAGGCTCGGTTAAAGCGTCAGCAATTTCCTCTGGATTAGCGACACCTGTTAATTCTATAAAAACAATATCCGGTTTTTGGCCCAGCAGTTTTTTGAGGCAGTCTGCCAATTCTTCCTTTTTACTGCAGCAAACGCAGCCATCCAATAGCTTCTCAATAGCTGTATCTGAATGCTCATCCAGGATCAATCCGTCTACATCTTGTTTTCCTAATTCATTCATTAGAATTCCAGGCTGCAGCCCGCGTCTTCTTGTTTCTTCTAACAAACGCAGCAGAAGTGTAGTTTTGCCGCTGCCTAGAAATCCGCTAATGACCATAACAGGAATTTTCATATCACACTAACTCCCTTCCCCAACTAATATCCAATGCATCATAAAGTAAATATTACGATTTTCTTTTTATTTTACTACATTCCTAATGGTCTGGTATATACTTTCTGGCAGGGTAATCTTGTGTTAAGATGATGAGAATATCAAGTATATCTTTATGGAGGCAGGTCAGATGACCAAATATCCAACCATTGATAGTGAGCTTACACAAGAAACTTTCTCTTTTCCTTTCGTGATAGGGATAACCGCAAGACAATGGGTTGAGCCTCATCATCATCAGTTTTATGAAATATCGTTCTATGCACAAGGAAGCGCGTTGGATCTGGTGAATGGTCAGATGATCAAATCGTCCAGGGGAACAGTGGTCTGCAAGCTGCCTCACCGCATTCACGAAACGAAGCTTGTTAAGGGACAAACCTATACCAAATTCAATTTAATGTTTGATATGGATATTTTGCTGGAGTCGGAAATCGATGCTGGATTGAAGCATTTTTTTTATTTTAGTGCCGACAATGAGAAATCTCCCTTCTTTCAATTGGATAACGAACAAACGGTTCTTATGGAGCGATTATTTCATGAAATTTTTAAGGATTTTAAAGCGGATGATCCGTTCAGGCATTCCTATATCCGTTCGAAGCTGATCGAGATCCTTGTGCAAATTTCAAGAAGTCAGGGACGTATTGAGAACACAGCTCCTGTGGAAGCTCCTGCTGATTCTACGAATACGGGGCTGAACAATAACAAAATCTCTCTGGTGCTGCAGTTTATTAACCGGCATTTCTTGACTGAGGTGTCACTTGGCAGCTTATCTCAAAAGTTCAATGTCAGTACCCCTTATTTAAGCAAAATGATCAAAAAAGTAACCGGCATGAACTTCACGGACTATTTGCATGAACTGAGGATTGAAATGGCCTGCAGCCTGCTGATCTCTACCCGTATGAATATTCTAAACGTATCTGAAGAAGCGGGTTATAGCTCTTTTAAAACCTTTTCCCGTGTTTTTCTCAAAAAGAAAGGTGTTTCTCCGTCCAAATACCGCCTTCAATTTGCTAAGATTAAATATTGAGATGATCTCATTAATAGCTGGCCTGAAATAAGGGCAGGAATGAATTAAACTCTACGTATCAAGGGATACAAGGAGTGGGAGATTTATGGTCGTTCAGGAACAATTGGCTCTTTTTGGCGGTACCGCGGCAGTAAAATCGGTTTATTCAGATATGTTTAAATGGCCCATTATTACGGAAGAGGATGAGGTCGCGGCCCTCGATGTGCTCCGTAATGGAAATATGTCGGGCATCGATATCACTGTACAGTTTGAAAAAGAGTTTGCGGCTTGGCTGAAGACGGACTATGCGCTGGCCTTCAATACGGGTACCGCATCCATTCATGCTGCCATATTTGCTTGCGGGGTAGGCGTAGGTGATGAAATCATCTGCCCTAGTTTGACGTACTGGGCATCGTTGCTGCAAGTGTATTCTTTGGGTGGTACGCCCGTATTTGCGGAAGTCGATCCGGATACGTTATGTCTGGACCCGGATGATATTGAACACCGGATTACGGAACGGACGAAAGCAATTGTCGTTGTTCATTATATAGGTCATCCTGCTGATATGGATCGGATTATGGCCATTGCAAAGAAGCACAACTTGAAAGTGATTGAGGATGTTTCCCACGCGCAGGGAAGCCTATACAAAGGGAGCAAGGTGGGGACGATCGGTGATGTTGGCGCGATGTCACTTATGAGCGGCAAATCGTTTGCGATTGGGGAAGGCGGCATACTGGTAACGAATCAACGCGATATTTATGAGCGGGCTGTCGCATTCGGCCACTATGAGCGGTTCGGAGCCAATATCCAATCCGAGGAGCTGAAGCCCTTCGCAGGACTGCCTCTTGGAGGCTATAAGTACCGGATGCATCAAGTGAGCTCTGCGGTAGGAAGGGTCCAGCTGAAATATTATGAGCAGCGTATTGCGGAAATCGACAAAGCGAGTAACTATTTCTGGGATCAATTGGCGGGCTTGCCGGGAATCCGGGCGCATCGCCCGGCCCAGAATTCGGGAAGCACTATGGGCGGCTGGTACAGCCCCCACGGCTTTTATGTGGGCAGCGAATTGGGCGGGTTATCCGTAACCCGGTTCTGTGAAGCGCTCCAAGCAGAAGGAGCTGTTGACTGCAGCCCAGGCTGCAATCTGCCGCTGCACCTGCATCCGCTATTCCATGAGGCGGATATTTATGGACACGGCAAACCGACACGGATTGCGCACTCACAGAAGGATATCAGACAGGGAGCGGGGAGTTTGCCTGTAACCGAAGGCGTGAATGCGCGGGTATTTGCGATTCCGTGGTTTAAGCACAACGATTCCTCAATTATTGATGAATATGTGCATGCCTTCCGCAAGGTTATCGGAAATGCGCATCTCTTACTGGAGAATGATCCAGGTAATCCGCCCATGACAGGAAACTGGAATTTGTCTACCCGTGTGACGGTCAAAAAGTAACGACGAAGGAAGCTTCACCGAGAGCAAAGCATAAGATGCTTCTGGGGATGAAGAGGTAGGAATAGAGTAGCTCAATAGAGGAGCTCAGCTAGAGTAGAGGTTTCTTTTGTACTTCAGTAAGCGACCCAGGAGGCTGAATAAGGGCCTCCTGGGTTGCTTTATTTTTATTAACTTTGCTGGAAAGTAGAGTAGGTTTTTGAAGGGGCCTAGAGTGATTTGATTACTATTAATTGATTCGGTTCGGTTAACATGGTAATGTTTTACAGCGATAAAGGATTCTTGGGGAATCAGAAAGGAAAAGTCGTTTTATCCTCTCGCCACTATCCCTTTCCCTCAGGAGAGCAACTTCTGCTGGCAGACCGTTCGAGCGTGGCATGTTATGTTCGGCACTTTGAAGCTGAGATGGGAGGGATGTGGGAGGAATAGCAGGGCAATAGTAGAGCAATAGTAAGCAGCCCGTTTTCCTCGAGCAGAGCGTGTGCTTTGTGCTTCACTTAACGATGTTTTTCATCGATAAAGCAGTGTTTCGAGGTCAATCAGTCACTTTAGTGATGATTTTCATCGTTAAAAGAGTGGAGAGAGCCTCTCTGGGGGGCTAAAAGGGATTTTAACGATGTTTTTCATTGTTAAAGTAAGGATGTGGAGGGGACTGATGCTTTTAACGATGAAAAACATCGTTAAAGCTAAAGTAACAGATCTTTTCAGTTCATCATCCACATCCACATCCACATCCACATCCCCTTTGCCTGCTAGGAAATCTCCTCTAACCAAGAGAAAACCCCTTGATGGCTGTCCATTTGAGCTTTGGTGCTCGTACGATTGTAGCTGAGAGGGAGGGGATGTGGGGAGGATGGGCGTTAGTAGATCCTAGTAGCAGCCCGCCCTCCGCCGAAATGAGCATGTACTCCACTTAATGATGGTTTTCATCGTTAAAGCATGTGTATCAGGCCTTTCTCAGCTGCGCTCTCTCTTACTCCCCGGCGCCTGCGTCCGCTAGGAAATCTCTTCTAACCAAGTGAAAAACCCTAACCTGGTGTTGTGCGATTATAGCTGAAGTAGGAGGGGGGATGGGTGTAAAAGCGGTATCGTCCGCATATAAAGATATGTTCCACCCTTTACTTTCAATTCAGGGAACAAATCTTTAGCAACGGCCATGAGCCCATACTCCCTATCTCGCCCAAGCACATCAAAGGACGAACAAGGAATCTTTCCAATTCATCATTCAAATCGGACAGTCCTGTTACTTTCGCTTCCTATCACCTTCTTTTCAACCTCTTTCCATCCTCCCATCAATCCCTTTCCATTCTCTTTCCAACCTCTTTTAAGCCTTTTTAAACCTCTTTTAGCTTATTTTAACCCCTTTTATCTCCATGGAGCACTTTAAGTTTAGTTCAATTGTAGAGGTAACACTTCGTTACCGAACACAGAGTTAACTATGCAACGTTGTGACGATTAATTGTGCGTCTTCGTTAGCCTCTACAGCTGCTTTGGTAGCGGCTAGAATGTCTTCGTGTGTGATCTGGTGCGTATTTTGGTGCGTATTTTGATATACAATCTGATTATTTGTCTTACGTGTTGTCTGGGAAGTGTCTGGATTTGTATTGCCTCTCTCATTGCTAGATATACAAGATATACGATCCAAGAAATCTCCGCATATCGTATACGGGGCCTGATCAAGCGGCAGCTCTGTCCAAATATTGTTGTTGGTCACCATAAGCAGCATGGGTTCACTGGATATCAACGGATCTCCACTAAGTCTGAGCTCAGCATAAGCTTCTGTTCCTGTTACAAAAACCCGCATGTCTCCCCATGCCCAACACGCATCCCTTGTATGCCAATCAGCATATAGTTGTGCTGTCGCACCGCCATTTAATTGCACCTGAACGTTGGCAGAGTCATAGAAGGATGGGTGCTCAGGAAGGATAAGCTTTGTCAAACTTCCACTGGACGATTCGATCTCTTGACCTGTAAGCCAGCGCAGCAGATCGTAATCATGGATAAAGAGGTCATGGATGATAGTTCCGTTAAGAGTTTTGTCAAAAAACCATGATGGACGGCTTTCCTGGGCAAGTCTGTGCGGTTTGCGAATGCCTATTTGAACGATTTTTCCGAAATGGCCAAGATCGATTTGTTGTTTAAGCGTGAATAGTGCTTTGTTCACACGCTCAGTTAGAAGCATGCCAACCTGTATGCGGCCCCTTTGAATAACGGCCAATAGTCTTTCATATCCATCCCGATCTACCGCAGCAGGTTTATCCAGCATAACATGCTTGCCATATTGGTCACACAGCTCGATAATCTGTATTTTCTCCTTATTGATGGCCGAGGTTCCAATGATTCCGATCTCAGCGTCATTCCATATCTCGGAAATGGCATAACCCTCCTGCAGGTATAAGGGAATACCGTATTTAGTGGATAAGCTTTGCGCTACAGGAAATGGATCCCTTTCATATATACCTGCGCAATCGTATCCCATGTTTTGCATTTCCTCAATAAAAATTCCGATATGCCCGTGCTGGCAGCCAATAACTGCAAATTTCTTTTTCTCCGATGCCATAGTGTCGTTGCTCCTTTGTACCATTTTTATATGTTTATTTGTATGTTTGTTACTTGCAATCCTTATTTAGATTAAACGACAATCAGGTTTTGGTCAGGCCTAATCATAACCCTGATATCTCAATGTTTAAACTTCACCTGCGAGTACTGACAAACAAGCCTCCCGTTAAATAACCGGGAGGCTGATCGTCATTGCTGCAACTGAACTATGACTTCATTGTTTTCGTATGATAAGCGGATTTAATGAAGGAACGAATTCAGCGCTTTCTCCTGGCACAGCCCATTTTACACCCATATAGGTTTGCAGGAATGCCTTGACTCCACTTACTGTTCCCGCTTCAGTCAGGCTCATAATGACAATTTTGTCCTCATCCACCTTGATGAAATATTGATCACCCTGCAAGTCTGATACGGCGTCAGCCAGTGCTTCGTCTCCTGCAGGAATAACTCCAATGTAGATTCTGACATCGTCAGGGAATGCAGCAGGTTCATTGTTTAGCCGCTCATTGCTAAATGTCGGCAGGTTAGCTTGAGAAGATTTCCAGACATACTCGGCGAACAAGTCAGATGCATTCGTTGAAATCTGTTCAAAGCCTGCATTTTCAAGTGCCAGCGGCTCTTCATTTGCATCTAAGATCACGACATCATCTGCATAAAAGCTTCTCTTTCCGCTGACATCTGCGAACATCACTACTGACATGTAAGCGGCATTGGCAGGTGCGGTGAACGTTTTTGATAACACCGTCCATGCACCCTCTTGGCCACCTGCAATGAAGGGATATTCATTCAACTGATTGAATTGCTCATCATATAAATAGACCATAACAGCGGGGGCGTCACCCCACTCCAGATACACAGAAGTGTTGAAGGTGTAGCTCGCTCCACCTGTAATCGCAACCCGGTTACTTGCTGCTCCAAAGTTCTTATCATCAGCATCATCGAGAATATGCAAGCTGTATTGCCCGCTTAATTTCTTGT
The DNA here is from genome assembly GCF_017874215.1 of Paenibacillus eucommiae. Taxonomy (GTDB): domain Bacteria; phylum Bacillota; class Bacilli; order Paenibacillales; family NBRC-103111; genus Paenibacillus_AI; species Paenibacillus_AI eucommiae. Next base: position 22,770 of record NZ_JAGGLB010000014.1, read on the forward strand.
CAGAAACTACACCAACATTTCCGAGACCAGCCCCGTTTGTGTTCGGTGTCCACCAGCCGGCAATCTTCGCATCTTTCTGCTGTGGCACTACAAGCAAGGCTTGAGGCTGCTCATCTTTAACGATGACAAGTCCACCCTTTACAACGAAAGCAACGGTTTCAACACTCAGATCGTCTTTGTAGCTGATCTGGTAAACGACGGACTGATCAGCTGAGTTCTCTTCGACCGTTGGTACGGATAATTGCACGATACGAGAATTCTCGTTCCAGGATTTAGCGGTAGGCGTAACCGTTACAGGAGCACCGCCATTCACAACCTGCTTAATGCTGAAATCGCTTAGTGATGGTTCCGGGGCTTCAGCCGGAAGCTTGACGCTAATGGTTCCATTAACAGCGGAAGCATATAGTTCTTCCTCAGCTGGCTGCTCTACTAAATGAATGATATTGAAATCTCCCCGTGACCAGGTATTTCCGCCATACCAACTGAAATGTACGACAGGGCTGTGATAGTTTCTCAGGAAGAAGCCCATTAGAGAGGAAACCTCATTCGGATTAACTCCCAGGCTGCTAAATGGTATAGCCTGAACTGTATTCCAGCGATCACTGTATACCTGTGACCGTACTTCCCACGGCATGCCAGGGTCTCCCTGTTGGCTCGTTGCACTGGCTTTCCAGCTAAGCTTCACATCATTGAAGTTGCTGAAGAATGCTTTATAGCTCGCATTGATATCGCCGCCCAGGAAGGTTTCAACGGAGTCAGGAGTCGCACCATTCCACCAATTGTTAGTCATATTAACGTCATCATTGGTGACCATCAAGTTGGGATGAGGGTCAAAGTTTTCATAACCGACATAAACATTTTCGTCGTCCCAAAGTATTCGTACTTTGGTTTCAACTGGCGGTTGCAGCTTATCCGGTGTCGTCAGGAAATCGCCAATTGGCTTGGCATGCACCCACGGACCTTGATTGAAATTAAGTGATTGCAGGATGATCTCTTTGCCTGCATCTGTTTTGACCGCATAAGCAGGACGTCTAACTAATCCCGGATATTCAGTCAGGACTTGATCAATAGCCTGTCGGATAGGTCCATTTTCATCCTCGTGAAGATCCACGTAGCTCTGAAGCGCATGGAGTAGAACTTCCTGCACACCATTCCATTGCTGCATGTACCTCATTTGCTTCTCAGCTATATATTGTTTACGAAGCTCAGCCATTTGCAGGCTTTGTCTAAATTCTGCAAGCATGGTGAGTGCTGCCGCTTCGTCAGCAGGAGCTGCAACCGGCTCTATCCGCGGGAAGCTTAGCGCTGAGGCTTCGTAAAACTCAAAGCCTTCCATCAGGAACTTAGCCCGCTTGTATTGATTCTCTGTACCGGAATTCTCCGCTAGATCAAGGACCTGTTCCATTAAAGCACGAGTTTTCTGCAGATCCTCTAATGTAATTGACGTTAAGTACTCATGGGTATAGATATTCAAGTAGTTGTATCGCGGAACTGAATTTTTCCATTTTAAATACCAATCAGTTTCAAACATCCGTGTGGTCCAGAAAAGTTCCCAATGATCGTAATATTGTTCCAGATAAGGAGCTGCTGCTGCTCCAACTGCTGTTTCATACCACTCCCGGGTCAACGCCTCGGCATCCTGCTCCGAATTCCACTGCAGCTTCGCAGCAAGCCATAGCTTGGGTCCTTCTTCAAATCCGGGAAGCCATTCTGCTACGTGTCCGATCACATTGTGCTGCGTGGCGTATTGATAGTTTTCTGCCATCTTCTTCAGATACATACGAGGCGAATTATAGGGAGAACCGTATAAATACTCGTAAAATCCAATGTTTTCTGCCGCTTGGGTCCAATCTGCCATTAAGGCTTGCGCTTCTGCATTGATCTCCGGGTCCAGCCAGGTCAATCGATCGTCCGTAATATAAGGCACTACATTCGGATGCAGCTTATAAATGGATCCATCTTCATTTCTTGGCGGATCATACACTTGTGCATAGGCAAGCAGACCAAAGTATTTATCGTTAAGCTTACCTTCATTTTCCTGACCATCATAATAATGCAAAACGCCTTCCACAATACTGTTTACCCAAGGATAATACAAATCCGAAATGTTCAAGAGCCCCACTGAATTGACATGATCCTCTCCAGGGTAGTTCGGATGATTCGGATCAGATTCACAATGTGTCCGGCTGTCGGTCACGCCCAGTGAATACGAAGTAGCATCGGGATACTTTTCAAAATACTCGACAATTCGCTTCACTGCGGCCGCTGCTGTCTCATCGTTCAAGCAAGGATTCCAGTCCCACGATCCAGCTTCAGGAACTTTGCCTCCGGAATAATATTCAGGATGGTCTTTAAAGACAGTAGGATCAAATAAATGTTCGAGATTATGATGGAACTGAATATTATCATGCATCCGATTATGGCGCATCCATTCCACGTTGTCGGCCAGCCTATCCATAAAGAAAACATGACGCGAGATAGAGGTAGGCTCCTCCACAATCAATTCAAGCGGTACGGCAATTGCAGAGCTTTGTGGTACATGCTCTCCTTCCTCACCTGGCATAAGCCACCGAACGCCGAGATAACGCTCCAAAAACTCAAACACGCCAAATTCGACTGCCCGATCTGTTAATCCGGCAATTCTGATTTCATCATTTTTGGTTTGAATAATAAAGCCGTGTGCATTTAAATCCTGCAGCTTTTGCTTAAGGGCGGACTCTTCAGCGGGAATAGTTCCGCCGACATAAATCGGTATCATGCCCGAGTAGGCGTTGCCTGCTTGCTGCAGCTTTTCTTCCGTTACAATCGGCAATTCGACTCCTGAGGACTTTTGAATATACGAAACCAAGGTTTTGCTTGCAAAGGTAGATATTTCTTCAAACCCGGGATTGTCTATAGGCAGTGCAGCCCCATTTGTTTCTTTTAAACTAATATCATCAAAGTAAACACTTCTTTTCCCAGAAGAGTCTGACTGCAGCACCACAGATGCATATTTGGCACCAGCAGGAGCTACACCTGCAGCCGTCAAGCTTTTCCACGAATTTCTCTGATCGCCGAGGGAGTAAGGATAAGTATCCAGCAATGACTCGCTCTCATCAAAAAAATAAATGTACAACACCGGGTTCAAGTCTCCGGATTCGAGATAATAATGGGCGTTTGCTGTATAGCTTTTGCCTGGTGTTACCGCTACTTTATTGCTCATCATGGAGAAATTAATAGCCCCGTCATCGTCGTTAATATGAAGGCTGTTTTCGCTGCTATTCTTTTGTGTGCCCGAAACATTAACCTTCGTTTTATCAATGGTACCCAGAGGTTTCCAGCCTGTAACGCCATCAACGCCTTCAATAGCCTTGATAACCACAACAGCATTGCCTTGCATATTCCCAACTATCGGAATGCCAGCCGCGATCACTAACTCATTTGACTGTACGGCTGAAGCTTCTTTGTAGCTGATCGTGTAGATAACAGACTGCAGCACATTGCTTGAGGAAATCGCTGGAAGTGTTAAAACAGCCTCCTTGGCATCCGCATCCCAATGAACTGAACGTATCGCTACTGAGACTGGGCTACCCCCATTAATAATTTGCTGCACGTTAAAATCACCTGAGGCCGGCTGTGTATCCGGAGCTGCATCGAACGTAACGGTCGCTTCCCCATTTTCAGCATGGACCGAAACGATAGCTGCGTGTACTGGCGCTGGCGTGTTTGTTGGTGCTGGTGTCGATGTCGGCGATGTTGTTGGCGTAGAAGTTGGTGTAGGTGTAGGAGAAGTACTAGGGGTCTCATTACCGCCACCAGTATTGGTGCTCCATCCTCCTCCTGCTGAAGGAACCGTGCCAGCCCCGCTCGTCTGCTGCGGTTGCTTCTCGAACGTTGTGCCCTTGGCTGATTCGCTGATTGCTGCATGCTCAACTACACCTGGCCCAGTGATTTTTGCAATCGCATCCAGGATGAGACGTATAATTTTTGCTCCATCAGCAATGGTAACGACATTCTCTTGGGCCTGCTTTGCCAATGAAAGCTGCTGAATTACACCCTTAAGCAAGTCAATGGCGATGCCTTTGGCTTTTACTTCGATTTGCTTGAATTGACCATTCAAAGTAATGTTTGATCCAGAGGAAAGCGCTTCCTCAATTTGGATTAAAGGAATGCCATTTTCTTTTTCTGTACTCAATTGCTCCAGAATGACAGGTGTTTTTATGAAAAGTTCAGCTATCGTTGTTTTTCCCTGAGTTACGATACGTACGATTCCCGTCTTGCGATCCACAGTAAGCGTGGTCAGAGCACTATCCTCTATATGGATACTGTTCTTGCCTCCTCCTTGAACCGTTGTCATCCCGGAAACTCTAACATTACGCAGGGTTACGTCCCCTTCTTGAATGCCCTCAGCCAATAGCAAATTTCCGTTAATTTTAATATTTTGCAAGATCACGCCTGAAGCATGGATGGTTACGTCGCCATTCAAAACCTGCATACCGGAACCGGGGCCATATGTACCTGCCTCTGTATAATCCAGCATAGTATTGAAATTCAAAGCCCGGTCGAGGGTAATGATCAGCTCAGCCCTGGTAATGTTTGCTTCTGGCTGGAAACTGCCATCTTCATAACCTAGCATGATATTGGCCTCAGCAACTACATTAACGGCTCCTTTACTCCAGGAAGGAATTTGAGCGGCATCCGTGAAAGGAACTGTACGATTCCCATCATCCTTGGCTTCAAGCCCTAGTAAACGCGTGATCACAATAGCAGCTTCCTGTCTGCTGATCTGCCGTTGTGTACCTATAGTGCCATCCGGGTAGCCTTCTGTATATCCAGCTTTAACCGCTTTCAATACATCTGTGTATACCCAATCGGTTGCGGATAGATCAGAGAATTGCGCATCCACCTGCTCATCGAACCCAAAAGAACGGTTGATCAAGGCGAAAGCCTCACCTCTGTTTATGTCCTGGTCAGGCCGAAAGCTGCCATCCGGGTATCCTTGGATTCGTTCTGTTGAGATCCACTCTGCAAGTGTTTGCTCCGCCCAATGTCCAGCTATATCAGACGAGAGTCCTTGGAAAAGAGAAGGTGAACCCTCCACACTTGTGGATGTCTTCGCTGCCGCAGCATTTACAGATGAAAAGGTCGAAATCATGAGAGAAAACATGATCGTCCATATCAAAAACTTTTTGCATATTAATTGGTGCTTCCTATTCATTTTGCAGCCCTCCGGTTTCATTATTGCGAAACATCTAACTTCTTTTTGAATGGATACCTGCTAACTTGCTTCAATGGTTTCCTCCTTTCATTTTTCGCTACCAAGACTATCCGTGTATCAAGGCTTTGACTCTGTGCGGACATCAACTCATTTAATATGCTACAGCACGGTTTTCTCACTGTCAGGCCTATTATTACTCCCGAGTTCTCAAAATTTAACCTCTATTTCATTCAAGGGAGGTATTTAAAAAAAAGAATTTGACGAAAATAGGGATGGCTGGTAAACTAACATAATGTTATTATCGTAATAATTACTAACAGATGTTAATAAGATAGGATTAGGCCTTGTGAGGACACTGCTCATGCTAGGCAAATCCCCTGTTGATATGTTTGATATAAGAAAGGAAGAGTGCGATGCTCCTGGCATCTATGAAACAAGTGGCTTTCGGCTACACAGATGTTCCTTGTCTGGAAGACGTTAATGTTGATATTTTCTCAGGCGAATTTGTTGCCGTAACAGGGCCGAATGGCGCCTCGAAAACTACGCTGCTTAAGCTTGCTCTTGGTTTATTGGAACCTTGGAGCGGCGAAATATTTCTATCTCCCAAAGGAGAGGAAGGACGAAAGCTCGTTGTTGGTTACGTTCCTCAGCAAATAGCTTCGTTTAACAGTGGATTTCCCAGCAAAATCGAAGAGTTTGTACGCTCTGGCAGATATACAAGAGGCTCCTGGCTGCGAAAGCTGCGGCCGGAGGATTATGCTTTAACGGAACAGGCTTTGCGTCAGGTCGGGATGTGGGATCTGCGTGATCGTAAGATTGGAGAGTTGTCTGGTGGACAAAAGCAGCGGGTTTGTATCGCCCGGGCTTTGGCACAGGAGCCGGATATTCTAGTATTGGATGAGCCTACGACGGGGATGGATCAAGAAAGCCGGTTTGGTTTCTACGAATTGATGCGTCATCAGGTGAAGGATCACGGAAGAACGGTCGTTATGGTTACACACGGGCTCTCGGAAGTAAGTGATTACCTCGATCGCATTATTGAGCTGGAAAGAAAGGAGAACGGTGGATGGAAATGCTGCACTACGACTTCATGCAGCGGGCATTTTATGCCGGTGGGATCATTGCAATAATTGCATCGGTATTGGGCGTCTACCTAATGCTGCGAAGGCAGGCCTTGATGGCTGATATGCTGTCGCATGTGTCACTTTCCGGAGTGGCCGCAGGGTCGCTTCTCCATGTTAATCCAGCTCTTACAGGGTTTGCAGTAGCGGTTATTGGGGCAATTATTGTTGAATATGTCAGACGGGCCTATAAGACATACAGTGAAATATCGATCGCGATTATTATGATAGGCGGTTTATCTACAGCTGTTGTCTTAATGAGCTTGAATAATGGAATTAATAAAGGGTTTACTGCGTATTTGTTCGGCTCTGTCGTTGCCGTTAACCAGACGGAGATTATTATGATGCTGGGTGTGGCTGTCGTTGCAGGGATTTTCTTTTATACATTTAGAAGACCTTTATATCAAATGACATTTGACGAAGAGACGGCCAAAACGAACGGATTGCCAGTCAATCACATTTCCCTTCTATTTAGTATTTTTACAGGAATGATTGTTGCTGCTGCAATGCCTATTGTTGGAGTTCTGCTGGTTTCTTCTTTAATTATACTCCCTGCCGCGTTAGCCATTCGAATAGCTCCCAGCTTTGTTGCTGCTTTATTTTTGGCAATGATCATTGGTTTGGTCGGGGTGCTTTCCGGTTTAACAGCTTCGTATCAGCTTAGTACGCCACCTGGTGGAACAATTGCTATCGTACTTTTGCTCTTTCTCGTAATAGGCATCGGTATTCAAAAGGTCGTATTGAAGCTAAGGAAAAGTAGAAGTAAAAAATTCGCAGCGACAGAAACTGCTTTTTATGGCGATTCTAAACGGTTCTCGAAAGACCCCAAATAAAAAGGAGGTACAGGTTGTGAAATCATGGTTAAAGCACTCATTTATCCTTGCGGTAACATCAAGTTTAATCCTTTCAGGCTGCGGTAATTCAGCAAAAACCGATAACAGTGGAGCCGAATCGGATCCGGGCAGCAAAAAAATAAAAATAGCGGCTACGTTTTATCCTATGGCGGAATTCAGCAGACAGGTAGCCGGAGAGCATGCAGAGGTTATTACATTGGTTCCAGCTGGTGTAGAGCCTCATGATTGGGAGCCATCCCCTAAAGATATGACGGTTATTAAGGAAGCTGACGTATTTGTCTATAATGGCGGCGTAGAAGGTTGGGTCGATAAAGCTTTAGAGAGTGCGGCTAATGATAAGCGCATTGTGGTGGAAACCATTCACGACTTGGAGCTGATCGAAGGCGAGGAGCACAGTCATGAAGGTGAAGAGGCAGGCCATGAAGATGAGCACGCCCATGAAGGGGAAGAAGCGGGGCACGCGGATGAAGACGTTCATGAGCACGGACTCGACCCTCACGTGTGGTTAAGTCCTGTATTGGCGCAAAAACAAGTAGCTGCTATTCAAGCGGCCTTGGAAAAAGCAGATCCTGCTCATAAAGAAGATTATAAGAAAAACGCAGATATCTATATTGCTAAGCTGAAGGAACTGGATGAACTATTCAAATCCGGGTTGAATGGAGCTAAACGCAAAGATTTTGTCACACAGCATGCCGCTTTCGCTTATTTAGCAAAGGAATATGGATTGACACAAGTTCCGATTTCGGGAATTTCTCCTGAGCAGGAGCCTTCTCCTAGCCAGATGGCAGAGGTTATCAAGTTTGCCAAGGAGCATGACGTCAAAACGATCTTTTTTGAAACCTTGGTTGATCCCAAAATAGCTCAAACGATTGCGAAGGAAGTAGGCGCCAAAACCGATGTGCTGAACCCAATCGAAGGATTGACAGAGGAAGATCAGAAGGAAAACCTGGATTACATCGGAGTAATGAAAAAGAACCTGGAAGCTTTGAAAAAAGCTTTGAACGAATAATGCTACTTATGTAATAAAAAATGCAGCTAAGGGAAACCCCTAGCTGCATTTTCTTAATTCATCTTACCAAGAAAAAGTTACGGAAATGATAACCAAGAGAATAAAGAGTACCAAGATTGCTGCAGTGTTTGTTCCACAACCACCTATACCACCTACTGGACCTCCACAACCTACTCCGCCAACTCCTCCAACTCCATAACCCATTATTCATACACTCCTTTGATGTTTAAGTTTTGACTACACCCTAAGTATATGTGTGAGGTTTACCTATTGATTGGACATAAGTCCAGAGTGGATGTTTTTGTTGTAAAATTTATTGAGGAACCGCTGCGCTCTTTTTTTTATGCTGAGTGGCCTTATCAATAAAAATTGCAAGAGCAAGAATAATGAAGAGCAGCAGTGCGAAGCCAGCAAAGATTCGATACGTATTGGCCACGTCAAAGCGATCCAGGCTCCAGCCGGATATTAGCGGAATAACCGCGCCACCAACGCCTCCAGAACCTATCAAGAGGCTTGTAATGCGGTCCGTATTGCCTGGCATCAGATGATCCGCATAAACCAAGGCAATTGAGAAAATACCCGCCATAAAAAGTCCTATGGCAAACACGATAACAAGATTCATCATATAAGTAGTTGCAGCCAAGAGCAGACATAAACTAAGCACAGTACCAACGCTAGCCCAAATTAAAAATTTGGCATAGCCTACACGGTTGGACAAGCTGCCTGCAACAATTCGCCCAAGAGCCATAGCTAACCAGAAGATGGTAACGCTGATCGCCGCTGCGGATTGAGTAACTGGGAATTGTTCAATAAGCATAGAAGGAAGAAAGTTAGCCATACTCATCTCTAATCCGACATAAAAAATAAAGAATAGGACGAGCATAGGAAGTAAAATTCGTTTGATGCCTTTGTAGGAAGGGGCGCTTGAAGCTTGAACGGCTCCTTGTGAATGTTTTCCCGCTCTGTGATCTAATGCATGATCGAGCTCAACACCAAAGGACATCCACCGCCAGCAAACAGCTGTAGAAGCGGATATCACGGCAATAGTCAGAAAAGAAAGCTGCCACATCTCAAAGGAAATAAAAAATCCGGATATTAACGGGATGCTTAGAGCACCTACGCCAAAAAAGATTTCAACACGCGACATGGCAACTGCTTTGTAGCTGCCCAAATGTCCAATAATCATGGCTCCAATTATAGCCTCCACCATCCCGAACCCTAGTCCGGCAATGGGTGACACGCTTAGCATGACAGACCAAGGGGGCAAGAAGACATAAATCAGCTGGGCGATTGTGAGACAGCATAAAGCCATAAATAGTGCGCGACGCGCCCCCATGAATCTGAGAATGCGGGGAGTAAACAGTACGCCCAGTAGAAACCCTGCGAATTGCATGAAGATCAGCCGTCCGCCGTCCTCATACGTAAGCCCATATTTGTTCAACAGCTCGGAAAGCAGTGAGCCAATGACCACATGTGCTAAGCCGATTAATAAGTAAGAAATACAGCCGATCCATAGAAAGCGTTTCATGATAGTCTCCCTTTAAGATGTTAAATGAATTTCCAGTGATATAAATTTCCGGTGATATAGTACCGGCAGTAGCTACTGATGCTATTATCTACACGGGAAGTGCCAGGTGATAGGATTGCGTGTCAGTCATAACCATAGAAAAACCTCCTACAATTTCCGTAGGAGATTTATATAATTTGTTTACTTATGTCCGACGCCAGCTTTGAAAGGAACATCTTTGATGTTACCTTATCGCACAATGAAATACAAGATAAAGCTGTGTAAAGTTGTGTTTTATGAATACTTTTAGTTGACGTAGTGGTATTTTAAATTGATAAAGCGGTAATGTGGTGAAGTATTAGAGGATTATAGAGTTAAAATGTTTGAATAATAATATTTTCATTGTAATCACTATCCCTTTCGATCAGGAACGCTAGTTTTCGTATTATGAAAAGGACTTTGTAAAAAGCTTGCAGCATTACCTACCCAAAAAAGCCCCCAACCCCACTTGAGTAGTGGTTTTGGAGGCCTTTTTTTACGTTATCTGGACACATTCACTCGTTGACACTCTTTTGGAATAACCCCTGGTAAGCTGGTCTAGTCTTTGACTTAGTCCTTCATCCTATGCAAAGACATATTATCGATATAAACTTTACCCGTGGAATCAAGCCCCCAAACAACGGGTCCTAGAATCAATTCATCGGGTACAATTCCATCATATTCAGCCTGGATCTCGAATATAAGCTCCAGCTTCGCCCATTCGCCCCTCGTCCAAGATAACTGCTTCTTGTCGGATGAAAAAGAGAACAATCTGCCATTCCCTGGTAAAGGACCTCCAACGCTTAAGTCAATCTCCCCTGGGGAGGTGGAATCCAACGGGGTATAATAATAGAGAACTATTTTATATTTGCCCGGTGTTATTGGAATAATCTGGTAGGGGCCCGCTGGCTCTTCTGAGCTAATCTCTAAACTATAATTGCCTTCTTTGGCAAATGCATTTGTCCGCTTAAATCCCATAGCAGGCCAGCGATTCCAAAGCGGAAATACTTCCGGATTATCCGGATCTGCCATCTCAAATCCCGGATTCTGTATAAGATTGTTCGGATCAACAAGCTGAATGGGCTTAAAGTCATCCTTCTTCCAGGTCATTCCGCCCCCCCAGCCCATAAATGCCGCGTGACCGTGATAATTTCGGAAGAAATAACCCATTAATGTCTTTGTCTCTTGCAAATTGACGCCAATGCTGGAGAACGGAATCACTTGAATCGTATTCCAGCGATCGGTTCCGATATACGCGCTCGCTTCCCACTCATCGTCCACACCTGGTGCAGGACCCGCGTTCGGTTCCTTATTATAGACGAATTTAACTGCATTGGGATTCGTGAAGAAACCGGTAAAGGCCCCTTCCGGATTACCCGTCACATAAGTTTCAACCGAATCATCAAAAGTGTTCCTCCACCATCCTTCCGGCGCATCATCGCTCAAAGTCATCGCCGATAAGTCACTATCGAAATTTTCATAGCCAACATAGAGGTTTTCATCATCCCACAGTAAGTACACTTTCGTCTCGGCAGGCGGCGTCTCATCCTTAGTTAAAACCGCCAAGAAATCATTGAACGGTATGGCATCTGTCCATGGACCCTGGGAGAAGTCGAGCGATTGTAATATTTCTTCTTTGCTTGCTGTCGTTCTGACAGCAGATGCCGACAAATTGTCTATGAACACATTCATATCCGCTAATGCTTGATAGAAAAGCACACGCACATTCCCGTTCTCCGGTTCCATATCCACATAGCTTTGGAGTGTGGTAATAAGGTCTTTTTGAATACCTTTCCAGGGTCCTTCCCACTCCGACAATTTTGCCGAAAAATCCAGAATCGGATTCCCGCTAAATTCATCCGCCAATACTCTCCGTTTTTTCGCCATCTCATAGCTTTCTTTGATTTCAGCAAGCATATTTAGCGCGTCCTGTTCATTTGCCGGGATTGTGAACGGACCTTTCCGGGGATAGCTGATCACAGAAGCTTCATAGAACTCGAATGCGCGCAAGATAAGTTCTGCACGTGTTTTTTGCTTACCTCCACCTGCATGGGCAACAACCAATTCAAGCAGTCGGCGGCTCTCAGCCATGTCTTCTAGGGTCACACCTTTTAAATAGCTGGCATCAAATAGATCCAGGTAATTGCTTCTATTGGGGGAATTAGCCCACTTCTGGTACCATTCTGTATCAAATATACGCGTTGTCCAGAAATTCTCCCAATAATCATAATACTGCTTCAAATAAGGCGCAGCAGCGGCACCTACTGCCCGCTCGTACCAGTCGTTCAACAATAAGTCTACATCCTGATTTGGATCCCATTGAAGCTTAGCCGATATATAAGGCTTTGGTCCTTCGCCAGCGAAATTTGGAAATAATTCCGCCACATGGCCTATGACGCCGTGTTCGTTTGCATATTGATAATTTTCGGCCATCTTATGCACGTAATTACGCGGTACAAGGTATGCCGATCCGTATAAGTATTCGTAGAAGCCCAAGTTTGACGCCTTGCTTTCCCAAAGCTCCGTATGCTCTTTACCAGAAATCCCGAACGTTTGATCCGTCCATGTCATACGGTCGTCCGTTATATAAGGAATAACGTGGTCATTCAATTGGATTGCAGAAGGCGGATCATACATATGCCAATAAGCGAGCAATCCAAAATATTTATCCGGGTGGACAGCCAGAACACCTTCCGCGATTTGATTCACCCAAGGATAATACACATTGGACAAATTCAACACGCCATTTGAATTCTTTTCGCCATTAGCTAGCGCAGTGTCTGCCGCACAATAGTTGCTGCTATCATTAATTCCTACCGAGTATGATAGCTCGTTTGGATTCTCATCGAAGAAATCAATGATCCGGTCGATAGCCGCAAGAGCTGTTGCATTGTTGAAGCAGGGCTGCCATGCATACGAACCCGGTGACGGTACAACGCCTCCCGCATAATACTCTGGATGAGCAGTAAATTTGGTCGGATCGAACAATTCCGTCATATTATGGTGAAATTGAATATTATCGTGCAGCCGGTTGCGCAGCCCCCATTCTAACTGGCTGCCATTGACCGAACCGAGATCCAGCCCAAAGAATTTGCGAGATATCGCTGCCGGCTCATCGCTTACCGTTTCAAGCGGGACTTGAAGGTCCTGCAGCTGCGGCACATCCTCGCCGTCATCTCCTGGCAACAACCAGCGGACTCCGACGTATCGCTCAAGGAACTCGAAGACGCCAAATTGTGTTCCCCAAGAAGTAGGCCCGATTATTGTTATCGTTTTCTCTTGCGAATCGATAATAAATCCATCGCTATTCAAATTCTGCAGCAATTGCTGATGATCGGCCTCATCTTCCGACTTGCTGACACCGATGTAAATACCCGCCAAATCGCTGCTGGCTAGCCCGCTTCCCGCCACTTCTTCCTTCGTGATAATCTGCAGCTCGGCTCCTGTCGACTTCTTTACATACTCTTTTAATGTCTCGGATGCTTTGCTTATGTCCTGGCTGGCGTTCGTTGCAACAACGATATAAGCACGAGCCTCCCCATTCTCAACTACCTTGATTTGATTGGGCTCAATAACAGGTATTAATGGAACAATAAATGCCGCCGATTCAACCGCTGCTGCGTTTTTAAAACTTACCCGATAAACAACGGACTGCTCGACTTCCGCTCCGGAAACGACAGGAACCGATAATAAGGCTGTCTTCGTTCCGGAATCCCAGTCAGTAAGATTTGCTGCAATAACAAGTGGAGCATTGTTATTAATAATTTGCTCTATTGTAAAATCGTCATTCATTAGTTCTTCGTACGTATTCATCGTAACGCTTATCGAACCATTTACCGCAACTACCGAAATAATCTTTACCTCATCTTTTTGAGGGTTCTCATAATTCCAGCCGCCTGTTCCTCCCCCATAGCTTTGAGTTACGGCTCCGGGTCCTTCCAGTAAAAGCGGCTGCTTCTCAAACGTTGCTCCTTTTGCTTTGGCACTAAGGTTTGCTTTATTAATCTTTCCTTGACCCAACACCTTGACGGCCACATCCAGAAACAGCGAAAGTATCCTGGCTTCAGTGCCTATCGTTAAGCTGGTATCAGTCGCTTGTTCGGCAATCGTTAATTGATTGATTACGCCTTGCGGAATTTCAATAACGATCCCTTTGGCAGCAACGTTGACTTTATCGAAATGGCCGATCATCGTAACCTTTGATCCTGCAGGCAGAACATCCGCAAGCTTAACTAAGCTAAATGGAGCAGCGCCAGCATTATCCGAGCCAATTTGATCCAAAATAACCGGAGATTTCACGATCAGCTCAGCGATTGTCGTCGTTCCTTCAGCAGCAATCCGCACGGTTCCCGGCGTTTTATCGACGATGACGGCAGCCAACATGCTATTGGCCAGATGTATGCTGTTCATGCCTCCGCCCTTAACGGTCGTCGTTCCCGAGACCGCTACATTTCGCAGGGTAACATCGCCTTCTGCGATGCCTTCAGCCAGCAGTAAATGTCCGGTAATCCTCATGTTTTGCAGCGTTACGCCGGAAGCATTGACAACAACATCGCCGCTAATGGATTGAACACCGTCCGCAGGTCCGTATGTGCCTGCTTTATTGTAATTTCTTAGCTTTAACGCTCGATCCAGCGTGACTATCACTTCGGCACGAGTAATGGAGTCCTTAGGTCCAAAACTTCCGTCCCCGTAACCCTCCATAATATTTGCAGCCGCTACAGCTGCAACAGCCCCCTTGCTCCACTTAGCAATTAGACTCGAATCTTTAAATCCATCCGCAGCCTCAACCGGGGTTACTATATCAAGATCTAGCAACCGAGCAATTATGACAGCCGTCTCTTCCCTGCTGATGGGATGCTTGGCACCGATTGTGCCATCCGCATAGCCTTGGATATAGCCTGCCTTTACCGCTTTGGCAGCATCTTCGTACGCCCAATCGGATACCGGAAGATCCGTAAAATCAATGGACGTCTTTTCACTAAAACCAAATGAGCGATTGATAAGTGCGATCGCTTCTCCGCGAATGACCGTGTGATCAGGCTTCATCGTATCGTCCGCGTAACCCTTAACTAGGCCAGCTTCTATCCATTCCGTCAAGGTCTTCTCTGCCCAATGGTTCTTTACGTCTGAGAACGCGATAATGGATGGCGTATTGGAATGGCTGCTTGAACCTGCTTCAGCTCCAACCACCGATCCGACTGCTTGACCATAAGTTGAAAAAATAAGACAAAACACGATGAGTAACAACCATTTTTTTCTTTTGCTATGATGATTTGGAACCATGACACACCTCCATTAGTGTAAGACTGAAACTCTTGTTTTTATTACCTTTGCAAGCATGCATAAACGATCGGTACAATCCTATAATCAACTTCCTTCTGCGGATCCGGTCTAGACCGCATCGCTATTCTTACACTCCCTTTCATCAAGATTGGTAACGCTTACTATTATATAAGAGAACCTTTCCGATTTCTTTAACCCTATTTAATCATGAGTTGTTCATTTTTTACGATTCCAACAAGTAAATTAACATTAATTGGAAACCTAAACTAATTTGAGAGACTGACCTTTCTTCTGGAAAAACAAATAACGCTTGGAAGCCAAGCGTTACAAATTTTTATCGATGAATGAATGATCTCTGTACAACCTTAAAAGATTAATCGTATTTCTGCTTGTATAATGCTTGGAATTCAGTCGGAGCTATGCCAAAGTTTTTACGAAAAGCTTTGCTAAACGTATGAATCGATTGATAATGAAGCTTTTCCGCAATCTGTGTCACTTTCAACTCTCCGCTTTTTAGCCATTCAACTGCCTTCTCGAATCTTTTGAGGTTGTAATAATCTTTAATTGTAAGTCCGACTTCTTTGGAGAATAAATGCGACAAGTGGGGGTAGCTGTAGTGCAATTTATCTGCAATCTCTGTCAGTTCTGCAATCTGATGCAGATTTAAATCGATATAATTAATGACCTCGTATACCGTCTGTTTGGATTCGGAGTCATCGCCTCTCATAACGGGTGCATATTCGGTTGCCCAGTTACTATAGAAGCTGCGATAGGCCAAGACGATGATTTGACGAAGATACGCTTCGACCATAAACGCTGAATAGTTATTTAAGTCAAGCAACTCTTTGAATATATTTACGAAGGGTGTATCGATACCAACCTTATTTGTGGTTATCGGATTTGGGATTTGATTAAGCATTTTTCTGATATGGGTAAATGGACTTTGTTCTCCCGAGTTGTTAATAAAGTCGAAACCAAGATAGAAATAACGAAAGGGCGCAACATCATCAGCCCTGCAGTCATGCAGCCCTCCAGGCACATTAACTATAATGTCTCCCTCTTGTACGGGATAACTTTGTCCATTCATATAATAAAAGCCTCTACCCGAGACGATGTAGCTAATTTCGTAACAGTATTGCTTGTGCTCTCCAACAATATATCCTGCTTTACAGCTTAGGTCACCTATTTGATAAAGTATGATTGACTCATAACGCTTGGGATTCCTGAGGTAAATATTATCAAAATGGAAGTTGGTTTGTTTATCCTCTCGATTATTTGCTACTTCGATCTTCATGATCAAAACCCCCAAGTAAAAGTTTGCTTTGATACGATCATCGAGAAAACGCCAAATAACCCTTTGAACACTGCTATTGCATTATTATGTGTGGGGGAACGTTGCCAAGCGAAGACGCAGGAGTGATTAATGTCGAAAAATTGAAGGAGGAACCTTAATCATTTTCACATGCGGGTTGGAAATTCGTAAAAAGGTGGTGATACAAGTTGGTAAAGATTTAGAAGCGTCGATCGATAAAAAGACTACGGACTCACGTATAAAATATACTAGCATGAAGCATATGGCGATGCAAGGGAGCAGACCTTTAACAGCGATTGAAGCCCACATCGATTCTCTCCCTGAAGTACTGCTGTACGAACACGCTCATCAAAGGACGCCGTAAGATCTTTTTCTTATATTATAAACAGTGGATAACTTCGGGTGTGTGGTTATGAACATGTTAATAACTTCTCGGACGGTGTATCTTTTTAGCTGATTCGTTTGTTGTCCATTGACTATCCTATATAATGGTTTGATCACATTGCGTAAGGACAACGGGCATGAAAAAGGCACTCCTTCATATAGGTGCGCCTTAACTTAAGTGTTAATTTTTATAAGGAAAGCTATTTGTTCGCACTCTGAAATAGACTTTGTAAAAAGCTTGCCGAATTTATCAGTGAAGGCAGAATATATATGGTGTCCAAAATGAATGTAGAACCATGATTTATCCTTTTAAAAAACAAAAAACCTTGCTATATCAAGGTTTTAATCATACAAACGCACCCGAGAGGTCTCGAACCTCCGACCTACAGTTTAGGAAACTGAATAATACCCTATGCATATATATTCACATGTTATCAAAACCTATATAAAACAAGGGTTTTAATGCATGATGTTTTTCAATATTATCCACCATTAAACAATAAAAATCAACATTTGGTTCCCAAATCGTTCCCAAAGAGGGGATTATATTTTTCCAGTATATCTGCTGTATGCCTGCCTATCAAATCGGATTTTTCTGTATAGATATTTGATGTCGTTTCTAGTCGAGCGTGTCTCAAACGCTCTTGTATGGATTTCATATCAACACGTTCTTCGCGAAGTAACATTGCTGTGGTGTGTCTGAGATCGTGCAAGCGTATAGCAGGCAAATTGTTAGATGCCAATAACCTTCCCCATTTAAGAGTAGGAGCATCCGGATAAAATGCCTTTCCAAATCCGGCATGGAAAAGGTATTGTTTGTCCCCACCAACCCAACGAGCACCTGCTTGATTTTTATTATCTTCCCAAATTATTTTGTACTGTTGGAGGGCTTTCATATAGAAGTCTGGCATTGGCACAAAAGCAGCAGATTCTACTGTCTTTACTTCATCTTCAATAACATTTCCCACTTCGTCAAATGTTATTTGTTTTTCGATGTGAATGCCACCAGCAACAAAATCAACAGTTGACCATTCCACGGCTAACATTTCGCCGCGGCGAAATCCTCCAAGTAATACGCCGATGAAGTATAGACGCCAGTGTTCTGGTTCCTCACCAAGTACTAAAATAGCTTGTCTAGCTTCATCTGGTGTAAAGGATTTTTTTCTTAATTTCATTTCACGTTTCTCTTTTTTACTGGTGGTTGGCCTATCGACACCGAGAATAGGATTAACGGAAATGAAATTCCACTTTTTTGCAGCATCAAAAATAGATTTTAAGGCTGTGTATATGTTCAATAAGGTATTTGTAGCCAAAGGCTTGCTTTTGCCGTCTTTGCGGCCTTCAGGAGTTCGGAGTTTAGTCATGTATTTAACTATATGCATAGTCTTAATTTTACCGATTTCCATATGGCCAAATTCCGGACTGAGCTGTGATCTAATCGATGCATAATAATTTTTTCGTGTGAACTTTCCAAGATTGCTTTCTGCATAATCTTTCTTCCATGTTTGTTCTACGAATTGATCAAAAGTTACTCTGCCTGGTTTAATGTACTCCCCTGACTCAACTTGCATTTGAAATTTACGCAGTTCTAATTCAAGGTGGTCTTGTAGTTTTCTCGAAGTTTTGAGCAGGGCTTTGTCATCTACAGTTATTGTTATTTTCTCTTGATTCCGTTGACCGTTGGGTTTGTAACCGTTCTCGACGATTAGCCGCCAGGATCGGGGACCACGCTGTTCGATGCTAGGCATGGCAGTTCACTCCTTTTTTAAATAAATATCATAAACTAATAGAAAACAATCAAAACAAACACCTCCTTTCGAACGTATGTTCTTTTTTATTTATAAGTAAACAGCCCCACGGCTGAAGACGTGCGAAGTTAGATGAAATCAAACATTTCGAGAACTCCTAAAGGTTCAAAACAAATAGTATGCTGAACATCAAATATAAAAAATAATCCATATATTTCTTGATAACGCTTAAGTGCTGATTCTAAAAAGTCCTCAGTTATCTCCATAAAAATGGCTAACTCATGTTTATTCCTAACACCGATTTTATGAGCTTGTATAATTTTTTCAAGATGGAAAAGTTCTTTATAAGCCCAAGTCCTCGCTCGTAATTCTTGTTTGCGATTTTGAAGTGATTTTTGATCCAAAATGTTCCCTACAGAAGTGTAATAGTGCCCTACTTCTTCTCCCAAAATACATGTTTTTTCATTTTGTGTATCAATGAGACAGCTAAGTAGTATTGCTTCTCCTGTAGTTGTTTTAAGATAGAGTCCTTTCATACCATCTGGAAGGTCAGCTTTTTCGTTAATGGGTATAGGGACTAATCGTAATAACCGTTCGTACATGTGACCTCCGTTTTTTTATTTTTTTGCGAGCGCAATTCTCATTGCAAGTTTTATTTTCTCCATTTCTTGTTCGGAGAGATCTCCTTGATGACCTATCCGATGTGCAGCCATTGTTATTATATCTTCGTCTGATAACTCATTATCACGATGTTCTTGTACAATTTCACCATCCACTAAATCATCCAGTTTAACGTTGAAAAAGGAAGCTAGTTTTCGCATTGTTGACAGTTTAATATTATCGGCGCCTTTTTCGAATAATGCAACGATTGTTGTATAAGGAATACCTGCCCCTTTTGATAATTCAGAGCGGTTTATTCCTCTTTCTTTCATAAGTTCGACCAATCTATCAGTTACCGTCATTTTTTTACCCTCCAACGTAGTTTCTCTTACATATTAATACACAAATGATACATTGTAAAGGTATATATTACGTCCCATGGTATTTTGTTCGATAAAATCAGTTGACAAACTACGTTGTAACGTATATATTATGAAACATAACTACCATGCAACGTAGAAAGGAGGGGCGACATGTTTCCTAATATACGAGCAGAAATGGCTAGAAAAAATTTGACAATTGCTGCAATGGCCGAAGTTTTAAAAATTAATGAGAGAACCTTGGGAAGTAAGCTTTTAGGAAAAACAGAGTTTACATGGACAGAAGTTTCAAAAATACGTCAGTTATTTTTTCCTTCCTGCTCAGTTGAATATTTGTTTGAACCAAGAGAACAAAACACCGCCTGAGTTTTCGGGCGGTAGGAGAAAGGGGATGTAATTTTGACAACAACCGATTTTATCCAAGCAATCCGGCAAGACGTTAAAAGTGCGACGAAAGAGGAATTACTTGCTGAAATTATGCCAATCATCGAAAAGCGCCTATATGCCAACGTGTTTACACTGCATCAGGCTGCAAAATACCTAAACATTTCCGAAGCGACTTTGCGGCGGATGGTCAAGGATGAGCAAATCCCATCTTTCCGGATTCGCGGACAAATTCATTTCAGACAGACTGACATTGACTGTTGGATTGATTCGCAAGTTAAAGAGAACTATTCGAAGAAAGGATGAAGGGGTGAGAATTTTGAATAGACACGACAAAAAGCGCAAGGATGATCTTATCTCAGCCCTTGAAAAGGCGAGGCAGAAAGCGGAACTAACCAAATTGTACTTAAACCGCCATAACAGCACGTTTGAGGATATGACTGAGCTTACCCAAGCCATCCACAGTATTGACACGGCGCTTTTTCACTTAGGAGTAGTGGAGCCAGCTCTATGAGGAAGATTATTACAGGCAAGATTTTGAGGTCGGAAGGTAACAGAGTTTTTGTTCAAGAGGGAAACGCGGTTGCAAGTTACAATCTCGATTACTACGTGGTTTTCCCGAGAGGGGGTGAGATCCTTGAAAATAGTCCCAGAGATATGGTTATGCATGAGCAAGGCAGCGAGATTGATGCTGCTGGAGCTGCAAGCAGAGAGGAATTCAAAACGCTGGACACAATGATCTGGATCAGACTATGTGTTAATGGAGACCTGTTTACTAAGGAGAGAGATATACAGACCCTTAGAAAAACTTATACTCTCGAAATTGCAATTAGGGAGTATGAGGCATTAACAAAAAGAAAATCAGCTGCCTGGCACGGCAACTGATCGGGTACATCAAAAATATAGTTATCGGCATTATACCACGCTGAGGGAAGGTTGTGAAGCGTGATTATCTTAAAGGGCGATATCGTCCGTACCAAATCCGGAGAAACAGGCGAGGTAATCGAAACATGGGGAATCGCTCGCACCTTCATACGGCTTAAACGGGACTCTGACGGGAGATCAATACCTATGTTTGAATCAGAGGTTGTCGAACTTATCAGACGCAAGGTGAAAAAATAAGGAAAATAACAAGTTAGGGAGGGGCGTACATGCATGATACGTACCTACAACCGTCCCTGGAAAGCCTGCTTGACCAATATGAGGACATTAGCGGACCCGAAACCTATGGACCGAATGGAACAGCAATTATCTTAGCCTTATGGCGTAAATCAAGGAAACTCGGATGGGACGCATCTTTTAGCATGACCCTTACAGAGCTGCATTACCAAACAGGAATTAAGAGCCGTACAACCATTGATACGTATCGTGACATGCTTGCAGAAGCAGGAATTATAGCTTATAAAGCTCCACCTCGGGGGAAATCGAGAGGTGAATATATCTTGAATTTCGATTTTCTTAGAATAAAAGCAGTCCAAAATATGGACAGGTTAGAGGATGTAGGTGGAAAAGCAGTCCAAGAAATGGACAGGTTTGAGGGTGTAAGTGAAATAGCAGTCCAAAATATGGACAGGTTAGAGGCTAAAAATGAAAAACCTGTCCAAAATTTGGACACTGTATTAAAAGATACTATTACTATTACTACTACTATTGCTGACCCGTTCGAATTCATTTTTAAAGAATTTTGTAACATCCATAAAAAATTAGACATACATGTCAAGCCCACTGACATTACTCTGATGGAGTCAATGATTGATAAAAAGAAAATACCAGCTGGTTTCATCGCTAAAGTAATGGCCCTAATTTATGAGAGAGAAACCCCAAAAGGTACAAAGATTAACACTTTTGCGTATTACGAAGATGCTATTTTGGAAGCTTGGAAGTCTCGGAAAGCCATAACTGACAGGGTGCCATCCCCTACAGTCGCCCTTGGTGATGAGTCCATAACCAGCGGGGTTCCAGTCCCTGGGGTCGCCATTGGATCGCCAAAACGTACAAAGCAGCAGCAAGCACTCGATGATCTACGTAGAAAAGCAGAGGAGGAACGGCAGCGTGAACAGAGCAGAGGTGATAGACCTCATGATTGAGATCAAGGAAGAGTACCCCACTTTTGATGTAAGTGAAGAGGAAATAGAGCGACATTACAAACGACTCAAAGATTTCCCCTTAGCCGCTGCACTGAAAAATGTGGATGATCATGTGAAGACAAATAAATATTTTCCAAAGATTTCAGATATCCGTGGATGTCTCGGTGATCAGCTTGATAGCCAGCGAAGCAAGGAGCAAGCAGCTGCACATGAGGCAAACATGAATGAATGGGCTAAGATTGATAGTCCGCCACCTGATGGATATTGGGAAACAATGAGAACTAGACTGCGAGGCGAACAATTTGATAGCTAACCTGTCTGACATAGAATTACCTGCAGATATCGGCGCGGAGCAATCGATTCTTGGAGCTATTCTCTTGGATGAAACCATGTTCGAAATCGTAAAAGAAAAGCTAATAGGTGGCGAATTTTTCGATAAGAAGAATTCCCGAATTTTCAGGGCAATGTCCCACGTCCGTAACGCTGGAAATCCTCTAGATCTTGTATCGTTGACTGGACAATTGGAAGATTCTGAGGAGCTTGCAATTGTGGGCGGTGTAACCTACTTGTCCAATCTGGCTAATGCGGTGCCGACAGTTGCAAACACTGGATATTACGTGGAACGTGTGAAGGAAATGTTTCTCAAGCGTGAAGCCATTCAAATTGCTCTTGATTTATTAAAGCAAGCGGCTGAGGAGCAAGACATCAAAGGGTTTGTCGCGATGGCAGAAACATCAATTGCTAAGATATCGGATAAATCAGCTAAGGCGAAAGAGTTTGTGGGAATACGAGATGTCCTGATGGAAGTATGGGAAGATGCAGAGCACCGGTATAATAATAGATTTGCTAATCGGGGTGTTACGGGTATTAGATCCTGTTATGACGATTTGGACAAGATGACAGCTGGTTTCCAGGACGGGGACTTGATTATAGTCGCTGCCAGGCCTTCGGTTGGGAAAACAGCATTCGCTTTGAACATCGCTCAGAACGTTTCTATAAAAACGGGGGAAACAGTAGCTATTTTTAGCTTGGAAATGTCAGGGTCCCAACTTGTCCAGCGTATGATTTGCGCGGAGGGTATGATTGATGCAAGTCGGATGCGGAGTGGTTATTTCGAGGGCGATGATTGGGAGAAAATGACGATGGCAGTTGGAAAATTGTCAGAAGCAGATATTTATATCGATGACACACCGGGAATTACGGTGAATGAGATCCGCTCAAAATGCCGGAAGCTTAAAAAGGAGAAGGGACTCGGCATGATCCTGATCGATTACCTGCAGCTCATTCAGGGGACGGGCCGCGGATCGAATCGTCAAGAAGAGGTATCTGGTATTTCTCGGACATTAAAACAGCTGGCGCGTGAATTAGAAGTTCCAATAATAGCTTTGTCTCAGCTCAGCAGGGGAGTGGAGCAGCGGCAAGATAAACGACCTATGATGTCTGACCTTCGTGAATCTGGAGCAATTGAACAAGATGCCGATATCGTAGCTTTTTTGTATCGGGATGACTACTACGATAAGGAATCCGAGAAGAAGAATATCATTGAAATCATAATAGCCAAGCAGCGAAACGGACCTACCGGAACAGTGGAGCTCGCGTTCCTGAAAAATTATAATAAGTTCGTCAGCATGGATAGAAATGTATCTTAAACCAAGTAACATAATGAATATTGTGTTACTAAATAAAAATAGCCCTCAAAAATGGAGGGCATTTCCAGAGTCAGTCAGTATAAACGGATTGTATTATAGCAACCCCATGAGTAAAGCAAACAAAACCCTTCCAACAGTTGCGATAAAGATACCTAACAACACTTTAAGGATGATAGCTTGTCTATATCGCTTGTTTTTCAAGAATTTTTTAAACCAGTTCATGCACATTCCCCCTTTCTACGATAAACATCGTTTTACCCTGTATCATAGTTGCGAAATTTTTTACTTATTCCGAAACAGGGGGGGAGTAAAACGTAGTTGAACCGTTTCAGATTAGATAGGAGGATGTACGTATGGGAGTTCCAAGGATACTCCACTATCCCGGCAGCAAGTGGAGTATGGCAGAATGGATTATCGACCACATGCCGCCGCATGCTGTCTATCTCGAACCATACTTTGGATCCGGCGCTGTTCTTTTTAATAAACAGCCTTCGGGATTGGAAACTATCAATGATATTGACGGTGACGTGATTAATCTCTTCAAAGTGATTCGTGATCAACCAGATCAGCTTGCCCATGGAATTCACTGGACACCATATTCAAGACAAGAATACTTGGACTCACATAAGCCATCTGGAAATGAAATTGAACGAGCAAGGCGCTTTCTGGTTCGCTGCTGGCAGTCGATCAGGGTGAAGACTGGTTCAATATCTGGATGGAAATGCAGAGGTACGGCAGACGATTCTTATCGTGTGAAGCAATGGAATGACCTACCGACAAAGATAATGGATGTAGCTGAAAGGCTTAAAGACGTTCAAATCGAGAATCGGCCAGCGCTTCAGGTAATCACTAGATATAATCGTCCAGACGTTTTGATCTATGCGGATCCGCCGTACCTCATGGAAACTCGTAATGGAAAAATTTACGACAACGAAATGACGGATGCCGATCATATTGAACTTATACGCACGCTGCAGGCGCACACTGGACCAGTCATCTTGTCTGGCTATACTCATCCTTTGTATGAATCAATGCTTTCTGATTGGACACGAGAAGAGCAAAAACAAATTATTGAGAATGGATCCGTACGGACAGAAGTTATCTGGATTAACCCGGTCGCTAGTGGAGTAATGGGCCGACAGATGACGCTTTTCTAACGAACATTCGATGAATATGGAAGGACATGGGAGGTAGGAAGGGATGCAAGAAGCCCGCGTTTTAGACGCTTGCTGCGGCAGTCGGATGTTTTGGTTCGACAAGAAGAATGACAATGCGCTGTTTATGGATAACCGCCAATTAAGCGACACACTGTGTGATGGTAGAAAGCTGGAGGTTAGTCCAGACATAGTAGCTGATTTTAGAAACATGCCTTTTGAAGACAGTTCATTCTATATGGTGGTATTCGATCCGCCGCATTTGTTAAAGGCTGGTGAGGATTCGTGGTTGGCCAAGAAATACGGACGCCTTGGGCCTGATTGGAAAGAGGACATAAAGCAAGGATTTTATGAGTGCATGAGGGTTCTCAAGCCGAACGGCACGCTCATATTCAAGTGGAATGAGGATCAAATCAGCATTAGCGAAATCCTCAAAGCGATAGACCACAAACCGTTATTCGGGAATCGTAGAAGCAAAACACATTGGATTGTGTTCATGAAAGATGACGGGCAACTTTGAATATTAAAGAATTTTAGGAGGTATAAACGTGAATAAGAAACAGTCATTGATAAATGAAAAGTTGTCAGAAATTATGTTATTGTGTGTCCTTGTGAACAATCATACAGACTATTGCGTATTTATGAATCTTTCCGGTCACGTTGATCAAATATCGTTTCGAGTATGTGAATCTAAAGCGCGTTGGCAACGTTCTCTCATTGAGCAAGAGTTTTATTTCAGTCATAACGCTCCACCTAAATTAAATCAGAAACTGGATAAGATTATCGACACTTTAACCGAAATACTTAAAACCAATCACATTGATTTCGGAAAATTCAAGTCAGTTAGAACAACACATACAACGTATGCAATGTTCAATGCTTAGGTAGGCAGATCATGGGAGGAGAATATGATTAGTGATCGTGCATTGCAAATGATCGAGCAGAAGCTAACTCCTATTATTAAGTCGGGCAAGCGGATCGATAGCATAAAATTAATGGTTTGTCCTGTGTCACCGATAGCCAAAGCCGCTATTATAGAAACAAGGTTTGGGCCGCTACGAGTTGTTCCAGGCGAATACCTGAAGATGGGATTTTCATACCTGATAGAAAGTCCCATAAGTAGAGGGGGTATTGGTTTCAATTGGGTATCGAAAAAGGTAAAAACCTCTGATGAGGGGATTGTTGGCAATGGAAAATGATTTTGATAATCAAATAGAATTATTTCAAAGGGCAACGTTAGCCGATATTAAAGAATCAAAGAAACATTTAAAATTATTTATGAAGTATCAAGCAATGATTGCGGAATTTGAGCGGCGCGGCTTAGACACGCTATCTACCCAGCAACATGAAGTATACCAATTGCTTAAAAATAGGGTGCTAAATCTTCAAAGTGCTATTAACCTAATTATCGATGCAGAGATTAAAGAGATGATAGAATATCGGTATATTAAAGGGAACAAGCATGTTGTAACTATTGAACATTTTGCTGAGAACATGGATGACCGAACGGTTGAACGGAAGTTATGCAAAGGAATCGAATCAGTTGCAGAATCGCTTAAAATTATGACGGTAAAATGACGGCAAGTAGACGGGGAACAGTCGGTTATATGTCGTTATGATGCCGCTACGAATTACTCACAATAAGGGTACAGTTGAATTCATAGAGCAGAACTTTGCTCGGGTGAATCCTACTGTACCCTTATCACTTGTAGGACTCGGTCACGCGGTGGGTTTCGATCAACCTTAGGCGCAAGTCGCCAGGCGTGTGATGATGAGGTGGGGTTAAATGCCCTTAACAAGGTTGACTTGTCCCTTGTTCAGCGTTTCGGATAATATCCGGAAAGCTGATGAATGGACAATAGTTTGCATTTCCGCCCTAAGGGCGGTTTTTATTTTGTCTAAAAATGAGGTGGTGATATGAAGTTTGTCCAGCCGATCCGCGACATTCGCAATGTGGAGGCAATCAAACATTATTTAAAAGTCCGTAGCGAACGGGATTATATTTTATTTATGGTTGGTATTAATACCGGCTTTCGTATTTCAGATATCCTTTCCTTATCGGTTAAGGATGTTCGGGGTACGCATATTGAAATTATAGAGGGTAAGACACAAAAGCGTAAGAAAATAAAAATACGTAAGACGCTCAGGAAGGCGTTAGATGACTACATTAAAGGGAAACAAGATTATGAGTACTTGTTCACAGGCAGAAGCAAGAAACACTCAGGACTTATAGGGGAACCGATAGATAGCAGCACGGCATATAAAGCATTAAGTAAAGCTGCTCATGCTAATGGCGTTGAAGAGATTGGGACGCATTCCATGCGGAAAACGTTTGGCTATCATTTTTACCTTAAAACAAGGGATATAGCGTTACTAATGGAGCTATTCAATCACAGCGAACAGACCATTACTTTGCGCTATATTGGGATCAAACAAGATAGCTTGGATGAGGCTATGGACGAATTTGAGCTATAGACTTCCCTTTAATAAGGGTAATGTGGAACTGATTTTAAGCAATCATGTAATTAGTCATATTTCACAATAGTTTAAGCAAAGTTACTCAATTCCCTTCCCTATACACTGAGGGGAACTCAAATGGCCATTTTAGGGCTAAAAGTGGTGGCTAGGTGGAAATGAACCAAGCTGCTGAATTGGCTATCTGGAAACAATTGTTAAAAAATAGGAAAACCAACTCAATTCCCTTCTGAAGGTAGGTGAGATGATGTAATGTCGAGGGGTAGAAGCCCGGATAGAGACCGTGCATTTAAAATTTGGTGTGAGAGTGGCAGAAAAATGAAGCCCTCTGAGATCGCCTTTGAGATGGGTTTAAACGCGTCTCTAATTCGTAAGTGGAAGAGTCTGGATAGGTGGGATGAACAACCGGATCCACTTCCTAGAAGTCGCGGTGCTCCTACAGGGAATAAGAATGCTGTGGGGAATCGAGGCGGGCCAGGCGGACCGTTGCGCAATCAGAAAGCTTTTAAAACTGGCGAATATGCAACGATCTGGCTTGATACATTGGAAGCAGATGAAAAAATACTGCTGTTTGAAGTTGAGACTGATCCAATCGCTCAGATCGAAAATGAAATCAGGCTACTTGATCTTAGGGAACGGCGTATGCTTCAACTGAGGGCAAAGGTGCTGGAGGGATGGGATGCCGATAACGTTTCGAGTAAAAGCGAATTGTTTCGTAGAGAAATCGGAGAGCAGCCGAAATTTGACGGTGACGGCAATATAGAAATGGTTCCGGTTTATGAAGAGTCTCTGAAGGAAATCGAACGAACGATTAAGACACCTCAGAAGCTGGAGCGAATCCTTGCTATTGAGGATGCGCTTACTAGGGTTCAGGACAAAAAAGGAAAGTATCTTGATCTTAAATACAAGGTAGCTGCTAAAGCGTTAACGGAAGAAGAACAGCAGTTGCGTATTGAGAAGCTTAAAGCAGAAGTAAAAGCAATGAATGAAAAGGCGTGGTGACATGGCAAAGTATGTGGTGCTTCATAACTTCTACGGCAGCGAGAAGTGGCAAACATTCCGGATGCTCATCATTAACCAGCGTGGCTTGAGCTGTGAGTATTGTGGAAATCCTGTGGCTAAATCAAGCGAGCTGACGCTTCACCACATAAAGGAGCTTACGCCTGAGAATGTACACGATACCAATATCTCACTTAATCCGGAGAATATCATGGTTGTCCATCATGAGTGTCACAATAAGATTCACGGGCGCTTCGGTCATCAAATGACCAATGGCGTTTTTATTGTGTTCGGTCCGCCGATGGCTGGTAAGACAACCTATGTTCGTGATCGTATGAGCCGTGGTGATTTGGTCGTTGATATGGATCAGTTGTATTCGGCGGTGTCTTTGCTGCCCGACTACGATAAACCCAACAATCTATTTGGCAATGTAATCGGGATCCACAATCTATTGATCGATAACATTAAGACTAGGCTTGGCAAGTGGAGCAGCGCTTGGGTTATCGGGGGTTATGCAGATCGTTACAAGCGCGAGCGTTTGGTGAGTAACTTGGGCGCTGAGCTTATCTTCTGTGATGTGAGCAAGGAGGAATGTATGAGGCGCTTGGAGATCGATGAGGATAGACGATACCGAAAAGCCGAATGGAAAGAGTACATCAACAAATGGTTCGACAACTATCATCCATAATTCCAAACGATTGTAATTTTCTTAATTACCCCATTATGATAACATATATAATTATGTAGAATATTGGGAAATGGGGATCTCAAATGTCGAGAAAAGGTGATGTGTTCGAAAAGGCCGTTGCTTCAATACAATCTAAGATAGATCCAAATTCAAAAGTGACTCATGATGAAAAAATTGTTGATAAATATGGACATTTTCGGCAGTTTGATGTTGTTATACGTGGTAAATTAGGGGGACGCAATTTACTTGGTGTGATTGAGTGTAAGGATTGGAAAGCTAAAGTGGACTTACCTGTTATTGATGCATTTCTTACTAAAATGAGGGGCGTTAACGCTCACTTTGGTATCATCGCTTCAAACTCAGGATTTACAAAAAGTTCTCTAGAAAAATGTAAAATGGAGCAAATTGGTGCTATTTCGCTTATTCCAAATGAAAACACTGGAGTAGGATTCGCTATTAAAATGAGCGTATGCGCAAGAGAGTATAGTTGGACAAATATGTATGCTGAAATGTCAGGAACAGGCTATGTGGTGATTGATCGAAACACGACCATTGAAGAGATGTTTGTCAAAGGAAAAGAAGATTTCAGTTTAGCAGATTGGTTCAGGTATCACCTTGATAATGAATATGAGCATGATGATTATGTAGGAGATTATAGGAAAGAAATTACATTTGTAAAGCCTCAGTTAATTATCGCAAAAGGGTATGAGTTCCCTGTTTCGAAATTTGTGTTTTGTGCATCAAGAATAGTTAAGTATAAACATAGATATATAAACGTTAATGGTGATGGAATGTACGAATGGAATGATGATTGTTTGTTAATTCCACCAGGCGGTGAAGTATTATTCGGTCCATTTACAAATGATCCTTCGGATTGGGAAGAATATGAAGGTGAAGAGTTAAAACGTGAGGGATTTGATTTTATAGTTGCTGCAATAGTGAGACTTTATTACGATGAAAAAGTTCCATTTGATATTAGTAAATTATAGCTTATACATTAAAAGCTGCTCAAAAGAGTGGCTTTTATTTTGATCAATGATCTCAAGATTTGGGGATTTGAATTTTTTTATTTTCCCAGCCCCCCGGTCCAAATTTTAAAAATAAAACCCAAGGGACCGTTGGGGGGAGGCTTTTTGCACACAAACCGAAAAAATTGAAAATGGAGGGAGAGCGAATGAACTTTGAAAAAAAAGGATGTTTATGAGGCAGAACTTGCGAAATTGAATGAAATATTTGAGGATGTAGAGCCTACAAAAGCGAAGCTAGTCGAGGGCCTGGTTGAGGATGCGGCATTCTTGAAAGCGGAAAATCATATGCTCAGGCAATCAATTGCGATAACGGGCATGGTTAAGATCCATCCGCAAAATCAAGACTTGCAGAAGCCGGTTGAGACTGCAAAACAGTACCTAAAAAACGTCAACGCTTATTCTGTCGTGATTAAAACATTAAACGGGATATTAAGCAAAAACGGGCTTGAAGGTGATGATGAGTTTGATGAATTCATCCGAAACGAAAATGCAGGGACATAGCTATCTACAGGAATATCACACCGCGATTAAAAATGGTGAGATTATTGCAGGGATGGAGCTCATCCAGCAACTTGATAATCTTATTGAAGACTTGGTTAACCCTGCTTTTATATATGATACGAGGGATGCTCATTTTCGGATCGACTTTATTGAGAAATTTTGCAAGCATACAAAAAGCCCGTTTTATGGAAAACCGTTTCATTTGGAACTATGGGAGAAAGCTTTCATCGAGGCGTTCTATTCTTTCAAATGGAGTGAAAAGGGGTATGAGGACTATTACGGCGAGAAGCCTCCCAAGAAGTTATTGCGGCGCTTCAAGAAAGCAATATTATTAATCGCCCGTAAGAATGGAAAGTCAACGCTATGTGCTGCTCTGGGTCTAACTGAAATGATGTGCGGCACAGGAGGCAATGATATCGTTTGTTCTAGTAATGATGATGCCCAAGCAAACATTATCTTCGAAGAAATTAATAACATGCGAGAGCAGTTTGACCCAAAGGATAAACGTACCCACAAGAACATGAAAGGCATATTCAATCTTAAGAACAAAAGCAAAGTATTCAAAATCTCGGATCGGACGCGAAATAAGGAAGGACGCAACATTGACGGGGCAATCCTTGATGAGTCCAATGAAATGACGGATAACGTTATTGCAAAATCTATTGATCAATCGCAATCCACGAAGGATGAGCCATGGTTTATTAACATCACAACCGAAGGATTCGTAAATGATGGATATTTGGATAAAGAATTGAAATATGGACGTTCTGTTCTCGAGAAGGAAATCGAGGATCATACACTCTTGGTATGGTTGTATACGCAAGATTCCGAGGCAGAGGTTTGGCAGAATCCGAAATCGCATCAAAAATCAAATCCGAGTTTGGGCGCGATTAAGAAAGTTAAATATATCAAAGATCAAATCCGTAAGGCCCAACACGACAAGGCCGAGCGGGTTTTTATGTTGGCTAAGGACTTTAATATTAAGCAGAACAATGCAGCAGCTTGGCTACTTGCTGAAGAAATTGCGAATGAAGATAAATTTGATATCGCAGATTTTCGAGGTTCGTTTGCAATTGGAGGGGTGGACCTTTCCAAATCAGGTGACCTTGCTTGCGCTCGATTGCTTTTCATTCGAGCTGGACAAAAATACACCTTATCGCAGTATTTCATACCCGAATCCAAACTTGCCATACTTCCTAAAGAGGATTTGCCGAAATTCAAAGAATGGATTCGACTTGGCCGGATAACGGTATGTGATGGAAATGAAAATGACTTCAGTAAAGTGACAGCTTGGTTTGTCAAAATGGTAAAGGAATTCGGAATTAAAATTTACAAGGTTGGCTATGACAAATGGTCCGCAGTTTACTGGGTGAAGGAGATGGAGGGACTTGGTTTTGACATGCAGCGCGTTGTCCAAGATTGGGCTCCAATAAGCGAACCAATGAAACTTGTCGAAAGGGATCTTCGAGGCAAGCTTATTAATTATAACGAGGATTCGCTAGATCGCTGGTGCCTGGAGAATACAGCATTAACTATTAATAACAAGTTGGAAATTATGCCAGTAAAAGTACAAGGCAAAGAGGATAAGAAAATAGATGGTGCGGTCACTTTGATTTTTTGCTATCGCGTCTATATTGACAATCGTTCTGAATTCCTTGAACTTGCCAAGAGAGCGGGGTGAAAAAATGGCCTTACTAAGCAGCTTCAAAAACATGTTGGTCAAAGGAAAAGAATACGTTCGAGCAAAGATGTTGAACGGCTATGTGCCTATATTCAGCCAGTTCGGACAGGACATATATGCTTCCGATGTTGTTCAAAACTGTATCGACGTGATAGCTACAGAAATAAGTAAACTCCAGCCGAAACATATTCGGACAGATACTGGTGGTATGCAGGCAACGCCAAAGGGTAGCCTTAACCGACTATTTAAATTCGCTCCAAATGAGATCATGACGACACGCGATTTTCTTGAAAAGGTCGTATGGTTGCTGTTTTTAAATTACAACGTATTCATTTATCCGACATACGAAATAACTGAGCTCCCAAACGGAAACCAATCAAGAAATTACACGGGATTTTATCCCTTGAATCCGCACCAGGTAGACTTTGTACAAAATGAAGCGGGTGTACTTCACGTAAAACTTTATTTCCGCTCTGGCGATAACTTCACGATCCCCTATTCGGATATCATTCACATCCGGAAGAAATTTTCGGTCAATGACATCATGGGTGGTGGGTTAAATGGGCAGCCAGATAATGCAGCCTTGCTTAAGGTGCTGCAAATTAATGATGCTGTGCTACAAGGATTAGAGAAAGGCATCAAGACGAGCCTTTCCGTTAGAGGCATTCTGAAAATAGCAACAATGTTGGATGATGATGCACAAAGGGCAGAACGGACGAGGTTCGAGAAGCTTCTCGCTTCTGGCGATAGTGGCATTCTTCCGGTTGATCTCAAGGGCGATTATACGCCTGTCAACCTTGATCCTAAGTTTGTGGACAAAGATACATTGTCATTCCTTAAAAGCAGCGTTTTGGAATGGTATGGAGTTTCGATGGCCATTCTTTCTCGTGATTATACCGATGAACAGTACCAGGCTTTCTACGAGAATACGTTGGAGCCATTGGTGATTGGTCTTGGTCAGGCTTTTTCAAAGACTATCTTCACGCCTCGTGAGCTAGATATGGGGAATGAGATTGTCTTTTACCAAAAAGACATGATGTACCTAAGTACAAGCGCCAAGTTGAGTCTTCTTAAGACAGCAGGAGAGCAAGGATTGCTTACAGATAATCAGAAGTTAGCACTTCTTGGATACCCTCCATTAGAGGACGGAGACAGACGCACACAATCACTCAACTATGTAGACACTCGCCTGATAAACGCCTACCAGATGGGAAAAAATAATATATCAAAGGGAGATAACGGAAATGAGCCAAATGAATAAACTCCCAGGAAAAGATGATCCTGTTAAGCGGAGCTTTGGATTAGTTGACTTGAGAGCTGTTGATGATGGCAATTATATCGAGGGACATCCTGCCATCTACGATCAGAAGACAAGTATTGGGGGATGGTTCTTCGAAGTGATTGAACGCGGCGCTTTTGATGGCTGCAACTTCGATGACGTTCTCTTCAGTGTCAACCATGATCTTCAAAAGATACCTTTAGCTCGCAGTCGTCGTAACAATGGAAATTCAACCATGTTATTGCGAACAGATGACTTGGGCCTCTATGTAAAAGCAAATTTAGACGTGGAAAATAATACTGAAGCTAAATCATTATACAGTGCTGTGAAGCGGGAAGACATCGATGGGATGTCTTTTATTTTTTACGTGGACAAAGAACAGTGGGATGATCTTTCAAGCGATACGCCAACTCGCCGTATCCAGAAGATTAAAAAGGTTATTGAAGTCAGCGCAGTCAACTTCCCAGCTTACTCCGGGACTGACATAAATGCTCGTGATCAAACCGTATTGGATAATGCGGTGAAGGCATTGGAGAATGCCCGATCTCAGTTGGATAACTCGAAAGACGAGCTTGAAGTATTGAAACTAAAAAACCAAATTTTGATGAAGGGCTAAGGTGCAAACACATGAATAAGAAAAAACTATTAGCATTACTTGCGAAAAAAGAGGCTCGTAAGGCTGAGCTTGGTACGAAAGCCAATGCTGCTGAGGCAATTGCTGAGTTGCGTAGTATTAATGCGGAGCTTGAGACGCTGAATGCTGAAATT
Source organism: Paenibacillus eucommiae (assembly GCF_017874215.1). Lineage (GTDB taxonomy): Bacteria > Bacillota > Bacilli > Paenibacillales > NBRC-103111 > Paenibacillus_AI > Paenibacillus_AI eucommiae. The sequence goes on from NZ_JAGGLB010000014.1 coordinate 56,900, forward strand.
GCTGAACTACGCAGCATTACGGACGCTATGCCTGACGATGAACCCGAAATAATTGCTGGTGGTTCTGGATTAGAGCAACGTTCAGGTAATTTAGGCGGAAATCCTCTGGGATCAGCACATATCCTTGGAACGTATGGCACAGGGAGTGGGCAAGGACAGCAACAGCGAGCGGCTGAACCGGAGGACTTCTATGGAACATTGGAGTATCGAAAGGCGTTCATGTCATTTGCTAAGACTGGAGAAATGAAGCCGGAGCTTCGAGCCAATGCAATGACGACTACAGCAGATGTTTCCGCAGTAATTCCGACGACGATCCTAAATGAGATCATTAAAAAGATCACAGTCTACGGTCAAGTCTTTGCCCGTGTTCGCAAACTGAATGTTAAAGGCGGCGTTGACGTTCCGATTCTATCTTTGAAGCCTGTTGCAACGTGGATAGGGCAAACTCCAACGTCCGATAAACAAAAGTTACAGGCGAACACGAAGGTTTCATTCAGTTACTACGGTTTGGAATGCAAAGTATCGATTTCGCTTTTGGCTGACACGGTGACACTTGATAGCTTTGAGACAGTCATTACGGATTTAATTGTCGAGGCGATGGTCAAGGCAATCGATCTTGCTGTTATTAAAGGTGATGGTGTAGGCAAACCACTAGGTGTAACCTTGGACCCGCGCGTTCCTGCAACTCAAATCGTAACCATGTCACCGCTACAGTTCGCTAATTGGGAAGATTGGGCTAAAAAGGTCCTTGCTAAAATGCCGCTGTCATATAAGGCAGGGGCTACTTTCCTAATGGCTTCTGGAACCTTCGAAGGTTACATCAATGGCATGGTGGATGACAATGGGCAGCCGATCGGACGTGTTAATTACGGAATTACCGAAGGTCCACAAGAACGATTTGGTGGTAAGGAGGTTATTCAGGTTGAAGACGATGTTATTGCACCATTTGCCGATGCTGCGACGGGTGATGTAGTTGCTGTGTACTGTAACCTGAAGAACTATGGTTTTAATTCTAATATGCAAATGACAATGTTCCGTTATTTCGATCATGATACGAATGAATGGGTGGATAAGGCCATTCTAATTGCTGACGGAAAGCTAGTTGATCCAAACGGAGTCGTAATCATTAAAAAAGGTGCAGCAGTATAGTAAGAGGGGCTTCCTTGCCCCTTAAAAAAAGGTGGTGATAATATGACAAAAAAAAATATTGCAAATAAGGTTGATGGCGTAGAACTAAAAAGTACTACAGGTCAAACGGTTCTACTTTGGAAAGCAACAATGCCTCTATCGCATGAGGAACACGAGCAATTATCCGCTAGACTGCGCTATGAGCATGAAAACAGCGGCGTGGTTATTGTATTAGTTCCTTATTCTGTAGAAATAGAAACAACTGAATTGGATTCGACTGAAACAGAAGAAACAGAGGACTCGAATAACACGGACGGTGTTGTAAATGACAAATGAGGATTTAATCATCCAATGTAAAATAGGTCTGAATATCTCTTTGAGCAGCACGGCTTTTAACGGTATATTGTCACAAAAGATTCTAACAGTAAAAGGATTTATGCAGGGAGCTGGCGTATCGGCAGAAAGTTTTGAAAGTGAGCTAGCCGTTGGCGTTATCGTCATGGGCGTTGGTGATTTGTGGAATGTGAAGAGTGGGGAAATTAAATTTTCCCCTGTTTTTCATACGTTATTAACACAATTGGCAATGAGGTGAGGATATGCGACTTGATAGTGTGATTTACTTGATTAGCAAAACTACTGAAGAAAACGAAATTGGCGACCCGATTTTCACAACCGTAAAACGCGAAATCTTTGCTGAGAAAAATTCGGTACGGCAGTCTGAATTCTATCAAGCAGCTGCTCATGGATTGAAACCGGAGCTGACGTTTATTGTTTGGAAACAAGAATACCTGGATGAAGAACGCTTAGAGTTTGAAAAGCGAATATATGACATCATACGTACCTTTGAAAAGGACAGTGAATTCATAGAACTTGTTTGTCAGGGGATTTCTGGCCATCTAATCAGAGGGGATGCAAGACTTGATGGAAATGCGTCGCTAGATTCGGATTTTTTATTGAGCGGCAGCGAAACGGAGGCATAAAGCAATGGCAATGCCTAGAACAGTCCGTGTTAGAAGGAATGGCGTTGAATTTATCTCGAACATTGACCGCACCCAATACACACTCAAGCAATTGCAAATGGCTGGCTTACGAGAAGTAGGCAAAATGATCCGAAAACGTGTCATGCAGCAGGCTAAGCTTCAGGTAGGGATGAAGCGATCCAAACGGATCATGCGATCATTTCAATACTGGGCAAGAAAGAGAGAAACCGATTTAATAGTTGGTATCAAGCATAATACCTGGTATGGATTTGAGCAGGAGCTCGGTACACATGGACAAAGAAAAAAGGCGATCCTTATGAATGCTGTTTTTAGCAATATCGACGACATCCGCCGAATCATGGGGATCTACATTGAATCTATTGAAAATGAGAACAGAGCTGCTGGGCTTATCCGTGATGATGGTGGATGGGGGCCAGACAATGAGTAAAGTAGTTGAAATGAGGAAAGCTCTTCAATCCATCATTAAGGCTAAGCACTCACGAGTGTATTATGAGATGGCTCCTGACGACGTGCAATTTCCTTATGTGACCTACGAGCTACCAAACTCCTATGATGATGGCACCATGGAAAACTTTGTGCTTCATGTAGATGGATGGGATGCGCCGGCAAAGGGGGATACAATGCCGCTTGAAATGATAATGGAAGAGATCGACAGTGTTTTACAAAGACAGGTCATCCGCACAAATGGGATGGCCTTTGTTATTTATCGGGATAACAGACTTTCAATCCCCGATGACGATAAGCGTATTCGAAGAAGGAAAATTGTATATCAAGTCAGAACATTCGGAGGTAATTAAATGCCACAATATTCAGGTTTTACAAGCGGGACTGCGGATCGTTTGGTCATGGACGCCGGGGCGTTCTATAAGAATTACGATCTGCAGGGCGGGACGGGTACGCTGTTGGGAGCGACACGGGGAGGCGGTGAGTTTAAAGCAGTACCCACGGTTCGCGCAATTGAGGTAGATGGGGTAAAGGGCCGCGCTAAGGGGCTTAACGCTATAGATGGCTGGGATGTATCTATCATGGCTAATATGCTTGAGATCACGCCGGAAATACTTAAAATAGCTCTTTCGACGGGTTCTATAGATTCTGTTACAAATGCTGATTATGAAGTTGTTACAGCTAAAAATACAATTGCACTTGCTGATTATATCGACAATATTACATGGGTCGGTAGACTATCAGGCAGCAATAAGCCGGTTATCATTCAAATTTTCAACGCACTGAATACAGAAGGCGTTACACTGACGACTGAGGACAAGGGCGAAAGTGTTTTGCCTATCACCTTCATGGCTCATTATGACGCTTCTGATTTGGACACCGTTCCTTTCAAAATCTATTACCCTAAACTTACACCGGATACAGCTCCACCTACCGCTACCATCGTTCCTGCTGCCAATGCGACTGCTGTTGCCGTTGGAAGCACCATTAAATGGACTTTCAGCGAAGCTATTCAACCGCCTACGGTAAACTCTTCGAACTTCCTTGTGCAGAAAGCCGACGGATCGGCGCTAGTGCCTGGGACTTTATCGCTTAATGCAGCACGCACCATCGTTACATTTACACCAACAGCTGCTTTAACCGCGGCCACGGCCTATATGACAATAGCGGGAACAGGTATTAAGGACATTGCTGGAAATTCACTTGCCGCGCCTATGATTACCAAATTTACAACAGCCTAATATCAAATAAAGGGGAGCCCAGGTGCTCTCCTTTTTCTATTTCTGGGAGGGAACAATTATGAAAATCAGAAAACTCAAAATGAAAGATGTATTCCCAATGTCACGGATCATTAAGAAGATCGGTATCAAAGAAATCATGAAGCAGGCTACGAAAAATTTAACAGGCAAAGAGGGTACGGCCGAAGCACAAAAGCAGGTCGGTACCGAAATGTTTGCCGTAATTTTAGAAAATCTCCATCTTGCAGAAACGGAAGTCACGGCTTTTCTTGCTGATTTGGTAGGTATGAAACCAGAGCAATTTGCGGAATTGGAGTTTGACCAGCTTGCCAGCGTATACGATCAATTGAAGCAGCTCCCAGGCATAGCAAGTTTTTTGAAGCAAGCAAGTCAATAGACGATGTTGAAGTGATTGACTTGCTTTTGAAGCGTTACGGTAACCTGGAGTACATTATGGAACTGGATATAGAAAGCGGCCTCTTACAGATACAAAAGGCTGCTGAGAAGGAAAATGAGCAACGTCACTGGGACATGTACCTATCTCGGTATCAGCACATGACCAAACAAACCTTCAAGCCATTCCATGAGTTCTATAAAGCTCCAGGGGCGGCGGGAGATGCTCCAGTAGAAAACCAAAAATCCAAGGATGAAATAATAACGGATGCTGAAGAGATTCTTGCAGCCTTCCGGAAGAATAATCGGGGAGGTGAATAGTTGTGGAAATTTTTCGCTTGTTTGGATCTATTCTTGTTGAGTCAGGCGAGGCCGAAAACAGCTTATCTAACATTGGTAAGGCTGCGGGCGCTGCCACGCTTGCTTTAGGTGCTGTTGCAATTGCTGCCGCTGCTGCAATAGGGACGAAGGCAGTGCAAGTTGCTGACGAATTTAAAAAGGCAATGAATGGCTTGGCTGCTGAAACTGGATCTACTACGGAAGAGATGGATGAATATGCTGCAGCCACAAAGAGACTGTACAATGCCAACCTTGGTGAAAATTTCGAAGATATAGCTAAGGCGATGGCTAAGGTTAATCAGACCACAGGAGAATCCGGCGAGGAACTGGAGAACTTAACAAAAAATGCCCTCATGCTTCGAGACACATTCGAAATGGATGTTGAGGGATCGATTAATACAGTAAACTCACTCATACAAAACTTTGGCATATCCGGGGAGCAAGCTTACACTTTGATCGCTCAAGGCGCTCAGATGGGAGCCAATAAGAATGGGGATTTGCTGGATGTAATGAATGAATACGCGCCGCACTTTGCCCAACTTGGATTAAATGCAAATGAATTTACTGATACCCTTATTCAAGGGGCAGCAGCAGGAGCCTTCCAGATTGATAAAATGGGGGATGCGGTAAAGGAGTTTGGTATTCGTTCGAAGGATGAGAGTAAACTTAGTGCTGAAGCATACGCCGCACTTGGTTTAAATGCAGAAGAGATGTTTGCAACATTTGCAGCAGGTGGCCCGAAGGCTGGCGATGCGTTTCAACTCGTGATAGAAAAGCTTGGAGGCATGGAAGATCCACTAGCGCAAAATCAAGCGGGCGTAGCACTCTTTGGAACAATGTTCGAGGATCTTGGAGTTGAAGCAATAAAAGCTTTGGGAGATATCGACGACAATGCGGACATGACACGTGACACACTTCAAAAGATGGGTGAAATCAAGTACGATTCCTTCACACAAGGTATTCAAAGTATCGGGCGACAGTTTGAAACCGGAGTGTTAATTCCAATTGGGGAAAAGATAATTCCTAAGCTCGAAGAGTTGGCCACATGGTTCGAAGGGAAGATGCCTCAGATCGAAGGAGCTATCAAGAAATCAATGGATGTGGCCATTGGTTTATTTGACGGTTTAGCCAAAGCTGTCATGTTCGTAACCGATAACATGAACATCTTTTTACCTGTGCTGCTTGGTGTTACGGCGGCGATAGCAGCTCAAGCCATTATCAATACCGTTACAGCTTTGTACGGGGCATGGAAGACGGCCACAACGACCATGACGACCTCACAATGGCTTCTAAATGCTGCGATGAGCGCTAACCCTATTGGACTGGTTGCGCTGGCGATAGGGGCTCTTATAGCTGCTGGAATCGCCCTGTATATGAATTGGGACAAGGTATCAGCTTTCCTCTCTGCTTCATGGGAATGGATCAAAGAAACGGCGGTCAATGTCTTTAATTGGCTTGTAGATTTCTTCATTGAATGGGGGCCGCTCATTCTCGCAGCTTTAACAGGGCCTGTTGGTATTTTAGTCTACGCCATAGTGAAATATTGGGATGAAATCAAGGAATTCACCGTTAACATTTGGAATTCCATTATGAAGTTTTTTACCACGGACGTACCTGCTGCATTCAATAAAGTTGTCGGCTTCTTCTCAGAGCTCCCGGGCAAGATACAAACTTTCCTTCACGATCTGTTCTTCGTGAAAATTCCGTATGCAGTAGGCTATGCTATTGGCTGGATGATCAAAGCCTTTAGCGAAGGCATACCCAAAGTAATCAAATTTTTTGAAGAGTTGCCAGGCAAGGTATGGACGTGGTTGGTCAAACTGTACACCGATTTCGATACATGGCGGAAGGATATGGTATCAAAGGCTATAGAGATTGGCACCAACGTTCTCAAGAGCATTGTTGATTTCTTTGCTGAGCTCCCCGGGAAAGTATGGGATTGGCTTGTATCCACCGTGAATAAGCTAATCGAATGGCGCACAAATGCCGCGACGAAGGCGAAAGAAGCTGGGAAAGCTATCCTAGATAGTATCATCGAGTTCGTGAAGAAATTACCGACGGATATTTCAATATGGTTCACAAACGCTGTAACAACTGTTAAAGGTTTTGGAACAACTGCTTTAGAAGCAGCGGGGACAGTCGGAAAAAATATTGTGAATGGGATTGTTGATTTTATCAAAGGAATCCCTGCGAAAATAGACGAGTTTGTTGGTGGCATTGCAGGTAAGATCACAACAATTGCGGGCAACATCAAAGGCGCTATATCAAGTATCTTTAAAAGCGGAAAAGAGGGTATTGAAGCGGGGGCGGTTACTGCTGGCGGCAGCGCAACAATAACCGTACCAGCACATGCGAGCGGAACGAATTTCGCTCCTGGAGGTCTTAGCCTGGTCGGAGAGGAAGGGCCTGAGTTGGTCAATCTTCCCCGCGGATCTCAAGTGTACCCGAATGATCGTACAGAACAATTACTTGGCGGAGGATCCTCAATTATCATCCAAACCATGTATGTTAGGAATGACCAGGACATCAACAGGGTATCTCAAGAGCTTGAAAGGCTAAGATTACAAAGGCTGAGGGAGGCGGGGATTAGGTGATTAGATTGGATGGAGTCCCTATTGCAGACTATGGATTGATCATGCAGCCTGGTCATGACCATCCCCTAGCGCCAGCGACTATAGACAGAAGTCAAAAGATACAAGGTAGAAACGGTTTGCTTGATTGGGGCTCAGATATAGGGGAGCGGGCATTTTCTTTCCCCTTAGCCTGGGCACAAGAACCGAATCGACATACACTCCAGCAGAAGATAGAAGCATTTACATCCGTTATCTTTGATGGGTATGGGAAGCCGCGAGATATTCAGCTTGTATTCGATTATGAGACGGATGTAGCCTATACAGCAAGGTACAAGGGTGCTGTCAGTACAGAGCGTACGTTTAACCTTGCTTTCTTTTCTTTGCCTATGGTTGCTCACGATCCTTTGCGGTATTCGCTTGCGACTTTAGGCGGTGGGGATATCATTCTCAATAGTGACATCATATTAGAGAGAGATATTAAACTTGATGGCGATGATTATTCATTTTCAATTTCAGCTCCGACGACTGTGGACGTAAATAATTTTGGAACAATGAACGCATTCCCCACGATTAAAGTTGTGGGGAGCTTCAGCACATTTTCACTGTCTACAGGCGGTAAAACGCTTGTATACAGTGAATCGCTGTCCAACAATACGCTGCTGATTGATACCAAGCGAATGACTTGTAAGATAGGATCCACGAACAAATTAAATAAGCTCTCCGGAAGCTGGCTGGATCTAGCCAGGGGGGTCAATCAAATAAGTATTTCGGGAACCGGCTTAAACTGCTCGGTTTCTTTTATTTTCCGACCAAGTTTTTTATAAAGGGGGATCAGAAATGGCAAATCTTGAAACGCTGCAAGGATCTGACAAGCTGCGTGAAGCATATCCCAAGATCAATAATAACGATCAAGCACTCAATGCGGATATTTTAGCAAATGCCACAAATATCGCCGCTGAAATCGCGGAAAGAATCAGCTCTATTTCTGAAGAACAGGCCGCTAGGATTTCAGCAGACTCAGCAGAGCAGCTAGAGCGAATGGCAGCTGATGCAGCTCATGCCGCTGCGATTGTTGCACATGGAGCAGCACAAATCAGCTTGTCGGTATCGGGTATGGTGGCCAGCGATGTAAATGCAGCATTGCTTGAGCTATTGACGCGAATCAATAACATAGTCGCTTCAAGCGGCACATCATCGACTGAGGTAGTGGACGGCAGACTAGGAGCTGACGGAACAGCCAGGGCAACACTAGGGACGCTGATCCGCGAGATCCACGCGCAACTCTTGGCTGCTGCAAGGACTACCGTTAATTTGGTGTATGGTCCGCAAATAGTGACGGTAAGTAAATCCAGCCCTTTTGCGGTCCTGAACATTCGTGGGAATACGCTGGTTAATTTGTTGGGTACCGATGGAAATTTTGAGTCCGACAAGGACTCGAACGGACTTGCTGATGGATGGCTAAGAGTTTCCTCAGCAGGTACATTTTCAATAGACAATACAACAAATTCATATGGTCTATATTCTCAAAAAGTAACCTCTCGTGTTGAAGATGTCACTAATAGCATGGGGATTTACACTAATGGCAGATTATCAATACAATCTGGAAAAAAATATCTGGCAATAGCTAACTTCAATAAAAGTGCAGCAAGCAGGTTGGTTAGACTTTCTTTATATGATTATGCTAGTGGGTCAGCGGCTCATCTAAAATCCGTTACTGACACTTCCAATATAAATGTCTCGCTGATTTGTAAATACGACTCAGTAATAACAAGCGATAAAATATCAATTAACCTGTACTGCGAGTTCCCATTAGGCACAGTAGAATCGGCATCATTTGATGGAGTACGAATTTATGAGATTGATGCTGCCACATATGCCAAAATTGATGTCGATCCCGAATACACTGGCGAGAAGCTTGCAGCAAAATTCCCTTATGTGGATTCTGTGCAGCATTCGAGTGGTGTGTATGTTCAAAAGTATGGAAAGAACTTATTGCCACCATTTACAGAGTGGACTTTACACCCAAATACAGTCGTTACTAAACCTTACGAGTTTATTTTAAACGCTACAGCAAATTATCAATACAGTACGGTTAGGATACCTGTGCTCCCGTCTACCTCATATAGTATCAATTTAGGTAATAGTGTGGGACAGTTCAACAACATTGTTGAGAAAAATTCAAATTTATCTACAGTTACTTTCTTTCAAGGAAGTCCATCTGTTACAAACAAAACTTTTGCAACATCAGCAACTACAATATTTTTAGACGTGCAAATAGCTTCTAATACCGTAGGAACTTTTACTTTCACGAATCCGCAACTTGAAACAGGCCCAACAGCCACACCATTCCAGCCGCGTAACGACGATGCTGTCTTGATTCCATACCAAGCTGCATCGAGCATAGATGGAACTGTTTATGATTCAATCTATCAGCAAGATGGGAAATGGTATAGGCTTAATCGATTTGTTAGGGATGTTGTGTTAGATGGATCATTGGCATGGCAGCCTTTTGATGATGGGATTGGATTCAAACGATTCACATTCCCCAACCTTACAGGCATGATAGCATCTTCTACCAAATTGACTGCTATTAAATATGACGGTAAACCTATTCGTTCAGTACGAACAGCAGAAGTTAGTACATCTGACCAAATAGGCATAGGTGTAACTAGCGTTTTAATGAGCATAGCCGATGTAGAATCAGGATTTGGTGAAAATTACTCTCCATTATCTACAGAAATAAAGGCAATGATGTACGGTTATAAAATGAACAATGGAACATTTGGCATTCCTTATGATGGCACAGGAACCAAGACATGGACTCGATGGGATGCGACAAACAATACTGGAGCCGTTACTGTAATTCCTACTTCCGTTGCTGCTGGGTGGCCTGGATACAAGATCACGTATGAACTTGCTACACCAACGACAGAGCTATTGCCTCTTGCTGAAGGCAATATTTCGCTGCATGACGGTGGGAATTACATCGAGGTCGGGAATGGTGTAGTTGTGAGGGAGAAGGTAGCGCCATATCTTCAAGGGGCGTTATATTGGTTGAATAGATCTGACTATCCAGTGTCACAGTATTTTAAGAGTAGAGTTAATAAGATATTGGCGATTTACAAAAATGATGTTAAAGACTCGAAATGGCTTATAGGAAACTCCATTTTTTCTAACGGGAATCAAAGGGCGTATATTAACGCCTTTGATTATGACCCAACAGCCGAATACACCGTCGATTATATCGCACTAGATCAATACGCACTCACAGCACCTACATTGCAAATCAGCGGAGATTACGCGAGCAACATAGCAACAATCGTTTCAAATCTCGTCCAGAACCAGACGGACCAAGCTGCTATTACAAGTACAATTTCTCGAAGTCTTGTTACGACTTATTTAAAAGGTGCGGGGGAACGACTACAACGCGGCGCGGCATCTGCGACAATTGCCACAGCAGGGACAGCGGTAACAGTGGCAGTTACATTCCCTATTGCTTATGCCAAGCCTCCAACGGTGACATTGACGCTTACAGGAGCGGCAGGTGGCACAGCGGGCTATATCAATATAGCAGCCGAAAATGTAACAACTACGGGTTATACATTGAGAGTAAATGCTTATGTAGCTGGAAAAATCGATGTGAATTGGAGGGCTGAAGGATGATCAACACTATACAGGTACAAGGATCGCTGGAAACAAGCTGGCATAACTTTTCATTAGTCCAAGAGGCCATGGATATTTCAATCTCTTCAGGAGAATATTGGCGCGGCGGCATTCGCCTTGCAACGGTAGAAGAATCCACAAGGATACTGATCAATTCTCCAGAAGAAGATACACAGCTTGAAATCTGGATATGCTCTGATGGTGAGACAGCAGTCATTGAATTGTATCAATCCGGCGATAGCTTGGATGAATTGCAGTATACCCCGATCGATAGATTAGCGTGGTTTAGCGTTCTTTCAGGAGCGGTCACAATGGATGATATAGAAATCAATGTCGTTCAGATGGTCGGAGCCTAACGATATTCCCAAGCGATTGGGAATTTGAGGGTAGGAAAATTTACCTGAGGGGGTGACACATGAATTTTCCAATAATATATGATCAGTTTGAGTCTGCTTATGACGGATTTGGGCTTGCCATTTTGGAGAATGCCGACGAAGTATTAATATCAGATGATCTCAATGGAATGACAACACTGAGCCTTACGCTTCCGCGGTCCGATGAGAAATGGCAGTATATCCAGGAAGATGCACAAATCAAAATGGATGGCGATATCTATATCGTCCGCACATTCGATGAAATCCGTGACGAGAGCGGAATGCTCATTTCTAATATCCAGTGTGAGCATGTCTTTTTTGAACTGCTAAGCGGGTATGTTGAATCCATCATTCAAACAAACACCACAGCGCAAGCAGCTGGTGACGCGCTTATCCTGGGCACTCGTTTTAAGCTGGACGCAACACGGATTGCAGGTAATCATGATTTTGCCGTTGAGGATTGCACGCCAGTTAGTGGATTAAAGACGTTGCTGGAGATGTGGGATTGTGACTTTCATTGCTCGGGTCTACCAGATCCGGACGGCAAATTCAGAATTACACTTTATCCGGAATATGGAAATGATACTGGAGTACAATTTAGGTACGGTAAAAACCAAGTGTCCATCAAGAAGTATACGGACGCTCAAGGTATCGTGACAAGGCTGTATGTGTACGGCAAGGACAAGCTCAGCATTGCAGGAGCTACGGGGAATGTGGCGGGAACGTCTTACATTGACAGTCCCTATATCGGAAACTATCGAATTCCTAAAGCATCCAGCGTAACCTTTGGTGATATCGAAGACAAGGACAAATTATACCAAGCTGGGTTGGATCATCTCACAAAACTGGATACGCCAAAAGTGACGTATGAGATGAGTGTGGTGGAGCTCAAGGCGCTGACCGGATATGATGATTCCGAATCCTTTGGAATAGGCGATACAATCCGCGTCATCGACGAAGAGTTAGGGATTGACATTCTCGCCCGAATTCTTCGTTATAATCGCTATCCGCGCGAACCGTGGCGTTCTCCCGACGTTGTGCTCGGGAACTTCCGTCCTGGCATTGAGGATGCATTGGTTCAGTTCCGGAATGTGCAAAAGGTTGTTGAAAAAACAACGTACAAAGGGCGTGTAAACACCTTTTGGCTGGATGGCATCATAAATACACTTCAGAACCAAATCAAAGCCAGCGGGTCATATGCAAATGCTGAAGTCATCGATGGCAAAGGCATGTTATTCGAGAATACAGATATAAGCAGCCCGGACTATGGCGCTTTGTACATTGGTCCTAATATTCTGGCCATAGCCAGCAACAAGGTTGGTGGATCTTGGAACTGGAGGACGTTCGGCAAGGGAAGCGGGTTTACAGCTGATGAACTAAATGCCGGTATTATTAATTCTTCTTTGGTTAAGATCATGTCAGCGAGCGGGGATACAGTCATTGATGGTGACGTGATTACTTCCACGAGAGATGACAAAAAGTCTCAAACTGTTATATCAGGATCAGGTGGGATCAAGGTCAAGAAGAATATTGGAACACCTCAAGCTCCGATTTGGCAAGATCGATTTTATGCAGATACGAATGGTGATGTACAGTTGATGGGGCTTGTAGTCGGATCAAATGTGCAGATGGGGCCAAATGCAACTATCACCTGGGGGAATGTAGTGAATCAACCATTCATTCCGTCTACAGCAGCTGATGTAGGAGCCTTGCCGAGTAACACGCCCATACCTGTACTTCCGAGCTACATACAATCAACCAAAATTACGTCAACTACCATAGAATCCCCTACCATCTCAGGAGGGGTAATCACGGGGGCTGTTCTACAAACGAGTAATACGTATCCAAGGATACAAATAGACAGCAACGGCCTATACAGTCAATCAAGTGGTGGATCTTACCATGGACTTATCTCTGCAACTCAATTTGCAGGGCCGGGGGCTGCACCAGGGACATTCTCGCTTTTTTACTTTGGGTCCCAAAAGCTTATGTTTTCATCTGATGGATCGACAGTCACTATGATGCCATCATCTCAACTTAATATAGGGGCAGATTCCGGTTCGCCTGATGTTTACGCAAAGGGAGTATGGCGATATTCAAGCGATACTTATTTTACTAACATTAGGTCACGTAATAGCGATCTTACGATCAGCCCAAACAGCAATTTGTACTTAGGCAATTCAAGCGGCACTACTTATGGACAAGGAACCTGGAGGTTCAGGACAATGCTTCAGGATCTTAATTCAGGCTTGCTTGATATCGGCAATACAAATGCAGTAGTAACCGCAAACGGCAGATGGAACTTTGGAAATCTAAACCTTACTTCTCCTGTGTATACTTCAGCAAGCAGTGGAGGGGCTTCCGCACTCCCGGCTACACCAATGGGCTACATTGAAGTAAAAATAAATGGAAACAACAGAAGAATACCATATTACTAATTTTTAGGAGGAAATGATCATGACAATGACAATCGATCCAGAAGTAAGAGAGCAGGTAAAGCAGCAGAGGCTAAAAAACCTGCAAATGCAATACTTTGAATTTCAGATGAACCTTGCTGCTTTCCAGGCGAACGGAGCGACCCAGCAGGCAACAGAAGCGCAAAAGCTTATGAGAGAAGTTGAGTTAGCATATCAGGCAATTGAAGCATTGTAATCAGCGTCGAGAAATCGACGCTATTTTTATGCCCCAAAGGGAAGAGAGGAAGTTATAAATGGATATTAAAATGGTGGGGTTTAATCTTGTTTCGGCCGCGGCGGGAGCAAGCGGGAAAGAGGCTGCAGCTGGCGGGATAGCCGCGGCAATAGGTACGTTTGCTACAGTTTACTTAGGGGGGTGGGATGCTCCTTTGAAGATACTCGCATATCTCATGATTCTTGATTATGCAACGGGCGTTCTGGGAGCCATCAAGACCAAAAACGTGAACAGTGAAGTGATGTTTTGGGGAGGGATCAGGAAAGGAGTCGTTCTACTTGTCATTTTCATGGCTGTGTTGCTTGATGAGTTCGCCGGCGGGAACGCTCCAGTTTTTCGGACATTGGCGATATATTTTTATGCGGGTCGCGAAGGGCTTTCTGTTGTAGAAAACTTAGGTCCTCTTGGCGTAAACCTACCGCCTGGCATCGTGAAGTTCTTGGAACAACTCAAGGGCAAAGGGGATGAAACAAAAGGGGAGGGGAGGCAATGAACCCGTTTGAAGGATATCGCATTAGCAGCCCTTTCGGTTGGCGAGATTCCCCTATTAAAGGGGGAAGGGAATTTCACACAGGAATTGATCTCGTAAAAGCCAGCCAATCCCCTATATACGCCTTTGTTGCGGGTGAAGTCATGCACGCAAAACTAGGAGAAACAGGCAGTGGATTAGGCAATTATGGAATAGTGGTGGCTATCAAGGATCCAAAGACAGGACACCTGCACATATACGCGCACCTTGACATGGCAGTCGTAAAGGTCGGCCAGAAGATTGAAATAGGAAATATGATAGGACGATTGGGTAATACAGGACAGAGCACAGGACCACATCTGCATTATGAGATTCGAAAAACATCCTCGCCATCTTTTGGATATATAGCGTATCGACCTAATAACTGTTTTGAGCCGACTGCATACCTACAGGAGCTCGCGCCAAAGGTACCTGAAAAAGTAGAGGAGGAGATAGACATGAAAGAACTAGACGCTCTAAAAAAAGAAGTTGTGACATTAAAGAGTGAATTAAAGGATATGGAGGAAAAACAGGCCGTGACAAGGGCTCCTGAATGGTTTGTAAAGGAATTTGGCAAGGATGCATTGACCGGACTTGTTTCGGATCCAACTGGAGATTATGGATTCTGGAGGAACTTGGCCACAACGCTGAGGATTTTCAAAACAAAAAAGTAGTTTGCATACAAAAGCCCTCTTTCCAAATGTGGATTGAGGGCTTTTTTTCATTTATCCTTCACAGGCAACTCCATCTCCATCACGATCCAGTTTTGTGCTGAAACCTGGATCTCCTTTATGTATAGGTGCTTTACCAGCTGCTTTAACTTCTGCACAAGAGTTATAAATAATATCTGATGTGTTACCAATTTCGTTACTAGGCTTTGTTACGGGAGTTGTTGTAGTCGCAGTTGAACTGCCATCAAACACAAATAGAACTCGCGTACCATCGGGAAAATCTTCTAATTGGTTACTTACCCAAGATCCAGCACCACGATTGTCCGCGGGCGTTACATATGCAATATCAGCACCTTTACCGCCCTCTGCACACATGGCCATCGGCCATTCATCTCGATCAAATCCGGATTTTGTCGGGAGACCTTTGAGAGATTCTTCCCTGTTTTTATCCGCGCCACCACGATCAATTGAACATATTGCCGATTGTCCCTTGGCTATGGCTGCTTGAATATGTGCTGCTGTTTCGGGGTATTTGTCAACAGGGAATTCTAGTGTAGCGTCATAGGTCGTAGAGGATGCCTTGAAATCCTTTCCTGTGACTGTTACGGTACTTGTGTTTCCATCCCATCCGACAGAAGCATCAAGCATTTCAGCAACTGCACGCAGAGGAACATAAGTTACACCGTCTATTAACTTAGGATCGGCGTTCGTGATTTTTTCCCCATTGACCACGAGGGTTAATTTTGTGGCAGCATAAGCACCGACACCAACAGACATGGCCAAAATAAAAATTGTTAAAGTGATTAGTACCTTTTTCATTTAATAATCTCCTCCATAAAATGTAATCGACATAATTCTACTACAAAAGTCACATTTTGGCGATATATGGAAGAAAGAAACCTCTTTCCCGCGAAATGCGATGTTTTTATTTTCCTCTTGCTATCTCCGTATATGTTCATTGTATAATGAGAACATATATTCGTAATGGAGGGATGGTTATGACGAAAAAACTTGAAGCAAATGGGTTATGGGAGAGCAGTCGGTTTTTAATACCGGAGCATATCGCAGTTCTTAATAAGGGTAAACGTGAAGACCTTCGGATTAAAAAGCCGGAGCTGGACGAACAAGAACTCGCGCTAATATCTACCGCATTCCACACGTCATTGCTGCGGTCGGCAGTCGTGAATATACGCGTGTTTACGGAGTTCGAGATAAGGAAGGTGGCCGGCATTGTTACGCGGATCCAGCGCGATTCTGTTCGGCTAGAAAAGAGCGCGGACGAATACGAATGGTTAATTATCACGGATGTTGTGGGTGCGGAGCTGGCAGAGGAAATCTGGGATTGACAGTACATACAGATTATGGTATATTTTACATGTCCGGAAACACCGGCAAAAAAGAGCCTTGGGTAAGTATATCCAGGGCTCTTTTTTTATTTTGATAGTATCCATCTGGCGGTTCAACGATTGTTCAAAGCCTTCTGGAACCCAGCTTCCTGGGCGTCCATTATCAGGCCCATTAAAGCTCCTGACGTTTCGAGTTCCCATCCGTTTACCCAGTTCATTACCTTGAGCTCCAGTTCGGTTAGCTGCCTGCCTATCGCCATTTCCAGCATTATTTGATTCATAATCTAAACCCCTAAATTTTATTTTACTAAGGCTATTATCAATGCAACTACGCTTATTACAGCTGATACCGCACTAATGGCAATGGCTAGACTCAGTATCTTATTGGCTTTATTCATATCGTCATCCCCTTTGTGGTATAATGGAAGAAAGAAACAGCACCCTTGTATTTCACCATCCGTTTTGCCGAGACCCCCGAAGGGGTCCGGCTTAATGATTTGGCTTAGTCCGCCAGTGTGATGATGAGGGCGATAATTGAGTTTATCAGGCTTATGGTTGCCGTCATAAGCACGATGATGTTAGCTCGATTATCTACTTGCTGTTTCTTTCTTTTTTTCTTCATCTTGTTTGCCACCTCCTTATCTCTATTATATACTCACGTGAGTATAATGTCAATAGAAAATATACTTGCGGTAGTATAATTGAGGTGATATATTTAAAATGGAGGTGGTTACTTTGGACGAAAAGAAAGGGAGCGCGGCAACAAGGGCAAAGAACAAATTCAATGCTGCAAATTATGATCGGCTGTACCCTTACGTCAAGAAAGGAAGAAAAGCAGTATATGAAGAGGCAGCGGCTGCGGCAGGTGTGAGTCTAAATGATTACATCATAACGGCCATTGAGGAAAAAATAGAACGTGAAAAATAGAAATGTTACGTAGAGCCCAGGTAAATTTTCCTAGGCTTTTTTTGTTCTTGCATATAGCACATACGTTCGTATATAATTATGGCAAACAAATGTTCGTAAAAGGAGTGACAACATGGATAAACATATTGGCCATACCTTAGAGATTATCTATCTGGACAAAGCAGGGAAATTGTCGCAACGAAAAATTGAGGTACGGTCTGTTAGCGGCGATAAATTATCCGCATACTGTCTTGAGAGGAAGGAACTGCGGACGTTCAACGCTGATAACATACTTGCCAGTCATCGAGTTGTGGCAGCTGGCCGTGTAGTCCGGGAAAGGCAAATAATTTATCCCGTTTCTGGACATTATGAAGGTAGAAAGCTGCAGGTTGTGATTGATGCTTAGCGATGTCGAACGCAAGTTGCTGCGGATTACTTTGAACAGGTATCGGAATGATTGGCACACGCCTGATATTCAACTGCTTAGTCAATACTCTCAGCGTGATAATGGAACAGTGAGAGCGGGAATGCGACGATTGCATGAACAAGGTTATTTGGAAGCGGACGGTGGAAAGATTCGAGCCGTGCGATGATAAATATATAATAGAAGGTAAGAAACCCCTAGCTTCTGCTGGGGGTTTTTCGTTTATCAACGTTTTAAATTATTTTCGTTCCCAACTCGTTCCCAACGATGATTTTTGAGCATGTTCTTTGACTTCTAAAAAAAAGAAAAACCCTTGATACATAAGGGTTTAATGTGTATATATATGGCGCACCCGAGAGGTCTCGAACCTCCGACCTACAGTTTAGGAAACTGTCGCTCTATCCTGCTGAGCTACGGGCGCACGTATAAAATATAATAGCATGAAGCATATGGTGATGCAAGGGGAGCATTTCTTTTGCAGTCATTTGTTATAATAAGCGGGAATGTACCGGACAAGCTGTTTTGTGCGTCCCTTAGAGTGAAAAAAATTCAATTCCACAGTGCAGCTTTGACCCTTCATTCACCAAAGGGATCAAAAAGGAAGCGCAGATTTTCCTGTCGCCACTATCCCTTTCCCTCAGGAAGCACCGCCTTCCACCGAAACGAGCATGAGCTTCACTTAACGATGTTTTTCATCATTAAAACAAGTGTGTCCAGGTCAATCAGCACGTTAATGATGTTTTTCATCGTTAAAAGAGGTCGGATGGCCCCCTCAGGGTGGAAAACAGGGATTTAACGATGAAAAACATCGTTAAATTAAGGTTGTGGAGAGGACCTGGTGCTTTTAACGATGAAAAACATCGTTAAAGCAGCAGATCCCAGCAGATCCTCTCGGTTGTGCGCGCTGGCGGAACCGTTCTTTATCCCCAGTGCCTGCACCCGCTAGGAAATCTCCACTAACCAAGAGAAATACCCCTGCTGGCAGTCTGTTTGAACTTGGTGTTTGTGTGATTTGTGCGATTGTAGCCGAGAAAAGGGAATGGCTGTGGGAGGAAGAGCGGAAGCGTCCGCCTTTAAAGATTTGTTCCAACCTTCTCATCCATTCCATTCAAGGGAACAAATCTTTAACAGCGGCTGGAGCCCACAGCCATTCCCTCCGCAACGCTCCAACGTCACGAACACGCTCCTCAAAGGATGCCACAAGGCGTGTTTTGTAAATTTATGAACAGTAGTGCAGGGTTTTTCTACTATGTTACGTCTATTTTTATGGGAAAGGGGGAGAGCATGATTGAACAGGAAGAAACGTTAATCAGACAGGTACTTGAAGGACAGAACGAATCCTTCCGCACTCTTATCGACCGCTATTACGCGTATTTGTACCGAGTCGTTAATGGCGTGCTTCATCATCCGAAGGATGCAGAAGATGTGACGCAGGAAGCTTTTGTTAAAATATATGCGGCTCTCCCCCAATATCAGTTCCTCGGATTAAAAACATGGATGACGCGAATTGCTGTTAATGCAGCTATCGACTATAAGCGTAAGCGGGATAGACGGCAGCAAGAGACTACTTATTCGGAGGAGCTTATACAGACCGCAATATCCGAGGAGGAACCGCTGGACGTAGCGCTCATGCGCAAGGAACGTGGGGCTATACTAGCCCGTTATTTGAGTGAACTTCCGCCTAACTATCGTCAAGTGATTGTGGCTTATTATATGGATGGCAAATCTTATCAACAAATTGCAGAAGAACAAAAGGTGGAGTTGAAAACGGTAGAGTCCCGGCTGTACCGTGCAAGAGGCTGGATGAAGAAGCATTGGAAGGAGGATGATTTCTTGTGAACCTTTGTTCAAAGCACGACTGGCAAGCTTATATGGAGAATCGTTTGACGGTGTTGGAAAGCTTAGAATACGAAGAGCATTTATATACATGTGATGCATGCATGAACGTATATATACAGGCCTTAGAAGCTGCTGACACCGAGGAGGCTGGAAGTGAAAGCGGGCTGGTTTCTCCAAGTCTTGAGGTAGTCGATCAAATTATGGCGGCCATTCAAGCAACCAGTGAAGCATCCATTGAGGTACCCACTCAGGCAGTGGCTAAAGCACTCATTCAAAATGGGACGCAGACGCAAGCAGGCATTCCAGAGCTTATTCACCCACAACAACCAATAATCTCCGGCAAAAAGGTGCGGGGAAAACCTTCTTTATTTAAAAGACCGCTCTTTCAGTACGCAGTGGCGGCCGTGATTACTTTAGTATTGATGTCAGCAGGGGTTTTTCAGGATTTATCTACCCGAATGAGTGAAATAGAAACGTTTTCGATACAAAACCGGCAAGAATCCTTCTCTCAGAAGCTAATGGAGAAAACCGTCTCCGTGCTGGATACTGTACAACCACAACCTAAAGGAGGCAAGAGCCATGAATAAAAATGCACTATTGGCATTTTTATTATCATTTATTCCCGGTGCGGGGCATCTCTATCTCGGACGCAAGGTGCGCGCTTTTTTCTATGCTGCTGGTTTCTTTGGCCCGATTATGTTGATCCTTCTAATTGTTTCTATGACAAATGGTTTGGGAAGAGACGCAGGTTATTTCCTTATAGCGGTATCACTTGCCTTTGCTGCTTTTAATATGATTGATATGATTATCACTTTGCTTTCGCCGACCTCTTCCTTTAACAGAAGGCCGGCTGTGTATCCCCAGCATACCTCCCAAGATGGAGGCACCCATACCGGATATGGAGAGCCTAACAAGCCTAATAATCCTTACAATCCTTACAATGCTTATAGCGATCCCTTGCCGGCAGATTCCTATGCGGAGGCAAATCGGCAGCAAAACGAGCGTTTTTTAACGATTTTATTATCGTTTATTCCGGGTCTGGGCCATTTCCAGATTGGTTTGATGCATCGGGGGCTTGCCTTCCTGATCAGTTTCTTTGGATTAATTACGATGGTTTTCTTTGTTAGCCAGGTGACTCGTGTGGAGGGCTTCTTCGTCTTTCTGTTTGCTCTGCCCGTTATTATTCTTTACAGCGTTTTTGATGCGGTTCAGCTGCTGCACCGTAAGCAGAGAGGAGAGGAATTGGTAGATCGGACTATTTTTGAAGAGCTGGAGCAATCGCGGGAGGAAGGACGTAAAAGTAAAATTATCGCGATGCTGCTCTCTGTTTTTCCAGGCGCAGGGCATATGTACCTCGGTCTTCAGCGCCGCGGCCTGCAAATTATGGCGGCTTTCCTGTTTGCTATCTATATTATGGATGTGCTGCGGCTTTCGATTTTTTTATTCGTGATCCCGATTTTATGGTTTTACAGCTTATTCGATGCTATGCAGCTTGTCTCTAAAGGGAGAGAAGAGGAATTGAAGGACATTCCGGTCATTAACTGGCTGCTCCATAATCAAAAATGGCTGGGAATTGCTCTGCTCGCTATAGGCAGCTACTATTTAATCGATCAAATGCTGCTGAAGGTTCTGGAGCGGATGGTTCCTGAGTGGCGTCTTACGATGTGGTTTCATGAGTATTTGCAAATATTTATCGTTTCCACGTTATTCATTGGCGCAGGCTTAAGAATGCTGATCGGAGGCGGCACAGCCAAAAAGGATGGTGGATCCTCATGAAGCGGTGGAGAGTTGGAACATTTTCTATGGGTATATCGCTTGTGATGGTAGGCGCTACCCTGTTGATCTCTACATGGAAGGGCCTCCCTGCCTTCGACATCCTGCTTGGCTGGTGGCCCATTGTG
The DNA here is from genome assembly GCF_017874215.1 of Paenibacillus eucommiae. Classification (GTDB taxonomy): domain Bacteria; phylum Bacillota; class Bacilli; order Paenibacillales; family NBRC-103111; genus Paenibacillus_AI; species Paenibacillus_AI eucommiae. The sequence continues at coordinate 78,339 of NZ_JAGGLB010000014.1, forward strand.
TTTATTATGTTGGGTGTGGAAATTTTATTATTCATCTTTTTTTCCAAAAAAGAACAGCCGGTTCTGTATTATGATATGTTCAGTATCATGTTTGTAGGCGTCCTTTGCTGCTTTTGTGTAGTTTTTTCTCTGGTAACTTCCAGTGGAGTTATGAACGAAATCAGGTACTCTTTGGGCAGTGTGGAAAAGACACTGGATTTGCCGGATATCAAGGAACCGATCTCTCAAGAGGTTAAGCGGATTGTTATCCAGGCAAACGGACAAGTGCCGAAAATTGACAAGATGACCGGACGGGAGCTTCATCTGTTCGGCAGCTATCGCACAAGCACTTACGAGAACCTGGAACCGGTAGTAGTGAATCAGCAGGATGTGGCTACCATTCGTACAGTGGGAGGCACGATGTACATTGCGATTAAAGAGCTTTCGCGGCGGAATGGGATTAATGATACGTATCCGTTCGCAACTATGACGCTTACACTTCCTGAGGATATACCATTCGAGCTTCGGGGAGCGGACAATCGTGAGATTCAGGCTGCACAGTAAATAATCTGGGGCTTCCCTTTACACTCAAAATAACTTTGCTTAACTTTGGTTCTTGCTGCGCAGCATGCGAAAAAAATTAGTTAACAGCGCGGCACATTCCTCCTGCATCACTTGGCTTGTCACTTCCACCCGATGATTAAAACGGTCTTCCTGCAATAAATTCATTAATGTCCCGGCACAACCGGCTTTCGGATCGGTCGTGCCAAAGATGACCTGAGGGACTCGAGATTGAACGATGGCACCAGCACACATAGGACAGGGCTCTAAGGTTACATATAATTGGCAATCTAACAATCTCCATGATTTCAAGTGCTCACTAGCCTGACGAATTGCGATCATTTCCGCATGGGCTGTAGGATCGAGTGATGTTTCCCGCAGATTATAGCCGCGGCCAATAATAACTCCATATTGAACAATGACGGCTCCGATCGGTACTTCGCGGAGCTTTTCTGCTTTTTTGGCTTCTTCTATTGCTGCTTTCATCCATTGGACATGTTCATCCACAAGTGGACACCTCATTCTGCAAAGTTATTAACACCACAAGCTAGAACATGCATTCGTTGTTAACAAGCTGTGGATAATCCTGTGTACAACTAAATAATTTGTGGATATCTTCATCGTAATTGTAAATAGTCGATTCTTCGAAAGCAAGCCTTGAGGTAAAAATACACACATGCAAGCTCGAAGCAGTTCACGTGTGCACGCTACTAATAAGGCAATTAAGGCAATTTTGTAAGGCATTTTTGCGTTGTGTTATCAGCTGGAATTAAGGTATACTATGAGAAAATGTGATTAAAGTCGTAGGCTATAAGAACTATATACAATACGTATTTTCATCGAATACGGCGATTGGCTGCTCTTTCGGGGTGGCCTATTTGTAACGATGGAACAAGAACATCAAGGGGGAATAATGGTGCCGTTAGGCAAGGCAAAAGCGAGAACACAAGTGCAAGATATTTTGCAAACTTATGGAAGCAAAGAGGGCAATGACGCCGAAATTCTTATTCATAGCAAAACAGTTGTAGAGAAGAAGGACTTTGTGTCTACAGGCATACTAACCTATGCATTGGGAGACATTATTGAAATTGAAATTGCCCAGTACAACGCGTTTCAGTTGGGAGACAAGGTAAAGCTAACTGCCTATTCCAAATCAGGTATTTTTGTTTTTGAATCCACAGTGGTTGCCAAGGAGTTTGGCTCGATCATAGTGATTAATCCTCCTGAGAACCGCAAGAAATTTTCTGATAAAAGAGCCCATCCCCGGGTTGTAGTGTCCAGCGGCGGATTTCTCCACAGTATCCATGATTTTTCTAAGGGACAAAAGCAAAGCTTTGAGAAGCCCTTTACCTTTTCTATTAGGAATGTCAGTCTGAGCGGTTTAGGTTTTACGATAGCCCACGAGCTGGAGCTGCATGACAAGATGGAATTGGAGGTAGAGTTGAGTCTCGGCTTCCCCATGTCCTGCATGGCGCAAATCGTGCGCATAGAAAAGAGGCCCTCCTTCACGTTCTGCGGGACTCGTTACATCGGCTTGGCGAAAGAGAAGAGCAATGCACTACGGGCATTTATTCTAAAAAGCCAGGTGGAATTGTATTTCGATCAGAAGCGGGAAACCAAACACAGAAAAGCCGTGCAAAAGCAATAATTTATAAAAGCTATGGGCAAGCCTATTCGCAGTGCACTCTTCTTTTGAAAGCCGTATGGAGCGATTGAAAAAGATGTAAAAATATTACGCAAAATGTAAGCGGGAATGCAAGGATTTCTTGACTTTGAGCCAAGCGAATGGTACTATTTTTATAGCTTATATAGTAATATTACATGAATTTTGTTTAAACAGATGACATTTTCTGTAGGTTGTCTTGTGGGCTATCTAAGGGTGATTGCTTAAAGCAGGGAATATATAGCTCCCCCTTTGGGAGTTTTTTGTTTTTATTTTTGAAGCAATAAGCTAATCTTCACCGCTTGGTGGGGTTTTTTTTGTGTAAATGCTGAAAAAGCTAATGAATATATATATTGCAGATATTTTTAAGGAGATGTTATATAAATGCCGCTTTCTTGTGGAATAGTAGGATTACCGAACGTTGGCAAGTCGACTTTGTTTAATGCGATTACGCAGGCGGGAGCAGAATCCGCGAATTACCCGTTCTGCACGATTGATCCCAATGTTGGAGTAGTTGAAGTACCGGACGAAAGAATGCAGAAGCTGGCTGAAATTGTGGTGCCGAATCGTATTGTACCAACAGCTTTTGAATTTGTCGATATCGCGGGATTGGTTAAGGGCGCGAGTAAGGGCGAAGGGCTTGGCAATAAGTTCCTGGCGCATATCCGTGAGGTAGACGCTATTGTTCACGTGGTCCGCTGCTTCGTGGATGACAATATTACCCACGTATCGGGCAAGGTAGACCCTATTGGAGATATCGAAACGATTAATCTGGAGCTGGTTTTGGCGGATCTGGATTCTGTGGAAAAAAGGATAGACCGTTCCCGCAAAAACCTCAAGGGCGGCGACAAGAAATATACCGCTGAAGTGGAATGTCTGGAACGTATTAAAGAAGCTTTGTATGCGGATAAGCCAGCTCGGAGCTTAGAGTTTAGTGAGGATGAGAAGCTGATCATTCGTGATTTGCATCTGCTAACTATGAAGCCAGTGCTTTATGCGGCTAACGTGAGCGAAGATGAAGTTGCTGTTGCCGATGATAATCCATATGTGCAGAAGGTTAAAGAATTCGCGGCTCTAGAAGGTGCAGAAGTGGTGCCAATCAGTGCCAAGGTCGAATCTGAGATCGCTGAATTGGAAGAAGATGAAAAGGAAGTATTTTTGGAAGAACTGGGGCTTCAAGAGTCCGGTTTGAATAGATTAATTAAAGCGGCTTATAAGCTGCTTGGCTTATATACGTATTTTACCGCAGGTGTGCAAGAGGTAAGAGCCTGGACAATTCGTAAGGGCACTAAGGCACCTCAGGCGGCAGCAGTAATTCATACCGATTTCGAACGCGGCTTTATCCGTGCGGAAGTCGTTTCTTATCAGGATTTAACGGGCTCAGGTTCGATGAATGCGGCTAAGGAAAAGGGCCAGCTTCGTCTTGAAGGTAAAGAGTATGTCGTTCAGGATGGCGATGTCGTCCACTTTAGATTTAATGTATAAACATTCATGCCTAAACAATAATGAGGAGTGATCCAAAATGTTAGATCGACTACAGGCACTGGCGGATCGCTATGAGAAGCTCAGCGAATTGCTCTGTGATCCGGATGTATCCAGTGATACGAAGAAACTTAGAGAATATTCGAAGGAACAATCCGATCTTCAGGATGCTTATGATGCTTATATCGAGTACAGAAGCGTTAGCGAACAGCTTGATTCCGCCAAGACTATGCAGAATGAAAAGCTCGATGAAGAAATGCGCGAGCTTGTCAAGATGGAGATTGAGGAATTGGCAGGGCAATACGAGCAGTTGGAAGAAAAGCTGAAGCTTCTTATGATGCCTAAGGATCCAAATGATGATAAGAATGTGATTGTGGAAATCCGCGGCGCGGCTGGCGGTGACGAAGCGGCTTTGTTCGCTTCAGATTTATATCGCATGTATACACGCTATGCGGATGGCCAAGGCTGGAGGACTGAAATCCTCGATGCCAATCTTAACGATTTGGGCGGGTTTAAAGAGATTATTTTCATGATCGTTGGAAAAGGCGCTTACAGCAAGCTGAAATACGAAAGTGGCGCTCACCGCGTACAACGTATTCCAGTAACTGAATCTGGCGGCCGTATTCATACCTCAACCTCTACGGTTGTGGTGATGCCGGAGGCGGAAGTTTTTGAAATTGAAATTCATGATGCTGATATCCGCGTCGATACGTTCTGCTCCAGTGGAGCCGGAGGCCAGTCGGTAAATACGACGAAGTCGGCAGTGCGGGTAACGCATGTGCCTACGGGAATCGTTGCGACTTGCCAGGATGGCAAATCGCAAAACTCCAATAAGGAGCAAGCACTGAAGGTGCTGCGTGCGCGGATTTCCGACAAGATGCGTGAAGAAGAAGAAGCGAAGTATTCGGGAGAACGCAAGAGTAAAGTGGGTACCGGAGACCGCAGCGAACGGATTCGCACGTACAATTTCCCGCAAAGCCGGATAACAGACCACCGCATCGGGCTTACGCTGCATCGTCTGGAAACGGTCCTGAACGGGGACATGGAAGAGATTGTATCGGCTTTAACGATAGCATCACAATCCGACCTGCTGGAAAAAGGGGAGCAAGCGATGTGAGGCAAGATGTGACCATTCGGGAAGCCTATGTAGAGGCTTCTTCTTTTTTAGCGGAGCAGGGAGTCGGAGAGAGCGGCTCCTGTGCGGAGCTGCTGCTCCAGCATCTGCTGGGCTGGAGCCGGACTGAGCTGTTCCTGCGCTGGCAGGAGCAGCTGCCCTTGGAGCTGGCCGATGCATGGAGCCAGCTCATCTCGAGGAAGGCCGCGGGCGAGCCGGTGCAGTATATCACCGGCAAGCAGGAGTTTTACGGCCTTCCTTTTGCCGTTAACGGCGCGGTGCTGATCCCGCGGCCGGAGACGGAGCTCCTCGTGGAGACAATCCTCCACGAGGGCTCGCGCTTGTTCCCGCAAGCGGCTCCGCTGCTTGCGGACGTTGGCACCGGGAGCGGAGCGATCCCGGTCACTATCGCGCACGCGCGCCCCGCGTGGCGCGTGTACAGCAGCGACATCTCCGCGCCTGCGCTGGAGGTGGCCCGTGCCAACGCTCAGCGCCACGGTGTGGCGGAGCGGGTGACGTTGCTCGAGGGGGACCTCCTCGAGCCTTATCTGGTGCGCCGTCTGGCGCCGGATATAGTGGTGTCCAACCCACCCTATATCCCGGATAGCGACGTACCGGCGCTGCAGCCCGAGGTGCGGCTGTACGAGCCGCACACAGCTCTTGTCGGCGGTCCAGACGGACTGGACCTGTACCGCCGATTGATCGCCCAGCTGCCGCTGCTGCCTCATCTCCCCACCTTGGTGGGGCTCGAGGTCGGCATCCGGCAGGCAGAAGATGTCGCTGCCATGCTCCGCAGCTGCGCCGAATGGGATACGATCCGTTTTGTCCCGGATCTGGCAGGCATTAATAGACACGTCATAGCCATACGTGAAAAAAGATAGATTCATAGGTTTAGCTCCCTTCCCTCTTGCCCATACTGGGTATTACACGAAAGGGAAAGGGGCCTTAACCATGAAACATAGCAAATCTCTTAAACATTTTGTATACATAGCTTTTGCACTTATAATGCTTATCACTTCCTGGGAATCCAACCGTATCAATGCAGCTGTTATCACGCCGGAAATTCCAAAAGAGTCAATCCGGCTGCGCATATTGGCTAACTCCGACTCAGCGCAGGATCAAGCCCTTAAACGGGAAATCCGCGATGCAATTGTAGCAATGATGCAGGATTGGGCAGCAGGTCCACAAACATTGGAAGAAGCAAGAACCGTTGTAACTGCGCACTTGCCTGAATTTGATAGATTAGTAGCCGGCATTATTAAAAAACGAGGATATAACTATAGTCATCAGGTAGAGCTGGGCCTTGTCCCTTTCCCTACCAAAATGTACGGAAACGACGTATATCCTGCTGGAGATTATGAAGCACTTCGTGTGATCATCGGTTCGGGCAAAGGACAAAACTGGTGGTGCGTGTTGTTCCCGCCGCTGTGCTTCGTAAATTCGATAACCGGTGAAGCAGTAGCCGGTGCTGTCCAAACAACAGACGGGACAACCAATCAGAAAACCGACCAGACGAATGATCGCACAACAGGTCAGACAAACGATGGGAACAACGGTTCAACGGCAATTGATGCAGATCAAACCGACAGTCCAACTAAAACCGAGGTTCGATTCTTCTTATGGGATTTAATAGAAGCTGTAATATCCTGGTTCAAATAAAAGTAAGGATGGATTCAACTTGACGAAATATTGGAAGCTGAAGCCTATTAGGCCCGACGACGGGCATCAAGAAATATTTCAAGTTCAAAGTTCAAATGAGGCAATCATTGAAAAAGCCGCAACACTGCTGAAAAATGGCCAAACAGTAGCTTTTCCGACCGAGACGGTCTATGGGCTAGGTGCCGATGCGGGTGACACAAATGCTGTAAAGCTAATCTTCGAAGCTAAGGGCCGCCCGTCTGATAATCCGCTTATTGTTCATATTGCCGACACCGCTCAGCTGAAGGGAATAATCCGGAATGAGGCAATAACTCCAGATATTCAAGCGTTAATGAAGGCCTTCTGGCCAGGTCCTTTGACCATCGTGCTGCCTGTAGAAACAGGCGGCATTTCGCCGTTGGTTACGGCAGGTCTTCCTACAGTAGGAGTTCGAATACCTGATCATCCTGTTGCGCTAAGCTTACTGAGGGCAGTGAATCGTCCTATAGCAGGACCCAGTGCGAATCGTTCAGGAAAACCAAGCCCAACACTTGCTTCTCATGTTCGCGAAGATTTAGATGGGCTAATTGGGGGCGTACTGGACGGAGGCCAATCAGGCGTAGGTTTGGAATCAACCGTAATTCAATGCCAGAATAATGAAATATTTATTTTGCGGCCCGGCGGCGTGACGGCAGAACAAATGCACCAGATACTGCCCAATGCTCATATTCACCAACCTCAGCAGGAAGCGCTCCCTTCTTTTGAAGCACCGATTTCCCCAGGGACCAAATATACGCACTATGCTCCCAAGGGGCTGATGCAGCTAATTGTGGGAAATTCCCACAAGCAGGTTGTGGCATGGATCCAAAAGGATATAGATGCAGCTAAAAAGAGAGGCGAGACGACAGGAGTTCTCACTTTTGAGGAATACCACACATTGTACCAAGCGGATATGGTGATATCCTGCGGTAAACTATCTGAACCGGAAACCATCGCAAAAAGCTTGTATTCAGCCTTACGCAGTTTTGATGAGGCAAAGATCACTTACATTCTGGCTGAGTCTTGCTCAAAAGAAGGAATTGGTCTTGCGATCATGAATCGGCTAAGCAGAGCCTCTGGTCATCGGATTATACATATTTAAGCGAATAGCATGTTTCCTTACTTGTCCGCATATCTTGAGAGAGAAACTGTGGACAAGGGGGACTTGTACGCCATGCTCACTTCTTCAATTGCATTAGGACAATTTCTTACAATTTTGATCATGGCAATTGCGCTGGGAATGGATGCTTTTTCAATAGGTATTGGTATCGGTATGAGGGGCATTCGTCTTCGCGATGTATTAAAAATCAGCATCGTGGTCGGACTTTTTCATATTTTGATGCCTTTAATGGGCATGTTCATGGGTCAATATGTCAGCTCATTGCTTGGCAATGTAGCTACAGCCATGGGTGGACTGCTGCTAATTCTGCTGGGCTGTCATATGATCTACAGCTCATTTCGCGGCGGTAATGTTCCTTCTTTTGATCATCGAACATTTTGGGGGTTGCTTATATTTTCGTTAAGCGTGAGCATTGATTCTTTTTCAGTTGGTGTTTCTCTTGGTATGTTTGCCACAGATATAATGTTGACGATGCTGCTTTTTGGTGCTTTTGGCGGACTTCTTTCCATAGCTGGCCTTATGCTTGGCCGTCATATGGGGAGTTGGATCGGTGACTACGGCGAAGCTATTGGTGGCATCATATTACTGGCATTTGGGTTGAAATTTCTGCTATGATAAAATAATAAACATATAACCAAAACATAACCAATAACGAGCATAACCAATAACGAGCTCAACCAGATATAAACCAATCCCGATTTATCCCAAGAACAATGTAGCCTAATGTAACCCAAGATAGCCCAAGATAGCCCAAGATAGCCCAAGATAGCCCAATATCGGTAAAAAGCCTGATCGCCAAATTACAGTAAGGAGGGATTTTCATGTTGCGAATTCTTTTTGTGTGTACGGGGAATACATGCCGCAGTCCGATAGCAGAGGGAATGCTGCGAATGATGCTGCAGAGAGAGCGATTTGCAGCCGAGGTTCGTTCTGCTGGTGTTTCAGCCTTCAATGGCGGCTCAATTTCATCTAATAGTGCTGCTCTACTACAAGAAGCAGGATTCAATGAGAGATTGGTATCCAGTGCTCTAAGTACTGATGAGGTGGAGTGGGCGGATCTTATTCTAACTATGACGGTGAGCCATAAAGGTGTCATAATCCAAAGATACCCCTATGCTATAGACAAGACCTTTACACTTAAAGAATATGCTGAGGATGATCCAGCTGTATTGGCAAATATAGAAGAACGAGAACAGCTGGCGGCTGAGCTTCAGATGAAGCAGGCACTCTCTCAGTTCATTACAGCAGAGGAAAGAAGCCGTATGATGAAGCTGTCAGGAAGTCTTCCGGATTACGACATTTCGGATCCTTTCGGCGGTTCTCTCGATATATACCGGAAAACAGCCGCTGAAATTGAATATTATCTTAAAAAACTTGTATTTAAGCTATTAAGCACTCAGGACCGAAAATAACTAACCTGCTTACGTGTGAAGGATCGAAGAATGATAATCGAAGACTGATACATGTGAAGGGGCTCCTTGCGGGCTCTTTTTTTGTTTTTAATTTTACGGCCTATAGCTACTATCCCCTTGACTCAGATAAGTGAGTTACACCTACCCAATAAAGGGATGTGGGATGTGCATATGGGCTTGATACTGATTTTATTAATTTTTGATCAAATTAAATCGATCATATGAAATGGTACTTGAAGTAGTACTTGAAGTAATGCTTGAAGTGGCACAAAGATTTATCAGGTTTCGGAGTACAGGCAGGTTATTGAATATGAGGTTACGGCGATAGCAAAATTCATCCAGATAACCCTGCAGGAACTTGGGACCGAGGCCATGAAACGAATCATTGATCCACTTGCATGCCTGCTTAGCTGTTTGCAGCAGTCCTTTAAAACGTTTAAAACTGTATCTTTCGGTGACACAGGTAACATGGGTAGAATCGTTTAGGTCTACATGGTTTTCTGAGAAGGCTTCCGTTCCGCTGCGAAGGACAGACTTTTCCCTCATAGAGGTTAGAGGAACCTTTTTCATCTTGATATAGGTAGATTCGCCCTGCTCATTGATCGAAGAACCGACTAATATAGGATGCTCTTGAGGGTGTCTAAAAACACTAGGATTATAAGGTTTTCCATAAACTGCTGAATTGACCTGTACAGTGCCCGAAAGCAAGGTCTGATGATCGGCTTGGCTCATAGCAAGGCGAATCTTTGTAAGGATAAGCCAGGCTGTTTTGTAAGTTACATTTATGGTGGAGCTTAACTCTACAGCGTTAACGCCCTGCTCTGGGCGTGAGATAAGGAAGAAGGAAAGAAACCATTTTCGCAAAAGGGTTCGGCTGCCCTCTATTACGGTTCCTGAAGTAAGAGATGTTTGGTGTCTGCAGGATCTGCATTCGAAAAGGGGCAGTCTGCGGGAAGAAATTTTATAAGCGGAATCATGTTTACAATGTGGACAACGGAACCCATCTGGCCATTTGGCAGTAAACAAAGCTTCTTCGCATGCCTCCTCAGTGCTAAAAATACTGCAGAATTCTGCAAACGTAATATCAGATAATATTTTATTTAGCAAGGCACTTCAACCTCCTGCCAAAAAGGGAATGTATGTTCTGCATATAAACGATTATACCAAACATTTGTTCTTTTATCCAGTGGATTTAGGAAAAATATCTTGATTTATAAACGTAAATTTAAGTGAATCAAAGTAAATCAAAGTGAATTTCCAGTGACCTTAGGTGAAGCTGAGTATTCTGTCTGATGTAATTCTGAGCAAAAGGGATAGTGGCCATACATTAAGAAACCAGATGTTGTGAAAGAGGAAATAAGTGATCTTTACAGAAGAAGCCGAATGCGATATTATAGAGCTAATGATCAAGACTCGATGTAACTGGCGACGAGTGGGTACAACCACAATGGAGCATCGAGCTATACGGCCGGTCGCCTGGGCAAAAGAGCACCACACATCCGTGTGTCCCGCTCTTTTTTCGTTTTTCGGTAAGCCATGAGCTATAATATGAAATATGTGTGGTGCTGCGCTGAGCTTGTCCTATGTATTCATATATGGAAGCAGGCTGCTGACATTGCAAAAAAGCGAGGAGTGTAGGCTATGAAAATTGCTATAGGTGCAGATCATGCTGGATATCGACTAAAGGATGTAATTATTCCTTATATCGAAGCTCTGGGTCATGAAGTTACGGATTTGGGCTGTAATTGTGAGGACTCTGTAGACTATCCCGATTATGCGCTTTCCGTTTGTGAGAAAGTACTTTCAGGTGAAGCGGACAAAGGCATTCTGATTTGTGGCACTGGCATTGGTATGACGATTGCTGCAAATAAGGTTCCTGGAATTCGCTGCGCCTTGGTTCATGATTTGTTTTCTGCCAAAGCGACCAGAGAGCACAACGATTCAAATGTGCTTGCGATGGGAGAGCGGGTTATTGGTCCTGGAGTAGCTCAGGAGATTGTGAAAATTTGGATTGAAACTGAGTTTTCGCAAGGTGTTCGTCACCAGAACCGGGTAAATAAGGTCAAGGATCTTGAAGATCGTTACACACTGCACCCTTAAGGAGAAGTGATCCGATGTCAGATTCGCAGCTCAGTGAAATTGGTCAGGCTGTAGAGATAAATCTACGGGAATTGGTACGTATAGGTGGGCTTAAGGCCGGGCAATTGCTTGTAATTGGCACGAGCACCAGTGAGGTGCTTGGATATCGTATTGGAACCTCTGGCACATTGAATGCGGCTGAGCCTATTTACTGGGCCGCGGATCGGATAGCGGCTGAATTTGGTTTGTATCTGGCGTTTCAATGCTGTGAGCATTTGAATCGCGCGCTTGTTGTGGAGGAGGAGCTTCTTGCTCTACACAGGCTTGAACCAGTCTCAGCGATTCCAGTGCCTGGAGCTGGAGGCTCGATGGCCTCTTATGCGTATAGACACTTTAAGCAGCCTGTGTTAGTTGAGTCGATCCAGGCCAATGCAGGAATCGATATAGGAGATACGCTAATTGGCATGCATCTTCGGCGTGTTGCTATACCTGTCAGACCGCCGATACGTTTTGTGGGCGAGGCACATGTTACGATGGCTTTTACACGACCGAAGCTTATTGGTGGTCCTAGAGCGGTTTACACAGAGCAAGCGGCAGATGAGGCTATAAGTAAGTCTATAAGCCAGGCTGCGAAGCAACCTGTTCGCGCTGGTAAATCTCTTGAAGCATCTGAAAACCAGATGGCTGCTATCGTATCTGAGACGGATAACTGTAAATAGATATAGTTTTTTGCTGCAAAGTTGTACACATGCATTACCCAATATGTTATTGAGACCTAGGAGGAATTAAAAATGACTGAATTTTTAAGTAAACAAGACCCTGCTATTGTAGAAGCAATGAATTTGGAGATTGGCCGCCAACGTGACAAAATTGAACTTATCGCTTCCGAGAATTTTGTAAGCCAAGCTGTGCTTGAAGCTATGGGAACTGTATTGACTAACAAATATGCAGAAGGTTATCCAGGCAAAAGATACTATGGCGGCTGCGAGCATGTAGACATCGTTGAGACCATTGCACGCGACCGTGCTAAGGAGCTTTTCGGTGCTGAGCACGCGAATGTACAGCCTCACTCAGGCGCACAAGCCAATATGGCTGTTTATCTGGCAGCAGTGAATCCTGGAGATACGATCCTTGGGATGAATCTGGCACACGGTGGCCATTTGACCCACGGTAGTCCGGTGAGTGCTTCCGGTATTTTATATAACTTCGTGGCTTATGGCGTAAGAGAGCAGGATGCCCGGATTGACTACGACGAAGTACGTAAGATTGCTTTTAAAAATAAGCCTCGCTTGATCGTAGCTGGCGCTAGTGCTTACTCGCGCATTATTGATTTTGAAGCTTTGGCTCAAATTGCTAACGACGTGGGCGCTCTTTTCATGGTAGATATGGCGCATATTGCTGGTCTGGTAGCGGCTGGTCTGCATCCGAGCCCTGTGCCTCATGCACATTTCGTAACGACTACCACACACAAGACACTTCGCGGTCCTCGCGGCGGTCTGATCCTTTGCCGTAAGCCATGGGCTGCAGCCATTGATAAAGCTGTATTTCCAGGTATTCAAGGTGGTCCTTTGATGCACATTATTGCAGCAAAAGCAGTTGCTTTTGGCGAAGCGCTTCAACCTGATTTTAAAGTATATGCTCAAAAAGTTATTGATAATGCAAAAGCATTGGCAGAAGCGCTGCAGGCTGAAGGTATTAACCTCGTTTCCGGTGGGACAGACAACCACTTGATGCTGGTTGATCTTCGCAACCTGAACATTAGCGGCAGAGATGCTGAGCATTTGCTTGATGAAGTTGGCATCACTGTGAATAAGAATGCAATTCCTTATGACCCAACAAGCCCATTTGTAACCAGCGGTATCCGCCTTGGTACGCCTGCATCTTCGGCTAGAGGTATGGATGAAGCAGCGATGAAGACCATCGCACAAATTATTGCTCTTACTCTTAAAAATCCTTCGGATGAAGCCAGCCTTGATAAAGCACGCGGTATGGTTAAAGATTTAACTGCAGGATTCCCGCTTTACCCAGGCCTGTCCTACTAATTTTTCATGATAAAATTTTGTCAAAAAGCCGGCTCTTTGGAGTCGGCTTTTCTTTGACAATTAAGAAAAGTTCAAGCGCTTTGCAGCGGTAAAGCGTTAGGGCTATAGTTTATTTGGAACAGGAGAACCTATTGTCGTTTTATGTTCACTATCCCTTTCGCTCAGAACAAGACGCCAGGTAGCTATCAGTTTGAGCTTGGTGTGCGATTGTAGCTAATGAGAGTTAATGGGTGTGGGCGGAAGAGCGGTAGCGTCCGCCTTTAAAGATTTGTTCTTACCTCCTCATCGATACTATTCAAGGGAACAAATCTTTAACAGCGGCTGGAGCCCACATCCATTCACTCCACCCTGCACCGAGGTCTCGAACACGTACCTCAAAGGACGCGGCAAGGGACTGTTGACAAATTACCTTTTTGACGAAATAGACGTTTGAGAACCCGCATAAACACTGGGTATCTAAAAGTCATTTTTCGTAAAATTGGCTTTTGTCAACAGTCCCGCAAGGCGTTTTTCTCAATTAGGAGATATGTGAAATAACATATGCTATAATAAATTGGGTTTGTGTAATATCCAAATTTATTTAGATTCCAGGGGGGCGAGTATGGGGAAAGTTTTCATTTGTGATCATCCTCTCATTCAGCACAAGCTGGCTTACATCAGAGACGAGAAAACTATTACAAAGGATTTTCGCGAGCTGGTAGATGAAGTTGCTACTTTAATGGCTTATGAAATAACAAGGGATATACCGCTTACAGATGCCCAGGTAACGACACCTGTTACGACGGCCAATTGCCGTATGATTTCGGGCAGGATGCTTGGACTCATTCCTATTTTACGGGCTGGTCTGGGCATGGTTGATGGTATTCTAAAGCTTGTACCCGCGGCTAAGGTGGGGCATATCGGCCTTTATCGCGATCCAGAAACCCTTCAGCCAGTGGAGTACTACGTAAAGCTGCCAACAGACGTCCAGGAGCGGGAACTGATTGTTATAGATCCAATGCTCGCTACGGGCGGTTCGGCCAATGCAGCCATTGAGCTGTTGAAGCGCAGAGGCTGCAGTTCAATGAAGCTGATGTGTCTGATAGCAGCCCCGGAGGGCATCAAGGCTGTTCAGAATGCGCATCCGGAGATTGATATTTATGTAGCGGCTATTGATGATTTCTTGAATGATCATGGCTACATTGTACCTGGTCTTGGTGATGCTGGAGACCGGTTATTTGGCACCAAATAGAGAGGGAGAAGTGGATGAAACGACTTAAAATCATTACCATATTCGGTACCAGACCTGAAGCGATCAAGATGGCACCGCTCATCCTTGAGCTGCAAAAGCATCCTGAGCATATCGAATCACTTGTTTGCGTGACCGCGCAGCATCGGCAAATGCTGGATCAAGTTCTTGATATTTTTAAAATTAAGCCGGATTTCGATCTGAATGTTATGAAGGACCGTCAAACCTTGAATGAGGTTACGATACGTGTGCTGCAAGGGCTCGAGCCTGTTTTCCGGGAAGCGAAGCCCGATCTGATTCTTGTCCACGGAGATACACTGACGACCTTTCTAGCCAGCTATGCTGCGTTTATGCAGCAAATTAAGGTTGGCCATGTGGAAGCCGGACTCCGGACCTGGAATAAGCAGTCGCCTTTCCCTGAAGAGATGAACCGTCAATTGACGGGAGTGCTTGCTGATCTGCATTTTGCTCCTACGGAGTGGTCTGCCGGCAATTTACGGAAAGAAAATAAATCAGAAACAAGTATTTATGTGACAGGAAACACCGTTACTGACGTTTTCCAATATACGGTGCAGCAGGATTACAAACATCCCCTGTTAGATTGGGCCAAAGGCAAGAGGCTTATCCTGATGACCGCTCACCGCAGGGAAGCGCAAGGGGAGCCGCATCGGCAAATTTTTCAGGCTGTGCTTAAGATCGCTGAAGAGTTTGATGATGTTGCTATTGTTTATCCAGTGCATCCCAGCCCGGCTGTCAAGGAACCAGCTTTTGAAATGCTAGGCAATCATCCGCGAATAAAATTGGTCGAGCCTCTGGATGTATTTGAATTTCATAACTTTTATCCCCATGCCTATATGATCCTCACTGATTCCGGCGGTCTTCAAGAAGAAGCGCCATCGTTTGGGGTTCCAGTTCTAGTAATGAGGGATAACACAGAGCGTCCGGAAGGCATTGATGCGGGCACCCTGGAGCTTGTCGGGACTAGCGGCGAGAAGGTATATGAGCGTACAAAAGAGCTCCTGACGGATCCAGAATTATATAGCCGGATGAGTCAAGCTGCCAATCCTTACGGGGATGGAAAAGCGTCCGAGCGCATCGCTCAGGCCATTCTACAGCACTTCGGATACAGCAAAGACCGTCCGCAAACGTTCCATCCGTGACAAAATCATGACAAACGCAACAGCATACAGTTTCACTGTTTGGTTTGAAACGGCGGAAAGCCCTGTCGGAAGCGGATTTTCGTGAGATTTAATAGGAAACTTTGAATTTTATCTCAATTGACAAATGAAGGTTTATTTCGATAAAATAAATGAGGATTGTTAGGGGATCAGCCAATGAATCAGAAAGATCCGTACAATCAGTCACCTTGGCGTGCCGCTTTTCTAGTAAGTGCCTTAGGTTTCGATATTATCGTCTGCACATTTGTCGGTTATTGGCTGGGCAACTTCGCAGGTAAACAGTTTGGCGACGTGAAGTCTTGGACTGTTGGAGGGGTACTGTTTGGTTTTGCAATCGGTATCGCCACGGTTGTACTGGTACTCAAAAAGTTTCTGGAGGATAAACAGGAATAATGAATACCCAGTTGAAGCCCATGGTTCGAATCACGTTACTCGTTGTGTCTGTTTCTTTGCTTGTTTGGATCATTTTCCCGTCCTATCGGACTTATGCTGCTGGTCTCGTGCTTGGAGTCGTCATTAGTTTTATTAATGCCTGGTTTCTCTTCATGAAGATCGAAGCGCTCGCACGCAATGCGGCGGAAGGATCCGATAAGCGTATCAATCTTGGCTTTATCTCCAGGGTATGTATGGCTATTATTGCAGTGATGATTGCTGTGAAAATACCAGATTTCAACCTTGTTTTTACCATCATTGGATTGTTTTTCGTCCAAGTGGCAACACTCCTTAGGGGAATGTTTATTAGCAATAAAGATTAATCCGCAATGCATGGAAAGGGGGGAAATGTTAAATGCATGAGTTTCCAGTGCTAGAAATTGGTGGACTGAATATAGACGTATCCACTTTTCTGGGAATCATTGTTTCCAGCATAATCGTTTTGATACTGGCTCGTCTATCCGTCAGAAATTTGTCCGTTACAAACCCGTCTAAGATGCAAAATTTTATGGAATGGGTTATTGATTTTGTACACGGAATCATTGCCAGCACCATGCCTTTAAGTAAGGCGAAAAACTATATTTCACTTGGTATGACGATCATGATGTTCATCTTTGTTGCGAATCTGTTAGGTCTTCCTTTCGGTATTGTTACTACCCATGAGCAGCCTGTTGAGTGGTTTGGGTATACGATTATTTCCCAGGAGACGATTAATAACGCACACGGAGATCATGGTGCGGAGATTGCTTGGTGGAAATCTCCTACGGCCGATATATCCGTTACCTTTGGACTAGCTATTGTTGTTTTCTTCCTGATCCATTTCTTAGGACTTAAACAAAATAGAAAGCATTATTTAAAACATTACTTGGAACCGTTCTGGTTTTTCTTGCCGCTTAATTTGATTAAGGTAGTTTCCAAGCCACTTACGCTCGGTTTACGTCTCTACGCGAATATTTTTGCAGGAGAGGTACTGATCGCAACGATATTGATGGCTGGCGTGTTTGGTACGCCGCTTCTACTTGCATGGCAGGGCTTCAGTATTTTCGTAGCAGCCATTCAGGCGTTCTTGTTCACGATTCTCACAATGGTGTACATTTCAGAAGCAACTGTACATGAAGAGGATCATTAACATCTTATGAACTTACCCTTGTGGATGATCGCTGAAACACGCGGGCAATAAAGGCTAAGATTATATAGAATACAAATCTAACAACATTTTTGAGGAGGATTTTACAAATGGATTATTTAGCAGCAGCTTTAGCAATTGGTTTAGGCGCACTTGGCGCAGGTATCGGTAACGGTCTGATCGTTAGTAAAACAGTTGAAGGTATTGCTCGTCAACCCGAGCTTCGCGGAACATTGCAAACTACTATGTTTATCGGGGTTGGTATCGTAGAGGTTGTTCCAATCATCGGTGTTGTACTCGGATTTTTGATCTTCTTCGGAGCTTAATACTCCGAAGAGCAGGTTTGGCGCGGAAGGCCTAGCCATCCACGCCTTCGTTTTGCTTGAGATGACTGAAAGGAGTGACATGGATAGTGGAAGCAATGGGTTGGCACTGGGAGTCGTTTGTATTTGCGATCGTCGCATTTGTGGCTTTATTTCTACTGTTGCGCAAATTCGCATTTGGTCCGCTGTTTGGGATCATGGAAGAGCGCAAGCGTTTGATTACGGAACAGATCCAAACAACGGAGCAAAACCGTTTGCAATCAGAGCAATTACTTGCTGAACAAAAGCAAGCTATGCAGGATGTGCGCAAAGAAGCTCACGAAATCATCGAACAGGCTCGCAGCATTAGCAGCAAGCAGGGAGATGAAATTATCGGGCAAGCTAAGACCGAAGCTCATCGTCTGAAAAACGAAGCCGTTAAAGATATCGAAAATGAGAAAAATAAAGCAATTTCGGCTCTGCGCAGTCAAGTTAGCGCAATGTCCGTAATGATTGCTTCCAAAATTATTGAAAAGCAAATCGATGAGAAGTCGCAGGAACAATTGGTTGAGCACTACCTGAAAGAGGTAGGGGGCAAACAATGAGCGCAGACATCGTTGTAGCGAAAAGATATGCGAAAGCTCTTTTTGAGGTGGCAAGAGAGAAATCCCTTGTCACAGAAATCGAAGAGGAGCTGCGCAGTATTGTCAAAGTGATTGAAGAGAATGCCGATCTTGGCAAGCTTCTGAATCATCCGAACATTACTACATCGGCTAAAATCGATCTTCTGAAAAAGTTGTTTGAAGGCAATGTTTCTGATGTTCTCTTCAACACACTGCAGCTTTTGTTTTCACGTGGAAGAGAAGCCTTGCTTCCTCAGCTGTTAATCGATTATATTCGCATCGTCAATGATGCGCTCGGACGGGCTACAGCGATCGTGAAAACACCTTTTGCTCTGAGTGAAAGCTCTCAGCAGACAGCCGCAGCTCAATTTAGCAAAGTTACCGGTAAAACCATTCGAGTTGAGAATGTTGTAGATCCAGCTCTAATTGGCGGCATGCAGGTTCGCATCGGCGACCGTCTTTATGATGGAAGCTTGCTTGGGAAGCTCGATCGGTTTGAAAAGTTTTTATCAAATGCTTAAGCACTGTAAGAATAGGGGTGAGGTTCGTTGAGTATCAGACCTGAAGAAATCAGTACGCTGATTAAACAGCAAATTGAGAATTATAAGTCCGATATGCAAGTGGTGGATGTAGGTACCGTCATTCAAGTAGGGGACGGGATCGCTCGTGCACATGGTTTAGAAAATGTAATGTCCGGAGAGCTGCTTGAATTCTCCAATGGCGTTGTAGGTATGGCTCTTAACCTCGAAGAAAACAACGTCGGTATCGTTATCATGGGACCTTATACGGACATCGTGGAAGGCGACCAAGTGAAACGGACAGGACGCATCATGGAGGTTCCCGTTGGTGAGGAACTGCTTGGACGCGTTGTGAACCCGTTAGGTATTCCTTTGGATGGCAAAGGTCCAATCAATACGACCAGCTTCCGTCCCGTTGAATCTCCAGCACCAGGCGTTATGGCGCGTAAATCCGTTCATGAGCCTATGCAAACAGGAATCAAGGCTATCGATGCCATGATCCCGATCGGTCGCGGACAACGTGAGTTGATTATTGGTGACCGTCAAACTGGTAAAACAGCGATTGCGATTGACACGATCATTAACCAAAAGGGTAATGGCGTGAAATGTATTTACGTGGCAATTGGACAAAAACAATCCACAGTTGCAGGGGTAGTAGAAACACTTCGCCGTAATGGCGCATTGGAGTATACGATCGTTGTTACAGCGAGTGCCTCCGAGCCTGCTCCTTTGCTCTTCCTGGCTCCGTATGCAGGCTGCGCAATGGGTGAATACTTCATGTATAAAGGCGAGCACGTTCTTGTCATCTACGATGACTTGACCAAGCAAGCATCCGCATACCGTGAGCTTTCCTTGCTGCTTCGTCGTCCACCGGGTCGTGAAGCTTATCCGGGTGACGTATTCTACTTGCATTCCCGTTTACTGGAGCGTGCGGCTAAGCTTAATGAATCATTGGGAGGCGGATCTTTAACAGCTCTTCCTTTCATCGAGACTCAAGCAGGCGACGTATCCGCATATATTCCTACCAACGTAATTTCCATTACCGATGGTCAAATCTTCTTGGAATCCGACCTATTCTATTCCGGACAACGTCCTGCGGTTAACGTAGGTATTTCCGTATCCCGGGTAGGGGGCGCGGCGCAAATTAAAGCGATGAAAAAGGTAGCGGGAACACTCCGTCTGGAGCTTGCCCAATATCGTGAGCTTGCAGCATTTGCGCAATTTGGTTCTGACCTGGATAAATCTACACAAGCTCGTTTGAATCGTGGACGTCGTACGCTTGAAATCCTTAAGCAAGGCGTGAACGAACCTCTTTCTGTCGAGAAACAAGTCGTAAGTATTTACTGTGCGGTTAAAGGCTTTTTGGATGATGTAGCTGTTGAGGACATTATCCGTTTTGAGAAGGAATTCCTGTCCTTTATGGATACCACTCAAGAAGCGGTTTTGGCTAACATCAGAGATACTAAGGATCTTACTAGCGACAACGAAAAGGCTTTAACAGATGCAATTAACAAATTCAAAAAAGGCTTTGCCGGTTCTGCGGTATAAGAATAGATGATCCTGCCAAGGCAATTTTCACGAGGGGACTGCCCAACAAGGAGCTTGCTTTGGCAATTAGGATTCTGTAACAAGCCTTGTTCAAATATCAGAAAGTTTACAATTTCTTACGCTGCTCTGATATTTCTAGGCAAACGTGCTCGTCCGAGTAGGACGGCGCAGCCGTTTACCCTTGATGCCAGGCTTAGCGCTTGTGCTTTCGAAGTTAGCTTTTCATGAATGAAAAGCTCTAAGGTGGTGAAACAGTTGGCCAAAAGTATGCGCGAAATTAAGCGCCAAATCAAAAGTACTCAGAACATGAAGCAGATTACGAAAGCGATGGAGATGGTTGCGGCCTCCAAGCTCAGAAGAGCTCAGGAAAGTGCACAATCTTCACGTCCCTACGCGGATAAAATGAAGGAAGTTATTTCAAGTATCGCTGTTGGCAGTAAAGGCATTAAGCATCCTATGCTGGAAACAAGGCCGATTAAAAAGACAGGATACCTGGTAATTACTTCAGATAATGGTCTTGCCGGAGGATACAACGCGAACGTGCTTCGTAAAGTAATGAATACCATCAAGAGTAAGCATAAATCCAAGGATGAGTATTCCGTATTTGTAATTGGTCGTAAAGGAAGAGATTTCTTCCGCAAAATGGGCATTCAACCTTTGGAGGCAGTGACAGACCTTTCTGACTCTCCTAAATTTGCCCAAATTAAAACCATTGCTGCTTCTGCTGTGAAAAACTTTGAAACGGGAGTTTACGATGAATTGTACCTCGTGTATAACGAGTTTATTAACGCAATTTCTCAAGTTCCGGTAGAAAAGAGACTGCTTCCTCTGGAGGAAGTTGCCAGCACAGGCGCAGTAACTAGCTATGAGTATGAGCCCTCTGCAGAAGGGGTATTGGAAGAGCTTTTGCCCCGTTATGCTGAAACGCTGATTTATAGTGCGGTTCTGGAAAGTAAAGCCAGCGAGTTCGGAGCGCGCATGACTGCAATGGGAAGCGCGACGAAGAATGCTACGAAGATGATCTCTTCCCTGACTTTGGTTTACAACCGTGCGCGTCAAGCCGCGATCACTCAAGAAATTTCCGAGATTGTTGCTGGAGCGAACGCTCAAGGATAATCGGATGGATATAAATGCTTAACGAGGAGGGAAAACCATGAACAAAGGACGCATCGTGTCCGTTACAGGTCCGGTTGTTGACATTGAGTTCGAGCGTGGACAACTGCCTAACATTCTGAATGCAATCAGAATTGAAAAAAAAGCCGACTCCACAGCGGGAAAAGATATCAGCCTAACGGTTGAAGTTGCCGTTCATCTAGGCGATAACTTGGTTCGCTGCGTAGCTATGTCCACTACAGACGGTCTGGTACGTGGTGTAGAGGCTATAGATTTAGGTGTGCCTATTAGCGTCCCTGTTGGCGCTGTTACTTTAGGACGGGTATTTAATGTATTGGGAGAAGCTATCGACAACAATGGAGAAGTGGACCGCAGCCTAACTAAGCCGATCCACCGTGCTGCTCCAGGGTTTGACGAACTGACTACCCAATCGGAAATGCTGGAAACCGGTATTAAGGTTATTGACTTGCTTGCTCCATACGTTAAAGGTGGTAAGATTGGTCTTTTCGGTGGTGCGGGTGTAGGTAAAACAGTTACGATTCAAGAGTTAATCAATAACATTGCACAAGAGCATGGTGGTATTTCCGTATTCGCGGGTGTTGGTGAGAGAACTCGTGAAGGTAATGACTTGTACCACGAAATGAAGGATTCCGGCGTTTTGGGTAAAACAGCGATGGTATTCGGTCAAATGAATGAGCCTCCAGGTGCGCGTCTGCGTGTTGCCTTGTCAGGGCTGACGATGGCTGAGTATTTCCGTGATGAAGAAGGTAAAGACGTGCTTCTGTTCGTCGATAACATCTTCCGTTTTACACAAGCTGGCTCCGAGGTTTCAGCGCTTCTTGGACGTATGCCATCTGCCGTAGGTTACCAGCCAACGCTGGCAACTGAGATGGGTCAACTGCAAGAGCGTATTACTTCCACTAACAAAGGTTCAGTAACGTCTATTCAGGCTATTTATGTTCCTGCGGATGACTATACCGATCCGGCTCCTGCTACAGCGTTTGCGCATTTGGATGCAACTACGAACCTGGAGCGTAAGATTTCCGAAATGGGGATTTTCCCAGCGGTAGATCCGCTAGCTTCCAGCTCGAGAATTCTGACTCCTGCAGTTGTAGGACAAGAACATTATGATGTAGCTCAAGGCGTTAAGAGAATTCTTCAGCGCTATAAAGAGCTTCAAGATATTATTGCGATTTTGGGTATGGATGAGCTGTCTGATGAAGATAAAGTGACTGTTCAACGCGCCAGAAAAATTCAAGTTTTCTTGTCCCAACCTTTCCACGTGGCTGAGCCATTTACAGGAATCAAGGGAAGATACGTACCAGTTAAAGAAACTGTACGCAGCTTCAAGGAAATTCTTGAAGGCAAACATGATGATCTGCCTGAAGGGGCATTCCGTTATGTTGGTACGATTGAAGAAGCGGTTGAGCAAGCGAAAAAGCTTTAATTCAAGGTCGTCGAACTAGCTAGACCTAAGCGAACGCATAGGGGGAATGGAACGTGAGTACTTTCCTTTTGGAAATCGTAACTCCGGAACGCAAAGTGTACGCCCAGAATGTTCGTATGATCATCGCCAAAGGTTCTGAAGGAGAGCTCGGTATTCTCCCGAATCACATTCCGCTAGTCACTCCACTTCGAATTGCACCTTTGACCGTAAAGCGTGAAGACGGCAAGACCGATTTTATCGCTGTTAACGGTGGATTCATGGAAGTGCGCAAGGATAAAGTGGTAATTTTAGCGGAAAGTGCAGAATTGCCCGGAGATATTGATATTGAACGTGCCAAATCGGCCAAAGAGCGGGCTCAAGGCCGTGTGTCCGGTAAAAAGGATCAAATTGATTTGATCCGCGCCGAGCACGCGCTGCAAAGAGCGCTTAGTCGTATCGAAGTGTACGGTAAGAAAGGCTAATAAACCAAAGAATCAGCTGAAGAGTTTCTCTTAGCTGATTCTTTTTTTTTTGAAATTACTGAAAAGTGTATGGTTGAAGGATGCCTGGAATGAATATTGTACATTTACATGGTACAGCTTTACAGTGATAAAGTGACTAATATTACAATTCCTCTCCGAAGGAAGCAGACAGGAAGTGTAGTTTTTCCATTTGTCCACTATCCCTTTCCCTCAGGAGAGCAATCTCTTGTTGTCAGTTCGTTTGTGGGGTGGCAGGTTCGATACCTTGAAGCTGAGAGGGAAGGGACATGGGGAGGATGAGCGTTAGTAGCATCTTAGTAGCAGCCCGCCCTCCGCTACTCCACTTAACGATGTTTTTCATCGTTAAAATAAGAATTCCTGGGCCATCCGTCAAGTTAATGATGATTTTCATCGTTAAAAGAAGCATGTAAAGCTGAGAAGAGGGAACGGCTGTGGGTGGAAGAGCGTTAGCACCCGCCATTAAAGATTTGTTCTCACCTCTGCATCCTTCCATTCAAGGGAACAAATCTTTAACAGCGGCTGGAGTCCACAGCCATTCCCTCCGCGACGCACCCAAGTCACGAACACGCACCTCAAAGGACACCGCAAAGCGTTTATCCTTAATGAAAAACAGTTGAGGAATAAATTCACTAACATTTGGAAAAAGTAATGGATAGCGAAGCTAGAATTAAGGATCGACGGACATACCCCTTTTTGGTATAATTATGTAGATGCGTATTAAAATATTTGATAAGTTTTATTAGAAAATCGGATATGATGGAGGCGGTTTCATACGGATGTACACGAATAATTATGTCATCGTTGCAATTTTCCTGGGATTGGGGATACTTTTGCCTATTGTCGCTCTGACAGTCGGAAGGCTGCTGAGGCCTAACAAGCCGGTAGAGGAGAAGTATACTACGTATGAGAGTGGTAACATACCTGTCGGTGAAGGACAAGTTCGCTTCAATATCCGCTATTATTTATTTGCTTTGATGTTTGTTATTTTTGACGTTGAGACTGTTTTTCTTTATCCATGGGCAGTAGCGTATAATCAGCTTGGTTTGTTTGCATTAGTGGAAATGTTTATTTTTGTAGCCTTGCTAGCCGTAGGTTTACTATATGCTTGGAAAAAGAAGGTGCTGCAATGGACTTCGATTTGAATTCAATTTCCCCGGAAGAACGGGAAGAGCTTAATCGCAATGTTTTTATGGGAACGCTTGAACAGATTAAGGCATGGGCCAGAAGTAATTCCTTGTGGCCTTTAACGTTCGGCTTGGCATGTTGTGCCATTGAGATGATGGGTACTGGAGCTTCACATTATGATTTGGACAGGTTTGGAGTCATTTTTCGCACGTCACCGCGGCAATCGGATGTGATGATTGTTTCTGGTACGGTTACGAAGAAAATGGCTCCTTTATTGCGCCGCTTGTATGACCAAATGCCTGAGCCTAAATGGGTAATCGCTATGGGATCTTGTGCTACAGCTGGCGGGCCTTATGTGAAATCGTACTCTGTTGTTAAAGGTGTGGATCAGATCGTGCCTGTTGATGTCTATATTCCTGGCTGTCCGCCAAATCCGGCGGCGCTTATTTATGGAATCAACAAGCTTCAGGAGAAAATTCGTTACGAAGCAAAGACTGGGAAGCAGGTGACTAATCGATGAGCGATGAGAAAAAGCCTGAGCATCAGCCTGCTGCCGAAAATGACAAGGAGCAAGCCAAGGAGCTCCAGGCCGAGGGGGGCGTAGCGGCTGATAAAGCTGCCACTGAGCCTGACACCTCTAAGCAGGGCTCAAGCGATGAAGCGCCTGCAGCAGCTGCTGGACGAGCGGCTCAAGAGGAAGCGATTGCACCAGCTGAGGGCGCGGGCGCCGCGCCGAAGGAGCAGGGCAATGCTCCGGCGGCGGAGCAGCAAGGAGAAGGCGGTGTGGACGCCGAAGCCGAAGCGAAGGCGAAAGCAGCGGCTGAGGCGAGGGAAGCGAGAGCAGTAGCACGTGCGGCGAGAGCTGCCGCAGCCGAGGGCGCAGGTGGACCGCCGAAGGATCAGGGCAGTGCTCCGGCAGCGGAGCAGCAAGGTGCTGGCGGCGTGGTAGCGGAAGGGACTGGCGATGCGGAAGCCGAAGCGAAGGCGAAAGCAGCGGCCGAGGCGAGAGAAGCGAGAGCGGTAGCGCGTGCGGCGAGAGCCGCAGCAGCAGCCGAGGGCGCGGGCGGAGCGCCGAAGGATCAGGGCGATGCTCCGGCGGCGGAGCAGCAAGGTGCTGGCGGCGTGGTAGCGGAAGGGACTGGCGATGCGGAAGCCGAAGCGAAGGCGAAAGCAGCGGCGGAGGCGAGAGAAGCAAGAGCAGTGGCGCGTGCGGCGAGAGCCGCAGCAGCAGCCGAGGGCGGCGGCGATCCGGAAGCGGAAGCCAAGGCGAAGGAGGAAGCGAGAGCAGCACGTGCAGCGGCGCGCGCGGCACGAGAGGCGGCAGCCGAGGGTGGTGAGGGTGCTGGTGACGCAGACCCGGAGGCCAAAGCGAAGGCAGCGGCTGAAGCGAGAGCGGCTCGGGCGAGCGCACGCGCGGGAAAAGCGGCCGAGGCGGACGCCGATGCCGGCCCGAAGGAGCCGTCGCCAAATCAGCCGATGCTGGATAGGCTGGTGCAGCTTATTAAGGAAGGCGTAGGCGAGGACGCGGTTGAGCTAGCTTTTATTAATGAAACGGATAGGCATTTGCCATGCGTGGTAATCAAGAACGGGCTGTGGCCGCAAACGGCAAAGCTGTTCAGAGATCATGAAGAATTGCAATGCAATTATTTAAGAAATTTATCCGGTGTCGATCAAGAAACGCATCTGGAAGTGGTTTATCATTTGCTGTCGCTTTCTACAAAGAAAGACTACTGCGTAAAAATAAAGACGGATCGTGAGCAAGCCTCAATCCCGTCAATAACTCCAGTTTGGCCAACAGCCAATTGGAATGAGCGGGAAGTATATGATCTTTTTGGCATAGAATTTCCGGGTCATCCCGACTTAAGAAGAATTATGATGCCCGATGATTGGGTCGGACATCCGCTTCGCAAAGATTATGAACCGCTGGACCCGGAGGTGTAGCTTTTGTTACGAACAGAAGAAATGCTGCTGAACGTTGGCCCCCAGCATCCAAGCACGCACGGGGTGTTCCGCATTATTGTCAAGATTGATGGAGAAATCATCAGAGAAGCTATACCGGTAATGGGTTACCTGCATAGAGGAACAGAGAAGCTGGCGGAGAATCTTTCGTACACTCAGATCATTCCTTATACAGATCGTATGGATTATGTCTCAGCCATGACCAATAATTATGTGCTTGTTCACGCCGTTGAAACGATGATGCAGCTGGAAATTCCGGAACGTGCAGAGTTTATGCGTCTAATCGTCATGGAACTGCAGCGCATTGCCAGTCATATGGTGTGGTGGGGAACTTATTTGTTGGACATCGGAGCTATGAGTCCTTTCTTGTATGCTTTTCGGGATAGGGAGATTATTATTGATCTCTTCAACGAGCTTTGTGGAGCCCGCCTAACCTATAACTATATGAGGGTCGGCGGAGTGAAGTGGGATGCGCCGGAAGGCTGGATCGATAAAGTCAGAAAATTCATTCCTTACATGCGCGGCAAGCTGGATGAATATAACAATTTAGTAAGTGGTAACGAAATCTTTCTTGGACGTATCAAGGGCATTGGTAAATACGACGCGGAGACGGCGATTTCATATGGGTTAAGCGGCGCGAATCTGAGATGTACCGGAGTTAATTGGGATTTACGCAAGGATCAGCCCTATAGTCTTTACAACCGTTTTGAGTTTGATGTTCCTGTTCGCCAAGGCGGAGATTGTTATGACCGTTACTTGATAAGACTGGAAGAAGTGAGTCAGTCGCTGCGCATTCTGGAGCAGGCTGTGGAGCAATTCCCTGCTGAAGGCGAAATCATGGGGAAGGTGCCCAGAGTCATCCGGCCGGCAGAAGGGGAAGTGTATTCACGTATTGAATCCCCTCGCGGCGAAATCGGCTGCTACATTATTTCACGCGGCAAGCAGGAGCCTTTCCGTATCAAGTTCCGCAGACCTTCCTTTGTAAATCTGCAGATTCTGCCTAAGCTTCTGGAGGGCCAAACGATGACTAACCTCATCACGATACTCGGGGGCATTGATATTGTTGTCGGGGAGGTTGATTGCTGATGATGACTCTCTTGGAGGAGAGCTTAAGCTGGACGAATTTCGCTATATTCCTTTTCTGGGGGATCGTCATGCTGCTCATCATTTTGGGCTTTGTGACCTATGCCATCTACTTTGAACGAAAAGTCATTGGCTGGATGCAGATGCGTATCGGACCGAACCGAACCGGACCCTTAGGGCTTTTACAAAGCGTCGCCGATGTGTTCAAGCTGTTAATTAAAGAGGATACAATTCCGCGTAAAGCAGAGCGGCAGTTGTTCATCCTGGCCCCAATCATTACCTTTATTCCGGCCTTTACGGTCATCGCCGTTATTCCTTTTACGGATAAGCTGTTTAATGCAAATCTCAACGTGGGACTTCTTTATTACGTAGCGCTATCCACCATATCGACTATTGGGATTATCCTGGGAGGCTGGGCTTCGAACAATAAATATGCACTGCTTGGAGGAATGCGTTCTGCTGCGCAAATGATCAGCTACGAGATTCCGTTGGTTATTTCCGTTATTGGTGTCATTATGCTTAGCGGCAGTTTGAATCTTCGCATAATTGTAGAGAATCAGGCAGGCGGCTTCTGGCATTGGCATTTCCTGCCGCAAATCGTAGGCTTTGTCGTGTTTCTCATTGCTGGTGTTGCGGAGCTAAACCGTACACCGTTTGACCTTCCTGAAGCTGAATCCGAGCTTGTGGCCGGGTATCATGTGGAGTACAGCGGCTTCCGGTTTGCTTTCTTCATGCTTGCTGAGTATGTGTATGTATTCGCCGTTGCATCACTAATAACGGTGCTTTTCCTGGGAGGCTGGCACGCGCCGTTTCCATTCCTGGATTTCATCCCGCAGATTATTTGGTTTCTGCTGAAATTCTCTTTTATCGTGTTCTGTATGTTCTGGCTGCGGGCAACCATGCCCCGCGTGCGTATCGACCAACTGATGGGTCTTGGCTGGAAGCTGCTTCTGCCGCTGGCTATTGCTAATATTTTCATAACAGCTTTGTATATGAAGATCATATCTTAAAAACCATGGGGTGATGAAAAGTGAAGGGCATAATTAAAGGCTTAGGCGTAACCCTCAAAAGTATGACCCAAAAAAAAGTGACCTACGCATATCCTGATGTCCCTATCAAGATGCCAGACCGCTTCCGCGGCATTCAGTATTTTGACCCCGAGAAATGCATCGTCTGCAATTTATGCGCCAAGGTCTGTCCTACGGAGTGTATTACTCTTACAGGCAAAGCCAATCCGGACCCCGAAAAAAGGGGGAAGGTCATTGATACCTATGATATTAACTTTGAAATTTGTATCTTATGCGATCTTTGTACAGAGGTCTGCCCGACCGAGGCGGTTGTGATGACAAACAACTTCGAGCTTAGCGCATACAGCCGGGATGACTTGTTCAAAAATATGCAATGGCTGAGCGAGAACACTCAGAACATTCGTAAAGAGAATAATTCCGCAATGCCTAAGGGGGGAGCTAAGAAGAATGTTTAATGGCTTTAGCGACTTTATGGCGAATGGCTCCAATTGGATGTTCCTGGTTTTTTCTCTGATGGCTATCGGCGGGGCCATATTTATGATCAGCTTTTTAAAAGTGGTTCATATGGTCGTCTCTCTGGCGCTAACGTTTATCAGCTTGGCAGGCTTGTATGTGATGCTGAATGCTGAATTCGTAGGTTTTGTCCAAATCTTGATTTATGGCGGAGCGATTTCGATTCTGATGATATTTGGAATTATGATGACGAAGCATCGCCAGGGCGAAGAGGATGAGCCGAAGCGTCCGTGGCACACCGCGCTTGTGTTTATTGGAGCGCTTGGATTGTTTGGTATTCTCTTTTATGCGATTCAGCAGTCAACCTTCACCAAAGGTGAATTCCAAGCTGCCGAGGATAATACCATGGCAATAGGAAAGCTGCTTTACAGTGAATATGTGATACCATTCGAAATCATGTCTGTACTGCTGACTGTAGCTTTTATCGGTGCCATTGTCATTGCCAAGAGAGAGGAGGAATAGCTTGTGACTGATATCACTCCTTATTTGACACTTGCAGCGATTCTCTTTTGTATAGGATTGTACGGAGCATTAACGAAAAAGAACGGTGTTATTGTGCTGCTATCGATCGAGCTGATGCTCAACGCGGTTAATTTGAACTTGATTGCTTTTTCCAAAATGGGGAATCATCCGTCTCTGACTGGACAAATTTTCTCACTCTTCAACATTACTATTGCAGCTGCGGAGGCTGCAGTTGGGGTTGCTATTCTGATTACCCTGTACCGTAATAAAGGGACGTCAGATGTTAATGAAATGAATTCTATGAAGCGCTAGGAGGCTGAGAAGGACATGGTATCGGATTTCTCGCAATACGCATGGCTCATTCCCCTGTTTCCGCTACTCGCTTTTCTAGCGCTTACAGCAATGGGACGCCAAATGAAAGAGCTTGGCATTTATATCGGTATCGTAGCTATGTTTGCTTCTTTTGTATTAGCTCTATTGATTTTTATCGAAAGAATGGGCGGAAGCGTCGAGGATTATACGTGGAATCAGCTGGAATGGCTGAAAATCGGCGATGTAACGCTGAACATGGGCTTTGAGGTTACCAATTTGAACTCACTGATGCTGGTCATTGTCACCCTGGTGAGCTTGCTTGTTAACTTATATTCCAAAGGCTATATGAAAAATGATGAGCGGATTCATGTATTTTTCGGTTATATTGCCCTGTTCTCATTCTCCATGCTTGGTCTTGTAATTTCTGAGAATATGCTGCAGCTTTATATCTTTTGGGAGCTTGTTGGGGTTTGTTCCTTCCTGCTTATCGGTTTTTGGTATCAAAAGCCAGAGGCAAGAGCAGCTGCCAAGAAAGCTTTTATCATGACCCGTATCGGGGATGTGGGCTTGTTCATCGGTATCCTCCTGCTGTTCTGGTATATGCCTGGGCACGCACTTGATTTCAGCTCTATACATAATGCTGTGATTTCCGGAGAGATCGCACCTGGCATTATTACCTGGATTGCTATCCTTATCTTTATTGGAGCTATCGGTAAATCCGGGCAATTTCCGCTGCACAGCTGGCTGCCTGACGCTATGGAAGGTCCGACTCCAATCAGTGCGCTTATTCATGCGGCGACAATGGTAGCGGCAGGGGTATATCTGCTTGCGAGAACCTACGACATCTTCTACGCTTCCCCTGATGCGCTTATGGTGGTTGCCTATGTGGGTGGCTTTACGGCGATTTTCGCCGCGACAATAGCTATTGCACAGAATGATATTAAACGGATTCTTGCTTATTCTACTGTCAGTCAACTCGGTTATATGGTGATGGCTATAGGAATTGGACTTTCCTATACTTCAGGTGTTTTCCATTTGTTCACGCATGCATTTTTCAAGGCGCTGCTGTTTCTTGGAGCGGGCAGCGTAATCCATGCTGTTCATACCCAGGATATTAATGAAATGGGCGGCCTATCCCGCAAGATGAAAATAACGACTTGGACCTTCGGGATCGGAGCGCTTGCTTTATCGGGAATCCCACCTTTTTCAGGCTTCTGGTCGAAGGATGCGATTTTAGCCGAAGCTTTTGAGCATCAGCCTTTGTTATTCTGGGTTGGTATCGTTGCGGCTTTCTTCACTGCATTCTATATGGCAAGATTGTTTTTCCTAGTATTCATGGGCCCAAGCAAATCCAAGCATGAAGCGCATGAATCCCCGTCTTCCATGACAATACCTTTAATTGTGCTTGCTGTCCTGGCTGTTGTGGCTGGTTTTGTCAACACGCCATTCAATGCCTGGCTCGGTGGCTGGTTAACAGGAGAGGTTCATGAAGAAACGGCGAATTGGCCAGTTATGATTATTTCTACGCTCGTAGGCTTGCTTGGTATCGGACTTGGTTACTTGATTTACCGCAAGCAGTCTATTCCCAGAGATATTATATCCAGCCGGATTCCCGGTCTTTACACGCTTCTGAACCGCAAATATTTCATTGATGAGCTGTACCATTGGATTATCGTCAAGCCATTGCGTGGCCTGGGTCTTATTCTGGAGTTCATTGACATCTATATCATTGATGGTCTTGTTCGTCTAGCGACATACACCGTTGTTGGTCTTGGCCGTGTCGGTTCTCGTCTACAGAACGGGCAGCTGCAAACGTATGGCTTGATTACCCTGCTTGGCCTATTGATTCTGGCGCTGGCCTTAGCAGGAAGGAGGTTCATACATGTTGGATAAGTTGCCTATCTTAAGTCTTATCGCCTTCTCTCCTTTGCTAGGGGTACTGATCCTCCTTTTCATTCGCAAGGATCAAGGAAAATTAATTAAAATAATAGGGATTGCGACAACCTTTATTCCCTTGCTGCTCGCCGCATGGCTTTACGTGGATTACCAGTATCAAGCCAGTCCGATTCAATACAAGGAACAGTTGGATTGGATCAAGGTGCCGCTAAGTCATGAGGGCATCCAACAAGTTACGACCTTGTTCTTTGAATTTAAATACACAATGGCCGTAGACGGACTTTCACTTCCGCTTGTTTTCTTGACAGCCTTGATCTCAAGTATGGCGGCTCTTGCCTCCGTATATATCAAGAAACGCTGGAAAACTTACTTTATCTTGTTTCTTTTGCTAGAGGTGGGCATGTTCGGCGTATTTATGGCGCAGGATCTGTTCCTGTTCTTCCTCTTTTTTGAAATCACGCTTGTTCCGATGTTTTTCCTTATTGGCATATGGGGATACATGGACAAAGAAAAAGCGGCAAATCGTTTTCTGATCTATAACGGGCTCGGCTCGGCTATTATGCTGATTGCCTTTCTGATCTTGGTAACCACAGCCGGATTTACTCAAATACCGTCAGAAACTTCGCTTGAAGTGTATTACAGCGGGGACATTCAACAGATTGCATATAATCTATTTCAGGATCCCAATTCCTATGTGAACCAAATGGCCGCAGAAAATCCGTTCTACTTGCAAAGCGGCATGAAATGGGCGCTGTTTATTATGCTTCTGGTGGCATTCGGCATCAAGCTGCCGATTTTCCCGTTTCATACCTGGATGCTCAAGGTTCACACGGAAGCTCCACCTTCAGTCGTTATGATCCATTCCGGTATTTTGTTGAAAATGGGAGCGTATGGGCTCATCCGGTTCGGCATTCTCTTCTTTCCGGAAGAGGCCAAGCATTGGGCTTGGGTGCTTGCCCTGCTGGGAGTTATCAATATTTTGTACGGAGCCATTCTGGCGTTCGTTCAGAAGGATTTCAAGCTGGTGTTAGCTTACTCAAGTATCAGTCATATGGGTATAGTCCTTCTCGGGCTTGCGGCATTTAATTTGGCAGGCATGCAGGGAGCTGTGTTCCAATTAATCTCCCACGGACTTATCTCTGCCCTGATGTTTTTACTTGTTGGCATCATTTATGAGCGGACTGGGAGCACCATGCTGGATAAGCTCGGCGGCTTGGCTTCGGCGGTGCCTTTTATAAGCGGAATACTGTTAGTAGCGGGTATGGCATCCTTAGGACTTCCCGGGCTTTCAGGCTTTGTCGGTGAATTTCTAGCTTTCCTGGGACTGTTTGACACATTAAAAATTTATGCAATTGTCGGAACGCTAGGGATTATCCTTACAGCCGTGTATGTGTTGAGAGGGGTTCTGAAAATAACCTACGGACCGATTCCAGAACGTTTGCAAGGCATGAAGGATGCAAGACTTATTGAAGCTATACCGATGATTACGCTGGTTGCGTTTATTCTTCTGCTGGGTGTTTACCCAAGTGTGCTAAGCCAACCTTTACAACAAACGATAGGCGGCTTTGATCAAATGATCCAAAGCATATTAGCCGGGAAGATAGGGGGTTAGATCGGTGGAACAGCTTCGACTCCATGCTGCAGACTTGATGCATCTTCTTCCTGAGATTACTTTGATCGGGACGGCGATTCTTCTTTCTCTGATTGATCTCTTTCTTCCGAAAACGGTGAGTAGATCTTTGATAGGCTGGCTGTCTCTTGTCGGCATTATTGCCACAGCAGCCCTGGTCATCGCCCAGCTCAATCCAGCAGAGCCAATTGAACTGCTGAACCATAGTTATCGGGTCGACGATTTTGGCAACCTGATCAAGCTTATTTTGCTTACGGGCACGGGACTTGTCATTTTTATGAGTTTGGGTTCCATCCGCAAGGATGAAATTCCACATATCGGCGAGTATTACTACCTGCTGCTGCCTGCAACCTTAGGTGGTATGATCGTAGCTTCTTCCGGAGACCTCATGACATTGTATGTCGGTCTGGAATTGCTAAGTATAACTTCCTACTTGCTTGTGGCCATGAATAAAATGAGTAAGAAATCCAACGAGGGTGCATTTAAATATCTCGTTATGGGCGGGATCTCCTCTGCGCTTATTTTATACGGAATGTCCTTTCTCTACGGGATTGCAGGAACTACGAATTTGGGGCAGATAGGGTCTGCGCTAGTGAGCGGGATGGATTCATTCCAGCCTCTCATCTACGTATCCTTCTTCTTACTGCTGGCAGGGTTTGGTTTTAAAATCGCCGCGGCACCATTTCACAGCTGGGCTCCTGACGTTTATCAAGGCGCCTCAACTCCAGTAACTGCGTTTCTGGCAGTTGTATCCAAGGCTGCGGGCTTCGCTATATTGTTCCGCATGTTCTATGTGCTGTTCGCCTTCTCTGATTTTGGCGCCAGCAGTCAGATTCAGCATGATGTATTCCTGACTCTGTCCGTGCTGGCAGCAGCCGCCATGGTAACAGGTAATTTTATAGCTTTGAGGCAAACCAATATGAAAAGGCTGCTTGCTTATTCGGGAATTGCCAATGCGGGTTACCTGTTGGTCCCGATCAGCACTCACTTTTCATTGATTCATTTCAGCAATTTCTCAGAGTTTACTTATTATCTTGTTGCTTATCTCTTTATGAATATCGGAGCATTTGCTGTTTTGATGATCGTGGAGCAATCCACTGGACATCAGGAAATTCGCGGGTTCTCAGGCCTTTATTATCGCGCTCCCTACACTGCAGTAGCCATGGTACTTATTGTTCTGTCTCTTGCGGGCATACCGGTTACAGGTGGCTTCTTCGGTAAGGTGTACATTATCCTCGGTACAATGGGGACGCAGAAATATTGGCTTGGCGCATTAATGATTGGAACGAGTGTCGTGTCGTTCTATTACTACTTTGGAGTAGTTCGTCAAATGTTCATGCGCAGCAGTGAGGAATCAGCGGATGTACGGGTCCCATTGCCTCTGGGCATTACTGCTTGGCTGTGCGCGATCGTAGGAGTGGCCATGGGATTCTTCCCTCAGGTCATACTTGAATATATTGAAAAAGTATTCAGCTTTTTAGGAGATCTAATGATTCATAGCAGCTAAAATGAAAGCATGAAAACCCCCTTTCCATCAGAGATGGAAAGGGGGTTTTCTGCATATATTAGAAAATCCCAAATGCTTACAGGTGATAAAGTGATGGAGTATTTATAAATTCATAAATTTGGATCATGAAAGCTAGAAAGCTGAAAGGAAGTCCAATGCTCATTGTAGTCACTATCCCTTTGCATCAGGAAAAGACGTCTGGAGGCAGTCCGTTTGAATTTTGGGAGATCGTGCACGCGGCAGATGCCGTTCTTTATCCCCAGCGCTTTTGCCCCACAGGAAATCTCCACCAACCAAGAGAAACACCCTTGTTGGCTGTCCTTTTGAGCTTGGTCTCGTGCGATTGCAGCTAAAGAGAGGGAAAGGCTGTGGGTGGAAAAGCGATAGCGTCCGCCTTTAAAGATTTGTTCCAACCTCCACATTCATTTCATTCAAGGGAACAAATCTTTAACAGCGGTTGGAGCCCACAGCCTTTTCCTCCCCTCATGCACCCACGTAATGAAACGCTTCCTCAAAGGACGCTCAAGAAGGGTTTCTTGCAGATTCATAAATGTTCCACGTGAAAAAACACATTATATCCACATTTGATTGTTGCTTTAGATGGTTCCTTAAATATAATTCTTCTATAATAAGAAAGTAGGAAGAAAATTCAGATTTTTTAATGAATGTTCATTTACTTTAACCAGCATTCAGGACCGATTAACAACATACACTAATTGGTATGCTGAGCAAGCGTTTCTTATCCTTTTAATGGATCAAGTCTAGGTCTTTCGTCCTTTTTCTACTTAAGAGGCAGGGATATGCGTGTAAAGTACAGAATTTATGTAAGACGGACTATTCTATTGACACAGAAGGACTTATGCCCATGAAGCACATAAAAAATTTGCTGCTTGCTGCTATTATACTACTACTAATGGAATTTGCAGGGGTTTCGAGCTATGCGGATGCGGCTATTCCGGCATCTACTGATCCCATGCGTGTCAAGCAAAGCTATCTGGACCTTATTCATATAGATAAAGCCTGGGCGGCGGCAGGGGATTCTAAGAAGTCGGTTGTGGTGGCAGTTGTTGATACAGGGGTGGATCTTACTCATCCTGATCTAGTCGGTAATTTCGTAGCAGGAATTAATCTTATTAATTCGGGCGCCAAGCCCTTGGATGATAACGGACATGGTACGAATGTGGCAGGGGTCATAGCCGCATCGATGAACAACGATAAAGGGATAGCGGGTATAGCACCAAATGTGAAGATCATGCCGATTAAGGCTTTGGAATCTGATGGTTCGGGTGGTGAATCGAAGCTCGGGGAAGGAATTCGCTATGCGGTCGACCATGGCGCGGATATTGTGGTGCTCTCTTTAGGTCTGAATAAGAATCCGATTGAGCTTGCTGCAACGGTTCAATATGCCGAAGATCACAATGTTCTTTTGGTAGCTGCTGTGGGCAATGAGGGAAACAGCGTTAAATACCCCGCGGCTTATCCAAGCGTGCTTGCAGTTGGAGGAGTTACTTCAGCCAAGCTTGCCGATGAACGGTCCAATTTTGGCTCAGAGATTGATTTGGTTGCGCCTTGGGATGTTTTTACAACGAAGCTGGGTGGTGGGTATGAATACAAGGATGGAACCTCCATGTCGGCTCCTCAGGTAGCAGGTGTCGCTGCGCTGCTGTTAAGTAAATATCCGCAAATGACAGCTATTCAGCTGCGGAGTCATTTGCTGCAAACGACCGAGAAGCTGAATGCTTCTGGTTGGAATCCGCAAACAGGCTATGGCTTTCTGCGGGCAGATTTAGCTTTGACAATGCCAGTTAGTGACGACCGCTTCGAACCTAATGACCGCAAGGAACAAGCTGCCAAAATCCCTGTGCAATCCCTCATTCATGCCACATTAAGCTCTGGAAAGGATCAGGACTGGTACACACTTGAGAGTCCCTATGATGGAACAGTAGACATTACAATCCGTTCAACGGACCAATCCAACATAACGCTCCGGACCAATTCCGGGATAGCTGGTAAAGAAGCAGCTTACACCCTAGGCAAAGGAAACAAGATAACCCTGTTTGTCAAAAAAGGCACAACCTCTCTTCAGCTTCAACCGGCAGATCTTCTAAGAAAAACGCCTGCCGCGTATTCCATGCTTTCTGAATTTCATATTTACCGCGATCCGTTTGAAGATAATGACAAGCAATTTAAAGCTTTTGTTTTGCCAGGAAGAACTCAAACCATCAGGGGAACTTTTCATCAAAAGGATGATCAGGACTGGTTCCAGCTGTCTTTGGAGCAATCCGGGACGATGCGGATTAAGGTTTCTGTGGATACGGCCAGAATCGATCCAGTCATTCTTTTTCAGAAAAAAGGGGAAAAATCGATTACCATCGATGAGGTAGGGGAAGGCGCAACGGAGATTACTTCGGAAATGAGCGTGCTGCCGGGTGAATACTACATTCGTATTAGCAACATAAAGGATTATACCAATGCTGTCACTGGGGAATATACGCTTTCTATTGAATTTTCTCCTAAACTTTTAGATCCCAACGAACCGAATGACAAGCCCTATCAAGCAACCTACTTAGGCTGGTTTTCCGACTATAAGGGCGTTTTTCACAATAATGAAGATGTGGATTGGTTTGAGTTCCGTATCGACAAAGAAAGTCTTGTACAGATGAGTTTTCGTGATATCCCTACGAGCCGCAGGCTTGGTGTGGCTCTGTACGACAGCAGCTTGAAAGAGCTAGCCGCCTACAAGAATAAATCAGGGCAATCTTCTATTCGTGTTGATCAAAAGCTGGCCGCGGGCACTTATTATTTAAAGCTGAAGCCTGACCGATTTTTTGTGAATCAAATGTATCATCTTCAAATAGGTGTCTATTCGCTAAAAAGTGGGTATATAGATATTAACGAGCACTGGGCTTCAGATGCCATTGTTGAACTTACAAGCAAAGGCTGGATTAGCGGATATGGTAATTTCCGGTTTGCCCCTGATCGATCCATTACGAGAGCGGAGGCGGCAACTGTGCTCGTCAAGGCTCTTAATTTGACAAAGCAGAGGGAGCTCAGCTATACCGACCTTGGTCCGAAGCACTGGTCCTACCCCTATATAGCCAAGGCTGAACAGGCGGGATTAGTGGAAGGCTACCCAGATGGTTCGTTCCAGCCTGACCGGGTTTTAACCCGAATGGAAATGGTTAGTATGCTGGCGAGAAGTATGAATATGAAGGGGACACAAAGCGGAAATTCACCTTTTATTGATGTTAAGGAGGATTACTGGGGAATCAGTGTTCTGAAACAGATGAGGTCAGAAGGATGGATTAACGGGTATAAGGATGGGTCGT
Source organism: Paenibacillus eucommiae (assembly GCF_017874215.1). GTDB lineage: Bacteria > Bacillota > Bacilli > Paenibacillales > NBRC-103111 > Paenibacillus_AI > Paenibacillus_AI eucommiae. Next base: position 116,309 of record NZ_JAGGLB010000014.1, read on the forward strand.
TTCAACCCGAGAAACATGCGACCCGGGCGGAATTCGTTACTATGCTGCAGAAGGTGCTGAATCGTTAATGAAAAGGGGAAAAGCAGCCGATGATGGACTTGCCGGTAGCTACAGGTGCATCCTATAGCGTTATTATCAATATTGCGATTTACTTATTATGCATAGCCCTTTCTTGGTGGGCACTTCAGGAATTTCGTTTTGATGTGCTGCTTAAGAGGCCAAAAAGTGCACCGGCCATCATGCTTCAAATTTTGCTTTCTATAGCCTTAGGTCATTTAGTAGCCAGTTTTTTTATTCAGTATTTGAACTTTTCTGTAGGCTTAAATCAAATATTTTAGGGTATATTATCGAATAATGCACACATTTCTTGTCAACAATGAATCTTATACGGTTCTAAAATGGAATAATCATCCGAATGTTATTGTGACCGCTTGAAAAGCGGATATTGTTCTCATTGAGCTGTAGTGATAAACTAAGGAAATGTACGTAAACAGGTGCATTCAAAATGAGTTCGCGGAGGGAACAAGATGAGCAAAATTATCGTCCGCGGTGGCCGAAAGCTAGCTGGTAAGGTAAAGATAAACGGAGCCAAGAACGCCGTACTTCCTATTATTGCAGCCTCTATTCTAGGGTCTGAAGGAGAAAGCATCATTTATGACGCACCTCCCCTTGACGACGTGTTCGTCATTAATCAGGTTTTGGAAAGCTTGGGCATTGAGATTGAATTTAAAAATGAAGTGATACGGGTTCGGGCGCATAAGATTAATACGTGCGAAGCTTCCTATGAGCTTGTACGTAAGATGAGAGCTTCATTTTTAGTTATGGGACCGCTGCTTGCAAGGCTGGGGCAGGCCCGTATTTCGCTTCCTGGAGGCTGTGCAATCGGAACCAGGCCTATTGACCAGCATTTGAAGGGCTTTGAAGCCATGGGTGCTGAGATCGATCTGGGGCAGGGGTACATTGAGGCTAGGGTTAAGGGACGACTTAAAGGAGCTAAGATCTATTTAGACGTAGCGAGCGTAGGTGCTACGGAGAATATTATGATGGCGGCCACGCTAGCTGAAGGAACCACCATTATTGAGAACGCCGCAAAAGAACCGGAAATCGTTGATTTGGCCAATTATTTAAATGCTATGGGTGCCGTTGTGCGGGGAGCAGGCACGGGTGTTATTCGAATCGAAGGCGTAGAGAAATTATGTGGGGTTTCACATACGGTTATTCCAGATCGCGTTGAAGCGGGTACATACATGATTGCCGCAGCTATTACCGGAAGCAATTTGTATATAGAAAATGCCATCGGCGATCATCTTCGCCCTGTGATCTCTAAGCTGCAGGAAATGGGCGTATCTGTTGATGAAGACGAGAATGGCATTCGTGTTATAGCAGATCGGCCTTTAAGAGCGGTTGATGTTAAAACGCTGCCGTATCCTGGCTTTCCAACAGACATGCAATCTCAGATGATGGCGCTTTTGATGGTTGCTGACGGAACGAGCCTTGTTACGGAGACCGTATTTGAGAATCGCTTCATGCACGTAGACGAGTTTACGAATATGAACGCTCAGATTAAGGTTGATGGAAGAACTGCAGTAATCAGTGGCAACTCCAGACTGAAGGGTGCTAAGGTTTGCGCTACAGATCTACGGGCAGGCGCTGCATTGATCTTAGCGGCTCTAGTGGCAGATGGGGAGACGGAAATTACCGGAACTCACCATATTGACCGGGGCTATGTGAATATTGCAGCTGTTCTTCGCCAGCTTGGAGCGGATATTTACAGACTCACACCGCAGGAAGTGGAACAGGAGCTGCCAGAGGTTGGCTTCTTCACGGCACAGCCTACACTAGCTTAATAAGTATTTACAGAGCTGATCTCCTGACGGATATCGGCTCTTCTTTTTGTTCTATTCTACTAAACCCCCTCATAAAATGTTCATAACCTGACTTCCTAGTAGGAGATTCGGTTTGAACAAATGATGGAGGTATAAAGGATATGTACAAATGGAAGAGTGGCTCTACGCCAAGGGTTGTTTACTGGGTGGCTTTTTGGTTGTCGGCACTAATCATCGTTACTATTATAATTCCTGGAATACTAGTCAAGAAGATTCCAACCGAAACCTCCCTGATTCCGTTAGCCACACCAGAAGCAATAGCAGCCGGAGTTTTAACGACTAAGGCCGCTGTTGCCGAGAAGCAGCTTATGATACCTGTATATTTGAGTAAAAAGGAAGTTGTTGAAACAGTACCGCTCGAGGAATATGTGCGTGGCGTTCTTGCTGCAGAAATGCCAATAGCTTTTGAGCTGGAAGCTTTGAAAGCCCAGGCTATGGCGGCAAGAACCTATATGCTTAGGAGGATCACCGATCAGGATTTCAGCGAAGTACCTACTCGTGATGCTTGGGTTACTGATACGGTTGTACACCAGGCTTACATCAATGAGGACGATCTCAAAAGCAAATGGGATAACAGCACTAAGGAGGCCAATATGGCCAAGATTAACCGGGCTGTGGAAGAAACGAGGGGGCTTATCCTCACCTATGACAATAAACCGATTAATGCTACCTTTTTTTCTACGAGTAACGGTTATACAGAAAATTCAGAGGACTACTGGCCGGATAAGGTCCCTTATTTAAGAAGTGTTCCAAGCCCTTGGGATAAGAAGCTCTCCCCCCGATTTGAGGATACAGTTACTTTTAGCTACTCAACACTTCTGCAGAAGCTGGGTCTTTCTAGTATTTCCTCTAAAAAGGGTAGTACCATGGGGATTAGCATTATTGAACAGTCCGCAGGCCATAGAATTATGAAAATAAGAGTTGGTGGCAAAACCTTCACAGGCCGGGAAATCAGAGAGAAGCTGGGTCTGGCTTCCTCTCAATTTAATTGGAAGTGGAAGGGGTCCCAGCTGGAAATAACTACATACGGATATGGACATGGGGTAGGCATGAGTCAATGGGGAGCTCAAGGAATGGCTAAAGAAGGCAGGACGGCCGCTGATATTGTCAAATACTATTATACCGGAATATCCATCGTTCAGGCCTCCGAGATACTAGCTATGAAATAAAGCGGAAATTCTATAAAAATATCTCTATTGAACAAGTATAAAACATCCAAAAGTGTCAAGAATGGTTATTGAGGTGATAACCATGAATAATCAAAAACCAGAGTTACAAACAAAGGAAGATGCTCCTAAAACTGTTCAAGGAGCACAAGGCGTCACATCCCCATGGAAGAGGTTGCTCGCTAAAAAATGGGTATTTCCCGCGACCTACATCGCAGCAGCGGCAATTATCTTAACCTTCATGTGGGTCTATCAGGATGTTGGTAGAAAAGCGATTAGCGAAGAGGATCTTGGACTCAAGGTAACAGATGGTGCTGTAGCTTCTCCTGCACCGGATGCATTAGCCGTACAAGCACAGCCAGAGACTATGCAGCGGCCTTTTGAGGACCATACAGAAGTGCTAGTTTCCCTACCTTTCTATGATAGTAATGCTACGAATGAAGTGAGACAAGCTGCAATGATCGAGTATGGCGATACGCTGACTCCTCATGTAGGTGTCGATTTCAAAAAGAATGATGGAGAAGCATTTGACGTTCTTGCGGCCCTCAGCGGCAAAGTGACAGCCGTAGAACAAAATCCCGTTGTTGGCTATTTGGTAGAGATCACGCACAGTAATGGATTGGTTACCGTGTATCAGAGCTTATCAGATGTTACGGTTGCAAAAGACGCTGAAGTGAAGCAGGGCGATATTATCGCCAAGGCTGGCCGTAATGAGCTGGAAAAGGGAGAAGGCGTCCATCTTCATTTTGAAGTCCGTCAAGGCATAGATGGTGCCGCCATAAATCCTGAAACGCTGCTTGGCGAGCTATAGGCAAAGCCGGGCAATATCATAAGCAGATGGGGAAATTTGCCCACTGCTTTTTTGTTTTAAGCACCGTTTTAGGGCTTTTTCCAAAATAAATGTACGAATTCAGCTTGTCAGGCTTGGCTACGTAGAATATATAGTCCTGCCCCTCATATAATGTACCAAACTATCTTGAGTAGGGAGGCGAGGGGATTGCACGATTACATCAAAGAGCGAACCATTAAAATTGGAACCTGTATCGTCGAGACCAAGAACACGGTTCGCACCATTGCTAAGGAATTTGGCGTTTCTAAGAGCACCGTGCATAAGGACTTGACGGAGAGACTGCCGGAAATCAATCCGGACCTGGCTAATCAGGTGAAGCACATTTTGGAATATCACAAATCCATTCGACACCTGCGGGGAGGAGAGGCGACGAAGATTAAATACCGCAAAACGAAATATCCCAAGCCTGTTGAAGCCCTTGTCTCTGTGAAGTCCTAAGTATCCGCGCCTTATTCCCTATGGTTTGACTCATTTGTCGAAAAATGCGCAAAAAAAAGAGGAATTCATGCATTTATAGCGAATTTAGCTTATAATTAAACCATATATACGAGGCGCCGATTTCTATAAGGGATGGACGATTGATTTAGGGAGGATTATTCAGAAATGTTAAGCAAGGATATTGGAATAGATCTCGGCACTGCAAATGTGCTCATTCATGTTAAAGGACGCGGTGTTGTGCTCGATGAGCCTTCCGTGGTTGCTATTGAAAGCGACACGAAACGCGTGCTTGCTGTCGGAAACGAGGCCCACCGTATGGTGGGTCGTACTCCCGGTAATATCGTCGCAATTCGTCCGCTGAGAGATGGTGTCATTGCTGACTTTGAAATTACTGAGTTGATGTTGAAGCATTTCATCGCCAAGGTTGGCGGCAAGAAATGGTATTCTCATCCGAGGATCTTAATCTGCGCGCCAACCAATATCACCTCTGTCGAGCAGAAGGCTATCAGGGAAGCTGCCGAGCGCAGTGGTGCCAGGGAAGTATTTCTGGAAGAGGAGCCGAAAGCGGCTGCTATTGGTGCCGGAATGGACATTTATCAGCCTAGCGGCAACATGGTAGTGGATATTGGCGGAGGGACCACAGATGTTGCTGTGCTATCCATGGGCGACATCGTGACCTCCTCTTCGATTAAAGTTGCCGGCGATACGTTCGATACGGCCATTACTAAATATATCAAAAATAAATACAAGCTGCTTATCGGAGAGCGTACGAGTGAGGATATCAAGATCAGAATCGGTACCGTCTATCCGCACGGTCGCTACGAAGAGATGGATATTCGCGGCAGGGATATGGTTTCCGGGCTCCCGCTAACGATAACTATCCATTCCAATGAAATTCAGGAAGCGCTGTGGGATTCTGTATCTTCGATCGTAACAGCTGCCAAGAGCGTCTTGGAGCATACACCACCTGAGCTGTCAGCCGATATTATTGATAGAGGGGTTATTTTGACTGGCGGTGGCGCATTGCTGCACGGTTTGGATCAGCTTCTTGCGGACGAGCTGAAGGTGCCTGTCCTTATTGCAGAAGATCCGATGCATTGTGTTGTTAAAGGAACCGGCATCATGCTCGACCATTTGGATAAAATGAATAAGCGAAAGCTGATGTAAAGGCGATGATACGATGATAAGAGGGTTATACACTGCAGCGGCGGGCATGATTACTCAGCAGCGCAAGCATGATACAATCACAAATAATATTGCCAATATAAATTCTCCCGGCTTTAAACAAGGCAATTCATTGTCCCGGTCGTTCCCCGAGATGTTAATTTCACGTATTCGTGGCGGACAAGACAGCCCGGTTTCGACGCCAATTGGCAGAATGAATACGGGCGTGTTCGCCGAAGAAAATATCTCCATCCATACACAGGGAGATTTACAGGCAACAGATAATCCTTATGACTTCGCGTTGGTTTCCAATATTCAGGTTCCGGGAGCTACCTTTGATGCAACAGGAAAATTCGTGGATCTGGACGGCAATTGGATCTTTCAGCCGCAAGCACTCTTTACGGTAGAAAATGCAGAAGGAGAACAGCGTTACTCACTGAACGGGAAATTTTCTGTAGATGCTGCCGGAACGCTTGTGAATTCGGAAGGCAATATCGTTTTGGGTAGAGATGGACAACCCCTCATACTCGTAGATCAGGTAACGGGACTTCCTATACGTAATATCCAGGTTACAGATAAAGGCAATTTCCTAAACGCTCAAGGTGCCCCTATTCTTAATGCAGCGGGACAACCCCTGGGATTATTGATTTCAAGGGTCGAAAATCCAAACCTTCTATTGCGTGAAGGCAATGGACTTTATCGAATTAATCCTGGAGACGAGGCTTCCGTCACGGCTCTTGGCCAAGGTGATCAGGTAGAGGTTCGTCAAGGCTTCGTAGAACGTTCCAATGTAGATTCAGCCCAGTCCATGGTTGACATGATGTCTGCGCTTCGTGCTTATGAAGCTAACCAAAAAGTCATTCAATTTTACGATAAAAGCTTGGAAAAAGCAGTGAACGAAGTAGGCAGAGTGTAAAAACTGCATAACGTTGTAGGAGGTTCCAATGAACAATTCGATGATCAATTCATCGGTATCCATGCATGCTTTACAGCAGAAGCTGGATATTCTGGCGAATAATATGGCTAATTCCAATACGAACGGCTTTAAGAAGAAGGAGGCTTCCTTCGAGGACGTTCTGACTAACATTAAGAACCAGCCGCAGGGCTTCCGTCAGCAAGGACGCTTATCCCCCCTTGGATTTAATCAGGGCTGGGGATCAAGGCTTGTCCAAACACAGATAAACATGTCCCAGGGCCCTATCCAATCCACCGGCAATATAACGGATTTGGCCATTCAGGGTGATGGCTTGTTTGAATTAGCGATCCCCACTACGGATGCCAATGGAAACCAGGCTTTCCAAACTGCATGGACGAGAAACGGGGCTCTGCACCTAAGTCCGGACAACCAGGGAAGCATGACGCTAAATACAGAAGATGGACATTATCTGGTCAACACCAACGGAGCACCGGTTAGAATTCCTAAAAATTACCGCCCTGAGATTGACCAGAACGGCAATATATTCGCTTATAGCGAAATTAATCATAGTGCACCGCCAATAAATGTAGGACAAATCAAGCTAGTGCGTGTTGTGCGCCCGCAGCTTCTTCAAGAATTGGGGAATAACTTATATACACTGCCTGCGGATATCGGTGATATCCAAAACGTCCTGCAAAATGTAAATGGGAATCCAATGGATGGGGCAGATCGCGTGGAGGTTATGCAGGGATACCTGGAGCAGTCTAATGTGAATATGGCTGATGAAATGACGGATCTTGTTATGGTGCAGCGAGCTTTCCAACTCAGTTCTCGTGCAGTTACTTCCTCGGATACAATGATGAATTTAGCCAATAATTTGCGTGGCTAACAGGGGAAAGTGAGGAAATAACCCGATGTCTGAAAAGCAAAGTTCAACAGAAGCAACTGTAAACAAAACAACGGCCAGTAAAACGGCCACCAATCAAACAACTGCAAAAAAGACAACCGCAAAAAAAAATAAGAAAAAAACCAGACCGTTATGGCTGGCGATTATTTTAGCTATCCTTAAATTTATTCGTGTGCCCTTCCTGTGCTTAGTCGCTTTAGCTATCGGACTTTGGATTGGTTATGTGAAGGTGGGCCATCAGCCGACATCCGAGATGTTCGAATTTAAGACATGGAAGCACTTATTTGATCTAGTATTTGCGAATTAAATCGGCTCCCGTAAGGGAGTTTTATTTTTGCTGGCAGAACGTTTATAATAAATGAAGGTTCTCTTGAGGAGAGGAAAACGCTTGAATGTTCCGAACTTGCTGACACTAAGCCGATTTGTTCTTATACCTGTCTATCTGGTCGTTTTTTTTGAAGGTTATCCAAAGACCGCTTTTTTAATTCTGGTTGTGGCGGGCTTAACGGATATTCTCGATGGTTATTGGGCCAGGTCACGGGGATTAATTACGCCGCTGGGCATCATGCTGGATCCGCTGGCGGATAAGACAATGATGCTTGCTGTAATGATCTCCTTATTGATCTCGGGCATGATACCGTGGCAAGCGGCGGCGGCTATTTTTATTCGAGATATTGGCATGATTATCGGTTCGGCTTTTTTCCATTTCCGAGGGAAGCGGACGGTTCCAGCCAATATGTTAGGCAAGCTTACGACCGTGCTGTACTATGTGGCTATTTTATTTATTGTATTTGAGCTTTCTTTTGCCACTACCTATTTATGGTTTGTTATTGTTATTTCATTTATAGTCTCTGTGATCTACATCATTCAATTTGCTTTATTAAATGCCAATAAGGCAGGTACAGGCTCGAATTCTAAAATATAAAAGAGCAAAAAAAGCAAAAAAGAGCATAAGTATAAGCATATCAAATATTGATTGCCCATACTTACACTCCCTTATATCAACCTTCACTTCTGCAGTCATGAAGGGATATGACTAGTTTAAGTCAATTTCATTGTTTTTATACAGGTATCCGGGAAGGAGTTTATATGAATGCTAGATATTAATCAAATTCAAGAGATTATTCCGCATCGCCCTCCGTTTTTACTCATCGACCGCATTCTTGAAGTGGAAGAAGGGGTAAGGGCTGTTGGCATTAAAAATGTGACGATGAATGAACCTTTTTTTACGGGACATTTCCCGGGATTCCCGGTGATGCCCGGTGTGTTAGTGATCGAAGCCTTGGCTCAAGTGGGAGCCGTCGCTATTTTAAAAAAGGAAGCTAACCGCGGTAAAATTGCCTTGTTCGCCGGTATTGACGATGTACGTATCCGTGGTCAGGTTGTACCAGGAGACACGCTCACCTTAGAAATGACCATTACACGTATAAAAGGGATAATCGGCAAAGGCCGGGCAGTCGCAAAGGTAGGGGATCGTATAGTTTGTGAAGGTGAGCTGATGTTCGCCCTAACGGATCCGAAGTAGAGAAAAGTAGATTAGAAGGAGCTGAAATCTTAATGTCGATGAGCCGCGTACAAACGGAGTATCAATTATGGCTGGATGATCCCGCAATTGACCCTACAACCAAGGAAGAGCTTCGTGCAATCGGGGGGAGCGCCAAGGAAATAGAAGATCGTTTCTATAAGGACCTGGAGTTTGGAACAGGGGGATTAAGGGGCGTGATCGGTGCTGGTACGAACCGGATTAATGTGTACACCGTAGGGCGGGCCAGTCAGGGACTTGCAGAATATGTGCTGCAGACGGGTGCAGCTTCTCCTTCTATTGTTATTGCATATGATTCCCGGAACATGTCACCTGAATTTGCTTTGGAATCTGCCTTGGTTTTTGCCGGCAATGGGGTAAAGGCTTATGTATTCAAAGCTCTTAGACCGACTCCAGAGCTATCTTTTGCAGTGCGTTACCTTGGTGCGTCAGCAGGTGTGGTTGTAACGGCAAGCCATAATCCTCCTGAATATAATGGCTACAAGGTTTACGGCTCCGATGGCGGACAGCTGGTACCAGAGGCAGCAGGACAGGTTATTGCTCTGGTAGGCGCAGTAGATTCGTTTAACAAAGTGAAGAAGCTTGGCCGGGAAGAGGCTGAGGCCAGCGGCTTGCTGGAGTGGATCGGCGAGGAAATTGACATTAAATATACAGCAGCTGTGGCCTCCGTAAGCCAAAATTCCGATATCGTACGTCAAATTAGCGGCGATTTCCGGATCGTCTATACACCCCTCCATGGAGCGGGTAATGTTCCTGTGCGCGATGCCCTGCAAGCCGTCGGCTTTGACCAGGTGCAGGTAGTCCCGGAGCAAGAGCTGCCAGACTCACGGTTCTCTACAGTCAAGTCGCCTAATCCGGAGGAAAAGGAAGCCTTCACCCTTGCCATCAAGCAGGCCGAAGCCTGGGATGCGGATATCATAATCGGAACGGATCCGGATTGCGACCGCATGGGCGCAGTTGTCAAGGATGCTAATGGTGACTATATCGTTCTGACTGGGAATCAATCGGGAGCGATTATGGTGAATTACCTGTTACATAGCATGCAGGAGCGGGGGACACTGCCGGGCAATGGGGTCGTTATTAAGACCATTGTAACCAGCGAGATGGGGGCTGTAATCGCCAATCATTATGGGGTTCCAACGCTGAATACATTAACCGGATTTAAATATATCGGCGAGAAAATGACTGAATACGAGCAAACAGGCGAGCATCAGTTCTTATTTGGATATGAGGAAAGCTATGGTTATCTGGCAGGCGACTATGCTAGGGACAAAGATGCTGTAATCGCGTCTATGCTCATTTGCGAAGCTGCCGCTTATTATAAAACGCAAGGAAAAACTTTATATGATGTGCTTCAGGAGCTTTATGAATCCTTTGGGTATTTTTTGGAAAGGCTGGAATCAAGAACGCTGAAGGGCAAGGATGGCGTCGAGCAAATCGGCCGGATTATGGAAAGCTGGAGAACAAATCCGCCTGAGCAGATCCATGGCAAACGGGTGCTGGAAATCGAGGATTACTCCAAGGGGATTCATGGGCTTCCTCATGAGAATGTGCTTAAATTCAAGCTGGAAAACGGCTCTTGGTTTTGTCTTCGACCATCTGGCACGGAACCGAAAATTAAATTTTATTTCGCTGTCCAGGGCACTTCCGCTTCGCAGGCAGCTGAGCAGTTAAATGATATCGTTCAAGATGTCCTCAGCCGTATAGATGGACAAGGGAGTGAATAGCTTGATTCAAAGGTACACATCGTGGAATAAATTATTGCGAAAAGCTTTATGGTGGTTAGTTATCATCGGCATGCTTTGCTCTCTGCCGCTGGTTTATACCAGATATGAGACAGAAACTTCCGCCAAACAGGTGGAGTTTGTGTTTGATTACCGCGATTTGCTGGACATCGCTGATCTTCAAACAAGTCCGCAGGATTTCGTAAAAAAACAGCTCGTGGCGATGAAAGAAGCAGGAATAGGCTCATTAGCAGTCTATGAAGCGACATTATCAGAATTAAGGCAGAGCCGGCTCATTGAGATGTACAACTCTCGTGAAGCAGTAGCCTTGACGCAAACCATAGGGCTTCCTAACGAAAACTTTACCTATATTTTATTTAGTGACGCACAAGCCAGGCTGCAGCTGCAGCCGCTTATCGAAAAGACCTTTGCAGATTTGCAGGTTCGTACACGGCCATGGAGCTTCAAAAATCAAGCAGGCTTGATTATTGAGATGATCATGGATGAGGCGTCCCTCAAGCCTATGGATCCGGACCCTATCACACTAAGCATGTTGAAGGAACAAGGGTTTCAAATCGTAGTCCGTTTATCGAACCGCAGAGCCTTTGTACCCAATCAGATGGATGCTCTTTTGAAGCATCTTTACAGCTTTGGGGTTAAAAAAATTATCGTCGATGGTGATTCAGTTCCAGGGTATACCGAGGAGGACACCAGCGAAAATCTGGATAAAATGGCGGAGCTTCTTCATAAGTACGGTATGGGGCTAGCAGCCATTGAAATGCTTAAGCAGCCACAGAAGGGCTTCAATACACTGGCCAAAGAGACGAATTTCGATGTTGTCCGGCTTCATTCCTATATGGAGAGAGACGGCGAAAAGCTGATGGAGAACCTGAAGAAGGAAGAACTGGAGCAGCGTATTCAAGCTGCAGCAGACCGCCTGGTTCTGGCTGTAAAGGATCGTAATATCCGGATGGTCTTCCTTAATGCCAAGCCTTTAAAAAGTTTAGACAGAGCGGCTATTGTGAACCCGCTAAATGCTCTATATGCAAGCTTGAATGGCAAGGATGGTGCGATTCCTCGAATCGAAAAGGCTGGATTTACTACCGGTCAGGCGGAAGCCTTCCTGGTCAAAGAGTCAAGCTGGCAAAAGGTAGCCAGATTCTTTATATTAGTAGGTAGTGTAAGCTTAATTACACTTCTTATTTCTTACTTTTTCCCGCAAGTGGCTTTGCTAGTGTTTGTTATAGGCTTGGTTGGAGCTGTTGGTCTCCATACTTTGTCTGGAAGCTTATATGCCCAAGGGTTGGCATTAGGCGCCGCTATTAGCGCACCTAGTATTGCTGTTATGCTTGCTATTCGTTCAGTGATTCAAGGAAAGGCGGCAAGGTGGCGGTCAGGCATCGCTTTTGCGCTTTTGCAAATTATTAAGACTTCCGCGATTTCAATGATCGGTGTGGTCTACGTTATAGTACTGCTGAATCAGATTACGTACTTCTTGGTGCTAGAGCAGTTTAGAGGCGTTGGTTTGCTGCATTTGCTGCCAATTGCTATTGTGGCGATCTATCTCTTGCTCTTCAGTGATGATTCCACTTATACGCAGAAGCTGCAGAAGCTCAAAGCCATACTTTCTTCGAATATTCGGGTTTTATGGCTGGTGCTGGTTGGTATTGCCGTTGCTGCGGGATACTATTATTTATCCCGTACAGGCAATGAAGGACAAGCTCCTGCTTTTGAAAAGCTGTTCCGTTCCTTCCTGGAGAATACGCTGGGCGTAAGACCGAGGATCAAAGAGTTCTTATTTGCACATCCGCTCTTCTTCCTTGGAGCTTATCTGTCCATTCGTTATAAGCATGCGGTCTATCTGATGCTCATTGGCGTCATCGGGCAATTATCGATTGTGGATACTTTTGCTCATCTCCATACACCAATGGCTATTTCGGGGATTCGTATTTCGTATGGCATTATTTTCGGAATCATCGTGGGTCTTGTGATGATTGCCGTCTGGGAAATTGTGGTGAGGAGTTGGAAGCGATGGGCTCCTCAGTTCAAAGGATAGTTCTTTCAGGCTATTACGGCTTTGATAACAGCGGGGATGAGGCGGTGCTTCAATCGATTCTGCTGGCTTTGAAGGAGCAGGGGAGAGAGCAGGGGATTACGATCGAACCGATCGTCCTGTCTGCGAACCCTGAACGAACGCGTCAAATGTACGGCGTCAGGGTATATCATCGTATGAAGCTTCCGCAGGTGCTCAAAGCACTGCGGGAGAGTGATGGCTTAATCAGCGGCGGCGGAAGCCTTCTGCAGGATGCGACCAGCGCGAAGTCGATTCCCTACTATTTGGGCATTCTCAAGCTGGCTCAGTGGCTTGGCAAGCCGACTTTTATTTATTCGCAGGGCATTGGCCCTGTGAATCGGCGCATGTTTGACGGCTGGATCCGCTCGGTGTTCAAGCGGTGCGCCTATGTTTCCGTCCGTGATGTGGAATCCGCGGACCTGCTGGCCTCGATGCGCTTCCCCCGGGAGCGCGCCCAGGTTGTGCCCGACCCGGTCATGGGCCTCCCGCTGCGGAGCTCTGGTGCATCGAGCTCTTCTGGAGAATCAGGAGCGTCTGGTTTGACTGAAGCATCGGGAGTAACTGGAGTATCTGGTGCGTCAGGAGCAGCGGGTGCAATCGAAACATCAGGGGGAGTCGGTGCATCTAATGCATCAGGAGCAAGTGGGGCATCAGGAGCTGCCAGAGCGGCTGCGGACAGCCCCTTGCTCGGGGCTGTCTCTGTGGGCGCTTCAAGCGCGCCCGCGGGTGTGCGGACGGTCGGCGTATCCGTCCGCTTCTGGAACCGGGACCGCTCAGAGCTGGAAGCTCTCTCGCGGTCCTTGACACTGCTGCTCGCAGCCCGCGATGTGCGGCTGCGGTTCCTGCCCTTCCACCTCCCGGAGGATGAGGTGGCCTCGGACTACGTGATCTCCCGCTTGGGCGGGGATCACGGGGACCGGGTGGAGATGATGCGAGGCATCGCCCATCCCCAGGATATGCTTGAGCAGGTGGCACACTGTGACCTGCTCATTGGAATGAGGCTGCATGCTTTGATTTATGCAGCTTCGCAGTTTGTGCCTATGGTAGGCATCTCGTACGATCCGAAGATCGACCAGTTCCTCCATAGGCTGGGGATGAAGGCTGCCGCATCGACTACGCAGTTCGATGCGGCAGCCCTGACCGCTGAGGCCGTCAGCCTGCTGGACGGCCGGGATGCGTGGGCGGCCGATAAAAAGGCCGTCATTGAGCAGCTCAAGGCAGAGGCGCAGCGCCCTGCCCAGCAGATTTTATCTTTTTTTCAGAAATAAAATGATTCAACTTAACGAATATTTGGAGTGTTTTCCGAACAAATTTTGCAATACCCATAATTTTCCGCAACTAAAACTATGCTTACAACGTCTAAATTATGATTACTGTATCTAAAGGATGAGATTTCTTGAACCGACAACCTACTGCTTCGTTAACGGGCTCAATGCCAGCGGAGCGTATTTCCAAAGTCCGTATCTTCGGCGTTCCCATATCCCGAATGGGCATGAAACAGACCGTGCAATATTTATCAGAAGCTGTTGAGCGGAGACAGCCGCATCAAGTCATTACGGCTAATCCGATTATGGTGATGGCTGCGGTTCATGATGAGCGATACCGCTCCATGATGCAGGAGGCCGAATTGATTGTTCCTGACGGCACTGGTGTTGTCTGGGCAGCTAAGCATGTGGGCGAGCCTGTGACGGAACGCGTAGCGGGTTACGATCTGCTTCAAGAGCTCATGCGGGCGGGCGAGCCAAAGAGCTGGAAGGTTTACATGCTGGGGGCCTCCACAGAGGTTGTTGAAGCCGCGGCGAATAAGCTGAAGGATGCTTATCCAGGCATTCAGATTGTGGGCTGCCGCAATGGCTATTTTACCGAGGATCAGGACCAGGAAATCATTCAGCACATCGTGCAGACCGCGCCTGATTTGCTATTGGTAGGAAGATCGGCGGACAAGCAGGAGCCATGGATCGCAAGGTATAAGCAGCAGCTGCAGGTGCCGATTATGATGGGCATAGGCGGGAGTTTCGATGTTTTGTCAGGCAAGCTTAAGCGAGCTCCTCTATTTTTCCAAAAACTAAGAATTGAGTGGCTATACCGTCTTTTGCAAGAGCCTTGGCGCTTTAAAAGAATGCTGACACTTCCGAAATTCGCAGTGAAAGTTATTCGCGAGAAAGAAAAAGTCACCAAATATTGAATATATCCTGCTAATTGCCTGAAAGCGGTCTGAAAGGGGCCATTTTGCCCAAAAACAGAGTTGGTGTTTGTTTGGGAAACAGAGTATAATTTGGTCGGCAGGTTTCCTGCATAGATAGTAGAGGGGCTGTGGAAGAAAAATGTATGGTTTATATGTGATCGGGTTTGTCGCCTCATGCCTTATGGCATTGCTGTTAACACCCATCGTCAAAAAGTTTGCCTTCTGGGTAGGTGCCGTAGATGCGCCGAATCATCGTAAGGTACATACAAGAATCATGCCGCGTCTTGGAGGCCTGGCCATTTTTCTGGCTTTTGTCGGAGCTTACTTTATCGTTTCCCCAGCATTGAACAGCTTTAACTCGGATGCCGGTATGGGACTGCTTCTTGGAGGTCT
This sequence comes from Paenibacillus eucommiae, assembly GCF_017874215.1. Classification (GTDB taxonomy): domain Bacteria; phylum Bacillota; class Bacilli; order Paenibacillales; family NBRC-103111; genus Paenibacillus_AI; species Paenibacillus_AI eucommiae. The sequence goes on from NZ_JAGGLB010000014.1 coordinate 131,555, forward strand.
CGTCATCGTGATTACGGGTGCACTGGATGACCGTTTTCAGTTATCGCCCAAGTGGAAGCTGTTGGGTCAGATTATAGCGGCTAGTATTGTAGTATCCTTTGGTTTAAAAATTGATCTAGTTAATATCCCATTCGGCGTAGATGATCTTCCTATTGGATGGTTAAGTATTCCTATTACGATTTTATGGATAGTCGGCGTTTCTAACGCTATTAATTTAATAGATGGACTGGACGGTTTGTCAGCAGGAGTTTCTGCTATTGCTACAGTGACCATTCTTATCTTGGCTCTTATGATGCCCAATGCAACTGTAGTACTTCTTAGCGTTATTTTACTTGGCAGCATTATTGGCTTTATGTTTTATAATTTTCATCCGGCAAAAATCTTTATGGGTGACTCAGGGGCGTTATTCCTTGGGTTTGCACTTGCCACCTTGTCCATCCTTGGTTTTAAACAAGCTGCAGTTGTGTCCCTGCTTATTCCTATTATGATTCTTGGCGTGCCTTTATCCGATACGTTTTTTGCCATCATGCGCCGTTATGTAAATAAATTGCCTATATCTGCGCCAGACAAAAGCCATCTTCATCACTGCTTGCTGCAGTTAGGCTTTAGTCACCGTACTACCGTTTTTATTATTTATGGAATTGCTTTGATTTTTGGAGGAAGTGCAGTTGCATGTTCCTTGCTAATGGGAAAATCACAGGATTTGACCTGGGCCGTTACCCTGATTATCGTGGCACTGTTTCTGGTCATGCTTTTGGGCGCGGAAGCGATCGGTATCATCAGCAAAAGCCGCAAGCCGATCCTTAAATTTTTTCAAAAAATCATGGGCAAACCTGTACAAACCGACCGTTTTGGTAAATAATCAATAGGCACTTATTGCAAAATTGTATAATACAACCTTAGGGCTTCGCCCTTTTGTAAGCTTTAAAAAACCGTTCTTCCAACCCGGGAGGCGGTTTTTTCTGGTTTATTACGGAGTTTGTGGCTTTATAGCGACGCAGATTTTTCATATTGTCACTATCCCTTTCTGTCAGGAAACAGAAGCCTGCTGGCTGTCCGTTTGAGAATGGCTTGTTCGGCATATTGTAGCTGAGAGAGGGAATGGTGGGTGGAAGAGCGGTAGCGTCCGCATTTAAAGATTTGTTCCAACCCCACATCTATACCATTCAAGGGAACAAATCATTAACAGCGGCTGGAGCCCACATCCATACCCCTCCGCGATGCACCGAATTCTCGAAGACGTACCTCAATGGTCGCCACAAGGCGTTTTTCCCATTTAGAACTTTTCCGTGCCGACTCCTAAAGAAATCAGGTACTTCTGCCGATATATATAATACATGGATTAATTCATAAGGAGTGATTTTAAGGTAATGAAGAAGCTAATTAATTATTTAATGGTGGCTGCATTGGTATTTACCATCCTGCCTCTGAAGCCGGCCCAAGCCGCTGCTGCCAATTTTTTTATTCCCGATAATGTAGCTATATCGAATACAGCCAATATGATAACCGTAGATCCTGCTCTGCATACACCTCTTCTAACTCGCAGCACAGCTTTTTTGTCCAATGCGAAAATTATGTCGATCTCAGGGATTCATCAACAAGTAACTTCAACTTCTTTAAATGTTACGATCGAACAGATCACATTTAATGAGACAAGCAGAGCTTGGCAGGTTGAGCCTGGTAAAACAGAAAGTCTTCCCGTGGCTTCCACAGGAGGCAATCGATTTAATGCCAACGGTATTGAGCTATTCCCTGGATTCAATAGGCTTACTTTTACCGGGAGCCAAGGCTCCGTTACCAAAAAGGATGTTTTCTATGTTTTGTATGACTCGGCTCCTTTACTCAACACCCTGCAATTGATCTCAAATTCTGAATCCTTCAGTCTGAATGAAGGGGCAAGCTTAGTGTTGACCACACCAGCGGCATCCATTCAAGGAAATGCGGCTAATGCAACTTCTGTGATTGTAAATGGTCAAAGGGCTTCTGTGCTGAGCAACGGCATGTTTTTTGCGCCTGCTGTGACCTTAACCCCAGGGCTTAATAATTTTAACATTACGCTATCTAACGAGTCTGATTCGATCACATTGAAGCGTCAGGTTTATTATTATGCACCTCAAACGCCTATTACGATGCTCAAGGTAAAGCAAACAGGATCCACTACCCAAGAAAGTTTGCTAAGCTCCATACCAACATTAACCGGATCAGGGAGTACAGCTGAGCTTGAATTGCAATTCCTCGTTCCTTATCAAAATGTTCCTTTCAATAATGCGAATTCTCAAATAAGAATAAACTCAGTTGTCGTACCTATAGCTTCGCCAGGCGGAGTTGAGAGTGTAAAGGAAACGGTCATATCCAATACGTATGGAGCGCCCGCCTTCAAATTGATTACTCTAACAACGGACAGCTATGATTTAGTGATGGACGGTGCAGACCTTGCGGCCAGTCAACCAGTTGCTATAGCTGTTACTTATATGCCGCTTACCCCGACTGCGGTTACTTTCAGCAGTAATTACTCATTTAATCTTGCTGTAGGCCAAACTTTAATCAAAGGAATTTCACTGCTTCCAGGTTACGTTGCAGGAAGTAATGTCACAGCTACAACGCCAACGTCAGCATTGAACGGATCGGAAGTTTCTCTGCCTGATTTCTTTATTATGGTTGATACATCTGTTGACTTGGTAACCCCTGCAGATCTCAAAGTGGCGTTGTTACCTTTAAGCACCAGTCCACTAACTATTACACCGCTAGCTGATACTACGCCTTCAAGCACCAAAAAAGTGTTTAAAGTATCTGGATTGCCAGAAGGAGAACATACTTTATCTTTTACAATCGGGAATACGAATCCAGTGCCTTTCTTGGCCAAAGTAAATTATGTTTCAAAAAACTACGTCTCACTTGAAGGTCTTTACAATGGACTTGTGCTTAAAATGGATTCTTCTAAAACAACAAATATGGTTCAACTGAAGGGTAAAATTATCGGGTTTGGCTCAAACCTTCTGAATGCCCAATTGCTGATCAACAATGTAGATTACTCAGCCGCACCACATAATCTGTTGAATCTATCTCCTCAAAATTTAACCGATGGGAGCTATGATTTTCCTAATGTAGCGAACGCCAATAATATATCTGTAGATCGTAACAGTGGTCCTCTGTTTTTTGGTGAGAATACAATTAAGTTTGTTGTTGACTATAATGCTGTGCCGGTAACGCCAGGCGGCCCAACCAGTGTGCTGCGGCAATATGTTAAAGAAATCAAATTTTACATTGTCGACACCAACGTGCCGACCTTGTCTGATGTTCGCCCATTAACCCCTCCACCTGCATCAATTGTTAGAGGGAATTTGAATAGTACGGATCCATCGACTTATTTACCGGCATCACCAGAGTTTCAAAACAAGCAAACCTATTACGCAACTACGCATTCCAACATGGATTTGTTTATTGAAGGCTCAGGGGCTTCCCAGGTAGTGGTCAAGGATGGTGGCAAAGAGATCTATAATGCCATGATCAGCTCCAACGCAGTGCCACAAACGACGCCTACATCGGTAGCCATAGGTTCCTCCGCAGCTGATTTCTACGGAAACCAAAGCGCTTTTCGGATTCGGATACTGAATGTTCCGCTTTCTTCCGTAGGAACCCGTGTGTTTACTGTTGAGTTAACAAATATTAATGGAGCTCAAGTAACACAAACTTTAGAGATTCATCGTGACAATGTACCGTATCGCTTGTTAGCGCCTGCTGCAAATACCGGCAGTAAAATTGTAGTCAATAAAAACTTTGTTTTATTCGATATAGAAGCTCAGGGTGCCACAGATGTATTGATTAATGGCAAATCGGCTAAACCTAGAGCAGATTTTTCTGGCAGATATACGTATACGCTTATTGGTTTAAAGGCTGATGCCGAAAACAAGGTAAATCTTGTTGTTAAACGTCCCGGAGGAGAAATAAAGGATACTGTTATTGTCAACTATGTTACAGATCCTGATGTAGGGACTATGTACATGGAAGCGATGGGTGCCAAGCATTCAGTTTTTAATAAGCAAGTTCAATTAAACTTTCCGAAAAACACCATCTTAAGACGCGTATTTGATGGCAGAATACAGCCTCAAGCAAATCTTTTATTTGGAATAGCTGATCCCAATTCGGGAAATACGGAACTAGTTAACGATTACGGGCAGGTACTGGGCATAGATTTGGATGGCAGAACACCTAACGGTTCCTCACCGATTCCAATTAATGCGCAGCTATCCAGCCAGTTTTCCAACCAGTTTGGCCGTGAGCATTTTAACGCCATCTCTCCTTTCTACTGGATTTCAGCAGGTATGGGAGAAATGCCGTCACAATTCCCTTACAGCCCTGCCACAGGCGGGATTGCTCCGTATTCTACAGATGGAACTTTCACGCTCTATAATCAAGCTCGGGTAGTTGTCCCAAGTGAACGAGGGGAGCTGAAGCTGTCATTTAATGAAGCTGTCGTTTCGCAAGCCGGCCCTGAAATTACTGTTTTCTTTCTAGGTAACGATGGAATATGGAAAAACCTTGGCGGTGTAGTAGATGTTAAAGCACGTACTATAACGGTACCTTTTGATAGTTTCGGTTTTTACATGGTGGGCAAGCTTAAGTACGGCTTTGACGATATTACCAATCATGGCTGGGCGCGTGATATTTTGCAGGCTCTGTACTCCAAAGGATATATGCCTAACCTGTATTTCAATACATTCGGGAGTGATGATTACATTACCCGCGGCGAGTTTGCTTCGCTCATAGTTCGTTCTCTTGGCATTAAGATCAATTCCGATAACAAGAATACATTTATTGATATTATTCCCGGGTCCCGTTCGACTACTTGGGAATATGCAGAAATTGAAACGGCAGCAAGGGCTGGCATCATCCAAGGCTTTGAAAACCAGGTATTTGCTCCTGACTTATTAATAACCAGACAAGATGCTTCTGTTATGATCACTAGAGCGCTGAGTGACAAGCTTAAGCAAGCGATCAATGATGACAAGCTGGCAGCGAAGCTTCAGAAAACTTTTGTCGATGCCCAGGACATTTCTTTTTATAGCAGAACTGCGGTTGAGGCATTGTCCAGTGCAGGAATAATACTAGGCAGTCCTATAACTGCAACGACTCCAACTAAAGGCAAGCCGCTTGTTAACTTCAATCCGAAGTCTGACATGACAAGGGCCGAAGCAGGACAAATTACGGTAAGAATACTACAGAAATATTTTAAAACATTCCCGAAAAACTTAACATAATGAGCTAAAATGAAGGGGCCTGAGCTGGCTCCTTCCTCTTAATCTTTTTGGTAAATTGTTACGGATGACGAATATGATAGATCCATAGTATACTAAGTCCCGTGGAACAAATGATATACAAAACAGCCATACGAGGCAGCCACACCAGGAGAAAATAAAAAAATGAAAAGTTTTTTCTCCAAATCGCAACTTTTCCTGAAACTCAGCGTTTAATACATTGAAACACAAACAAAGACGTTGAAAGAGTTAGCTTGCTGGAATGATTTCACAAAAATAACTCTTTACGATGCTAAACCACCATTGTATAATATGAAGTGGTGCCTGTTTCAATTACCTATTTTTAGTTTACTAGTTTCTACTGCGACTAATCTGGTTGCAAAACGAACTTAGTTATAATTACGCTCAACTCTGGAAAGGGGGTGAATCAGCCAATGAGGGAATCGAGCTTAAATAATCATAGAAACTCTAAAAAACCGAAAGATATTCAAGGAGGAGAAAAAAAGGTTATGAAAAAAAGTTTATCCGTTATCCTTTCATCCGCAATGGCATTATCCATGTTTTCTTCAATGGCGTTTGCTAAGACGTCTGAAGATTTTACAGATCTTAAAGATCTTGACGCAGCAACAAAAGCGAAGTTTGACGCTCTAATCAGCGCAGGAATTTTTGATGGAGTTTCCGAAACAACATTTGGTCTGAAAGACCCTATGAACCGTGCTCAATTCGCAAAAGTAGCAGCACTAGTCTTCGGATTAACTGTTGATAGCACTTTAACTACATCTTCATTCACAGATGTTAAGGCAGATGACAAATCCAATGGATATGCACTTCCTTACATCGAAGCTTTGAAGAAAGCTAATCTTACTGATGGTTACGCTCCTGGCGAGTATAACCCAGCAGGTCAAGTAACTAGAGAACAACTTGCTACTTTCTTGCTTCGCGCTCTTGGTAAAGATGCAGAAGCTAAAGCAACTCCAGGTGTTAGCGACAAAACTGTCTCCACTTGGGCTAAAGGTTATGTAGCTCTTGCTCTTGAATTGAAACTGATTGACAACCAAACAGATGGCAGCTTTGGTGGAACTAACGTTGCAAACCGTGAGCTTCTTGTACTGTCTGGTTACCAAGCTAAAGTACTTTATGAGCAAATTAACGTTCCTGCTAAAGCTTCTGTTTCCGAAGCAAAAGCAACAGGAGTTCAAACTGTAACAGTTACTTTGAACAAGGCCGTTGACACTGCTAAAGCTAAGCTTGCTTTGACAAGAGGTAATGCTGCTGTAACAACAACAACTAAATTTGCTGATGATGGTAAATCTGCTGTTCTTACTCTAACAGATTCCAAAATCAGTGCGTCTGAGTATACTGTTACATTAAGCGGGTTAGAAGCTGAAAGTATTGATAAAGCTACTGGCACCTTCACAGGCGAAAATGAATTAGTAAGCAAATTGGATTTTGTAGGAGCTTCTGACACAATTGCTTACAGCTCTAATGCTACTGTTAAAGTAAAAGCTACTAATCAGTATGGCGAAGCAGCCTCACTTGGATCTTCCAATTTCACAGCTTTCGTTTTAGGCAATCAAGTTGCCCCTACTAAAGATAAAGATGGAAATCTTGTCATTAAGTATGATTTGAAAGGAATTACTGGATTAGTTCAAGGCTCAAGCCAAGTTCCAGTGATTATTTATCATAACGACACTCGTCTTACTGCTAACCAAACCTTTAAATTAGGTAATTCTCCTTTCTTAAGCAAAGTTGAAGTTAAAGAAGTTGAATATTCTAATAAAGGTACAGCCTTAGCTTCAAATGGTGAGTTTGCTTCTATTCCATTGAGCTTGTACGATCAATATGGCAATCCAATTATAAAAGCCCAGTTTGATTCGAACGAAGTTTCTACTACAACTATTAACGCAATTGTTACCCCTTATAGCCCGAACTTAGCTTATGTAGCTGGAGATCTTTTTGATTCAAATGATGAGCCACGCATTCGGATTAATCTTATCAATAAAGAAGATAAAACTAGTGATTATACTGTGAATGTTTACGCTGGTTCGTCCACTGCAACAGCTATAGTTAAAGTATCCGCTGCAAATCTTGCTACAAAAATTGACTTTGGTCAATATAGTGGTACATTAGCTGCCGGTGATACAGATGTATATCTTCCTATCGTAGCGACTGATGCGAATGGAAAAACTTTAACTGCACAAGACATTGTTGACAATGCAGGAAGGTTTACTTTTAGTGCTTCAAATACTACAGCTGCTCCATACATCGTAGTAAATGGAGATAACAAAGGTAAATTGCGCCTTCAAGTTAACCCTGCTACTACAGCTAGAAGCTCTGTGTATGTAACTGGCTTTATCAATACTGCTACTGCCAACAGCTCGGCACAAACTCAAATTCAAGTACAAGAAGCTCGTTATCCAGAGCGTGTTGCTGTAACTGTTGAACCAGCTGTTAAAGCAATTTTAGGAGCTACTTCTAAAGTAACCTTCCAATTGAAGGACCAATATGGTGCTAACATTGCAGTAGGTAGTAATATTCCAAATGCAAATGGTCAACAATCTAACTACAAAGTTAAATTGACTGTAGCAGGAGAGGCAGCGACTTCCTCTGGTATTACGCTTAAGGAAACTTCCTCAGGTACTATACTGAATAATGGAACTTTCGAAAAAGAATACTCACCTAGTCAGCTAGCTGCTTTCAATGGAGGCTTTGAATTCTTTACAGATGCTGAAAAAACTGGAAAACTTACTGTAAGAGCTGTTATTCAAAAGGATTCCGGAACCGGATATTCTGATTCTTCAACAAGCATTAGTCGTTCATTGGAGGCAATCAGCAAGAGTACAAACTTGACTTATACTCTTGGTACTATTGGTAACCTTTATGCATTAACTGACAATAACAGCATTGTTGAAGCCACTGGTGACACTAAAGTACCTGAGACTAGTTTGCTTGGTAAGACTCTCTCAATTACAGCAAAGGATGCTGCAGGGAATACAGTGGCGTTCCCTGGAAACAACGTAAAATCCGTTACTTCAACAGATAGCAGCATTGTTAGAACGGGCGACGCCGCAGACAAAGGATATGTGCTAGGTGGCCGTGCTGGTACTTCAACAGTAACTGCATTTGTTTATACTAATGCAGGAACAACTATTTCTTTGACACAAGACGTTACTGTCAAAGCTGATACTATTACAGTTGATGCTTTAACTGTAGCCAATGCTAGATTTGATTATGCTCTTGGGAATAATGATGGGGTTCTTTTAATGGGACTTAAAGCAGTGGATCAATACGGTATTGCTTATACTGGATTAAACAGTGCTCCTACTCCAGAGTCCATCATTAGAAAATACGATAAGCTATTAGGAATCAGATATACTGCAACTAGTATCCAAGGTGATGGATCGGTAAACCTTGATGCTACTACTGGTAAATTTAGCATTACTGGAAATGTTACTGAATTTGTTCTTACTGCAGTTGCACCTAATGGTAAAACTGTATCAGCACTTGTTACTAAGCCTTAATTTGATCCAAAACAATAAAGGCCCTTTAAAGGGTCTTTTTTGTTTTTAATGTTGTTTTTAATGTGTGTTTAATATACATTCCTAGTTAGATGGGTTCTATTTTGTGGATTAATAATTATAAGGAGATTCAAATGATAATTAAAAAAATGATTATAACTTTCACTGTAGGGGCATTAGTTTCAATACCAATTTTAAATGTGACAAAAGCAGACGCCCCAGCCCCAGGCTCTGCCAGCGACCCTGTCATAACCAAAAGCTATTTCGACCAAAATAGCTTATCCGAAGATAAGGTCAAGCAGTTAATTTCCTCAGCAATAGCAGGTCTGCCTAATGGAGGATCCACATCTTCTCCAAGTCCTGGCGCTGGTGCAGAATCAAGCTCACTTAAGGTTGTCCAGTTGAAAATGGGACAAATCTTATATGCTGGAGAGGGCGCGGAACTGATCGTACGTACTGGCAAGACTGTTGCTGTTAGTAATGATGATAACGGAATTCCTGATGTGACAGCAGGTAAGGATATATCTGCAGGGAAAGCTATTGAAAATAATCATTTGCTTATTTTTCCAAGAGATGGTCGTGGTGTTAAGCCTGCTGCCAAAAATACACAAGATATATTTATAATGGTACGCGGCGGATACTTGGTGTTAAATGAAGATGGAAGTAAGGTAACTCCATAAATGTTCTAATATTATCTTTAGCTTATTTTCTTTTTTTAAACGTTTTATTATTTTGGTTACATATTTTATTTTACTTACTAAAAAGCTCTCCATAATTTTACCCGAGTTGACAAGAACTTATACGATTGATAATAAGAGCTCATTGCCATACTAGGTGTACACTCATTTGAAGGAGGAATACCTACTATGGCAAGAAGTTCGAATCATAAAGTAGTTCCTGAATCCAAGATGGCTTTAGATATTCTTAAGTATGAGATTGCAGCAGAGTTGGGTTTACCAGTTGGTAAAAACTCAATGGCGAATGTAAACGAGGAGTTTGCGTCTGAGCTTGGAAGTGTTCCATCATCTTCGGTTAAAGAGGATTATTGGGGTTTTATTTCTTCCAGAGATTCTGGAGCAGTTGGAGGGCAAATTACAAAGCGGTTGATCCAGCGGGCAGAAGAGGTTCTTTATACTTTGTGAAAATATGTTTTATAATTACATGAAATTTGACCATGATATCATGATTTTTTGTTAAACTGTAAATATAAAAAAACGCCACCAGATCATTCATGGTTATGGCGTTTTTTTATATTTACACTATTCAAGTAACAGCTTCCTAGTATAATTTTCATAAATTCATCATCAAATAAAAATATGAAGATCCCTTTGTCTAGCTTTTGTATGAGTTTGATTAAGTTTTTTTTGGAACTGTTCTTGCTCATCTACTCGCATTAGCGTATAGAGGTTAAGTCTTATTGTAGCTAAAAAGCTGAGCCAAATCGCCGTTATAGAGTCTATTCTTTGATTATTTTTAGTGTCTTGGGTAATCGTTTCCAAAAAAGGCCAATATGTAACGCTTCTTTCCTCAAAACTTTTTTTTAAACAGTTTTTTTGTTCCCCTATTATTCAGATGCGGATTGAAGAAATTATTTAACTCCCATTATTTAGAGATAGTTGATTGCTTATATTCAGAAAGGACCTTTTTATAATTTTTGGCTTCTTTGCTGGTGTTAGTTTAGTGTTCCTTACCTAATTCGCTTTCCGATCTGTTGATCGGTATCTGATAAGAAATTTAAAATTATTAAATATGATAAAGTTTTTTATCCATTCAAAATGTATATTTAACAAATATAGGAATTTATTCCTATATTATTTACTTATAAATTCTGATATATTCTATTTATGGTACTAAAATCCATTTCCTAGAATGCTGGCCAGCATTCCCACTACTTAACATTAAATTTAGGAGGAGAAACAATCATGCTAAAGAAAATTACTAAAGTTCTAACCATAGGTCTGTTGGCATCTTCAATTGCCTTTACTTCACAATCGGCTTTTGCTGCAAATTATGTAGATGAGGTAGAACCTACTAATGATTATTATAATTCACCGACTCCTTTTACATGGGGGGATTATGCAAATGGTTATATTTCTAGTAGTACAGATGAGGATGGCTGGATATTTTATGCGGATTCAAATCAAAATGGACGACCAGTTTCTGTAATTTTAAGTCGTCCCTCGAACAAAGATTACCAATATACGATTCGTGAGGTTGATAACGGAAGTATGGTTTATCCAGATGGTTTTCAGTATATCATTGATGAACCCGGTTTTTTGATAGGCACATTTAAATTGAAAGCCAATACTTACTATAGAATAACCGTCTATGGAACTGGACCCAATGAACATAGTACAACTGACAAGTACTATTTATCCGTTGAATAAATGAAGCATAGCTCCTTTAAATAACTCTAAGACTTACTCAGTATTTGACGAATTGAAGAAAAATTAGCGATATAATTTCATTAAAAATAGATTACATGATCTGATTCGACATTGAAAGTTATTTAGTTATCTGCTGATTTCAGTTTGACACTTGATCATTGTTTATTTGACAGCAGGTTACAAATAAAGTAACATATCATATTGAAGGTATACCTAAACAACCTTTTCCAATCGGAAAGGGTTCCTTTTTTTGTAAATATATATTAGTTTTTCGCGGTAATTTGAAATATCAAAATGTATGTAATTTAATTTAAATACTTTACTCTGATATTTCTAAGGAAGACATGATTGTCTTGAGCATGATGATCTGAGCCGTGTATCCTTTTATAATAACTTCTATTGGAGGTCGAGTGATATGACGATTGAACGCGGTCGGCGTTTGTTTACATCGGAATCCGTTACTGAGGGACATCCGGACAAAATTTGTGATCAGATTTCAGATGCTGTATTGGATGCTTTTTTAGAAAATGATCCTAATGCGCGTGTGGCTTGTGAAGTAGCTGTTGCTACTGGCCTTGTTCTGGTTATTGGTGAAATCTCATCCTCTTCTGAGTATGTGGACATTCAAGCCATAGCTAGAAATACCATTAAGGAGATTGGTTACACGCGGGCTAAATTTGGTTTTGACTCGCAAACCTCTGCGGTGCTTGTTTCTTTAAATGAGCAGTCTGCTGATATAGCACAAGGAGTAGACCGTGCTTTGGAAGCAAGAGAAGGTCAAATGTCGGATGAAGAAATTGAAGCTATTGGTGCTGGTGACCAGGGTCTTATGTTTGGGTTTGCTGTAAATGAAACACCAGAACTTATGCCTTTGCCGATTTCCATTGCTCACAAGCTTGCTCACCGTTTGACTGAAGTTCGTAAGAACGGTACTTTGGATTATCTTCGTCCAGATGGTAAAACACAAGTTACTGTAGAATACGACGGCGATAAGCCGCTTCGTGTAGATACAATCGTAGTTTCTACGCAGCATAGAGAAGATATTACATTGGAGCAAATCCAAAGTGATATTAAGGAACATGTTATTGCTCCCGTTGTTTCAGCAGAATTGCTGGATGCAGATACGAAATATTTTATCAATCCTACTGGAAGATTTGTTATTGGTGGTCCTCAAGGAGACGCGGGCTTAACTGGACGCAAAATTATCGTTGATACTTACGGTGGTTATGCTCGTCATGGCGGCGGTGCATTCTCTGGTAAGGATCCTACAAAGGTTGACCGTTCTGGTGCTTATGCAGCCAGATATGTAGCCAAAAATATTGTGGCCGCAGGCCTAGCTGAAAAATGTGAAGTACAACTTGCTTACGCCATTGGGGTAGCCAGACCGGTATCGATCAGTGTGGATACTTTTAAAACAGGTACGATAAGTGAAGATAAACTGGTTGAATTAATTCGTAAGCATTTCGATCTTCGTCCTGCTGGAATTATTAAGGCGCTTGATCTGCGTCGTCCTATTTATCGCCAAACTGCTGCCTATGGTCATTTTGGTCGTACGGATGTTGATTTGCCGTGGGAGCGTACGGATAAGGCTGAGCTTTTGAAAGCTGATGCTTTGAATTGATTTTTGTTTTAGAAGTTGTTTTTTGAAAACCCATAACTTTAAGTATCATATAAATTTTTTACCAAATAGAGACTGCCCTTTAAATAGGGTGGTTTTTTTGTTTTTAAGGAGTAGTTTTGGAAGTTTTTAGTATACAGAAAAATACAATCTACGAATATCGTAACTTTTTCGATAGAAGTGTAGTCTATAGTTAAGTAGGTTAGAAGAAGTATGGGAGAATGAGAGGAGAAAAAGCATGCGGTTACACAAAAAACTAGGAATAGGTGCGCTTGTTTGCGCTCTGTCCCTACAGGTTTTTGCTTTTGCCCCTAGTGTTAGTCTAGCGGCGGATTCAAAGTTGACGATCAGTTCGGAGGAAATTATAACTTCTGGTGCGCTTGTTAAAAAGTATGTTTGGAGCACGACCCGGAACAAAACGACGGTTACGGCGAATGCGAGTGTCATAGAGGTAGATTTGACGAATCCGAATGTAAAGCTGGATGCCATGTCAGGCTCAGGGAGTGAATTTACGAAAAAAGCAACGGTTCTAGAAATGACTAAGAACAGTGGCGCTGTAGCTGGAATTAACGGGGATTTCTATAATACCCAAGCTGAAGGGGTACCAATAGGACCTCAAATTACGGAAGGCGAAATTCTATCGACAACTTCCAATCTGAGCGGTATGTATGCGTTTGGAATTACGAAGGATAACGTGCCGGTAGTGGATCAGTTTACTTTTACCGGTTCCTTAAAGGCGGCAGATGGAGCTTCATTCCCACTGAAGGGAGTTAATACAACCTACTATTATGATGACAATAAGGTATTCAGCCATCAAGATGCTATTTATATGTATACTAGTGCATGGACTCAGAACAATCGCTCTAACGATGGAACTACCAAACCGACAGAAGTATTGGTTCAAAATGGAATCATTACGAAAATCGCTGTGAATGGCGTGATTCCGATGGTTGCCCCTGAGGATGGATACATACTGCGGGCTTCTGGAAAAGGAACTGATTATGTTGTGCAGCATCTGAAAGAGGGAGATCCGCTTATCTCGAATTATGAGATGAAGGCTAAGGATGCTTGGAAGCAGTATGATGTGAACAATTTTAAAATGATGATTGGCGGCAGCACGCTGCTTGTAGATGAAGGCAAAGCAATGAGTTATTTTACCCGTGATATAGGTGGAATCGATGGTTACCGGTATCGTTCGAGAACGGCAATCGGCTATTCGAAAAACTTAAAGACGGCTTATTTAATCACCGTGGATAACAGCGGCAGCAGTAAGGGAGTTAACATGGTGGAGCTGCAGCAGATTATGGTGCAGGCAGGAGTTTGGAGAGGGATGGTGCTGGACGGGGGCGGTTCTACTCAGATGGTGGCCAGACCTTTAGGAGAGTTTGATTCCAAGCTGGTTAATAAGGTAGAAAATAATTACCAACGCAAAGTAGCAAATGGAGTAGGCGTCTATACGCTGGCACCGCAGGGAGAAGTAAAAGGATTGACCTTAAAGGGTCAAGATGAACTGTTTATTGGAGAAACTAGCTCTTATCAAATGAAGGGTTATGATGAATACTACAATCCAATAGCTTCATTCGACGGTATAGTTATGAATTGGAGCAGCTCCGCAGCTTTAGGTACTTTTGAAGGCAATGCATTTACGGCGACTAAATCAGGCAAAACTAAGCTGACTGCAAAATCAGGAAAGGGATCAGCTACTATTGATGTTGATGTGATCGGCCGGGATCAAATATCAGCTATGAAGATTAATGCCGGGGATATTTCCTTGTCAGAAGGTCAAAGCTATAAGCTGCCAATTATGGTTACGACCAAAAGTGGTATTACAAGGGAAGTACCTCCACAGCTTATTTCGTGGGAATTGCAAGGAATCGGCGGTGAGATTGGCAAAGATGGAGTGCTTCGTGTAACGAATCTATCCGGAAGCCAAAGTGCACAACTGATTGCCAGATACGATGGGTACAGCACGATCCTGACGATGCCAATCGGACAAGAGCAGCTGTGGTATGATCTGGATACGACTGGAGTGAAAACTACAGCCAGCAAGTACCCCGCTGAAGTAGTCTCTGCTGTAAATACTGACGCATCAACAGGTAATAAAAACTTGAAAATTACCTATGACTTTACCTTAGGCACTGGAACTAAAGCCGCCTATGCGGATTTTAACGATAAATACGGTGCTCCAATTACGGGTGAGCCTCAATATATCAAGGTGAAGGTACAAGGCGATGAGAGTATGAACTGGCTGCGCGCAGAATTTTCGGACGCCGCGGGCAAGACGCATATGGTCGATTTGACGCAAAATATAAACTGGAAGGGCTGGCAGCAGCTTACCGCTAACCTGACCGATTATAATATGAAGTACCCAATTACCATTAAGAAAATTTATGTTGTAAGTCCTGAGCAAGGTCAGGATGAGCGTGCTTTGAAGGGTGAGGTTCGTTTCGATGATGTAACCTTTGTTTATAAGGGCAAGCTTCCTTCCTTGCCATATAGCAAAGTAAAGCTTACGGTCAACAAGAAGACAGGTATCTTGAATAACAAGAGCATAACCTTGGAGCAAGCTCCTATCATTACTAGCGGAAATACGATGATTCCTATTCGTTTCGTAACAGAAGCGCTTGGAGGCACAGTGAAGTGGGATGAGAAAGAACGGAAGGTTACCATTCTTCGCGGCGACAAGCTGATCGAGCTGTGGATTGGCAAGACGGATATTGTGGTCAACGGCGATCGCGTGACGGCCGAGGTGGCACCAAGGATCGCCAATGACATGACGCTGGTACCACTGAGGATCATTTCAGAGAAATTAGGCTGGAAGGTTGGCTGGGAGCCCGTGGGGCAAGTGATTACACTTGAATAAATTATGTGATAGAATAAGAAAAAAAGACTGATTGTTAGCGCAAAGGAGTTTGGGCCCATTTTGCAAGCGGATGCTTTGGATCGCGTTATAAAAAATGCCATTAACGTTATGGAGACCAGCAAGTACCAGATCTTTGAAATCAGTGAAACAGCCAGACATGAGCGTGAGGTGTTAAGTCGTGAGCTGGAGGATATCAAAGAGGAAACCGGGAATACCATTGACCAAGTGGATAAGCTGGAGAGGGAATACAAGCGCTCAAGAATCCGCCTCACAGAGGTTAGCCGCGACTTCAATCGGTATCGGGAAAATGATATTAAGATTGCTTATGAGGCCGCTATTGATTTGCAGCTCAAGCTGACGATAGCCAGAGAAAAAGAAAATCATTTGAAGGCCAGACGTGATGATCTTCAAAAAAGGATTAAAAATGTCGATAAACAAGTTGAAAGAGCCGAAACGATCGTTTCCCAGATGAATGTTGTACTTGAATATTTATCAGGCGATTTAAATCAAGTCACCCGAATTCTAGAATCGGCTAAAAATAGACAGCTGCTTGGATTGAAAATTATATTGGCGCAAGAGGATGAAAGAAAGAGAATTTCCAGGGAAATTCACGATGGCATGGCTCAGACGATGGCTAATGTGGTGCTTCGCACGGAGATCGCTGAGCGCATGCTGATTAAGCAAGAGTATACGGCTGTCAGAGAGGAGCTAGTAGATCTTAAAGGCCAGGTCAGGGGCGGACTTGAAGAGGTTCGTAAAATTATTTTCAACCTCCGTCCCATGGCTCTTGATGATCTGGGTATAGTTCCAACGCTGCGCAAGTATATTCAGGATTTCGAGGAGAAGACCAAGATCCGTACAAAGTTTACTTTAGTCGGCAGGGAGAGCCGGTTTCCATCGGGACTGGAGATCGCCATTTTTCGGTTGGTGCAGGAGGCTTTCTCCAATGTGGTAAAGCATGCTAAAGCGACCTTCGTGTCACTAGAGCTTACACTGGATAAAGAACATGTGAAAATTTATGTTGTCGATAATGGGATTGGTTTTGACGTAGAAATGACCGAGCAGATTATTACGAAAGGCAACAATTTCGGCTTGCTGGGTATGCGGGAACGAGTGGAGCTGCTCGATGGCAAGATGACTATCGTATCCGAGAAGGATGCAGGTGCCAAATTTACTATGGTGATCCCAATAGGCAATGCAGAAAATAAGGAGGAACTGATATAGAATGGACAATACGGCGACTCTTAAACGAAATGTAAGACTTATTATTGCCGATGATCACCAGCTGTTTCGCGAAGGCGTCAAACGGATCATTAACATGGAAGAAGATATGGAAGTCATTGCGGAATGCGGTGACGGCATTCAAGTCGTCGAGCTGTGCAACCAGAATACACCTGATGTTGTATTAATGGATATCAATATGCCCCTGGAAAATGGAGTCGTAGCTACAGAGCGGCTGAAGCTTATTTTTCCAGATGTAAAGGTTATTATTTTATCCATTCACGATGATGAAAGCTATGTGTTTGAGACGCTCCGCAAAGGGGCTTCCGGTTATTTGCTTAAGGATATGGAGGCTGAGTCGCTGATCAATGCTATACGTTCCGTCGTTGCGGGACATGCCTATATCCATCCGAAGGTGACCGGCAAGCTGATCAATCAATTAAGAAGAATGACCTACCTGGATGAAGTCGGTGTCGTTGGAGCCGAGCAGACAGCGAAGGAAGCTAATATGAGATTTGTACATAAAGATAACAGTCCACTGACCAAGAGAGAGGCTGAAGTGCTTCGTCTGATGGCGGAAGGAAAGAGCAACAAGCTGATTGGAGAAGTTCTGTTCATAAGCGAAAAAACAGTGAAAAATCACGTCAGCAGCATTCTCCAAAAGCTGGAGGTTGACGACCGCACCCAGGCGGTTATAAGCGCAATTAAGAATGGCTGGGTAACCTTGTAGGAACCTCGTTTCTCCCCCCCGCATACTATGGAGGTAAAGGGAGGGAGCCGCGATGTGGATTGGATTGCTTTGGATATTTGGTTGTTACGGAATCAGCATTGCCTTGCTTCACATTTGGTTTGGTTTTAAAAACAATAAACAAAGAAGCGCCGCGCAGGTGCTGCTTATTACAAGAAATAATCAATCACAGATTGAATGGTATATTCGCTCAATGTTCTTTTTTTCACGTATTCGGGGGAGAGAGCTCCAAGTTACTATTTTGGATGAAGGCTCCACTGACGAGACCATGAGGATCATTGAGCGGTTATCCCATACGTATTGTATGGATATCAAATGGTGTCTTCCTGACAAATCCTTGGATGATTTCCTGGAAGCCCATGGAGATGAAGCTGTAATTGTGGTACACTTGAGCAATCGTAAGGAAATACAAGAAATCCCCCTATTTTACTAGTAAACGCTTACAATTCCAAGAAAGCAAGGTGAAGGATTGAAGTCCAAAATATATGCAGTAAAAGTCAACTCCGCATGGCAATGGCACATCACTATTGATTTTCATACAGATATTCAGTATTGGTTCAGTCGATTTGGTACGGATACAGGCATTTTTTTGCTGGATCCTCCTCTTTCGTTAGGACAAGCCCAGCGAATCCACGAGAAGCTTCCTTCACAGCTCCCTTCAAGTTCTCTCCCTTCACTTCAAAAGATAAAACAAATAGCAGCGCAATGCGAACTGAATGCTCAGCTTTGTACGGATTTGCGGATGGAACAAATATCCCATGAATTATGGAAAACCAGAGTACTTCCTGAGGTGCGCCTGGAGCAGTCCATATACAACAAACTGGTATCAGCCCTTAGCGGCAGAGCCTTGCTTATCGAAGAAATCGGTCTGCTCATCGAGCATTTGGGGTTGAAGCCTGAGGGTTTCCCATGGACAAGCTATGTTCAGCTGGCTCATTTGCAAAAAGATGTGTCCATCACTTGCGGAATCAAGGTTGAAGAACGCAGAGAGCTAGCAAGCTTCTGGAAAAAGAGTACTGTATTAACCTGCAAAAGATGCGGCAGCGGCCAGGAGAAAATGTTTTGGTCGGCATGTGTATTCTGCGGCAGTGATTGTCCTTATTGTGAAGAGTGCTTAACGATGGGTAGGACGAGGTTTTGCTCTCTGCTGGTGCAGGGTGGCTCCTTGCGGGGTGAAAGCATTGAAATGGCTGAATGGACTGAAAGAATTGAAAGAATTGAAAGAATTGAAAGAATTGAAAGAATTGAAAGAATTGAAAGAACAAAAGCGACTGTCACAGATGCGAACTTGGAAGAGTTTCAAGCAGATTTAGCCCCATGGGGGCTGAGCGCAGCGCAATCAGCGGCATCATTGGAGGGACTACGCTTTATTGAAAGAACCGGTTCATTGCAGAATGAACAGATTAGGGGGGCTGGACGGACTGGACAGACTGCGAAAAGAACTCCAGGCAGATTCCTGATCTGGGCGGTTACAGGTGCGGGTAAGACGGAAATGATATTTCCATTTATCCTTCACGAGGTTGCCAAGGGCAGAAAGGTGCTTATTGCTACGCCAAGAAGGGATGTAGTGTTGGAGCTTAGGCCGCGCCTCATGAAGGCTTTTGAAGCCTATAAGGTCGTTACGTTATATGGAGGCAGCGAGCAGAGGTGGGAACAGGGAGAAATCACGATTGCAACGACGCACCAATTGCTGCGTTTTCATGAGAGCTTCGATTTGGTTGTGATTGATGAGATTGATGCGTTTCCCTATCACAATAATCCCATGCTGGAATACGCCGCGCAAAAGGTTTGTAAACCTGACGGAAATTACATTCTGCTATCGGCTACTCCACCTGCCTATCTAAGGAGAGCTGCAAAGCGTGGGAAGCTCCCTCATGTAAAGGTGCCAGTCAGGTTCCACCGTCATCCGCTGCCCGTTCCAGAGCTTATTTCCACACCCTCACTAAAACAAATTGTACAGTCGGGTAAATTGCCCGCGGTACTTAAATTAAGACTCCAGGCATCAGCTTCGCGTGGTGCGCAGATATTTGTTTTTGTGCCGAGCATCAAGCTTGTGGAGCCTATGGTGCAACTGCTTAGAAAAGAGATGCACTTCGAGGCTACTTCTGCAATTGATGCAGATAGCTTGCAACAGGAGGGCGGCCAGAATGGCAAGTCTGCTAAAGAAGATACCTCTGGAAAACCCCTTCTGGGACTCATCGAAGGGACGTCGTCACAGGACCCGCTGCGTGCCGAGAAAGTCGTAAGTTTCAGAGAAAGAGAAATTCGGATGCTCGTAACGACAACCATTTTAGAGCGTGGGGTTACGGTTGCTAAGTCGGACGTCTTTATAATCGATAGCGATTCTCTGTTGTTCGATGAGGCGGCGCTAGTGCAGATGGCTGGGAGAGCGGGAAGAAGTAAGGATGACCCAGCAGGTAAGGTTTATTTTGCAGCAAAGGAAAGAACTAAATCACAAATGGAGGGGGTTAGCCAAATTAAGAATATGAACCGATTGGCGCGTAAACAAGGCTATTTCAAGGGGGGAAATGATTGAATAAACAAAGTAGTGGATGGACAACGAAGCTGCTGCAGGCAGCTGGAAGGCTTTTAAGCGTTAGCAGGAAGGAATGTCTTTCGTGTAAACAGCAAGCTGACCTGGACAGCAAGCAATTGGGTCTTTGCAACACCTGCTATCAGACGATCCCTTGGATCACCGAGGTTCTGTGTCCAATTTGCGGAAGGTATGAAGCTTGTCAGGATTGTCTTAGGAGGAAGGATACATTTTTTACGAGAAGCCGCAGCTCGGTGAAATACGATGACACGATGAAAGAGCTGTTGGCAAGATACAAGTACAGGGGGGATGAGAGGCTGGGAGCTTTGATGGGAGCTATGCTGAAACGGGCATTTGATTTACAGCAAGCGGGTGAGGATGATTCTCCTGTGGGGTCTGTTGGAAGGATTATTACCTATGTCCCGGTTAGTGAACGCAGAATGTTGGAAAGAGGCTTTAATCAGGCCGAGCAGATGGCTCGTGTGCTGGGGAACAGCGTCAAGCTGCCGGTTGTCCCACTGTTGCGGAGAGTGAAGCATACGGATAAACAGAGCTTTAAGAAAAGAAGTGAGCGGTTAGATGATTTGGAGCATGTTTTTCAGATTGACGAGGAGGGGCTTTTACAGGCTGGGGACCTTCTCAAGACTTGTGCCGCGGCGCATATTTATGTGACTGATGATGTGTACACAACTGGAAGCACAATGAACCAGTGTGCTAAGGTTTTGCAGGATAGGATCAATGGGGTTATTGGAATTGGCGGGTTTGGAGAGATTGGCGGTTCTTCAGGCTCTGGAGGTTTTGGAGGTTCTATTGTTGGTTTAACATGGGCAAGGTGAGACGCTGGAACTAGACTATTCGTCTAGACCCCTGTTCCCATTCGATTGTGCGTGGTATAATACGCCTAATGATGTAGTTCTGAGAACACGGACACGGGGGTTACGATTAAGAAAGAATTGCAGATTCGAAGCGATTTTCAAAAGTAATCGAAGCAGGCTACTACAAGGGTAGATTAGAGTGGAGGGTTCTAGCATGAGTATGAATGTTGCCAATTGCCCGCGCTGCGGTCGAATTTTTGTCAAAGGATTTAATGAGGTGTGCCCAAATTGCCTCAAGGAAGTTGACCAACAATATGAAAGATGCATCAAGTATCTAAGAGAGAACAAAGGTGCTACAATTAATGAGCTAAGTGAAGCGACTGACGTTACAATGCGGCAAATCACGAAATTTATTCGGGAAGGCAAAATTTCCATCGTTCATGCCCCCAATATGTCTTACCCCTGCGAGGTTTGCGGAGCTTCTATTCGCGATAAATCGATTTGCGATTCATGCCGGAGCAAGCTGATCAAGGACGTAAATAACAGCAATGAGGATGACGTGCGCAGGCAAGAAATGTCGAATAAGCAAGGTCAAGCGAGTTATAATATCCAGGATCGCCTAAAAGATAGACATTAACCTCACATTGATATAAAGTTTCTTATATAAGGTGCCGATAATAGTAGTAAAGATTATCGGTTTTTTCATTTGTTTGTAACGTGACAGGGGTGATAGCCATGAAGATCAATGACAGCCAGCGTATAGGATCAGTGAATCCATACAAGAAGGCGAACGATAGCATAAACACGAACGCTGCAGGGAAAATCAACAAGCCGAAGGACCAGGTGGAAATCTCCCCTGAGGCCAAGGAGCTCTTGGGTGCGCAAGGAAACGTCCGCTCTGAGGAGCAGATCCGTCGCCTAGAAGAGCTTAGAGAGTCAGTTTCATCCGGAACGTATCATGTAGATGCCAGGAAGATTGCTGAGAAGATGTTTCCCTTTATTAAGTAATTAATGTAAGAATACCATCCAAGAAAGAAATCAGGTGAGTATCGATGTCTATGCAAGACTTGATCCAAACCATGGAAATGCTGAGAGAGGCACATGGTTCTCTGCTGGAACTGGCGAAGGAAAAGACGAAGGTTCTTGTGGACAATAAGGTGGAGCAATTGAACCTTATCATTCAAAAGGAAAACAAACTAATCAAGCACATTGCCGTACTAGACCAGCAGAGAATCGAGGTTATCGGCGGCTATTTAATCGCTCGGGGCTATAATCCGAATCCTCGGATAACCATTAGTGACTTAATCCGCATTATTTTTAAGCTGGAAGAGCGGCAAATGCTATCGGAAGCCCAGCAGCGCTTACTAACCGTCTTGGAAGAGCTTCGGGACTTGAACGATTTGAATGAAAAGCTCATTCAACAGTCTTTATTTTACATTGATTATTCTTTAGATCTGTTTGCAGGCTCACCTGACGACGACGCTTTCTATCATCATCCGAAGCATACCGGTCAATTGTCCAATCAAACAGGATATTTCGATAGAAGGGCGTGACCACAGATGAGATCATCGTTCAGCGGCATTGAAATTTCAAAACGGGCATTATTTTCCCAACAGACAGCACTTCAGACTACGTCGCATAATATTGCTAATGCCAATACAGCCGGGTATTCCCGCCAAGTCGTAAATCTGACGGCTTCCAATCCGTTAGAGGCTGTGGGTTTAATGCGGAGTACAATACCAGGGCAGATTGGTATGGGTGTTGAATTCGACAGCATTCGGCGTATTCGCGATACGTTTCTGGATCAGCAATTTTATAACGAAAATAAGGATCTTGGGAGCTGGACTGTGCGTCAAGCAACTCTTGAGAAGCTGGAAGCCATAACCAATGAGCCATCTGATGGTGGTAACGCCAAGGTTATTGAAGGCTTTTGGAATGCTTGGCAGGTTCTAAGCAATGAACCCGAGAGTGCAACGGCAAGAGCGGCATTGAAGGAAAGTGCGCTGGCTATGACGGATTCCTTCAATCATACAGCCAAGCAGCTGGATGAGCTGAAGAACAGTCTAACGCATAATCTCGATGTAAAGGCTCAGGAAGCCAATACGATTTTGGAACAAGTAGCCAGGCTGAACAATGAGATTTTCCGCGTTGAGGGTCTGGGCAATGATGCTAACGATCTGCGTGATAAGCGGGATTTACTCGTTGACGGGCTTTCCAAGATTATTAATATTGCTGTCGATGAGACGGCTTCCGGCTACAATATCCGCATGGGCAGCTTTCAATTGGTGAATGGTATCAATGTAGAGACCTCCTTTGAAACAATTAATCCATCTGATGTCGAAGGCAGCAAAATTAACTTTGAGCAGTCTATGGAATCAGGAGATCTGATTAGCGGCGAAACACACGGGATGATTGTGTCACGCGATACTTATTTGGCAGCCTATCAATATCAACTGGATTCGATGATCAATGCTATGGTTCAAGGAAATGTGGAGGTAACACTCCCCAAAGGCTCTATACTTCCACCTAGCTTGCCTGCAGGGACAATCATTGGAAATACAACCTATACGGGTACGGAGGTTCTTTCTGACGCACAACGTATTCTAACAGCAGATACAAAGATTACGGTAAAAGGCGTCAACGGGCTGCATGGACTGGGATATACACTCGAAAGTCCAGCTAAATCGGGGATCCCCTTCTTCACCAGCTCGAACCCGGAACAAACTAACTTTAACGCAGCCAACATCAGGGTTAACATTGATATTGTTAATAAACCTATGAATATTACTTCTTCATTGAGAGTTGCTACAACGGAGACTAATGGAGTCATTACCATTGATAGAGATGCCAACAATAACGAAATTGTAGTTAAAGGAAATAACACGATTAATTTATTGGCAGCAGGGCTGAAAAATACAAGAATTAATTTTGATCCGGAGGCGACCGGGATTCCGCTGCTTTCCAACGGAACGTTTAATGATTATTATCAGGCGATAGTGGGCCAACTGGGGCTTCAAGCGCAGGAAGCCAATCGTCAATCGCAGAATCAGAAAATATTAGTAGATCAGGTGGATGGCCGCAGGCAATCAGTCAGCGGAGTTTCAATGGATGAAGAAGTGTCTAACATGATCAAGTTCCAACATGCCTACAATGCGGCTGCCCGGTCTATGACAACCTTCGATCAGATGCTGGACAAAATCATTAACAGCATGGGCATAGTCGGCAGATAATAAGACTTGAGTTAAGGGAGGGCACTAGTTATGATGGGAAGAATTACTCAGGGAATGATGAACACGCAGCTCTTAAGCAACCTGAATAACAACCTGAACCGCATGAACGAATATCAGAACCAGTTGGCTACAACAAGGAGAATCAACAAACCTTCAGATGATCCGGTCGGAATTACATTCTCACTCCGATATCGTTCCGATTTGGGCTCTAACGATCAATATCAGAAAAATGTCAATGCAGCTATATCCTGGATGGAATTCAATGATACAATGCTTAACCAAACGACAGAAGTCTTACACCGTGTACGTGAGCTGTCGGTACTGGCGTCTAATGGAACGAATACGGATACTTCCCTGGATGCTGTTAAGAAGGAACTGTTTCAGCTTACCAACCAGCTAGTGACAGTCGGTAATACCCAATTTAACGGGAAATATGTGTTCAACGGTCAGAAGACAGATCTTGCTCCATATCAAGAAGGGATTACTGAACCCAATCCTAATGACCCTGATTCTCTATTTGTGGTGAACGCCAAATCTAATTCCTGCGATGAAGGAGAAATTAAACTGGAGATTGCTACAAGTGTCACTCTCTCCATGAATGTTCAGGGAAATAGTATATTTGGTGTATACACGCCACCTGTTGTTCCACTTCCTGGAGATCCTCCACTACCAGCAGGACCGATAGATGATTCCCTATACAAATTAATGGAAGATATCTTGAACACTTTGCACAAGAACGATAACAAGGGTATGTCTGATGCACTGGCCAGATTGGATAGCCGGATGGACAAGATCATTGGTGTGAGGGCTGATATCGGGGCAAAGCTTAACAGGATTCAATTAGCTTCTGATCGGCTCCAGGATATCAATCTCAATGTTCAGTCGCTGCTATCCAAGACAGAAGATGCCGACATGCCTGCGCTTATTACGAATATGAAAACAAGTGAGAGCGTATATCAAGCTTCGCTATCTGTTGGCACGAAGATCATTTCACCAAGCTTGGTGGATTTCCTTAGATAACGAATCGATTAAGCTCGGCAAAGGTGGTTAGTTCAGGTGGATTTTCCTTTACTCCAAATTCGTCAGCAGTATGCCAGAATTGGTATTGATGCTGATTTGGGAACCTTTGACATAAAACAGCCGAAGCCTGAGATGCATATGAAATCAACTCCAGGAAAGTCTGAGATCCGGCAGCCTCAAGGAGAGCTTACGATAGATTCTTCAAGGGCTAAGGATGCACTGGCCATAGGCTCGCATACACAGTTTATGAAGAGAGTGTACAACGAAGCCTACCAAGTTGGATTGCAGTCTATAGGAACGACCATTGAAGAAGGTAATAGAATGGCTGCGATTCATACGAAGGCTAACGTGATTGCTGATTTGGCTGTCGAAGGCTTTTTCAAGGATTTCAAAATGGCCTATGAGACAGAAGCATCGATCAGTAATGTAGACCTTCAATATACAGCCAATAAACCGCAAATTCATATCGAAAAGAGCCAAATGGAGTTTGATCCGCAGTTACACAAGCCGGAGATTTTCTACAATAGAGGCAAACTGGATATTTATTTGGCTCAGCGAGCCACGCTCGAATTCATACCTCCACAAATTGATGTAAAGCTATAATCATGCCATAATAGAGCTATTGGCATTGATGGATAGCTTTTTTCATTGAAAAAAGACTTACTTCGAAGGAATAGGAGTGTAATGAATGAAATTACATACGTCGCGCTTCGGTGAAATTGATATCGAGACGGAAAAGCTACTAACGTTCACCCAGGGTATCCCTGGATTTGAAGATAAGCACTCATTTATTATGCTGCATCCGGATGCGGAGATTCCTTTTTCATTTATGCAATCCGCTGAGGACGGCAATCTGGCCTTTTTGGTAACAGATCCTTTTTTATACTTCCCAGACTATCAGTTCGATCTGCCCGAGGGGATACAGCAGGAAGTGAATATTCAACAACCCGAGGAAATTATGATCAGAAGTATTGTGTCGATTCATCCGGATACGCAGGAATTCGCCCTGAATTTACTGGCACCGATTATTGTGAATACGAAGGAAAAGCTGGGCAAGCAAGTCATCCTGCATCATTCTTCTTACAAAACGAAGCATCCGATCCAGCCGGGAACCAGCAGTAAAGAAGAACAGTCCGAATTAAAGGAAGTGTAGCAGATGCTAGTGCTGTCGCGTAAGAAGGGCGAGTCTATTATGATAGGCGATGATATCGAATTAGTCATCTTGGATGTAGGCGGGGATAGCATTAGAGTTGGCATCGTAGCTCCCAAGGAAGTGGAGATATTTCGGAAGGAAATTTATTTGACGATTCAAAGCTCGAATGAAGAAGCCTCCTTGAATACCCTGGATACGACGAAGCTGCAGGCTTTGTTTAAAAACAAGAGATAATTAACGATAACGAGAGAAATGGAGTCATCTACTGGCGGTAGGTGGCTCTTTTTGTCGGTAAATGCCGGAAAACGCGTTATTTTGCTTCTTCAATTTTTATATCATCTGTACGATAAATAGAATAGAAGCTTTTTGATAGGGCGTACGACCTATCGAAGAAGTCGAACCACATGGATGTGGAACCCAGAACCTTCAAGGAGGAAGAAAAGTTATGAGAATTAATCACAACATTGGTGCGTTGAACACGTACCGCCAGCTTACAGCTAACACAGAAAAAGGTGCCAAATCGATCGAGAAATTGTCTTCGGGTCTTCGCATCAACCGCGCAGGGGACGACGCTGCAGGTCTTGCAATCTCCGAGAAAATGAGAGCGCAAATCCGCGGTCTCGACCAAGCAACTCGCAACTCGCAAGATGGTATCTCCATGATCCAAACAACTGAGGGTGCATTGAACGAAACTCACTCCATCCTGCAACGTATGCGCGAATTGGCTAACCAATCCGCGAGTGATACAAACGTAGGTGTTGACCGTGCGGAAATCCAGAAGGAAATGAACCAATTGACTTCTGAGATCAACCGTATTGGTAATACAACTGAGTTCAATACACAAGCTCTTTTAAAAGGTAAAACAGGAACTGTTACTGCGACTGATTCTGCTTCTAAAACTATTACTGATGGTGTTGCTGGTGTTCTTCAAGGGGAGCTATCTGGTCTGACTACAGTTAATGGAAGTGTAGTCGGAAGCACTTCAACAACAACAATTCAAGCGTCTTCCAGCAAAGCTACTGGTGCTTTTGAAGATGTGACTGAGACAACTGCAAGTGTAAAAGGTATCAAAGCAACTGTTGGTGTATCCAACGGAATCACTTTTGAGGCCGATGCTGTTGGAACTGGTTTAAATGGTAAAACCATTACTATTAAGCAAAGTGCTACTGGTACAGCCCAGACATCAGGTCTTACTATTGATGGAAGTGGTAACTATACATTTACGATTGGTGAAGATGCTGCCGGGACTTCACTTGCAACTGACAGAGCTACTTACTATAACCAACTGAAAAGTGCAATTGATGACTTCTCAATTAATGGTAATGCGGGTGCAGGCTTTGCTTTGGGGGAAGCTATTACAGTTAAACCACCAGCAAGTGCTGATTCTCCACTCACAGCTTTCAATAACACAGTTGCTACTATTGGTGGCGGTGTAAACGAAGTAGCTGGTGTTTATGATCTGAAATTAGATAAAAAGTTTACAGAAGCTGGCGATACAGTGAAAATTGCTGGTAAAACATTTACTGCAGTAATTGGAACTGCAGATCCTTCTAAAGGTGAATTCCAACTTGCTACTACATCAGCTCTTGTTGGCGCTAGTACTGAAATTACACAAGCAACCAGCCTTTTGGCAGCAATTCAAGCCGATGCAGACATTAGTGCTAGATTCACAATTGATAATGCTGGAGGAACTTTAGCCACTCTTACTTTTACTGAAAAAGCGGGTCAAGCTACAGGTGTTGCTCTTAGTAATACAACTGTTGCCGGTTCAGGTAGCGATGATAAGCTAGTTATCAAGAACGGTAATGGTAACAATCTTAGAAATGTCTCAATTGATGTAGCTACTAATGTTACGGCTTCTGGTGGTACAGTCAAGCTAGAAAGTACTGCTGGAAACACTCTAACATTCACTACAACAGCGGCAGATGGCGCTAAGGCTAATGGAGTAAGGGTTGTAATGGAAGCTGGTACTGGTACAGATCCTACAGCGGTTTACAAGGATGGGAAATTGACAATTTCTTTGGGAACAGATGCTACTCAAAATATTGGTACTAATATATTAGCTGAAGTTAAAGCAATCGGTGTTAAAGATGGTATTGATTTTAATGGTTGGACTCAAGTGAGTGCTGGGAATTTTGGCAATGCTACTGGTGTATCTGCTACAGCTGCTCATATCAATGCAGATCAAATGGTCGCTGGTGGTAAGGATACACAAGTAGCATCAACCATGAGCGTGGAATTTAGTAATGGTGACATTAAGATCCACTTGGCTAACGACAATGCATCCGAGAATACAGCTGCTAAGATCCAAGCTGCTCTTAAAGCATTAGTAACCGCTGGTGAGGTTGGAGGATACTGGGAAGCTGGACAACATAAAGTTGTAGACCTCAACAAATTTACTTTTGAAGCTCAAGGAAATTGGGATACCAAAACACTGGGCAACTCCATTACTAAAGCTACAGGCACATTCACAGGTGGTGTAGAGGATGTTAAGGGTAAGTATACCTTTGACGTTACCAAAGCATTTGGTGAAGGTGACCAAGTCCTTATTAAGGGTGAAGTCTTTACAGCTGTTAGTGGTCTTGCAGATGCAACGAAAGGTCAATTCAGTATCAATGCGAATGGGCTTGGAACAGGAACTCTTAATGAGCAAACAACTAGTTTGCTAGATGCCATCAGCTTGAATTCCAAGCTTAGTGGATATGAAGCTTCTATCGTTAGCGGCACAACTAACAAAATCCAACTGGTTGAAAAAGCTTCTTCCGGTAAGGATCTGAAAGCAACTGATCTAGATACGAAAGCAACTGGAACTCTTGGAGAATTCTCGATCTCCTCAGCACCTTTAAACAATGATGGTGGTTCATTCGTCATTGATGGCGTGGAAATCAAAATTTCCAACAAAGAAGCTAACGTTGGCTATGCCAATGGTACTGTAATTAAAGAAGCTTCCACAGTTCTTGAGCAAAACAAAGCTCTGGTTGATGCAATCAACAAAAACACTGAGCTTAAAGGCAAATACACAGCTTCCATTAATGAAGACGGAGATATGAACTTGGTTCAAACTAATGGATCTGCTACAGGCCCGCAAGTTCAAGCGAAAACTTCACCTAAAGGCGACTTCACTGCAACCTTCCAAGTGGGTGCGAACAGTGGTCAAAGCATGACAATCGAAGTTGGAGATATGCGTGCTAACGCGCTTAACATTAGTGGAGACGGCTCTGTGAGCAATGTTCAAGCTAAGAATGGTATTGTAGCTTCTTTCGTAGCAGTAGCTAACGTTGGAGATGGCTCCACGAAGAACCTTACTGAGTTTGCTCTTGATGTGTCTACAAGTGAGAAAGCATCCGCGGCAATCAGCGTAATCAACGACGCTATTGAAGTTGTTTCCGGACAACGTTCGCAGCTTGGTGCTTACCAAAACCGTTTGGAGCACACGATCAACAACTTGGGTACTTCTTCCGAGAACTTGACTGCTGCTGAATCCCGTATCCGCGATGTGGATATGGCTAAAGAAATCATGGAAAACACTAAGAACAATATCTTGGCTCAAGCTGCTCAAGCTATGCTTGCTCAAGCGAACCAATCTACTCAAGGTGTTCTTCAATTGCTTCGTTAATTTGTTTAAAGCGAAGAGAGACCTTAGCTTGTCTAAGGTCTCTCTTTTCTTCATTATGTGAGCTGAGGAGCGGATGTTGTGGAGAAGTATAGAGCAGTTGTGGAAGCTACCTTGGATCTGTCCGATACCATTGGTGAGGGCATTGATTATATCCGTTATCAAAGCAGTCAAGGAGACTATCTGAACACGCTTAACATGTTCAATGATATTCTGCAAGCGTCGGCTTCTATTGATACGAATTTGCAGTCCTTTGTCGATAAGCTTCCTAGTAATCGTCTCGAAGAGTTGGGAGATACACTGCGTATAGGCTTTTCTTCCCTTGCACTTGCATACGAGCAAGAGGCTCTTGAGAGGGTCTTGCAAGTGGTACAATCAATGATAGATCCCGCCTATGAATCATGGAAACAGGAGCTTAATCGCACATTGAGACCATATATTCTGGTGTAAGGCAAAGGTTTAGAATAAGGAGTTGTTTTAATGGATATTGCGCTATTAGCCATGAGTTTGAATCAGGCCAAACTTCAGGAAAGCGTAAGCTTGTCCGTTCTAAAGATGGCTCTTGGGAATACCCAAGAAATCAGCAGTGGAATTGCACAATTACTTCCAAGCTCCGATAGCGGTATGGCTCGGTCGGTTCAGCCTCACTTGGGAGGGTCTATTGATATAAAGGCATAAGCCGAAATATCATTACTATTTTATTAATTTACAGCAAGCTTATTCCTTTTTAAGGGGTAGGCTTTTTTGCTTCATTCTTTAAAGCAAGAAAGCTATTCAAATCTTCCGGTTTTTTTCCGATAAAATGATATAAGGCTGCCTATACGCTACGATATGAGGAGAATAACCATGAGCGATAAGAAGAGACAACTATTAGTTCCCCATTATATGCAGCAATTTGCATGTATAGGATCTGCTTGTGAGGATACCTGCTGTGCAGGTTGGGCTGTTTCCATTGATCAATCCACCTATAGGAAATATAACAAGGTCAGGGATTCTGTTTTGAAGCCGTTACTGGACAAGAAAGTAACTAGAAATCGGACTAATCCCACTGATGCGAATTACGCCAAAATCAAGCTGAACGAAGATGCTAAATGTCCGCTGCTTAACGAAACCGGCTTATGCAAAATTCAGGTTCAATTAGGGGAGGAGTTGCTCTCTGACACATGCGCTACGTATCCAAGAGTAACTAACCAAACAAATGGAGTGATGGAGCGCTCGGCATCTGTATCATGTCCGGAAATTGCCCGGTTGGCGCTGCTGAATCCTGATGGTATGGAATTTGATGAAATTGAGGAAAGTGCAGATGTGCGGTTTCGTTTCACGAGGCGGTTGGACGAACGCACGGAGTCTGCACCTGATAAGGCGCAAAAGCATTTCTGGGAGCTTCGGATTATATCGATTCAAATTTTGCAAAATCGCAGCTATAAGCTAGCAGATAGACTGGTTATTCTGGGAATGCTCTTCAACAAGGTACAGGAATATGTAGAAGCCAAAAGAGTCGATGAAATCCCGCTCTTAATTGCAGAGTACACTCGTTTACTAGAAGATGGGAGCATGAAAGCAGGGCTAAACAGCATTCCTGTACTCTATGCTATCCAAATGGAAATCATGAAGGGGATCTCGGATGAGCGGTATGTCTTGGGTGTGAATAACAGCAGATATATCGAATGCTTCACGGAAACCTTGCATGGCATCAGCTATACTGAAAATACCCCCGTAGAAGAAATTGCAGAGCGATATAAATACGCTCATGATCTTTATTTCAAACCTCTCATGGATCAGCATGAATATATTATGGAAAACTATTTGGTTAACTATGTATTCAAGAATATGTTTCCATTTGGTGGACATCCGAGCGTAGTCGATGATTACATTATTATGGTTATTCATTATGCTCTTATTAAGCTTCATCTTATTGGGATGTCAGGATTTCATAAAGATGCATTTTGTATAGAGCTTGTGCTCAAACTTATTCAATCCTTCGCCAAATCAATTGAACACAGCCCGCTTTTTCTTAGGAAAGTATACGATTTGCTCAAAAATAATGGATATACTTCCATGGCCTATATGTCCATCCTCATAAAAAATTAATCTTCTACAATTATTTTTTATTTCTATTATTATTTCCTCTTTTTCTTCCGATAACATGGTATATAGACAACATCGGTGAAGGAGGTAAGAAGAATGAGTTCCAATGTATCATTTGGAGGTATTCCGTCGGCTGGAATCCAGCCTTTGGAGAGCATATCCAGAGTGCAGCCTTCCAGCGGCGAATCAACAGCAGGCACTGAAACTAGCAGTATCCCATTATCAATCAAGACAGTGAAGGCTCTCAAGCAAGCAGAGCTGCGCGGGGAAAATGTTACAATTAGCGAGGGGCAGCTCATCAAAGCAATAGATCATGCCCTTAAGGCTGTTCAGGGTGCTACAACCTCCTTGGAATTCTCTGTTCATAACAAGACCAAGGAAATTATGGTCAAGGTAAGAGACAAGGAAACAGGTGATGTTATTAGGGAGATTCCCCCGGAAAAAACACTGGATTTTGTTGCCAAGCTCTGGGAGATGGCCGGCATCTTGGTAGATAAAAAGGGTTAAAGGTTTAGGAGGAGATTTACTATGGTAACAAGAATTAATACAGGAGTTTCCGGATTAGACATAGATTCAATGGTCAGTCAGTTGATGAAGGCCCGGCGACTTCCAGTTGATCAATTAATGCAAAAGAAGCAGGTTATAAGTTGGCAGCGTGATGACTACCGTTCGATTAATGCCAAGATAGTTGATTTCCGTAATTCCGCATCCGATATGAGATTGCAAACCCCATTTCTTAACAAAAAGGCCGCATCCTCTAATGAAGCCATTCTTTCCGTAACGGGAACCGCTAATGCAACAGAGGGGATTTACAAGATTAAAGTGAATGCTCTGGCAGAAGCGGCAAAGCTTACATCCAGCGCTAACGTGACCGGCACCGTAGGGGGGGACCTTTCTAAGAAGATGTCGGAATTGGATCCTAGTTTTGCTTCCAATACTACGCTTACCGTAGGCGGTGCCAAGGGCACAGCTACTATAATCATTAAGCCTACAGACACACTTGCTAATGTAGTGAACAATATCAATTCGGAATCCAACAATACTGGTGTGAAGATAAGCTACGATGGCGGTTTAGACCGACTGTTTTTTGTTGCAACCTCTACCGGCGCTGAGAAAACATCCAACATTAAGCTGCAGTCAGCCAATGAGGATTTACTGACGGATATATTCAAAATGCCACCTGCAGGCGTTACGACGCCGACAACATTCGCAAACACAGTAACGGGTACAGTGGCCTTTGTGGCCGAAAAG
Organism: Paenibacillus eucommiae; assembly: GCF_017874215.1. Taxonomy (GTDB): domain Bacteria; phylum Bacillota; class Bacilli; order Paenibacillales; family NBRC-103111; genus Paenibacillus_AI; species Paenibacillus_AI eucommiae. Next base: position 164,868 of record NZ_JAGGLB010000014.1, read on the forward strand.
ACTGACAAAGATGCTGATGACGCACCTCCAGTTCCACTGGAAGTTAAGAAAATAGCTCCTGATCTTAAGGCAGAGCAAGTCTTTAAAATCAGTATGGGAGCTTCAGACAGTGCAAGCTTCACGATTACCAAAAGTACTTCAATAGGCGAATTAATTGATAAAATTAACAGCTCGGACCTTGGCAAGAAGGGGGTATCTGCTTATTTAAATGAGTCTGGCAAGCTTGTGATCTTTAACCCTAATAGATCCAATGAATTGAAATTTACTGATGAGACAGATGATGATAGTGATGTGTTGAAATCGCTTGGACTAGAAGCACCGGTAACCTCTGGTGATTTTGCCTATACACAAATGAGCAGTGTGGGGAAAGATGCGGAAGTTGAATTCAATGGTGTTACGGGTTTTTATGCCTCAAATACGTTTTCCATAAGTGGCTTGCAATTCACAGCCAAAAAGGTAGACACGGAAGAAGTAAATGTGTCGGTCGCTCAAGATGTCGATTCGGTGTATAATTCAATCAAAACCTTTGTAGATAAGTACAATGATGTGATTGATTCTCTTAATAAGAAAATGCAAGAGAAGAGAGACAGGTCTTACCTGCCACTTACTGACGAGCAGCGTACGAATATGAAGGAAGATGAAATTAAACGCTGGGAAGAGAAGGCAAGATCGGGTATTCTGCGGAATGATTCGATTCTTAGCTCTGCTTTAAATTCCATGCGGCTTGCCATATCCAGTCCTGTTAATGGTATTCCGAGCGGGGAGATCAGTATTTTGTCTGATATTGGCATTAAGACTTCGGCTAATTATCTGGAGAATGGGAAGCTTTATATCGACGAGGCGAAGCTTCGGGACGCGCTTTCGAATAAATCTGATCAAGTTAGAAGGCTCTTTACGGCAGATGGAGGGGATGCCTCTTCGGAGCGTGGCGATGGTGTCGCGAGGCGTTTGTTCAATGGAGCGAGTAAGGTTTTTTCAGATATATTAACTAAAGCAGGGGCCTCAAACACTTTGGCCGATGATAGTTTGCTCTCCAAAGACGAAGGTACGTTGGACAAGAAGATATATGATTTCAACAAAAAGCTCTTACTGATCGAAGATCGATACTATAAGCAATTCGGCGCCATGGAAGCTGCCATTCAGAGAATGCAAGATCAATCTTCTTCACTTATACAGCAGCTGACAGGAAGTAAATAATTAGCGACTATTGGGAGGATCCTCATGTTACCGACACAGCCTAACAAATATCTAGAAGCATCGATCCAGACCGCAACCCCTGCGCAATTGCTTATTATGACTTACGATGGCGCTATTCGATTTTGCAAGCAGGCTATTGAGTCGATTAAAAACAATGAGTTTGATAAATCTCACTATTACTTGTCCAAAACACAGGATATTGTTAAAGAGTTTATTATAACGATGGATCGCAGCGTTCCTTTATCCGAGGATTTGCTTCGGCTTTATGATTACTTTCTTACGAAGCTGATTGAAGCGAATGTTAAGAAAGCGACTGCCCCTGTTGAAGAGGTGCTAAGCTACTTAATCGATTTGAAAGAAACCTGGATTCAAGCAGCCAAGCTGAGCGGAGCGACTAAAGTAGGATCCAAGCAGTATGGATAAAACTTTAAACGAACTGATGTCTCTTACCCAAGACGTAATTGGCCGCATGCCGGTCATTACGTATGAGGAGCTGGAAGAGTTTCTGGATAAGCGTGGCGCACTGATCTCTACACTAATTGAGATGGATGTATCTGGAGAAGCGGATATGAAGCTCTACAAGGCTTCTATAGAGAGCGTGCTGGCCTATGACTCACTTATCCAGGACCGCATGAATCATCTCAAGCTGCAGGCCAGCAGCGAGCTTATCAAGCTTCAAACAACCCGCAAACAAAAGTCTGGCTACGATTCTGCGGACAATACCGAAAGTTTATTTTACGATCAAAGAAACTAGACTTATTTGCAAAGCGATAGCTATACTCAGGATCCCACTTGGTACATTAGAAATGTACATGAAGGTGTGGTCCTTTTTATTTTTTTACCCGGATGTTTTCCACATTTTTATTAGAGAAATCTTGTGAATAACTCCACCCCCAGCCTGTGGATAATGTGCATAACTTTGTGTATAACTAATGAAAACAAGCTTTCAGGCCGTTAGAAGGCTGTTAAGGAATTGTGAATATGCAAATTTTCTAAATATTTAGCCAAGTTTGTTTTTACAATTGACATGCCAAGCTGGTGAATGTTATATTCAAAAAGTAAGCAAGGGCTTACATTTGACTTGAATATGAAGGGAATGTGTCAGATGCAAGGTAAAGTGAAATGGTTTAACGCTGAGAAGGGCTATGGATTTATTGAGCGCGAAGATGGTGGAGACGTATTCGTTCATTTCTCCGCAATTCAAACGGATGGCTTCAAAACTTTGGATGAAGGTCAAGACGTTGAGTTTGATATCGTAGAAGGCGCACGCGGACCTCAGGCCGCTAATGTAACGAAATTGTAATTTAAACCAGTTGGAGAGAACCTCTGGAATAGATAGATGAAATAGAACGCTAGCAGCACCCTGAAGAAAGCTTCGGGGTGTTTTTTTGTTAGAATTTAGCTTTTAATTTAGCTGTTAAGGTTGGAATATGAAGGAATTTTGAAGGTGGGGTTGGAATGTAGTATACTAGAGTCATGAAGGGAGGCGTTATACAATGAAATTCAGTATTCGCGGTGTACAACTAGAGGTAACGGAAGCCCTCAGGGACTATGTTGAAAAGAAGTTAACTCGACTGGAGAGGTACTTCGATGCTCCCCTTATTTCTGAAGTAAGTGTAACATTAAGCGTCATTAAAGGCTTGCAGACGGTGGAGGTTACTATTCCACTAGCAGGTGCAGTACTTAGGGCGGAAGACAAGAACAATGACATGTATGCATCTATTGATCTAGTAGTAGACAAGCTGGAAAGACAAATTCGTAAGCATAAAACCAAAGCTAATCGTAAAATTCGTCAGGAAGGCGGGAAGAGGGATCTTTTCAAGGTCGATGCGATTGCCGCGACTGTGTATGCGGATGAGGAAGAAGAGTTTGAGCTGGTACGGACAAAGCGTTTTGCTTTGAAGCCAATGGATGTGGAAGAAGCCATTTTGCAAATGAATCTGGTTGGACATGCATTCTTTGTTTTCGCCAATATGGATTCTTCTGAAGTTAATGTAGTTTATAAAAGAGAAGATGGAAAGTATGGTCTAATAGAGCCCGCTAATTAATTACCAAGTTAATACGAAGGACTCATACAGACATAACGATAGAACAAAAGGCTGGATCCGATTTACGGGTCTGGCCTTTTTCAAATAGTGTCATGAGCGGCTAATTCCTTTCATGGTTTCTACAATTTTTCCAGTGCGGTTGCGGGTAAATTAAGGTATACTTTTTGAATAGTTATTTATTGAGAAAACAGAATGAAGGATTAGAACAGAGAGACGAGCGGGAAATTGAAATATAGTGTCGCAGCATTTTAGATTGAAATCCTTGTTTTGTTGCGACAAGACCGCCAAACTGATACAATTTAGGGATAAGAAATGTGAGTGGAAAGGGGTTCACCGATGCTAGGACTAGTAAAGAAGATTTTTGGTGATTCCAACGACAGAGAAATTAAGCGCATGTGGAAAACTGTAGATCGGATTAATGCTCTTGAGCCTTCGCTTACAGTTCTGTCGGATGAGGATTTAAAAGGCAAAACAGAGGAGTTCAAGCTGCGGCTGGCGAAGGGCGACGAAGATATCGATGATATCCTTCCGGAGGCTTTTGCGGTTGTGCGCGAAGCGTCCAAGCGGACCTTGGGCAAACGTCATTACGATGTACAGCTTGTAGGCGGTATGGTGCTTCATGAAGGCCGTATTGCGGAGATGAGAACCGGGGAAGGTAAAACCCTAGTAGGAACTTTACCTGTCTATTTGAACGCGCTGCTTGGTCAAGGTGTGCATGTGGTAACCGTCAATGATTACCTGGCACAGCGTGATAGCGCAGAGATGGGGCAGATCTATCATTTTCTGGGCTTAACTGTTGGTGTGAATTTACATGATTTAACTCATGATGAGAAGCAGGCGGCTTATGCCTGTGATATTACCTATGGTACAAATAACGAATACGGTTTTGACTTTTTGCGTGATAACATGGTGTTGTACAAGGAACAGATGGTGCAGCGTCCACTTTATTTTGCTGTTATTGATGAAGTGGATTCCATTCTTGTCGATGAGGCGAGAACACCACTGATTATTTCTGGACAAGCTGCTAAATCTACAGATATGTATTACGCGGCTGATCGTTTCATTCAAAGGTTAACTGCTGAGGATGATTACACCGTTGATATTAAGGTTCGTTCAGTTGCACTAACTGAAGCAGGTGTGGCGAAGGCTGAGCGTGCTTTTGGCATCGAGAATTTATTCGATCACAGCAATGTCACACTCAACCACCATATTACTCAAGCATTAAAAGCTCGCGTGATTATGCGCAATGAAGTGGACTACGTGGTTCAGGAAGGCGAAGTCGTCATTGTTGATGAATTTACCGGGAGAATGATGACCGGACGCCGTTATAGCGATGGATTGCATCAGGCGATTGAAGCCAAGGAGCAGCTTGAAGTTCAGAATGAAAGCATGACCTTGGCTACGATTACTTTCCAGAATTATTTCCGGATGTACCGCAAGCTTTCGGGTATGACGGGTACAGCTAAGACGGAAGAAGAAGAGTTCAAGAAAATTTACGGGCTGGAAGTTATCGTTGTGCCTACGAATAGACCGATGATCCGTCAGGATATGCCTGATGTGGTCTACAAGTCAGAGAGAGGCAAATTTAATGCGGTTGTGGAACAAATTGTAGAACGCCACAAGAAAGGTCAACCGATACTGGTGGGAACCATTTCGATTGAAAATTCAGAGCTTTTGTCAAGCATGCTGAAGAAAAAAGGCGTCGCACATAAAGTCCTAAATGCCAAGTATCACGCTGAAGAAGCTGAAATCATTACACGTGCGGGTCAGGCGAGCGCAGTTACAATTGCAACGAACATGGCGGGCCGTGGAACGGATATCGTGCTTGGTGAAGAAGTATCCGATATAGGTGGCTTGCATATTATAGGAACAGAGCGTCATGAGAGCAGACGGATCGATAACCAGCTGCGCGGCCGTGCAGGACGTCAGGGAGATCCTGGTTCCTCACAGTTCTACCTTTCCTTAGAGGATGAGCTGATGAAGCGTTTTGGTGCTGACAACATCATGGCGATGATGGAACGTCTTGGTATGGAAGAAGACCAGCCGATCGAGAGCAAGCTTATCAGTAAAGCGGTAGAATCCGCTCAGAAGCGGGTGGAAGGCAACAACTTCGACGTGCGTAAAATCGTACTGCAGTATGACGATGTGATGAACCAGCAGCGCGGCATTATTTATAAACAGCGTAAAGAAGTGCTGGAGTCGGCTAACATCCGTGAAATTGCAGAAGGTATGATTAACACAGTCATTGATAAAATAGTTAAAGCCCATTGTCCGAAGGAAGAAATCCCGGAAGAGTGGGAGCTGAAGGAAGTCGCAGATTTCGTCAACAACACCTTCCTTAAGGAAGATCAGCTGACTGAGAAAGAGATCTGGGGCAAAGAGCAGGAAGAAATCAGCGCCTACATCAAAGACCTGGTGAGCAAGCGTTATGATGAGCGTGAGGTAGAAATCGGCCAAGAGTTCATGCGGGAATTTGAGAAGGTCGTTGTGCTGCGCGCGGTCGACAGCAAATGGATGGATCATATCGATGCAATGGACCAATTGCGTCAAGGGATTCATCTGCGGGCTTACGGCGGCACGGATCCACTGCGCGAGTATCAGTTCGAAGGCTTCGAAATGTTTAACGAGATGATCGGGAACATTCAGGAAGAAGTCGCTACTTATATTATGAAGGCACATGTGGAGAGCAACCTGGAGCGTCAGGCTGTTGCAGAAGGCCAAGCTGTTGATACCAAGAACGAAGCTGGCGGCAAGAAGCCGTTAGTGCGTGAAGACCGAATCGGCCGCAATGATCCGTGCCCTTGTGGCAGTGGGAAGAAATTTAAATCCTGTCACGGAAAGTGATACGGTATAAATCAGATTGAGGTGTAGAGCATGCTGGAACCGGAAGTAAAGCACGATCTAAGAGATACCGTTAGACGATTAAACGAATTACGGGGGTCTCTTTGACTTAGATCACAAGCTTGAAGCCATTGGCGATTTTGAAGAAAAGATGGCTGCACCTGATTTTTGGGATGATAACGAGAAGGCGCAGAAGACCATTGAAGAGCTAAATGCGATTAAAAGCGTTGTGGAGCAGTTCAGAGAGCTGTCCGAAGCCTACGAGGACCTCGAGGTTATGGCCCAGCTTGTTGAGGAAGAAGCCGACGAAAGCTTGATTCTGGAAATAACGTCGGGCATTTCTTCACTCATTAAGAAGCTAGAGACCTTCGAGCTGCAGCTTCTGCTGAGTCAGCCGTATGATCGTCTCAATGCGATCCTGGAGCTGCATCCGGGTGCTGGAGGCACAGAGTCGCAGGATTGGGCAGAAATGCTGCTGCGTATGTACCGCCGGTGGGCGGAGAAACGAGACTTCAAGGTCGAGCTGCTCGATTACCTGCCAGGCGACGAAGCTGGCGTGAAAAGCGTTACGCTCCTTATCAAGGGCTTTAATGCCTATGGCTATCTGAAGGCGGAGAAGGGCGTGCACCGCCTCGTCCGGATCTCTCCGTTCGACGCATCCGGGCGCCGGCATACCTCCTTCGCTTCATGCGATGTGATGCCGGAAATCGATGACGATACAGAAGTTGAGATTCGCACTGAGGATCTCAAGGTGGATACGTATCGGGCCAGTGGCGCCGGGGGCCAACATATTAATACGACCGACTCCGCGGTACGGATTACACATATGCCGACCGGAGTCGTAGTGACCTGCCAAACACAGCGTTCGCAGATCAAGAACCGGGAACAGGCCATGAAAATGCTTCGTTCCAAGCTGTACGAGAAGAAAATTGAAGAGCAGGAGAAACATCTCTTGGAAATCCGCGGTGAGCTTTCGGATATTTCTTGGGGCAGTCAAATCCGTTCTTATGTTTTCCATCCTTACAGCATGGTTAAGGATCACCGGACTACTGTGGAGACGGGGAATGTAGGCGCCGTGATGGATGGCGATCTGGATCCTTTCATAGATGCTTATCTGCGAAAGCAAATTAATAGAAATTCATAAAGTGTTCCCTCATGGATCATCCTACACTGTAATAGCAGTGTAGGTTTTTTGTGAGAGGATGGGTCCTTGTTGTCTAGAAAAAATGCGCGCTTCTCTGTAGCGGCCGAATCCCCTGCCCACAAAGTATTAGAATATTTGATGCTGATCGTGGGATCGCTGATTATGGCGACCAGTTTTAATTTATTTTTGAATCCGAATCAGATTGCTTCAGGTGGGGTCGCGGGCATCTCGACGATCCTTCACCATGAAACCGGGTTGAACCCGGCTGTTATTCAGTGGGCTATGAACATTCCGCTTTTAATATTCGGCTTGTGGCTGCTTGATCGGCAATACACCTTGAAAGCCGCCGTAGGGTCTATCATTTTTCCGTTATGCGTGCTGCTGACAAGCCATTTGGAGGCGCCCACGCATAATCTTTTATTAGCGAGCATTTATGGCGGGATGGGAATTGGCTTAGGGCTGGGGATTGTGTTTCGGGGCAAAGGGTCAACCGGAGGTCTTGGCTTGGCCGCGCAGATTTTGCAGCTTTACACAGGTATCTCTCTTGGTTTTGCGATTGCGTTATTAGATGGACTTGTCATTGTAACGTCAGGGTTCGTCTTTACTGCGGAAAATGCGCTGTATGCGCTGATCGGTCTTTTTGTCACGAGCAAAACGATCGATGTCGTACAACTCGGCTTTCGTTATTCCAAGGTAGTATTTATTATATCGGAACATACGGATGCGATTCGCGAAGCGATTTTATACGATCTTGACCGGGGGCTTACGGAGCTTAATGGCTCTGGAGGGTATACAGGCGCAGCCCGCACGATTTTGATGGTGGTAGTAAATCAGAATGAGGTCAGCCGGTTGAAAGCTTTGGTTAAATCTGTGGATGCACAGGCATTTGTAATACTTAGCGCTACGAATGAGGTATTGGGTGAAGGCTTCAAGCGTCATGCTTAGCATAAGTGGATGTGATTGGAAATAGAATGGAAAAGGAATGGATTGAATTATTATGCTTTTCTATGTATAATAATGCATATATATAAAGGGGCGTATGGAGGGATTTTAAAATGGGATATGAGCTTAGAGCGGCTATTGTTGGAGCAACGGGATACGGCGGAGTAGAGTTAATTCGGCTGCTGCAGGCCCATCCTTATGTGAGAATTACTTCTGTTATTTCAACTTCGAGTGCCGGAGCTGCTATTGCAGAGGGATTTCCTCACTTGCATGAAATTGTGGTTGGCGTATTGGATGAATTGGACATTGATCTGATTGCTGGCAAGGCGGACCTGGTGTTTCTTGCGACACCTGCTGGAGTAAGCAGTGAGCTATCGCCAAAGCTGCTGGCAGCCGGACTTAAAGTTATTGATCTCTCAGGTGATTTCAGACTGAAATCTCCAGAGGTGTATGAGCAGTGGTATAAAAGGAAGCCTGCTTCCCAAGAGTATTTGGACCTTGCTGTTTACGGCTTGTGTGAAGCATTTGGCGAAGATGTACGGGGCGCAGATTTCATCTCCAATCCGGGCTGTTATGCAACATCAGCGTTGCTGGGACTTATCCCAGCGGTTAAGGCAGGCTGGATTGACCCGTCGACGATAATTATTGACGCCAAATCGGGTGTATCAGGAGCGGGCAGGGCAGTGAGCCTTGGCGTGCATTATGCAGAAGTGAATGAAAATTTCTCTGCATATAAAGTGAATAAGCATCAGCACATTCCGGAAATCGAGCAGACGCTTGGACGCATTGCCGGTCAAGAAATCATGACTACTTTTACCACACATCTGGTGCCGATGACACGCGGGATTATGTGCACTACGTATGCAAGTGTAATAGGTGAGAGATCGGAAGAGCAATTTATAGATCTTTATAAACAGTATTATGAAGGAAGACGTTTCGTCAGGGTGCGGCCGCAAGGAAAATGGCCAGCGACGAAAGAAGTTTCCGGATCGAACTTTTGCGATATAGGCTTTGCCGTGGATGAGCGAACTGGCCGGGTTACGATTATTTCGGTAATCGATAATGTGGTGAAGGGTGCAGCCGGGCAGGCGATTCAGAATTTAAATTTGATGATGGGCTGGGACGAGACGACTGGACTGCTTTTTGCCCCTGTTTATCCATAAATGCACCGGACATAGGACGGATTATTCATAGAGTAGGATAGGTGAAGTGTACAAATGAAGGATACGGGGAATTTTGTAGTTGTTCCTGAAGGCTCGGTTACGACGCCCAAGGGGTTTCGTGCAGGCGGCCTGCACTGCGGGTTAAAAAAGGTGGAGCGCCACGACCTGGGCGCGATTGTGTGTGAGGTTCCTGCGACAGCGGCGGGTGTGTATACGCTGAATGCTTTTCAGGCGGCGCCACTGCGCGTGACGCAGGAAAGCATCGCTGCAAGCGGCAAGCTGCAGGCGATGGTCGTCAACAGCGGCAACGCTAACGCGTGCACAGGCCAGCAGGGCGAGGACGATGCACGGGCGATGCGGGCTGCCGCCGCCGAGGCACTCGGCGTTGCCGAGCACCACGTGGGCGTCACGTCCACGGGGGTGATCGGCGAGACGCTGCCGATGGCGAAGCTGCTCAGCGGCATCGCGCAGCTGCCAGAGCGGGTGAAACCGGACGGGGGCGACGACTTCTGCCAGGCGATCCTGACTACGGATCTCGTGCAGAAGATGACGTGTGTCCGGCTTAACGTGAACGGCAAAGAAGTGCACATTGCCGGAGCGGCCAAGGGTTCGGGGATGATTCACCCGAACATGGCAACTATGCTCGGATTCATCACGACCGATGCGAAGATTGAGAGCGAATTCCTGCAGCAGCAGCTAAGCAGGATTACAGATAATACGTTCAACATGATTACAGTTGACGGAGATACAAGCACCAACGACATGGTCGTGGTGATGGCCAGTGGCCTGGCGGACAATGAGGCGCTGCATCCGGAGCATCCGGATTGGGAGGCTTTTGCCGCGGGTTTTCAATACGTTGGCGAGTATCTCGCCAAGGCGATCGCGCGCGATGGCGAAGGTGCAACGAAGCTGATCGAGGTCAACGTCGTTGGAGCGGAATCCGACAACGCAGCGCGGGCCATTGCCAAGACCGTCATCGGATCCAGCCTCGTGAAATCCGCCTGCTTTGGAGCAGATGCGAATTGGGGGCGGATTATCGCTGCAGTTGGGCGTGCGGGTCAGCCAGTGAACACGGAAACCGTGGATATCAAGCTGGGGGATATCAGCGTATTGGAGCAGTCCCGTCCTGTCCGTTTCGATGAGGAGCAGGCGGAAGCGTACTTGAAGGGTGAGCTAGTGAACATTCATATCCATTTACATATGGGCAAGGGTCAGGCAACCGCTTGGGGCTGCGACCTCACTTATGATTATGTGCGCATTAATGCCGCTTACCGTACGTAAAAAAGCATCTATGGATCTTATTTTGTCTTATTTTTGTGTTATTTCTGTTTATTTATTATAAAGGAGAGCCTCAAGCCATGAACAACAAATGCTTTGTGATGAAATGCGGCGGGAGCACATTGGCTGCGCTGCCGGAGAGCTTCTTCGCCGATATGCGTGAGCTTCAAGCGGAAGGTATCGTTCCGGTTATCGTGCACGGAGGCGGTCCGGCGATTTCGGAGACTTTAACGAAGCTCGGAATTGAGACCGAGTTTGTCCACGGCCTGCGCAAAACGAATGAAGCGGTGCTGGATGTGGTGGAGATGGTGCTGTCCGGGCAAATCAATAAGGAGATTGTGCGACGAATTCAGCTGGCCGGCGCTAAAGCGCTTGGTTTGTCTGGGGTAGACGGACATTTGATCGAAGCGCAGCCGGTCAGGAATAGCGACGAAGTGGGCTTGGTTGGAGATGTAAGCCATGTCAATGCCGGGTTGATTGAGGGTATTGTGGAAATGGGCTATATCCCTGTCATTGCCCCGGTAGGACTGGGTTCCGACGGAGGCCAGCGTTACAATATTAATGCGGATACGGCCGCGGGAGCCGTTGCTTCCCATTTAGGTGTGGAACAGATGATTGTTGTTACGGATGTTCCGGGCATTTTGCAGACGATAGATGGGGAGAAACGGGTGCTTCCTTCTGTGACAGTAGCGGAGATTGAACAAATGATTGCGTCAGGCGACATTTATGGCGGGATGATCCCGAAGGTTCGCGCAGCTATCCAATGCATCCAAGGTAAGGTGCAGGAGGTAGTTATCGTGAATGGCACGGAGTCTAATGTGCTGAGCAAGGTTCTTAAAGGGCAGAACATTGGAACACGGATTATCCGTTAATATAAGCAATTTATTTTATATATTTTTATTTATAAGCTGAAGGAGTGAAAAGAAGATGAGTGAACCGGAAAAAAGCTCACTGTTTCCGACCTATGCCAGATATCCGCTTACGTTTGTAAAGGGTGAGGGCAGCCGGCTCTGGGATGACACAGGCAAGGAATATATTGACCTGATGAGCGGAATCGCCGTTACAAATTTGGGTCACGCACCCAAGCAGGTGAAAGAAAAACTCATGGAGCAGCTCGATCAGATTTGGCACACGGGGAATTTGTTCCACATTCCGAATCAGGAGAAGCTGGCTACAATTCTGACGGATAATAGCTGTGCGGATGCGGTATTTTTCTGCTCGACAGGAGCGGAGGCGAATGAAGCTGCAATTAAGCTGGCCCGCCGCTATTCGCAAAAGGTGCGGAATTCCGGGCGTTACGAAATCATTACGTTCGAAATGTCTTTCCATGGCCGCACTTTGGCGACGTTAACTGCTACTGGACAGGAAAAGGTAAAGGAAGGCTTTCATCCGCTTCCAGAGGGCTTTGTATATGCCAAATATAATGATATTGAATCTGTTAAGTCGCTAATATCTGATAAAACCTGCGCAATCATGATAGAAATGATTCAAGGAGAGGGCGGTGTGCTGCCTGCTGATGAGAGCTTCATTAAGGAGCTTGACGAGCTCTGCAAACAGCAGGAGCTTCTGCTGATTGTTGATGAAATTCAGACGGGCTTAGGACGCACAGGCAAGCTTTTCGCTTATGAGCACTATGGCATTGAGCCTGATATTTTCACCCTTGCCAAGGGTCTTGGCAGTGGTTTTCCAATCGGGGCTATGCTGGGCAAGGCTGAGCTGGCTGAAGCTTTTAGTGCTGGAACCCATGGCTCTACCTTCGGAGGAAATCCACTGGCCACAGCGGCTGGAATCGCAACCTTGGAAACCCTGCTGAATGAGCAACTGCCTGAGCGTGCAGCACAGCTGGGAACCCACGTGACGGATACGCTATCCGCCAAGCTGGCAGGCAATCCATTGGTACAGGAAATCCGCGGCAAAGGCTTGCTAATCGGGATAACTTGCACTCAAGCGGGGGCAGACATCATTAAAGAAATTCACGAGGAAGGCGTCCTGGTAATTCCAGCGGGGCCGAACGTAATACGGTTGGCGCCAAGTCTGAACATACCGCAAGAGGACCTAGATAAGGGTCTTGACATTATTTGCTCCGTTTTGGCTAAGAAGGCCTCTGCACTAGTATAGAAAGGTAGGATGAGCAATGAACAATGCCGTGCAAGAAGAGATCGCCAACCAGCTTAAGGGAAGAGATTTCCTGGATTTGGGCGACTATTCGTCGGAAGAACTTGACTATTTAATTGATCTGGCTATAGATTTAAAAAGTAAGCAAAAAGCAGGAGTGCCGCATGCACTTCTTCAAGGAAAGTCACTTGGGATGATTTTTGAGAAATCCTCCACCAGAACGAGAGTTTCTTTTGAGGTTGGGATGTACCAGCTCGGCGGGCAAGCTTTATTTTTAAGCAAAAATGATATCCAGCTTGGACGCGGGGAAACGGTCTGGGATACGGCGCAAACGATGTCCCGTTACCTGGATGGGATTATGATCCGCACCTTTGAGCACAGCAAAGTAATTAATTTGGCACGAGGATCCACGGTACCGGTGATTAACGGTTTGACGGATTTATCGCATCCCTGTCAAGCTCTGGCCGACTATCAGACGATCCTGGAGAAAAAGGGCAAGCTGAAGGGGCTCAAGATAGCTTACATCGGCGATGGCAACAATATGACTCACTCCTTAATGATGGGTGCCTGCAAGTTTGGCATGGAATTCGCAACAGCTAGTCCTGAAGGGTATGCTCCCGATCCTGACATGATTCAGATGTCGCAGGAAATCGCGGATCAGACTGGCGGAAAGCTGCTAGTATGTACGGATCCACGTGAAGCTGTTGAGAATGCGGACATTATTTACACAGACGTATGGGCTAGTATGGGCTTTGAGGCGGAACAAAAAGAACGTGAAGTCGCCTTTAAGAACTTTCAGGTAAATGAAGCGCTTGTTAAGTATGCGAAGAAGGATTACTTGTTCATGCACTGCTTGCCTGCACATCGCGGGGAAGAAGTGAGTGAAGGCGTCATTGATGGCGATCATTCGATTATTTTTGACCAGGCGGAGAATCGTTTGCATGCTCAAAAGGCTGTCATGGCCGCGATTATGTAAGCAAAGGATATAGGAACGAAGCTATGTAAGCGAAAGAATGGAGAGAGAACGAATGGCTAAGGAAAAAATAGTGCTCGCTTATTCAGGCGGGTTGGATACATCCGTTATTCTAAAGTGGCTGAAAGAAACTTATGATGCAGAAATTATTGCTTTTACAGCAGATATCGGGCAAAAGGAGGAGCTGGACGGTTTAGAAGCCAAGGCGCTGCAAACCGGAGCCTCCAAAATCTATATCGATGACCTGCGCGACGAGTTTGCTGCGGATTTCATTTATCCGATGTTTCAGGCAGGCGCTCTTTATGAAGGGCAGTACCTGCTCGGCACGAGCATTGCACGTCCTTTGATTGCCAAGCGGATGGTGGAAATCGCCCGTGCTGAAGGCGCTACGGCCATTGCTCACGGAGCAACCGGCAAAGGCAACGACCAAGTGCGCTTCGAGCTTACAGCGGCAGCACTGGCTCCAGAGCTTAAGGTGATCGCACCTTGGCGCTCTGATGAGTTCCAAGAGGAGTTTCCTGGACGCGCGGAAATGATTGCTTATGCTGAGAAGCATAATATTCCGGTTCAAGCATCCGCGGCAAAGCCTTATTCCATGGACCGCAACCTGCTGCATATCAGCTTTGAGAGCGGCATGCTGGAAGATCCGTGGTTTGATTCCAGTGATGAAGCTAATAAGTCGATGTATGTGCTGAGCGTCGATCCGGAAGATGCTCCTGATCAAGCTGAGTATGTTGAGCTTGATTTTGTAGAGGGTAACTGCGTAGGGCTGAACGGCGCTGAGCTGACGCCTCTGCAAGTCATGGAAGCTCTTAATGAGCTTGGCGGTAAGCACGGCATTGGCCGGGTGGATATGGTAGAGAACCGCTTCGTTGGCATGAAAAGCCGCGGCGTTTACGAGACCCCGGGCGGCACGATTTTATTCTCCGCTCACCGCAAGATGGAATCTTTGACTATGGATCGTGAGGTTATGCACCTGCGTGATTCTCTGATCTCTAAATACAGCTCGATCGTATACAACGGCTTCTGGTTTGCCCCGGAACGACTGGCTATTCAAGCGCTGGTGACGGAAAGCCAGAAGAATGTAACAGGCACAGTGAGAATCAAGCTGTACAAGGGAAATGTGATCGCTGCGGGCGTGAAAAGTCCGGTCAGTCTTTACAACCCTGATATTGCGACGATGGAAGCAGATCCTACGAAAGCTTACAATCAAGGGGATGCGACCGGATTTATTCGTTTGAATGCACTCCGTTTAAAGGTAGCATCAGGCGTGGAGCAGACTTCCAAGAAGTAGAATACAACAGGCTTTCCTGAATAGGGAAAGCCTTTGGGCTGTAGATAAGGTTACAAAGAAGGAGAGATATTTGTGTCAAAGCTTTGGGGTGGACGTTTTACAAAACAAACCGATCAACTGGTCGAAGAATATACGGCTTCTATTACGTTTGACAAGGAGCTCGCAGAAGAAGATATTCAAGGCAGCTTAGCCCATGTGACTATGCTTGGGAAATGCGGCATCTTGTCCTTGGACGATGTGGAGAAAATCAAGGATGGCCTGCATTCCGTTCAAGGCATGATTCGCCGCGGCGAGCTTGAGTATGCGATCAGCGACGAAGACATTCATATGAATATCGAGAAGACACTGATCGATTTGATCGGGCCTGTGGGCGGCAAGCTGCACACCGGTCGTAGCCGGAATGATCAGGTAGCGACTGACATGCATTTGTACCTGCGCAAGCGGGTGGTCGAATTCGTCGGGCTGCTTACCAAGCTGCAGGATGCCCTGCTGGAGCAAGCGAAAAAAAACCTGGATACAATCATTCCAGGGTACACACATCTGCAGCGCGCACAGCCTATTTTATTTGCTCATCATATGATGGCTTACGTATCG
This sequence comes from Paenibacillus eucommiae, assembly GCF_017874215.1. Classification (GTDB taxonomy): domain Bacteria; phylum Bacillota; class Bacilli; order Paenibacillales; family NBRC-103111; genus Paenibacillus_AI; species Paenibacillus_AI eucommiae. The sequence goes on from NZ_JAGGLB010000014.1 coordinate 180,457, forward strand.
ATGTTTGGGCGGGATATAGAACGTCTGCAGGATAGCTATAAAAGAATTAATGTGCTGCCGCTGGGAGCAGGGGCGTTAGCAGGTACGACATTCCCGATTGATCGTCACTATGTGGCGCAGCAGCTGGGTTTTGACCGAGTCTATGAGAACAGCCTCGATGCTGTAAGTGACCGTGACTTTATTCTGGAGTTCCTTTCCAATGCTTCGTTCATCATGATGCACCTTTCGCGTTTTTGCGAAGAGATGGTGCTATGGTCGAGCACGGAGTTCGCTTTTATTGAACTTGACGATGCTTTCTGTACGGGCAGCTCGATCATGCCGCAAAAGAAAAATCCGGATGTCGCCGAGCTTGTTCGCGGGAAAACAGGCCGTGTATACGGCAATCTGTTCGGTTTGATGACAGTGCTTAAGGCGCTGCCGCTTGCTTACAATAAGGACATGCAGGAAGACAAAGAAGGTATGTTCGACACTGTGCGTACACTGCAAGGAGCACTGCAATTGTTTGCTACGATGGTATCTACCATGAAGGTTAATACGGAGCGTATGAGACAAGCTGTGAATCAGGATTTCTCGAATGCTACGGATATTGCCGATTATTTGGTGAATAAGGGCCTTCCATTCCGACAAGCCCATGAAGTCATAGGTAAAATCGTACTTTATTGCATTCAAAATAAAAAGTATCTTCTAGATTTAAGCATGGATGAATTCTCCAAATTCTCTTCGTTGTTCGATGATAAGATTTATAAGATTCTGCAGCCTGAGCATGTTGTTAATGCCCGCAATGTTTACGGCGGAACTGCATCCAACCAAGTCTCAGACGCGATCGCACGTGCCGAAGAAGTGCTTAATGAGTCCAATGAGTGGGTTACCACTTATCTTGAAAAAAGCAAGTAAACAAGCAAGTAAACAAGCAGCCCCAATAAGCCCTCTTCAGGATCTCAAAAAGGGTACTCCATAATGTTACTCTAAAAAGCCTATCGCGAAAGCGGTGGGTTTTTTGGTGGATATCAAGCCAGGTTCCCTTTTTTACTTCTCAGGTTGTATAATCGTTTGTAGGGAGGGATTCAATTATTTATGTTAGTAACCATGGGGCAAGAAGAGTTTGATTCATTGGATTATATTACGCTTGGATGGAAATGCATTGAGCCTACGATTATGCAGATCCGCGGGAAGAACGACACAATTAAGTCAGAGGTGTACGCGCAGCTAACTGAAGGTCAGAGGGCGCTGCTTATGTTCCGGGTACTGCATGATCATGCGTATAATTCTACAGCTGAATATTACTGCTGGATATCCCAGCTGCTGACGGAACCGAACACCTGGAAGGAAGTCAAGGCGGGCTTCCGTTATTTCGGCGATGATGCCATGCTGCAGATACTTGAGGAGACAGAAGCTTTTCTTAGTGGACGGAATCAGTCAGACCTTCAAGTATCCCCCCAAGATTTAGTCGATGACCCGCAGCTCAATGAAACCATTAGTATGCTTTATGCATTATTCAGTGGCTCGGCACCAGCTTCATTAAAGCGGGTAGGTGCCTATATCCGAAGCAACCCTGAGCAGTACGTGCAATTTCAGGCATAAAAGGTAGGAGTACCTTTCTTCTCGTCTTTTTTACAGCGGGATAGGCCATTAATATAGCCAAAGTGCTTTTTCTGAGATAAGTACATTCGTCCGACCAAGAAGGGCAGCCCCTAGTCATTTTGACTTTTGAGGCTGCCCTTTATTTATTTACATATAAGAAATTTTAATTAAGTTTCGGGGTGATGCCTGGAATGAAAAATTCCCGAATACACAGTGTAACTTTACAGTGGAAAAGTAGACGGTGTGACCCTTCATCCTCTGAGGAGTCAGAAAGGAAGCTCAGATTATCCTATCGCCACTATCCCTTTCCCTCAGAAAAGCAACTTCTGCTGGCAGTCCGTTATCCATTTGATCGTAGCAGGTTCGGCACTTGTAGCTGTGAAGGGATGTGGGTGGGGAGGATGAGCGCTAGTAGCAGCTTAGGAGCCAATCCACCGCCGAAATGAGCGTATGCCACTTAACGATGTTTTTCATCATTAAAACAAGAATTCCAGGTCAATCCGTCACGTTAAGGATGATTTTCATCGTTAAATGAGGTCGGATGGCCTCGCGGGGTGGTTAAAAGGGATTTAACGATATTTTTCATCGTTAAAGCAAGGATGTGGGGAGGAAGTGATGCTTTTTAACGTTAAAAACATCGTTAAAGCATCAACTCCTCTCAGCTGCGCGGGCTCTTCATCTCCAGCTCCTGCATCCGCTAGGAAATCTCCTCTAAACAAGAGAAAAACTCTTGCTGGCTGTCCGTTTGAGCTTGGTGTTCGTGTGATTCGTGTGATTTGTGCGATTGTAGCTAAAGAGAGGTAAAAGGTGTGGGAGGAAGAGCAAGAGCGTCCGCCTTTAAAGATTTGTTCCTACCTCCTCATCCATCCCATTCAAGGAACAAATCTTTAAATGCGGCTGGAGCCCACAGCCATTCCCTCCGCAACGCACCCAAATCGCGAACACGCTCATCAAAGGACACCACAAGGGACTGTTGACAAATTACCTTTTTGACGAAATTGACGTTTGAGAACCCGCATAAACACTGGGTATCTAAAAGTCATTTTTCGTAAAATTGGCTTTTGTCAACAGTCCCACAAGGCGTTGTTCTCATTTATTGGAATGTACCGACCTTTACACTACCCGTATCTGATTTCGCCGTTACTTCTGCTGTTCCGTTTCCGATGGAGCCTTTGACGCGGTGCTTGCTTTTTTCTTCAAAGTCTACTCCCGGGATTTCCAAGTTTACACTTCCAACGTCTGTGGTGAGGTAGAAGTTTGCATCATTAGGGGGTGTTAAAAACTGTAAGGTCACACTTCCCACATCCGACTGTGCTTCTACGCCATTTCCGACTTGGGGAAGAACGGCATGAATGGAGCCAGTATCTGTTTTTAGATAAACACGAGTTGCTTTTTGCTCGCCAGCGCTTGAGCCTTTCGAAGTTTCAATCTCGATTTTACCTGTGTCTGTTCTTGCATCTAATGAGCTCCAATTATTTTGGAGGGCAGCAATGATTTTGCCTGTATTTGTTTTCAGTCGAATTTCGCCCTGGGCGTCTTTGATTTCGATTCGGCCTACATCTGTTTGAAGGTCAATGTTATTTCCTTGAAAGCTGTTTATCGAAACAGAGCCTGTGTCTGTTTTTGCATTAAGCTTGTTAGCTTGCAGGTCTCCTAGCTGGATAGAGCCAGTATCTGTTTTGACTGTAACTTGCTCGAAAGCTTTTTTAGGCAAATAGACCTCGACCCGGAGCTTTTGCTCAGAATCGGTGAAGAGCCAGCTGCGTATATCTGCGATATTGACGCCGATATTAAACCAATTATTTTTTTGTTTGCAAGCCTGTACCTGCAAAGTTTGGTTGGAGGTTATTTGCGTGGTTAAATCGCATTCTTCAGCTCTTTTCTTACTGACCATGCCAAGCAAATGAACGCTAATATCGGAATTTTCAGCAGGAAGGAAGACTACGCCGCCTATGTCGGCTTCGATGATCAGATTATTGACGTCTTGCGCCGCTACATCCTTCTTGATATCTATACTTGTCAAGCCTGAAGTCAACGAGGTACCTTGCATGAGCACTGCTACACCGATAACCCCAACGATGACGCAAATGATCCCTGTGAGTACAATGATTTTTGCAGATAATTTCATCATTTATGCCCCCTTTATAATTTTTATATTGAATCGGATGTACTTGCCTGTCAGCTTAATGAATAGCTTGGAGAACCATACAGTAAACAGTGAAAATAATAAGCCAACTCCGAAAAGTGCAAGCATAGCAGCTCCAAGCAGCAGCATGTCATCCATGCTATTCGACGTAATGCTGCCGATTACTGCCAGTACCGGAGTGATAAGAAGAGCCGCACTGACGGCGTATAAGGCAATAATGACCCCGCATAAGCCGGCAAAGGGGCCTAGTACGAAAATCAGATTGAAGAAGCCTAGTGCAATACTGCTAATGATCGCTTTAAAACCAGACTCTGTCTTAGATGGATAAGGCCTTAAATCATGGCTGCCAGGTTCAGCATACGGGTTATATTGGGCATTGTAGTGCGGATCGAACTTGGGATTGGAGTAAGGATCTACTCTCGGGTCTGTCTTAGGAGCTGTGGCCTTGTCAAAGCGCGGCGCCGATTGTGGTGGAGCGCTTGGTGGTTGAGGCTCACGGGCAGCGTCCCAATTGGGCACCCGCGGATAGCCAAGCGATTCGGCAATTTCCTCTTCCAGCTTGCCGTTCTCTACCGCCTTTTGGAATAACTCTTCATACACAGATAATATATTTTGACGCTCTCTTTCGGGAAGTCCGCGGAGCCGATAGGCCAATTCTTTGAAATAGTCACCTTTACTCATTGTGAATGCCTCCTTTTTTTCGTTCATTTCCTTATACACTTAGCATAATCAAAAAAAGTCATAATGACCTAGTATCTAGAGTCATATGACCTGTCATAAGTTATAGAGTTATTTTCATAAGTAATAGGATATACGAAACAGTGACCGGGCAGGGCTATTGAAAAACGGGACCTTTAATACCATCTTCAATCATGGATTTGCCCGGCTGCTTAGCGCCAGATTGACCCTTCTCTACAGGTCCGTTATTGGTGGCAATAAGGACCGGCTCCGGCGAGTAGCGGTCTTTGGATATAAGCTCTTTCTTGATGACTGCTCCGTTTTCTTTGGTAATCCGGTAAGTTTCGACGACGTAGCCAGCTTTCCCTTTCATAAGCTTCTGGCTGGAGCCGCGTTTCAGTGCAGCATTATGCACATATTGAACCGGAGGCTGAAGGGTCTCTATAATTTTGGACTCAACGTCATAGGTTACTGCTGCAGGAATATCGCCAAAAAGCTTTACAGTCAGCTGTCTATCAGTAGTCTGTGTTCTAATAAGCAGGTACTTGCCTGTATTGTTGCGAAATTTAAAATTTATATAGCCATCTGCAAAAGTAGCGTCTTGACCCAGTGGCGCATAGCTGATTGGCAGAGAATGATTCCGTCGTTCTACAACCTCCAGACCTACCCGCAGTATTGCGTTGTATAAGGTTGTTGAAACCTGGCAGATCCCTCCCCCAATTCCGGGGGCCAGCTTGCCATTCACAATCACAGGTGCTTCCTGGTAGCCGAACTTGGCCTCGGTTTGTTTGATGAGTGCGGCATAGTCAAAAATATCTCCGGGCTTCAAAAGCATATCCTGAAGAGAAGCCGCGGTAGAGCGGATATTATGAATCCGGCCAGCACCACTGGCAGGGAATACGGTCGAGAACTCCGTGATTTTGCGGGCAATGCCTTGTTCCTTGAGTGAGTTGGCTGTAACTGGTGGAGGCTCTTCATACAACGTGAGCTGGATCAGTAAAGGCAAGTCAGCTTCTGTTAAAGTTCCAACTTGCGGTACAAGCGCCTCCAGCTTCTTTTGAAGCTCCTGGATATGGATCCGCTGGGCATTGTGCTCTGGGACATAGAGGATACTGTCATTGTCTAAAATAACACGCTTCGCTTGAACCGGCTCGTTCTTATAAACCTCCTGCCAGTTCTGTTTGATTGCTGCTGACAGAGCCTCGGTATTGATTGAATTGGCCAAATCATAGCTGTCTTTTCTCATCTTCCATCTGGCTGCTGCCCGGCTTACGATTGAACCCTGCTTCAAAGGCGCCAGCTTCGCTTCCAGCTCGTTTGCCTTATTGACCAGCCCGAGCTCGCCAAGAGGAAGCTGTTTGTTCGCCACTGCATCAGAGGGGGATCGAAGCAGCACCTGCCGCTGACGCAGGAGCTCAAGCTGCTGCTGCCACTGCCGATCAAATTCAGCGTAAGGCATACCGCCAACCGGCCAGCCAGAAATAGTAAAGCCAGCGGGCAGTTTTTGCTGCGAGCCATACACATAAAGTGTGCCAGCCGCTGCTATCAGGATAAGAGCTATAATAATGAGTCCTGCGATGAGGCCTTTTATTGGCGTAAGCTTATTGAAGCTCAAAGTGAATCTCATAGGGGAATCTCCTTACATACAAAGAGGTCAGGCGTAGACCATTCAGAATGCCTGTACTTCTATGTGTATCTAATCTAGTAAACAAATATGACTAATCCAGTTGGGTTGGGGTATTCTGCAAAAAAGATGATATAATGAGAGAAGTTGCTGAAAATTATGGCTTTGTAAAGGATTTTAAGTGTTTGTGTCGAACTACTAATAGCTATCTATAAACTTAGGATGTGATATTGTGATCGAAATGCAGGACGTATGGAAGACATATCCCAACGGCACGCACGCATTGCGCGGAGTCAGCGTTAAAGTGAATCGTAATGAATTTGTGTACGTTGTTGGTCCTTCCGGCGCCGGTAAGTCTACTTTTATGAAGCTTATGTACAGGGAAGAGCGTCCAACCAAAGGGCATATTTTTGTAAACGGATTTAACCTGGAAAAGTTAAAGCAGCGAAAGATTCCATATGTTCGCCGAAATATAGGTGTTATTTTTCAAGATTTCAGACTTCTTCCCAAACTTACTATATTTGAAAATGTTGCTTTCGCTATGGAAGTCATTGAATCTCCGAAGAAGCATATCAAAAAGCGTACTTTGGAGGTTTTGGAGCTCGTCCGGCTGCGTGATAAGGCAAGCTCACTGCCATCACAGCTCTCTGGAGGCGAGCAGCAGCGTGTTGCTATCGCCCGGGCCATCGTCAATAATCCTGCGGTGATCATTGCTGATGAGCCAACAGGCAACCTGGACCCTGAGACGTCATGGGGGATCATGAAGCTGATGGAGGAGATTAACTTTCGCGGGACAACGATTGTCATGGCCACACACAATAAGGAGATCGTTAACACGATGCGCAAGCGCGTTATCGCTGTAGAACAAGGCGTTATCGCTCGTGACGAGATCCGGGGGGAATACGGCTATGAAGATTAGTACAAGCTTGCGCCATGTGCGTGAGGGCTCCAAGAATGTAATCCGTAACGGTTGGATGACTTTCGCTTCGGTAAGCTCCATCGCCATTTCTTTGTTCATTCTGGGCGTGTTTCTCCTTTTAACCTTAAACGTCAACTATATCGTCGATCAAATTGAAAGACAGGTTGAGATTCGCGTCTATTTGGAGGTTAACACCCCACAAGAGCAGATTGATACGCTCAACGCAGAGATGCAGGCAATTCCGCAAATTAAATCCGTGTTGTTTGTATCCAAGGAAGAGGGATTAGTTTATTTGAGGGAAAAGCTTGGGGAAAGCGGCAAGGACCTTCTGGACGGTTTTGAAGGAGAAGAAAATCCGCTTAACGATTCATTTACGATTGAAGTTGATGATCCCAAGGTTGTTGCTACTGTAGCTGACCAGATCAGCAAGCTTAATGAAGGTAAAGATCCACAGCCAATTTACAAAGTTAACTATGGAAAAGGTACAGTAGAGACGATGTTCAAAGTAACGGAGATAGCCCGTTATATTGGTTTTGGTATTGTCGTTCTGCTTTCTTTAACCGCAGTATTTCTGATTGCGAATACGATCAAGGTAACCATCTTGGCCAGACGCAGAGAAATTGCCATTATGAAGCTGGTTGGTGCAACGAATTCTTTTATCCGTTGGCCATTTTTCATTGAGGGTGCGCTGCTTGGCTTCTTCGGGTCACTGATTCCTATTGTTGCTCTGCTTGTAGGTTATTGGTACCTAATGAATTTAGATGGATTGAATATGAATTTAATGATGATTGAGCTTAAGCCTTATAACGAGATTAGCTGGATATTAACCTTCTTGCTGCTCGGAATAGGGATGGTTATAGGAATTTGGGGAAGCTTGCTGTCCGTCCGGAAATTTTTGAAAGTATAATAGATTTGTTTGAGTGAGAGGGAGGCTGCGTTGTTGAAAAAGCGGATTTTGCCTTTATTGCTAACATTAGGAATCGTGAGTTTACTGCTGCTGCCTTATTCGAGCAGTGCAGCTTCAACTTCATCTAAGATTGATCAGCAGTTGGCCGAGTTGAGAAAGAAGCAAGCCGAAGCGAAGAAAAAAGCGAATGAGGTTGAGAGCCAGATTTCTGAGGTGAAGTCAGAGAAAGAGCAGGAAACTCAGGATATGAATGTGCTGATTGACCAGCTCAATGATGCAGGCAAGAAGCTGGCTGATCTTAATAATCAGATAGACACGGTATCTGTTGAACTGCAGGACAATGCCCAGCAGCTTGACGATGCAGTGGAGCGCGTGGAGAGTCGTGATCAAGTTCTTAAATCCCGTCTCCGGCTTATGTATATGAACGGATCAGTTTCTTATATCGATGTGCTGCTTAGTGCTACTAGCTTCTCTGATTTTCTGAACCGGCTGGAAGCCTTGAAATCTATCGTAAATCAAGATAAAGAAATTCTCGAAGCTAATCAAAAAGACCGCGACACCGTTGCCGTAAAAAAGCAAGAAACCGAAACACAGCTTGTGTTGGTTCAACAGCTTTATGCGCAAGCAGATGAAGTACGCAAGGAATTGCAAGTGAAAGAGAAAGAGAAGGAAGTCAAAATCGCCTCTTTAACGAAGAAAGAGAAGGATTTAGAGGGTATTACGGAAGAGAATGAGAAGATGCTCATCCAATATGCCGCTCAAGAAGCAACCTTGCAGGCCAAAAAGCGGGCCGAGGAAGCTGCTGCCGCAGAAGCCAGGGCTAGAGCTAAGGCGAAAGCCAATGCCAAGAATAATGCAAAAGGCGGCTCAAGTGCAAGCGTGAGCAATCCTTTTAGCTACAGCGGCGGTAAATTTGGCTATCCATTGGCTGTTAAAGCGCCATTAACTTCTGATTTTCAAATACGCGTTAATCCTGTAACTGGCCAGAAGAATGAGTTTCATAAAGGGATTGACCTTGGAGCGCCCAAAGGAACAGGAATACTTGCCGCAGAGGACGGTGTAGTCATTGTTGCTTCTTGGTGGAGCGGCTACGGCAATGCTGTCGTTATTGATCATGGCAATGGCGCATGGACGCTTTATGGACATATCCGCAACGATGGTACTCTTGTGAAACAAGGGGATACAGTAAAACGCGGGCAAAAAATAGCCGAGGTTGGTTCAACCGGCCAGTCAACGGGCTTTCATCTGCATTTCGAGGTGAGAATCAACGAGAAACCTGTCGATCCTAAGCCTTATTTGAGATAGCGCTTATCTTCATATTGATGTACTAAAAAACAAGCGACTTGTCATATACTAAACAGACGAGCTCATTTTGGGTTAACTAAAGGTGGTGTAGCTAGCTGTGCAGTTCAAAGGACGCACTGTACTTGCATTTATCATTTTGGCGATGTTTGCAAGCAGTATATTGACATTAACGATAGTAAACCCGATGTCCTGGAGTTTTAAAGAGAAGGCCGCAGGCAGTGCTGTTGCTGCAGGACCATCTTCAACCTCCACAACGTTAACGAACAAAGATTTAAGTAAAATTTCCAAAACCTATCAGTTGATCGAGAATCAATTTCTCAGTCAAGTCGACCATGACAAGCTGGTCAATGGTGCGATAAACGGGATGCTGGAGGCACTTGACGACCCATATACAGTGTATATGGATCAGGATGAAGCCGCGCAGTTCGATGACAGTATCTCATCCTCCTTTGAGGGTATCGGAGCCGAGGTTTCCCTGGATGACGGTAAAGTTGTGATTGTGACGCCAATTAAAGGCTCTCCTGCTGAGAAGGCTGGCATCCAGTCGCACGACATGATTCTTTCAGTAAACGGTGAAAAGCTGGACGGGCTTACCTTAAATCAAGCGGTTATGAAGATCCGCGGGCCCAAAGGAACGCAAGCCAAGCTAGAAATTGTTAGACAGGGATCTGGAGATCCGGTACAGGTCATAGTTGTACGGGATGAAATTGATGTCGAAACCGTATATGCGGAAATGCTTCCGGGTGATATCGGCAAGATCGAGATTCGCCAATTTTCCTCAAATACAGCGACCAGCTTTGAGAAAGAGCTCAAAGCGCTGGAGTCCAAAGGTATGAAAGGGCTCATTATTGATGTTCGAAATGATCCGGGCGGGTTATTGAATGTTGTCGTAGACATCGTCAATCCGTTTGTGGCCAGCGGTAAGGCAATCGTACAGGTTGAGAATCGCAATGGACAGCGTGAGCTTACCAAGTCGACCGGAACAGGCAAGGATTACCCGGTTACTGTGCTTGTAAACAAAGGAAGCGCAAGTGCGTCAGAGATTTTGGCGGGTGCTTTCCAAGAGGCTGTGGGCAGCAAGATCGTCGGGGAAACCAGCTATGGGAAAGGGACCGTACAGGTTACCTTTTTGAAAGAGATGGGCGATGGCAGCAATATTAAGATGACGGTTTACAAATGGTTAACTCCTAACGGAAACTGGATTCATAAAAAAGGTGTTGTGCCCGACATAGCGGTTGAACAACCAGCCTATTTCAAAGCAGCGCCGCTTACTAAGAAAGTCACTTTAAAGACAGATACGGCCAGCGACGATGTGAAGAATCTTCAGCTGATGCTAGCGGGTCTTGGCTTTACGGCCGACCGTAGTGATGGATATTTTAGTGAGAAAACGGCTCAAGCTGTAAAAAACTTTCAAAGTGTTAACGGCTTGCCAGTAACCGGGGAAGTGGATACGGTAACAGCTAATAAGCTGGAAAAGGCGATTTTGGCTGAAATCAGAGACCCGAAAAACGATCTGCAGCTGAAAGCCGCGGCTGAAGCTTTGCAAAGCCAGATCAACAAATAAATTTGACTACATGATTAGAATAACAGCTGGTCAAGCAGGAAATGAAACAAACAAGTCGAATGACTAGTAGGGAGGCTGCTGAAGCAGCCTTCCTATTTCTTTCTAGAGAAGGAGCAACAATCTATGGACTTATTCGCCCATCTGCTGCACAGATTTTGGCTCGCGGGGCTGCAATTGTTGATCAATCCTTTTTATTATATAGGCATTATCTTTATTATTTTGCAGTACCGCAAACAAATTCAATTGGAACGAAAGCTGTTCCATACCCGTCTTCACTCTTTGCTGGATGAATCCTGGCGGACACTGCTCTGGGGATTAATAGGCGGATTTTCCGTTTCAGTAGTGATGATGTTTGTTGGCGTGAGCCTTCAGCAGGAGGCTATTATTCTTTTATGGGTAATCTCACTTCTTTTAATATTGGCACGGGTGCGGTTTTTCTGCTTAGCCTATTCAGTCGGTATATTGGGTATCGCCCATGCCATACTGTACGTCATTCCAAAAGCTGGCGACCTTCCAACGGTTGGTCCCGTTATTCAGTTGATCGTAGATATGGATATTCCTTCATTGCTTGTGCTGGTTGCTGTGCTTCATATATTGGAAGGCTTGTTAATAGCCTGGCAGGGAGCTAGAATGGCAAGCCCTTTATTTCTGGAAGCGAGAAGAGGCAGAATTATTGGCGGCTATCAGTTGCAGAACTTTTGGCCAGTACCTTTGTTTATGCTGGTGCCGCTTCAAGGGGGAAGTACAGATTCACTGCCATGGAACACACTTTTGGGAGTTGATTTTGCCTCAGGCTGGAGCTTTATGGCGTTTCCAGTAATGATAGGTTTTACAGCACTTACAACCTCTAGATTGCCTGTAGACAAGGCGCGTTCAACCGCCAGCTTGCTGGTGCTGTATGGACTAATCCTTTTTGGTTTTGCAGTGGCAGCCCATTACTGGTCTCCTATGGTTGCTGTGGCGGCTATCCTCAGTATAGCGCTTCATGAAGCAATTATATGGTTCAGTGAGTGGCAGGAATCCAAGAAAACTCCGATGTACGTGCATTCACCGCGCGGCCTTACCGTGCTTGCTGTAATACCTGGTAGTCCGGCAGCGGAGATGGGAATTCAAGTTAATGAAATAATTCATAAGATAAACGGGTATAAATTACTGAACAAGTCGGACGTGCACACTGCTATGCAGATTCATTCAGCCTTTTGCAAGCTGGAGGTGGTGAATCGGCAGGGAGAAATCAAGTATTTGCAGAGGGCTATATTCTCTGGAGAGCATTATGAGCTTGGCATTATTCTGGCACCCGATCAGGAAGCTATGTATTTTGTCGGGATGAAGCCAGCCCATCTTTTCACCTATCTACGCAATAAATTCATCGATTTACGATCGAATAAATCCGGCAAACCTTTGTAGATAGTGGGATTCCCAGCAGGGAGCCATTTGATCTTGTTCAAGTATGCTAGTACTGCTAGTACTAGCAATTCACAAATTCTGTATTTGACACGAAACCATTTGGTTTCGTATAATGAAAAGCGAAACCAAATGGTTTCGTAAAAAGTTCGTAAGAATTTTCGTAAAAGGTTTCTGATTACATGGTTTTAATTTAAACTGGAGGAATGGACATGGATCATCAATCTCAAAATACGCTGCCTGACATCCGCAAGACACTAGTGCTGAATGCTCCGATTCAAAAAGTTTGGAACGCTGTCGCCACATCGGAAGGTATTGCTGCCTGGTTTATGCCAAATGATTTTCAGCCTGAAATTGGGTACGAATTTCATTTAGAGGCAGGGCCATTTGGCAAGTCCCCCTGCAAGGTAACGGAGCTTGCTCCTCCTAATCGTCTTTCTTTTGAGTGGGGTAAAGATTGGAGTCTGACATTCGAGCTTACTGAATTGGAAGATAAGACAGAAATTACGCTCATCCATTCCGGTTGGGATATTAATAAAGCCACAGAGTTTGGAGAGTCCCATGAGATTGTGCGTGAGCGCATGAATCAAGGCTGGGGTGGACTTCAAAAATCTTTGGCCACTTATGTAGAGGCCTAACAATGGCAGAGCCCAAGCACGACGTTTTTCAGGCTATTGCCGATCCTACCCGCCGCGGGCTGCTGAAGCTTCTCGGCGATCAGGAGATGCCAGTCACCCTAATCAGCGGCCACTTTCCGATGAGCCGGACGGCTGTTTCCAAGCATTTGCGTATTTTGGCTGATGCGGGGCTGGTCAGAGAGCGGAAGGTCGGCCGGGAAACCCGGTACCGGCTTGATCCGGAGCCGCTTATGGAACTAAAACGATGGCTTGCTTACTATGAGCAATACTGGGGAAATAAAATGGCTGCGCTCAAGCTGTTCGTTGAATCAGACGATCCGGCGGGGGCTTTTGCTCCTGTACGGTTGGAAGCGGTCGAGCGGAAGAGCGATAGTAGCGGTCCGTCTCCCCCGAAATGAGGGTCCGCTGCACTTAACGATGTTTTTATCGTTAAAGTAGCAGCCCTTCATTCTTAGAAGAAGCGACAGCATCCTTGCCCGTTAGGAAATCTCCTCCAGCCAAGAGAAAAAACTCGTAAGGCAGTCTGTTAGAGTGTGGTATTCGTGCGGTTGTAGCTGAGAGAGGGGATGCCTGGAGTGAAAGGAGTTAGTCACATGGTGCAGCTTTACAGTGATGAAGTGATCGGTGTGACTGTTCATTCACCAAGGGAATCAGAAAGGAAGCGCAGATTTCCCTATCGCCACTATCCCTTTCTCTCAGGAAGTAACATTTACTGGAAGTCTGCTTGTTGGTTTTGAGCGTGTGCTACTTTAACGATGTTTTTCATCGTTAAAGTAAGTCGTCCAGGTCAAACAGTCACGTTAATGATGATTTTCATCGTTAAAAGAGGCCGAAGGGCTTCTAAGGGTGATTAAAAGAGATTTTAACGATGTTTTTCATCGTTAAAGTAAGAATATGGAGCGGACCCGGTGCTTTTAACGATGAAAAACATCGTTAAAGTTCTGGTTGTGAGTGCTGGCGGGCCGTTCTTCATCCCCAGCGCCTGTGACCGCTGGGAAATCTCCACTAATCAAGAGAAAAACCCTTGCTGGCTGTCCGTTTGGCTTGGTGTTCGTGCGATTGCAGCTAAAGAGAGGGAAGGGGTGTGGGAGGAAGAGCGTTAGCGTCCGCCTTTAAAGATTTGTTCCTACCTCCTCATCGATACCATTCAGGGAACAAATCTTTAACAGCGGCTGGAGCCCACAGCCATTCCCTCCGAAACGCACCCACGTTACGAACACGCTCATCAAAGGACGCCGCAAGGCGTCTGTCTTAAGATATGACAAAAAGACATGGCAAGGTCGAGTCACTTTATGTGCACGCTATCTTAGCCAGGTCTTTTTATTTTTAAAAAATGCTGTAGTTTTAATACAATATTAACCTGAAAAATGATTATGATTTAAGGCTTTGTGGTCGTATCCTGCGTTGGATCGTTGCGAAGAACGATAATTTCAACTCTTCTGTTTTTAGCCCGGTTCTCATCGCTGTCGTTTGGTACTTTGGGCTTCGTGTCGCCATAGCCTGTTGTGATGAATTTGCTGTCATCCAGGCCTGCTGTATTTTTGAAATACCGCAGCACGGATAAAGAGCGAGCGCCGGATAATCCCCAGTTGTCTATTAGCTGCGAGCCGGATGACAAAGGAAGGTTATCTGTATGGCCTTCAATACTTATAGTAGAATCCAGAGTAGGAAATAAGCTTGCAAGCTTTTGCAGAATCGGGAAGGATGCCGGTTTTAAGTCGGCCTTGCCCAGATCGAACAGGAATAGATCATTTAAGGTAATAGCTACTCCTCTATTAGTGTTCGTGGCCGATACCTGGGTTTGCAGATTTTGCTCTTTAACATAGGTGTTTATTTTACGCAAAAGATCTTCAAGTTCTTTTTCCTTCTTGATGTTCTCTTGTTCTTCTTTATTTTCATTGGTCTTATCTTTGTCTTTATCTTCCGCGTCCCCGTCAATAGGAGTAAGCTGCCCACTTATGCCCTTCCCCTTCTCAAGGATGGAATCTCCGCTGGCAAATTGTAAGTTAAGGGTTTGGGATAACACGGTGTATTTCTCTACATCTATCTTGCTCATCGCATACATGATAATGAAAAAGACAAGCAGCAGCGTGATAAGATCAGCATATGTAATAAGCCAGCGTTCGTGGTTGACATGTTCCTCTTTCTTCTTACTTCTCCTCGACATCGTCTATACCTTCCTCTACCTTACTTTTCTTGGAGTCTTTGTCATGTAAGAAGGAGGCCAGCTTTTTCTTAATTAATTGCGGATTCTCACCAGCTTGCAGCGCGAGTATGCCTTCGAGCATAAGCTCCATCTCGGCAACCTGTTCCTTTCCGCGGATTTTGATTTTATTGGCAAGCGGAAGGTAAAGCGCGTTGGCGCTCATAACTCCATACAAGGTAGCGCAAAAGGCTACGGCAATTGCTGGTCCTAGGCTTCCGGGGTCATCCAGGCTCCCCAAGACGTGAATCAAGCCCATAACCGTACCGATAATTCCCATTGTTGGAGCGTACCCGCCAGCGGCTTCAAACACTTTGGCCATATTGTCAACCTGGTGTTCGATCGCATCCATTTCAAGCTCGAGAATTTGCCGGGTCAGCTCTGGATCTGTTCCATCAACGACCATCATGAGTCCGTCCTTGAGAAATGGATTCGGATGTTCCTGGGCTCTCTGCTCTAAAGCCAATACGCCCTCTCTTCTTGCAATAGACGCCATATCCACGACCTCTTCGATGGTTGCGCCGGGGTCCCGTTTGGCTTGCTTGAAGGCAATCCCCAATGCTTTGGGAACCGTGGCGAGGGTTGAAACAGGAAAACTAATAATGACAGCTCCAAAGGTTCCTCCAAAAACAATGACCATAGCGCTCGGCACGATCAAAGAATCAAGGTGCCCGCCATCCATCATATAGCCTCCAAGCAAGCCTGCAAGGCCTATAACCAAACCTATTATTGTTGATAAATCCACGTTAGTACCACCCCTAGTTCAGCATGAGAAAGAATAGGCAGATTAACTGCTTTATCTGGAAATATCAGACAGAGTATGAAATAATATATGTTCTGATATTCTAAAAAAACCGTGCGCAGGAAAGTTTTAATATTTGCATCGACGGATAAAAAAAGGTATAATAAAACGGGAACAAACATTCTTATGATGTTGAATATGTCGGATTACCTAATTTATTATCGGATTCGAACTTTAAAAAGTTTAGAGATAAGTTTTTTACTTCCTCGGTGTAGGTGATAATTATGAATGATATGAATGATATTGTCGTCAGTCAAAAGAAATTCGAGCTCGTATCGGATTTTACTCCCCAAGGGGATCAGCCTAGAGCCATAGAAGAGATTTTGGAAAGCATCCAACAGGGCAACAAGCATCAAACACTATTAGGGGCAACGGGAACAGGGAAAACGTTCACTGCCGCTCAAGTCATAGCTAAGTTGAATCGCCCAACGCTGGTGATCGCTCACAATAAAACACTCGCCGCCCAATTGTGCAGCGAGTTTAAAGAGTTTTTTCCCAACAATGCTGTTGAATATTTCGTCAGCTACTACGATTATTATCAGCCGGAGGCTTACATTGCTTCGTCCGATACGTTCATTGAGAAGGATTCCAGTATCAATGAAGAGATTGATAAGCTTCGCCATTCGGCTACAAGCTCTCTTTTCGAACGGCGGGACGTCATTATTGTTGCGAGCGTTTCGTGTATTTACGGCTTGGGATCGCCGATGGAATACGGCTCCCTGTTGCTTTCGCTGCGTGTAGGTATGGAGAAGTCCCGCAACGAGCTTTTGCATAGGCTAGTAGATATTCAATATCAGCGAAATGATATGAATTTTGTCCGCGGCACCTTCCGGGTGCGGGGCGATGTTGTTGAAATTTTCCCTGCTTCTCATGGCGAACACGCAGTTCGGGTGGAGCTTTTCGGGGATGAAATAGAACGGATTACAGAAATTAACGTGCTCACTGGGGAAATCATCGGAGAGCGCGATCATATTGCCATCTTCCCGGCCTCTCACTTCGTGACGCATGAGGATTCGATGAAACGGGCTATCGTCAACATTGAGCGCGAGCTGGAGGAGCGTCTTGCCGAGCTGCATGACAAAGGAAAGCTGTTGGAGGCACAACGTCTGGAGCAGCGCACCCGTTATGACCTGGAAATGATGCAGGAGATGGGCTTCTGTTCTGGTATTGAGAATTATTCAGGACCGCTGACCTTTCGTGAGCGAGGAGCAACTCCGTATACTTTATTGGATTATTTTCCTGAGGATATGTTGTTTATCATTGATGAGTCCCACGTTTCCTTGCCGCAGATCCGCGCTATGTACAATGGCGATAGGGCGAGAAAGGAAGTGCTGGTGGAGCACGGCTTCAGGCTGCCCTCTGCGCTAGATAACCGGCCTCTTCGTTTCGAGGAGTTTGAAGAGAAGATGACACAGATCCTGTATGTTTCGGCAACTCCAGGACCTTACGAAATGGAGCATTGTCCGGAGATGATTGAACAAATCATCAGGCCTACAGGACTTTTGGATCCTATTATTGAAGTCCGGCCTACCAAAGGTCAGATTGATGATCTTATTCATGAAATTCATGAGCGGATACGCAGAGACGAACGTGTGCTGGTGACGACTTTAACCAAGAAAATGTCCGAGGATTTAACGGATTACTTGAAGGAAATCGGCATCAAAGTGCGCTATTTGCACTCCGATATCAAGACGCTGGAGCGGATGCAGATTCTTCGTGATTTACGGCTCGGTACCTTCCATGTCCTGATTGGTATCAACCTGCTGCGGGAAGGACTGGATTTACCGGAGGTCTCATTAGTAGCCATTCTCGATGCCGACAAGGAAGGCTTTCTGCGGTCGGAACGTTCACTCATTCAGACGATAGGGCGGGCGGCAAGAAACTCGGATGGCCGTGTCATTATGTATGGGGATCGGATCACCGATTCCATGGAGAAAGCGATTCGCGAGACAAACAGGCGGCGTGAGGTACAGGAAGCGCATAATGAAGAGCGTGGGATTACACCGATTACGATCGCCAAGAAAATTCGTGATGTGATTGAGGCAACGAAGGTAGCTGAGCAGAAAGCCGATTATTTGACGGATATCAAGGGAGCGAAGATGTCCAAGAAGGACCGCGCTTCATTAATTGAGCGTCTCGAGGCGGAAATGAAGGAAGCCGCAAAAAATCTGCAGTTTGAGAGAGCTGCCGAGCTGCGTGATGCGGTTTTGGAACTTAAGGCGGAAGCCTAGCTTGGCGATTTCCGATAAGTGAGATTTGGAGAGGATGGATTTCATAGTGGCCAGAGAGAGTATCATCATTAAAGGAGCAAGAGCTCATAATTTAAAAAATATAGACGTTACGATTCCGCGTGATCGTTTCGTTGTGCTTACCGGGCTAAGCGGATCGGGGAAGTCTTCTTTAGCCTTTGATACGATCTATGCAGAGGGACAACGCAGATATGTCGAGTCCCTATCGGCGTATGCCAGACAATTCCTGGGACAAATGGACAAGCCGGATGTGGATTCCATTGAGGGTTTATCACCGGCGATTTCGATTGATCAGAAAACAACAAGCCGTAATCCGCGTTCTACTGTGGGTACAGTTACGGAAATATATGATTACCTACGTCTTCTTTTCGCCCGGGTTGGACGACCGCATTGCCCTACACACGGAATTGAAATTACCTCCCAGACCGTAGAGCAAATGGTCGACCGTATTATGGAATATCCGGAACGGACAAGACTGCAGATTCTGGCTCCGCTTGTGTCAGGCCGTAAGGGAGAGCATGTCAAGCTGCTCGCTGATATTCAAAAACAAGGCTTTGTCAGAGTTCGGGTCAATGGAGAAATTATCGAACTTTCTGAGAAAATTGAACTGGAAAAAAATAAAAAGCATACGATTGAAGTTGTGATCGACCGAATTGTAGTGAAGGATGACGTCCATGCCCGGCTTGCCGATTCGTTGGAAACAGCGCTGAAGCTTGCTGATGGCAGGGTTCTGGTCGACGTTATGGAGAAGGAAGAGCTGCTGTTCAGCCAAAATCTGGCTTGTCCAGAATGCGGCTTCAGCATCGAAGAGCTCGCTCCGAGAATGTTTTCATTTAACAGCCCTTTCGGAGCTTGCCCGGAATGCGATGGCTTGGGCAGTCAAATGATTGTTGACCCAGAGCTGCTGGTACCAAATAAGAGGATGTCGATCGAAGAAGGCGCCTTTGAAGCCTGGGCGGGAAGTACGTCCAATTATTACCCGCAGTTTCTGGCGGCAGTATGCTCGCACTATAAGATTCCCCGGGATGTACCCATCTCTGAAATTACAGATGATCAAATGAAAATATTGCTGTATGGGACTGGCGGGGAGAAAATCCGCTTCCGCTATGAGAGCGATATGGGCGTCACCAAAGAAGCGCTCGTTCCATTCGAAGGGATTATCCGCAACCTGGAGCGGCGTTACCGGGATACATTCTCCGAAGGTATTCGTGAGCATATCGAATCTTATATGAGCTCTAAGCCTTGTCCCAAATGCAAAGGGCAGCGTCTGAAGCCCGAAACGCTGGCTGTCACGATCAATGGCAGGAATATTGCTCATTCTACAGCTTTGTCCATTGGAGAGGCACAGGAATGGTTTGGGGGCCTTAAACTCACTGATAGAGAGCTGGCAATTGCCCAATTGATTCTCAAAGAAATTAATGCAAGACTAGGCTTTCTCGTCAACGTTGGACTGGATTACCTGACCTTGCATCGTGCTGCTGGGACATTGTCCGGAGGCGAAGCGCAGAGGATTCGTCTTGCTACCCAGATCGGCTCAAGCTTGATGGGCGTCCTTTACATTCTGGATGAGCCTAGTATTGGGCTGCACCAAAGGGATAATGCCAGACTTATTCAGACGCTTGAGCATATGCGCGATCTTGGAAACACGCTAATTGTCGTAGAGCACGATGAAGATACGATGATGGCCGCCGATTATATCATTGATATCGGACCAGGAGCAGGGATTCATGGAGGTCAGGTGATTGCTCAGGGTACTCCGCAAGAGCTGATGGAGGACTCCAACTCTTTAACCGGCCAGTACTTAAGCGGTAAGAAGTTTATTGCCATTCCTCCAGAGCGGCGCAAGCCTAATGGTAAATGGCTGGAGATCAAAGGGGCCAAAGAAAATAATTTAAAAGGCGTTTCGGTGAAAGTACCGCTAGGTATATTTACCTGCGTTACAGGAGTTTCGGGTTCAGGCAAGAGCACCTTGATCAATGAAATACTGTACAAAACCTTAGCTAAAGAGCTTAACGGAGCCAAAGTGCGCCCTGGAGAGCATAAAGAAGTGCTTGGACTTGAGCATATCGATAAAGTAATTGAAATCGACCAGTCGCCAATCGGAAGGACACCGCGTTCCAATCCTGCAACATACACGGGAGTGTTCGACGATATCCGTGACTTGTTCGCATCAACAACCGAAGCCAAAATCCGCGGTTACAAGAAAGGCCGTTTCAGCTTTAATGTCAAAGGCGGCCGCTGTGAGGCTTGCCGCGGAGATGGAATCATTAAGATAGAAATGCATTTTTTACCTGATGTTTACGTACCCTGTGAAGTATGCAAAGGTAAGAGGTACAATCGCGAAACTCTGGAAGTGAAGTATAAAGGGAACAATATTTCCGAAGTTCTTGGGTTGACGATTGAAGATGCTGTCGAGTTCTTCAAAAATATTCCGCGCATTCACCGTAAAATGCAAACACTGCTGGATGTTGGCCTTGGCTACATGAACCTGGGTCAGCCGGCCACTACGCTATCCGGTGGGGAAGCACAGCGTGTGAAGCTCGCTGCTGAGCTCTACCGCCGCAGCACAGGCAAGACGATATATATTCTTGATGAGCCCACGACCGGGCTTCATATTGACGATATTGACCGTCTGTTGAAGGTGCTGCACCGTCTTGTAGACAATGGAGAAAGCGTGCTTGTCATTGAGCATAATCTGGATGTAATTAAAACAGCAGATTATATCATCGACCTAGGACCAGATGGAGGCAACCGTGGTGGAGAAATTGTCGCCGTCGGTACTCCAGAGGCAGTAGTTAAGGTAAAGAAATCTTACACTGCACAATACTTGAAGCCAGTACTTGAGCGTGATCGCCAGCGTTCAGAAGATTACGATAAGCGGCTTAAAGTGTTGGAGGACGCTGTAGGATAAGAAAGAACCGTCAGGGAGCATTGAATCCCTGATGGTTTTTTGTGAACCGTTGGAGGACAGTGCGATAGGGCCGTAAAGCCTGGCAGGATCGATTTAAATACGGGCCCAGCATGTTCCGCGTAATAAATATTCGATAAAATGGATATTTTATACTTGTGGAGAAGATTAGAAAATCACGATTCATCCGTGAAATATGTACAGCTAGGACGAGAATTTCTTAAAAAGGTGACAAACTTGTTACACATGCCTTGAATCGCTTGCATAACAAAGCTAATCAAGCTAACATAGAGGTAAAATGATATGGTACGAGATACGAAGAGGAGGTCTCTCAATGTTTTTAGCGGAAGAGGCGGAAAAAACCAGCACATATACAGGTACATTTACAATGTTCGACCCTTTTGTTCTGCTTTTCACAATCGTTATTGCAATAGCTTGCATTAGGCTTCTATCCGCAAGAAGAAAGAATAAGTTTGCAATTGGCTTTTCAGTTGTTGCTTTATTAGTCTTTTTGCTGATGGACTTTGTGATGATATCGGGTTGGTAGTTCTTAGAGACGCAAGTCCTTATAAATGTGTAACAAAAAGCCAACAGCTTCCGCAAATGCGGCGGTTGTTGGCTTCTTTTTTTGAGCATCTGGACTTCAATCTTCAAGTTTTCAATGTGAGGCTGTTACACCCACCACATTTCTCCAAGTGGCTCCTTGATAAGAAGCTGCTGCAGGTTCTGAGCGGCTTTGCTAAAGCCTTCTTCAACGGACATTAATCCGTCTTCATGTTCAATGCTTACTACGTAATCGTAGCCTACCAGTCGAAGCGCGCTGATGATATCTGCCCACGCTTTGAGATCATGCCCGTAGCCAACGGTACGGAACTGCCATGCCCGGTCAAGCATATGTGTATAGGATTGCATGTCAGTGAGGCCATAGCGGTTGACGTTGATTGGATCGATGGAAGTATCTTTGGCATGGAAGTGATGAATAGCTCCTGCACGCCCGAGAATGTTAATGGACTGCACAGGGTCAATGCCCTGCCACCACATATGGCTCGGATCCAGGTTAGCTCCTATAACCTCGCCTGCTGCTTCACGAAGTCTAAGCAAAGTGGCAGGGGTATGTACGGAGAATCCGCCATGCAGCTCAAGGCCAATTTTGACCCCGCGGTCAGAAGCGTATTTGCCGCTTTCAGTCCAATAAGGAATAACTTTATTTTCCCACTGCCAGCTCAGTATTTCCTGGAAATCGTTCGGCCAAGGAGCTACCGGCCAGTTCGGATATTTAGCATCCTCATGGTCGCCTGGGCAGCCTGAGAAGCAATTGACTACAGGAACTTCCAGGCGCTGAGCCAGCTCTACGGTTTGGAGAAAGGTATTATGATGCTCTTGAGATATTTGCTTTTGTGGATGAAGTGGGTTGCCATGACAGCTTAGAGCGCTAATCGTAAGGCCCCTTGATTCTACAGCCTGTTTAAAGGCTTTAAGCTTTCCAGCGTCAGCAAGAAGCTCTTCGGGCTTACAGTGAGCATTGCCAGGATAAGCGCCTGTTCCGATCTCAACTGCATCAAGACCCTTGGATGAAATATAGTCCAGCGCTTCCTCAAAGGGCTTACCCGCGAAAAGTACCATAAATACGCCTAATTTCATTAACCTACACCTCCAGAAATGGTAAAAAGAACGCGCGATCATTTCAAATTATACCATTGTTTCCAGTTAAAAAGAAGGGAGGTTCAGCAGACCGCGATAAATCCGCAGCACAGCTTCATGATCCGGGCTATAAATGATTACAGCCAGGGTAACAAGGGCCTGCGTGCAAAAGCAGCGGAAATAGAAATAAGTCTTGGAAGACTTCTTTTTGTTGACGGTCGAAAGCTGAAATAAATTTTCCAGAGCTAACAGAAGGCCATGATAAACGCCCCATAAGAGATAAAGCCATGAGAAGCCGTGCCACAAGCCAATGAGCACCATAATGAGCAGAGACAAGCCTGCCGCTGTAAGGCGGGATGGTGTTTTCCGGGAAAAGAACATGAAGATATGATCGCGGAAAAAATCTCCC
The DNA here is from genome assembly GCF_017874215.1 of Paenibacillus eucommiae. Lineage (GTDB taxonomy): Bacteria > Bacillota > Bacilli > Paenibacillales > NBRC-103111 > Paenibacillus_AI > Paenibacillus_AI eucommiae. Next base: position 203,435 of record NZ_JAGGLB010000014.1, read on the forward strand.
AGAGTAGCATGCCAATTACGCCAGTATTGAGTTAAGGTAGGAGACAGGAACGGCCGTTTGAAATTTTCCGGCATGGTGTAGCCCATCAGTCGCCCAAAGCCAATAGCAATGTCCGAGTAGCCTGAGAAATCGAAGTAGATTAAAGCATAAAACCAAATCATCAGGAAGATGGATTGGTGGGTGTGCAGATCATTTTGAAGCACATCGTTAAAAACGCCAGTCATCCAGGTGACAAGTACAATTTTTTTGAATAGCCCGAGGACGATACGCTTTATGCTATCTTCGAACAAGGCTGCGTTTACTGTGTAAGGTTTCTTGCTGTCAGCCATAAAATCACGGAATTTGAGAATGGGGCCAGACGTAAAGGTAGGAATAAATAAAATATAATTGCTGTAATCCAGCAGGGGAACTTGTCCTTTTTTCTCAAAAAAGTAAGCAAAATAGTAAGCATCGATCACCTTCAGCACATTATAGATAAGCCCGAGGTAGATGATCGTGTCAAATAACGGATTTTGAAAAATACCCATGACGAAAAACCGGATACCGATGAATACAGCAGCCACATTAGCAAGGATCGCAAACAGGAACGTGGCTGTGCGCCAAAGTTTCGTGCGGCATAAATAAACAAAACCCAAATAATTAAGCAGCGTAAAAATCAGATAGAACACAAGCAGCTTCTTGCTGAACAATAGCAGGAAGCAGACGCTGAACAGCAGGGTAAGCACTCTTTTATTGTTAGGATAACGGCGGGTAAGCATAAGAATGACGACCATGCCGAGCATTGCCATTATTGCGTTCATGTTCAAATAAAACATAGCTGCAGTACTCCCTTGATTAGAATCCCTCGTAAATAAATAAGCCGTTTCCTGTAAAATACACAAGCACTAAGTAGAGCATGAGAAGGTAAGCTAAGATTTCTAAGGTTTTCTTAACGACTCTAGCCATGCGTCAACCTCCTTCGTAAACTGCGGTGCACCATCTGCGCGATTCAAATGAACAAGATCATGGAAATACTTAGCATCAAAAGTATCCATTAGATCAAGAATGGGGACGCTGCCAGCTTCCAGGCTGCTGTTGACGGCTTGTTTGAGCTCTGCGACATAAGGCGGATGCTTATAGTCAGGATGCCAAGGCATCCAGATGACACGCAGCGGCAGCTTGTGATCAGCGGCATAGGCGATGACCCAATCCAGGGCGTCCAGGTTTTTCTGGAAATCTTTAAGACGCATCCAGCCGAAGCGCTGGTCATAGTCATTCCATTTGTCCTTCATCCAGGCTTGGTCCTGTTGGCCGAAATAAAGCATCTTGTCGATCCATGAAGGCGTGTAGGCCAAGCTGCCATTGCTCAAATTTTTTACAAAATCCTCGCCGGTTTTACGAAAATAGTCGCGATACGTATATACATAGGGCTGATACCAAGGCTTAAACCACTGATAAGTAGCATCCGTTTCTAGGCTGTCAATCATCGTGTGCACATCTATGCCAATAACGAGCTGGTCTTTGATTTGATACAGATCTTTTTGCAAAATGCCCTGCAAATCAGTCAGCTTTCCATAGGATAAGCCCATCTCAACAAGCGGCGACGCCGATTTCTCTTCGATATACGCACCGGTCACTGACGAATTGCCGAAGAAAACCGGCCCCGAGCGGGACCAGCTGTGGTGGAATAGCGTTTTGGTAAAATCATTTTTGTAAAAGCGGCGGGAGCTCTCCATCGGATTCCAGAAGGAAATCAGCGCATTGGAAAGCAGGAGCACCGCCAGAAATAAGAGCACAAAGCTGTTCGCTTTAAGAAAAGAGAATAGTTTCAACGGATATCACTCATTACTTGGTTTGATAGGAGCTTACAGCGATTTCTCTTGCCAATCTGCATACTGCTCACGGAAAGTTGTCGGCCACTGCTCCTGATCCAGTCCATACTGAGCCAAGAAAGCGAACGCCCAGCGTTCTATGCCAAAGCCTACACAGCCAGTGACAGCGTTACGTTTGCCCATTTTGATGTTAAAGGCATTGCCGAAGGTGTTGCTATGAAAATTAACGGAGCTGCAGGCGATTGATTTATTTTGATAAGGAACCGTTAAGCGCAGCTCGTATTTCATTTCCTGATTGCGCTGGAAGGAGGCCTTCACTTGAAAATCATTGGTAAAGAAAGGATCGTTAGCAATCTCCAGCAAGCTGTCAACTTCCCATTCAACGGCCAGTTCCTTCAAATATTCAATGGATTTCAAGCGGTTTTCTTTGACAAAGTCAGGCTTACCGACAAAAATAATTTCCCTCATCGAGAAATCGAGCAGACGGCCGAAATCACTGTGGTTTTTGGATTCGAAGCGGTGGCATTTGGCAATGGCGGTAACGACGATCCCGTCTCCTTCCAGCGTTTCGTCCTGCAGGCCTTCGTAGCAGTGATAACAGGTAGATGGATTCATAACAAAATTCGGCTGCGGCATATTCTTGTCAAGCTCAAGGGCTTGATCTTTATTCCAACCTCCAGCTTTACGAATCGAATCTGAGAAGGCTTCAATCACATCCAGATCCTCACGAAGGTGGGTCAAGAAATGAATATGCTCCGGAAATGAAGTGAAATGGTTCGTTTTATTTAAGGTTTCGCAATGGATAACGGCAGGGTAAGACTCCTCCTGCATGCCTTCAAAGCGTTTGGCAATCTTGTTCACGAAGGAAAAATCTAGAAAGCGCATCAGGCTGGAAAACGGCTCGCGAAAAATGAAAAGGCCAGGCTCAAGTACCTTGATAGCCTTGCTGTCGATCAGCTCGGAAATGATATCTCCTGTGTAAGGAGTAGTGATCTTGTTTTCAAACAAAATATTTTCTTTAAAGCCGAAATCTCCTTTGGAAAAACGCTCAATCAGGCGGTTAACACGTTCGGACACTACATCGCTGCCCAACGGAGATTCGTGCTCGATATGGATAAAGCCGTCCACAATCCGAATATCGCGAATATGCTCATCGACGAAGGCGGAGGCATATTTCAGTTGTCCATGCTGGCTTTCAGCTAAACGCTCAAGAGAAATTACACATTCCATGATCGGTTACCTCGCTATCTTGTTAGAAATGAAATCGGCTATTTCACGAACCGTGTTGAGCGGATAGAGCATCAGATCCTGGTTGGTTACCTGGACGTTGTAGGTTTTCTCGATGTGAGCAATTAGCGCAGTAGCGCCGATGGAGTCAATATATCCGTAATCGAACAAATGAACATCCAGGTTAAAATCGTCGTCGTCAGCCTCAATCTCATAACGCTCACGGATATGCTGCTCCAACTGCTGCAAAAATTCCTCATTAGACATGGATGAAGCCTCCTGTATGGATGGGATAGTGGGTAATTGGGTGTTACTTGGCTATTATGAATGGCAGTGGTAAGCTGCCCTTACTTCTCAGCTCTGCGGACTGTAATACTTGTTATGTCTCCGTAATGAGTAACTGTGTATGTTTGCTCGTTGGCGTTATGCTCAATTTTCAGATCTGAGCTGCCTTGATCAGATTCTAAGCTTTCAATAACAAGGGCTTCCGGGCTAAAAAGCTTGATCTGCTGCATGCCAGCTGAAAGCAGGTCAATGCGCAGCTGGTCACTCTCCCGGTGCATCGTAAACGGTACATTGGAGCGGAGCAAATGCAGGCTTGCATCGCTTGGCCCGATATGCAGAGAAACCATTTTTCCTACGCCGACATAGAAGCTGTTCTCCCGTTGTAAATATATATCGGAGTTTGTATGCAGCGAGTAGGAGTAAAGCTTGGTTCCTTTCTCAATCTCCACACCCAAAGTGCTTTTGTAAGCCCCGGCTTGCTCCGGCACTTGACTTAAATCCGGAGTAATCCGTAAATCCCAATGTGGATTATCAGGTGCCAAACGGTCCTTCAGCTTATTCCACAAATACACAGCCCAAGGACGGCTTACTTTGACTTTGCTTTTCATGGCGGTAAGCAGAGCTTGGGCCATTTGCGTTTCAGTCATAAAGTTATATTCTTCCTCAGTCCGCAGCTTGTCAAAATAATCGGCAAACTTGCTCAGATTGGCGATTTTATTGGAATTCGGAAAATGATACTCAATATGCTCGAAATAGTCAATTGGCATATCAAGCGCGGCCATGGATCGAAAAATATCCGTGGTTGGACTCGGACCATCAAGATGCAGCACCGGAGTTGGTGTATGGACGAGCATAGGTGATGCAGACTTGCTATCCTTATCCTGCAGCAGGAAGGGCAACGACCAGATATGCTCTGGTCTAGAGATCACTGGCGAATGGGCAGGGAAAAAGCCAAAGTTATACCAGATGCCTTGCTCCTGCTCACTGCGCAGCGTCTGTCGCGGGTCCAGATTGTTAACGCGCCATGTATGTTGGTTGGTTCCCGGGTTGTTCCAGGGAATTCCAAGTGTCTCGAACGCTTTCTTGTGCAGAGAGAGTTCCTTAAGCTCCTGCTCACTGGTAAAGAAGTTATGCACGAAGACGTGCGGATTCAAATCCAGGAAATTGTCTTTCGCATAAGCAATAAATTCCTTCAGCTCTGACTGGAAAGGAAAATGCGGGCTGTCGATCGCTATAGGAGAACCAAACTCTACGCTGCCTACGAGCAAATCGTCTTTTCCATCATGGTTGATATCATACCATAGCGGAACTGAATTATGACCAGCCACCAGGGCTTTATTTCCCACCTGGTTGAGGGTTGCTCCTTCGAGGGGACCCTTACCCGTCCAGGAGCCATCGGCTTCCTGGATATAGAGCAGCAGGTCCCCTTCGTTGCTGCCTACCACAATATCCGGTCGGCTGTCCCCGTTCATGTCGCGCACCGCAGGCGCGGCATAGCGCCTCAAGCCGGGCAGCTGGAACAGCTCCCTGCCCGCCTCATACCGCAGGCCATCGCTGCCGCTGATGCCCTCGAACAAGTGCACGCGTCCGTCGCCATCGCCGACGACGAGATCGAGCACGCCGTCGCCGTTCACGTCGGCGACGACCGCTGCTGCAGGGCCCTGCACCTGCAGCTTGCCCGTGCCTGCGCTGAGCTGCACAGGCTCAGCGAACTTGCCGCCGCTGCGCCCCGGCAGCAGGAGCACAGCGCCGGACTCGTCGGAAGCGACGAGGTCCGGCAGGCCGTCGCCATTCACGTCAGCAGCGTGAATGGCGGCGTAAGGCTGGAGCTGGACAGGAGTCCCCGACTCCAGCTCCAGCTTGCGGGCCTCGCCGAAGGTGTCCGGCGGGGCTGCTCCTTCAGGCAGCGGCTCGCTTGCGTAAGTCGCTGCGTCAGGTCCCAGATTCGTGTAAGCATACACGAATCCGTCGGCGCTGCCGGCGAGCAGGTCGAGGCGGCCATCGCCGTCGATGTCCGCGAGCGCCGGGAACGCGCGGTAGGGCAGCTCGATCGCGCTGGCGAGATCGCGGTACGGCAGGAAGGTGGCGAGCCGCAGCGGCTGCCCGCCGCTCAGCAGGTGCAGGCCGCTGCTGTAGCCCGAGCCCGGCAGCTCGCCGGCGAACTGAGGCTGCTCGTTGGTTCCGCTGTTGAGCTGGACGGTGAGGCTCTCCCGCCATTGCCCCCAATAGAACGAGGAACGCACGAGCGTGAAGGACGGGATCTGATTGTAACTTTTGAGCAGCTCCGCCCACTGAATGCCATCCATCTGACCTATAGAAGGCAACGCTTCAAAATGATTCTGAAAAGCCATAGCAGGCCGGCCATTGGGTCCGAGCACCTTTTTGATGCTGTAGCCGTGCTTCAGCTTGGACACAAAAGCGGTATACTCACTGCGGAACAAGGAGTTCGCCGCGGAAAAGGCAAAGTTGAAATAAGGCTCAAGCGGCAGTGCTCTTTTATTAAAATAAGCGGTTCCGGGCACGCTTGGAGCTTTGCTGTCATAACGCTCGGCCAGCTGGGCAAAGCCCTGGTTCGGGTCCATACCGCTTTCCATGTCATAGCCAGTCGGGAAATAACGGTTCGGCATAAAGCTGCTGCTGAGTAAAACCGTTCCGGCACCTACTTGATTAAGCGAGCAAAGCGCAAGACCATCCAAGCCGACAAGCGTGTTGGCTGTAGAAGGCACCAGACCGTATCCCCAATCAAAGCCGGGAAGCTCCTCCATGGTGTTCCTTTTGAAATAGCTCTCGGTAAAAAGCTTGAACACCTGCTGCATACCGCCAATATTCGCATCCGCCTCCGGAAAAACGAATCCAGGAACACCAGAGACCGGCGGCACGGTCACAACCTTCTCCGCTCCCAGAAAATCAGCCGGGAAAGCAGTGGCAAAGCCATTTTCGAGAAATAAATGCCCGCCCTGTTTAACAAAGCTGATCAGCATATCCCTATAAGCTTCACTATTACCTTCACTATTACCTTGCTGCATACCTTCACGAACGGTGGAAAGCTTGCCCTCCTGGAGTAGAGCGGGATCCAGGTAGACGGCATCGTAGGCGCGCAGCTTTTTGAGAGTAGCGACAGACAGACTCAGCTTCTCCACATCCAAATTAGCTTGAAGTGACTGCTCGAAATTTTCGAAGGCAGAGGTATCCAGGCTGTCCCCATTAGTTACATAGAGCAGACTGACCTTATCTTCCTTCTGTATAATAAATAGAAGCGAAACGGCAACAAGCAGTAAAATGGCAATAGCAATAAGCAGCTTTTGTACTAGAACTCTTGATTTATTAAAAGACAAAGGAATCCCTCAATTATAAGTGTAGGTAACTATCCTCGCCATTATAGCATTTATGCCCTGGTTTGTTAACTTTCGAGGTGGACAATGCTCATTGGGTGACGGAAAGTACTTGGAAACACCTTGACGCCTAGGGGGAGTGGTTATATCATCAATTGTATTACCGAATTATATAGCAAATTAAATCACCAATGAAGAAATTACTTAGGAATTCTAGGAGGAAACCGCATGCCTGATATGCTTGTCAAATTGTATGAATTACCTGCGTCAGGGCCCCTTGTTCAGAAATTAAGCGAGTCCGGAATTGAGATCAGAAGGGCGCTTGCACCGGAAAAACACGTCGTTGTCGAATGGGTCAGGCAAATGTTCAATGAAGGCTGGGCAAGTGAATGCGAGGTTGCTTTCTCCAGACTTCCAGTTTCATGCTACATTGCCGTCGAGAATAAGAAGATTCTTGGGTTTGCTTGCTATGATTCCACCTGCAAAAACTTTTTCGGACCCACAGGTGTTGACGAGACTTACAGAGGCAAAAGCATTGGCAAAGCGTTACTCCTGGAGAGCATGCATGCGATGTCGGGAGAAGGATATGCATATGCGGTGATTGGCGGTGCTGGACCCATTGATTTTTATGCTGGTGCTGTAGGTGCAGTAGAAATCGCGGGTTCTGTCCCTGGCATATATCGTGGTTTACTATAATTCTAAACAATTTCAATACAATTTAATACGGTAATTCAAATTTTCGATTGGCTTCCCTCCCGTTATTTCTGTTACACTAAAGAGAAGAACAGAATTGTCAATGGAAAGGAACACCCCTAATGCATACAATACGCAGGGAAGATATAGAACTGTTAGCGCCGGCCGGTGATTGGGATTGCCTGAGGGCGGCAGTCGCGAATGGTGCGGATGCCGTTTTTTTTGGCGTGGAGAAATTTAACGCACGGGCAAGAGCACATAATTTTCTGATGGACGAGCTGCCAGAGATTATGTCTTTCCTTCATTTATATGGAATAAAAGGCTTTTTAACCTTCAATATCCTCGTGTTTGAGGAGGAGCTAGGCGAAGCGAAGAAGCTGATTGAGGCCTGCGTGGACGCAGGTGTAGATGCGGTCATTGTTCAGGATCTTGGTCTTGTGAAAATGATTCGCGAAATCTCCCCCGATTTCCCGATTCACGGATCGACACAGATGACGATCACCTCGCCGGAGGCGGTTGAATTCACGAAGCCTTTCGATATTGAGCGTGTCGTGCTCGGGCGGGAGAATAATCTCAAGCAGATCAAGCAGATCGGAGATCAAGCCAAGCTGCCTATGGAGGTATTCGTACACGGAGCATTGTGCGTCTCCTATTCGGGGCAATGCTTGACGTCCGAAATGTGGGGCGGACGCTCCGCCAACCGCGGGGAATGCGCGCAGGCCTGCCGCTTGCCGTATGATTTGATGGTTGACGGCGTCCAGAAGCCGATGGGTGATGTTGCCTACCTGCTGTCGCCGAAGGACCTTGCGGCATTGGAGATTGTACCGGAGCTGATTGAAGCAGGCGTCAGATCCTTCAAGATTGAAGGCAGGCTGAAAAGCCCTGAGTATGTCGCCAACGTTGTAAGCAAGTACCGCAAGGCGATCGACCGTTATTTCGACGGGCAGAACGAGCGGGCGTCCAAGGAGGAGCTGCGTGAGCTGGAGCAAAGCTTCTCGCGCGGATTTACGTTTGGCTTCCTGAAAGGGACGAACAATAAGCTGCTAGTCGAGGGGACCTACCCGAAGAGCCGCGGGGTGTTTGTCGGACGTGTGCGGCAGATTTTGCGCGACGGCGTCATTTGTGAGCTGGAAGCTCCGCTGAAGCGGGGAGACGGCATTGTATTTGATGCTGGCGACCCGACGAAGAAGGAGGAAGGCGGCCGGATCTATGATCTTCGCCGTAAGGGCGAGAAGCTGGAAGGCGAGGCCGAGGGCGGTCTTATTGAGATCGTACCAGGGCGTAATGACGTGGACTTGAATCGTCTGCATGTCGGCGATCGGATCTGGAAGACCAATGATCCGCATCTGGATAAGCGTTTAAGACAAACTTATGAGACCGACAAGCCTTACAGAACCTTTCCGGTCAGCGTGAGGATTACAGGCTCAGCAGGCCAGCCGCTTAAAACCTGGTGGACCGATACCAAGGCAGGCCATACCGTATTTGCAGAGTCCGAGCTTATGCTCGTTCAAGCCGAGAAAAGGCCTATGGATGAAGCCTTATTTCAAGAACAATTCGGCCGTCTCGGCGGTACCATATATGAGCTCGATAAGCTGGAGATACATTTGAGCGGAGATTTAATTGTACCTATGCGCGAGCTTAATAGTATCCGCCGCAAAGCGGTGGAGCTGATGGAAGAGCAGCGGCAGAGACCACGCGTCTATCAAAAAAATGCGGTTGAAGTGTACCAAGATACACCAGCCTCTGCAGCCTCTGCACCTTCCGCAGTCTCTGGATTCTCGGCAACTACAAGTACAACAAGCAAGGAGCAAGCCAGGCTGACGGCGCTCTGCCGTACTCTGGAGCAAGTGCATGCCGTGCTGGAGACTGATGTAGAGTTTATTTACGCTGACTTCGAATTTATTAAGCAATTCCCTGCAGCTGTACAAGCCGTTCATGCTGCCGGGCGGAAGATTGCGCTAGCTACACCGCGTATTCACATGCCTGGGGAAACTGGCTATTTCCGCAACATCCTGGCTCTGAAGCCGGATGCTGTGCTTGTACGCAATACAGGTGCTGTGTACTTCTTCATGAAGCACAGATGGGAGCATCCGGGTGATTATCAGCCAGAGCTTATCGGGGACTTCTCCTTGAACTTGGCAAACCATAAGGCAGTTTCCCTGTTTCTTGAGTCAGGGCTTAATAAGGTTACACCTTCATATGATTTAAACATTCAACAAATGGTCGATCTGCTTCGTCGTACAGACACATCGAAGCTGGAGGTTGTCATTCACCAGCATATGCCGATGTTCCATACCGAGCACTGCGTTTACTGTACCTTCCTTAGTGAAGGGACGGACTTTACGAACTGTGGCAGACCGTGTGAGGAGAAGCGTGTCTCTCTTCAGGATCGTGTCGGTATGTCTCATCCCGTCCGTGTGGACGAAGGCTGCCGGAATACGGTATATAATGCAGTTGATCAATCCGGTGCGGAATATTTGAGCCATTTCATGGACCTTGGGGTTCGTTCCTATCGGGTAGAATTTCTAGAGGAATCGGCGGAAAAAGTACAGGAAGTGCTAAAGCTTTACCGTCGTGCACTGGAAGGCCGGATCAGCGGCACCCAAGTATGGAAATCGCTCAAAGCGACCAATCAGCTTGGTGTGACACGTGGACAGCTAGTGAACTAACAATTAATCGTGCAATTAAAGCGTGAAATTAAACCGAGCAGCCAGAGAAGAGCAGCAGTTATGCCGCATCCCTCTGGCTGCTTTTTCTTCGGGACGTAACTGGCATAAAATACAATATTAAGAAAAAATAAACTTTCTATTGTTTAAACACTGACTTGGGGTGGGGATGTTACCAGGAAATTATTTTTTCTGACATAAGTACAATGGCCGGAACGTTTTACTTTTAGAAATAATTTTTCTGACATATGTACAAAGAACAGAACATGAGATTTTTGGATTTTTACATTGCTTTTTTTGACATATAAGAAAGTTTAAGTGCTTTACAGTGTTAAAGTATGGAATTGGGCCAGCCTTCTAATTGCGGAAAGCCAACCCTCCACTAATCAGAAAGGAAGCTAAGAAAGCTCATCCTATCGCCACTATCCCTTTCCCTCAGGTATGCAACTTCTGCTGTCAGTCCGTTTGAGCGTTAGTAGCGGCCCACCCTCCGCCGAAATGAGCGTGCACTAGACTTAACGATGTTTATACGAAAATAGGACTATTTTCATTCTTGGTGGTGACGTAGGCTACGAACGTCATGGATGGTTTTTCATCGTTAAAGCAAGGATGTGGAGCCGACCTGATGCTTTTAACGATGAAAAACATCGTTAAAGTAGAAGATCCTTCCCGGCTGCGTGCGCTCTTCTTCCCCAGCGCCTTTGAATGATTGAAAATATATTCCAACCAAGAAAAAAACCTTGCTGGCTTTCCGATTGAGCTTGGCGTTCGCGCGATTGTAGCTAAAGAGAGGGAATGGCTGTGGGCGGAAGAGCGGTAGCGTCCGCCTTTAAAGATTTGTTCCAACCCCCTCATCCATTCCAATCAAGGGAACAAATCTTTAACAGCGGCTGGAGCCCACAGCCATTCCCTCCCTCCATGCACCAACGTCACGAACACGCTCCTCAAAGGACGCCGCCAGGCGTTATTTTCAAAGGGGAGAATTGATCATTGGAGCTAACAAAGATAACTCAGGGGACTACTGTATCCATTGAAGTATTAGATGAAGTATTGGGAAAATTTCAAAGACGATCGTTCACATTTCTGACACATATTTTTAATCTTATATTCAGATTCATTTAATGTAGGTTTATTCTTTGATCGTTATATTGAGTTTGATTATAGCTCTTTAGAAAGAATGGGAGGGTTCACAAGGTGCTCGAAGTGAAGCAGGTCAGTAAGTTATACGAGAATCAACGCGGTGTACACAATATTGATTTTTCCATGCAGCGCGGCGAGATCGTCGGGTTTTTGGGACCGAACGGGGCCGGGAAAACAACTACGATGCGAATGATAACCGGATATCTGAATCCAACACATGGACAAATTCAGGTGGACGGGCTGTCTATGGCTGATCACCCGAAGAAGGCACGGAGAAAAATTGGGTATTTACCAGAAACGCCACCCCTTTACCCAGAGATGACGGTACAATCTTATTTGAATTTTATTGCCAATTTGAGGGATGTGCCAGTCAGAGATCAAAAGAAACGGATTAGTGACGTCATCGGCAAGCTCGGCTTGGATGGGCGTGAACGTCAAGTGATTCGCGGTTTGTCCAAAGGTTACAAGCAGCGTCTTGGATTAGCCCAGGCGATTGTGCATGAGCCGGATCTGCTGATTCTTGATGAGCCTACTTCGGGACTGGATCCCAAGCAGATTATTGAGATTCGTCAGCTTATTCACGAGCTGGGGGAGAAGCATACTGTGCTGCTCAGCACGCATATTTTGCCGGAAATTAATGCGATCTGTAACCGTGTGCTAATCATCAATCAAGGACGTGTCGTACTCGACGAGCAGCCAGAAAATCTTGGCCGGACTATGGGCGAGACTTTTGAGGTTTCATTGGAAGTTAAAGGTCCGCGTGAGCAAGTTATTGAGCAGCTATATGGAATAGCGACTGTAGCATCAGTGAAGGTACAGGATGGGGAAGGCACCGCAGAGAAGACTGCTGAGGCGAACAGCGAAGCTATGAACGATAACGCCATTTATGCTGAGAGAGATGTTGCAAACGATGGTGTAAACCATGCCGCAAGCAGTGAAATCAAGGGTTCCGTGGATGGTACTTCCGAGTCCGTGAGACTTCTAGTTACTTCAGTTGAGCATACGGATATACGGGAAGCTCTATTTTATCGCATGGCTCAAGCGGGTTATCCGATTCTGGAGATGAAGCGTGAGAGCTTAAGCCTTGAGGATATATTCCTGAAGCTGACGACCGACGAGCCGGAGGTGGATGCGGATGCGTAGGATGTGGGCGATTTGCTCGAAGGAACTGCAGATGTACTTCTTTTCACCAGTTGTATATGTTGCGTTTGCTTTTTATGTATTGCTTTCGAGCTTTTTCTTTTATGTGAACTTTGTCAGCTCGCAACCCGCTATTGTAGATGCACGCTACGTTGTGGGCAACACGACTTTTATATTCTTGTTCATCATTCCTCTGCTTACTATGAGGTTAGTTGCCGATGAATTCCGTCAGGGTACTGACGAGCTATTGCTTACTTCCCCTGCCGGAATTGGTGAGATTGTTTTTGGAAAATATTTGGCAGCTCTGATCGTGCAGGTTCTGCTTGTTGTTATTAGCCTTATTTATCCGCTGATTATGTCAGGCTTTGGCACGCTGGATCAGTCTATACTTTGGCTTTCTTATTTAAGCATGTTTCTGCTGGGGGCGGCGATGATGGCGATTGGCTTATTCGCTTCCAGCTTGACGAGTAATCAAATGGTGGCGGGCATTGCGGGATTTGTTATTTTGCTGATGCTCTGGTTGATTGAATGGCTTAGCGATAGCTTTGGCGGGAAGCTCAAGGAGTGGATTGGCCAGTTTTCACTAACCAGTCATACCGTGAATTTGCAGAAGGGCGTGCTGCATGGCGGCGATATTCTTTTTTATGTGACGCTTGCTGCTGTCTTTATTGTTCTGAGTATTCAAGTTCTTGAAAGAAAGCGGTGGAGGTGAGCATATGAATAAATGGATACGTGGAACGAATGCGGTCGTATTCTCTGCTGCCGTCGTCGGTATTTTTATCATTCTGACGATTTTTCTTCACTCGATCAAAGGCTTTCAGCTTGATATGACCAAGAACAAGAGCTTTACCTTGTCTGATCAGACGATCAGTACGCTGAGCAAACTGGATAAGGACATTCATATCGTTGTATTTACCAACCCCAGTGTGGATCCCTATATAACTCGTCAGGTGACAGATCTGATCCAGCAATATAAGGTACGGAGCAGCAAGGTCACTTATGAGGAATTTGATATGCTCAAGCAGCCTTCCAAGGCTAAGCAGTATGGAGTGGATGCCAATGGGACCGTGATTTTCGAGAGCGGAGATCAAAAGAGGGTTGTTAACTTCTATGAAGTATTCATAGCGGGAGAGCAGCAGGACGGCTCTTACCGGTTCAGCGGAGAAGAGAAATTTACCCAGGCATTAACCAGTCTGACCTCTACTGAAAAACATAGTGTGTATGTGCTTTCAGGACATGAGGAAATTCCTTTGAACCAGTTGACTGCTTTGAGCGCCAGCCTGGAGGGAGCTAATTATGTCGTCAAGGATCTTAATTTGTATCGCGAGGGAAAGATTCCAGATGACGCCGAAATGCTGCTTTTGTTAGGACCACAAACAGATATAAACGACAAAGAGGCTGAGTTGATCAACGCTTATCTGGACGACAAGGGCAAAATATACTTAGCGCTGGGCTTTAACAAGGATATGAAGACGGCCTGGAAAAATATTGACGGCATCATGAAAAGGTATGGTGTCAACAATGAACATGCAGTTGCGATCGAAGAAAAGCAGACTTCGTTGTTTGATCCGCTAACGATCATTCCAGAGTATGGGACACATGAAATTACGCAGAAGCTTGCCGATTATAATTTGTTAACGAACATGGCCCTTGCCATACCATTGAATGCAGATGCGGAAAATGCAGACTGGACCACTACGGCACTGCTGGATACAACTGCAGATGCTTACGGTGAGACGGATATTGCTTTATTAATGCAGTCCCAGACCAAGCAGGATGATAAGGATATTAAAGGTCCACTTCATTTAGGTTATGCTGTAGAAAATAAAGAGAAGCAGCCGAAAGCTGTCATTCTTGGAAGCTCAACCTTTCTGATGGATCAAGAAATTTTGACACAGGGCAATAAAGATTTTGCGTTGAATAGCATTGGCTGGCTTCAGGAGCAGACGGATCAGGTTACGATTCGGCCTCGTGAAGGTGAGGCTTATCAGGAAGCACTCATTACTTTGGGGCAAGCGAATACGATATTTTACACTACGCTTGTAGCTTTACCGCTCTTGTTCCTGCTATTTGGGGGATTTGTCTGGTGGAGGAGGAAACGCGGATGAAGCGGCTAATTCCTACTATTTTGCTGGTGATTGTCTGTATCGGAGGGTTCTGGTATGCCTCTAGTCATGACTTTTTCAGAGAGAAAATAGAAGAGCCACAAGTGCTGCTTCCTGTTAAGAAAGAAGAAGTACAATCGGTTAGCATACAGACAACAGAGAATCAGATTGAGCTGCAGAACAAGGAAAATGGCTGGTTTATGGACAAGCCGTCCCCGCTGCCGCTGAATCAGAATCAAATTAATAGCTGGATCGATACGTATGGGATGTTAACTTCGGATGCAGTAATTGAGGAAAACGCTGCAGATCTTTCTGTGTATGGATTGGATAAACCCTCACAGGTATATAAGGTGACGATGAAGGACGGCTCAGTTAACGTGCTGCAGGTAGGAGAGTCGCTCCCGATTCAAGGCTATCTATATGCTAAATTAGAGGGCACATCTACTGTATATCAGGTCAGCGAACAAAGTATAAGCTCTTTGAATAAGAAAGCCTTCGATTTTATGGATGCAAGTCCGGTTAAATTCGATAATGATCAGGTGCAGGGTATTAAGTTCACATGGAAGGGCAAGAGCTGGTCCTTAACGAAGACGGATAAGGATACTACAGCAGCCGGAGCGGCTTGGAAGCTGGGAGAGAAGGAGCTGGCAGGCTCAGATGCTGCAGTGCTGCTTAATCAGTTGACTTTCCTTTCTACGGCCGAAGCGGCTAAGCCTGCTGCAGAAATTTCTTTGGAAGCGGCCGAGTTGAACGTGGAAATAAGCTTATCTGCTGAAGGTAAGGAAACGACAGAGAAGTATCAAGGCAAGCTTGATGCAGACCCTGGAGAAAAGCTGTGGCTAGTGAAGCAAGGCGGAGATTGGGCTTATGCCATTTCTACAGCCGATATTCAAGCGCTCGCTGATGCATTAGAGGAAAAAACAAAATAAAGATAAACAAAATAAGAAATAAACAGGTGCGAAAAAGCAGGAAAAGATGAGGTTCATCTTTTTCTTGCTTTTTTTTCTTTTTTGGATACATAAAAGGGAAATTTTTGGTAACCCTAATATTGTCAATACATGAAAGGAGGGAATCTGCATATGCAAAATCAAGGAAATCAGTCGCTTTCTGCCAAGGAATTTGCTTACATATCCGATTCGTTCAAGAACGAAGAGCTGCTTACCAAGCTTTGTGTGCAGGGTGCTGTAGAATGTCAAACCCCATCCTTAAAGCAAACCCTGGTTCAGCTATCTCAAGAGCGTCTACAAAATGCCAGCGTACTTACTAATGCCTTACAACAGCAGTCGGGGATTACCCACTAATTTGATAGTTACACACTTAGGAGGTGCATAGCACTTGTACCAGCAAAACCCATACCAACAACAAGGCTACGGCGGTCAGCATAATCAAGGATTGCAAAACCAAGCTCAACAAAGCCAAGGTTTTCAGAACCAAGTACAGCAGAACCAAGCTCAACATAACCAATCTCAACAAAACCAGTCTCAACTGAACCAAGGTCAGCAGCAAAATCAAGGCCAACAGGTTTACCTGCAGGAGCAGGACCTGGCAAATTTTGTTTTGTCCGAGCTAAAACGGACAGCCAGAGAATATACAACAGCGATTCTTGAATCAAGCAATCCGCAGGTTCGTCAGGCTTTCCAATTTTTGCTGCAAAAAACGTTACAGAATCAGGCTGTTTTGTACCAGGAAATTCAAAGTCTTAACGAATATGGACAGATCCCTAAGGCTCCGCAGCAAGAATTGCAGCAGGAACTGCAGAAGCAAAGTCAAGCAGCAGCGAAGCTGCAATCCTTTGTCCAGCAAAACCTTAGCGGAGGTCAGCAGGGCTGGCAGCAGCAGAATCAACAAAACCAACAAAATCAAAACCAACAAATTCATCAGCCAAGCTCGGTAATAGGCTCGAAGCCATCATTCCAGTCTGGTGCTCAGCCTCAATCGGCAACTTCGTTCCCGCTATCGGCTCAAGCTAATTCACACCAATCCCAGCAGCCTTTTCAACAACAGTCCCAACAGTCTCAACAATCCCAGCAATTACTGCAATCGCAGTATTCGCAGCAATCACATCAGATTCCGAATTCTCAGAACTCTCAAGGTTTCGGACAGCAGCAAGGAAGTAACTTCGAATCGGGATATGGGAGCGGCTCGGCTTTTGGGCAGAGCCAAGCGAATTCAACCGCTCATACTGGCAGCGCTGGGCTAAAATCAGGCCCAACTTTCTATGCAAGTTCCGCTTCGCAGTCAGAGTCGGATAAAGGTGCAGCACAATCTGCTTTCAGTGGACTTAGTGCACAAGCTGGACAAAGCAGTGAAAGCTCTGCCAGTCACAGTAAGCACGAGGGCAGCAAATACAGCTTCTAAAGTAAGCTGTATTTAAATCAGGCTAGAAGCCGTGGAGAGGTGTAATTGCTCTCTATGGCTTTTTTGTTGTCTTAAAGTGTAAGTTTTGAAGAAAGCAAGCCTGGGGTGGAATGAAGTCTGTAAGGAAATCCAAAATTTCATTGTATTCACTATCCCCTTCACTCAGAAACCAGGCGCCCGCTAGCTGTTCGTTTGAACGTGGCCCCGAATTGAGTGTGTGTTTTACTTTAACGATGTTTTTGATCATTAAAGCAATGTTTCCAGGTCAATCCTTCACGTTAACGATCAAAAACATTGTTAAAAGAGGACGGATGACCTCTCAGGCTGGTTAAAGGGGATTTTAATGATATTTTTCATCGTTAAATGAAGAATAAGGAGAGGACCCAGTGCTTTAACGATGAAAAACACATTAAGCATGCATTGAATCTGACATGAAATGTAATGAAGAATAATTTACTAAATAAGGTAAATTATGATGATCTTTTCATGGACAAAAACAA
>NZ_JAGGLB010000015.1 GCF_017874215.1 Paenibacillus eucommiae
CTCCTTGTAGATTTGTTGATTAACTTATTTCACATGATGTACCCTGAATCCTTTTATTTCACCAAAATTTCTTTAAGGTACCTAAGTAGTAACTGTTTTTCATCGTTAAACGCCCAGGGCCGGGTCCACATCCTTACTTTAACGATGAAAAACATCGTTAAATCCCTGTTATCGACCCATAGGAGGCCATCCGAGCTCTTTTAACGATGAAAATCATCATTAACGTGACGGATTGACCTGGAACACTTGATTTAACGATGAAAAACATCGTTAAGTGAAGCTCACGCTCAAAATTCGGAGGAGGCGGGCACTGCCATCGCTCTTCCCTATCCCCTTATTCCCCTCATCCCTAAAAAACTTAAACAACTTTTTTATAAAAAAAGTGATTACTCACTTCACATAAAGAAGGAATCAGAGTAAGATAATTCTATATACTAAGTGAGTGATTACTCACTTTATAATTTGTCAAGGAGGTTTCTATCTTATGGCCCATCCAGCATCCATTCGAGTAGAACAGGTTAGCAAAAATTTCGGCAGCAGCAACGTGCTTCACGATATTACCCTGCATGTGCCTGTAGCGCAGATTTTTGGTTTGCTTGGTCCCTCCGGTTCCGGTAAAACTACGCTGATCCGGATGATCGCCGGCATTGATGATCCTTCGACGGGCGAGGTATACGTCCAGGAGAAGCGGATGCCGAGATTGGATATGCTTTCAAAAATCGGATACATGGCTCAAGCCGAAGCACTGTATTCGGAACTGACAGCCAAGGAAAATCTTGATTTTTTTGCTACGCTTTTTGGCCTCAAAGGGGCTTTGCGGAAGCAGCGAATTCATGAGGTTATGGAGCTTGTAGATCTCACTCCCCATATGAACAAACAAATTGCCAGCTATTCGGGCGGCATGAAGCGCAGGCTATCTCTAGCCGCATCGCTTCTCCATCATCCGGACATCCTCATTCTTGATGAACCGACCGTTGGCATCGATCCGCTCTTGAGAAAATCGATTTGGCAGGAGCTCGAAAGACTGAGCTCGCAAGGCATCACGATAGTAGTAACCACTCATGTGATGGATGAAGCGGATAAGTGCCACAGGCTCGGTATGATCAGGGAAGGCAAGCTTATCGCCGTTGGGACACCTGATGAGCTGAAGCAAGCTACGGCCAGTTCAACAATCGAAGAAGCCTTTCTTCACTATGGAAGTGTGCAGCTATGAGAGTCCGCGCTGTAATCATTCGTATTTTAAAGCAATTATTCCATGACAAAAGAACATTGGCCATGATGTTCGTTGCCCCTATGCTTATCCTTTATTTGATGTCGCTTGTGTTTAATGGAGATACGTATACGCCAAAATTTGGTGCCGTCGAAATACCCGACGCAGTCGTAAGCGCTTTGCGCAGTCAGGGGGTCGAAGTTGCTGTTTACGACCTCACGAAGGCTGAAGAGGAGTTAAGCGCAGGCCGGCTGGATGCCGTCATCAGCAAGGCTGTAGAATCGCCTCAGCCGCAATTGAAATTGGAGGGGAGCGATCCTGCCAGGAACAAAGCTGTTATACTGGTATGGCAAAAAGCGCTGCAGTCCTTCGCAACGGGGGCGGAAAAGCTGCCACAGCCTATCGTCAGTTATCTTCATGGATCAGAAGAAATGGCCGCCTTCGACAACTTTGGTCCGGTTCTGATTGGATTTTTCGTCTTCTTCTTTGTTTTCTTGCTTTCTGGCATATCCTTTCTCAGGGAGAGAACCGGCGGCACACTGGAACGTCTGCTTGCCACCCCGCTTAGGCGATGGGAAATTGTCGTTGGTTATGTGCTTGGATTCGGAATCTTCACTCTGCTCCAATCCGCGCTTATCGCCTGGTTCGCTACCCGCATACTGGGAATGATGATGGTCGGCTCCTTTGCGTACGTTCTGCTGATCACACTACTGCTTGCGCTTGCAGCGCTAACGCTCGGCACGCTGATCTCGGCTTTTGCCAATAATGAATTTCAGATGATTCAATTTATCCCGCTCGTTATCGTCCCTCAGGTATTCTTCTCAGGTTTGTTCAGTCTCGACTCGATGGCTGTCTGGCTGCGCTGGGTATCAGCAGTCATGCCGCTGAAATACGGAGCGGATGCCCTGCGCAGCATTATGATCAGAGGAGGCGGCTGGAACGATATCGCTTTCGATGTGTTCGTGCTCCTCGCCTTCTCTTTAGTGTTCATGGGGCTTAACATAGTAGCATTAAGAAAGTACCGCAAGATATAATGAGAAAAAAAGGTAAGGAGGCTTCAGCAGATGTCTGAAGTAGATGAGTGGCTGGCTGAATTGATTAAAATGAACGATGACGCTGAAAAAATGACACATAAACAAATCAAAATCGTCCAGGCAGCTGTAGAGGTTTTTTCGTCAAAGGGGTTCGCAGGCTCATCCACCAGCGAAATCGCTCAAAAAGCAGGCGTTGCTGAAGGCACGATTTTCCGGCACTACAAAACAAAAAAAGAGCTGCTGCTCTCCATTGTAGCCCCTATTATGACCCGCCTGATTACGCCCTTCGCGCTGAAGGATTTCGTTAAAGTACTGGAAGCCGATTATCCTGAAGTAGAGGATTTCCTAAGAGCGGTCATTCATAACCGCATGAATTTTGCTCAAAAAAATTTGTCAGTAATTAAAATACTACTGCACGAAATTCCATTTCACCCGGAGCTGCAGCAGCAATTCAAGGAAATAGTTGCCAAACAGGTACTGCTTAGAGCGACTAAAATTGTGAAGCATTTCCAAGTCCAAGGCAAGATGATAGAGCTGCCGACGGAAACGGCAATTCGTTTCATTGCCTCGTCTGCAATCGGGCTCATTCTCATCCGCCTCCTTTTTCTGCCAGAGGCAGATTGGAATGACGAGCAAGAGATTGAATATACGATCGACTTCATCATGCACGGCCTTGCTCCTAGAGGTTAAGGAGCTTGGCCTAAGCATGTATTACACTTACGCAGCCTCAGCTAGGCTCTTGCGATCCAGCAAGACGAACCTGGACAGCAGCAGTATTGCCGCCAGGCTAAGGATGCCTCCGATGATGAAGGGAAGTCCGCTGTAGAGAGTAAACACAGCCCCGCCAAGAAGGGGACCGGCAATGCGTCCCAGACTGTCCATAGATGAGCTCAGGCCTGTTGCGACCCCTTGACCCACTTTGGTTCTCTGAGTGATCAGAGAGGTCACACAAGGCCGTATAAGCGCGTTTCCTGCCGAGAATACGGAGAGATAGATGGCCGCGGTAACCAGACTCGAAGAAAACAGGAGCAGGAAAAAGCCTGCAGATGAAAGTACCAGCCCAATCGCTATGACTCGCTGCTCAGCGCCCTTCTTCACTAATCTCCTGACAACCCCGCCCTGAATAAGAGCTCCCACAATTCCGCTAACGAGGAACATCAAGCCCATCTCGTAAGAGGTGATCCCGATCTTCTCCATTTGAAAAAACTGCAGCGTGGCCTCCAGTCCGGCAAGTGTAAACGAAACAAAAAAGGAAAGCACGTACAAATACTTTAGAGAGCCTGCGAACGCAGCCCATCTGGATGTTTTAACCGCTTGCTGTTTCGAACGCTTCTCTGGTGGCAATGATTCAGTAAGCGCAGCGAGAGCAAATAAAAACGTCACAAACGCAAGTCCTGAAGCTACAAAAAAAGGCAGCTCCGTTCCCCATTTGCTTAAGATCCCTCCAAGCGCCGGACCAAATATAAAACCAAGACCAATCGACATCCCGACAAGTCCCATACCCTTCGTCCGGTTCTCATCTGTCGTAATATCAGCAACGTATGCGACCGCACAAGCAGTAGCTGCCCCGGAGAACAAGCCACCCAATATTCTGGCTGCGTACATAATCCACAGCTCTCCACCCGCTAGGCCGAAAATAAGAAAGCTAAGGCTAAAGCCTAACAAGCCTATCATAATAATCGGTCTTCTGCCTATTCGATCTGAGAGCGAACCCCAGATAGGAGACATTAAGAAGGATGCCGCAGAATAGACGGATAACAGCAGCGCATTATGAAATTTGGCCCCTACCCCAATTACGACCTCCGGAATAATAGGAATAATAATACCAAAACCAATAAATATGGTCATAAGCAGCAGCATGATGACCCCAATTTGTTTATTCAACTCTTTCGTTCCTCCAAATCCGTTATTTCTGTTATCGTACCACAACTTTTTTCCCGGTGGAAATAAAAGCCTGCAAAATGAGCAAAGCAACCAAAACAGTACCACTGGCTATAAATGGCGCATGCGGTCCATACACGTCCCAGAGCTTCCCCGATACAATCGGTCCAATAATCATTCCTAGCCCCTCAATGGTAAGAAAGAAGCCCCAGACCGCTCCCCTTTTCTCCTTAGGGATTACTGATGCTATCAATCCATTCCAGGAAGGGATAATTAGCGCATACCCTGCGCCCAAGACAGCAACTAGTCCGAACAAAGCACCCTTTGAAGATACATAGGTGAATACGAGTAATGTGATAGCGCTGAGCGCAAAGCCAATCGTCAGAAACCAGTGAACACCCAAACGATCCACCAGCCTTCCAACAGGTATTAGTAAAGCAACCGTTACTCCACCCCCTACTACAAGGAACAGACTGTACTCAGAAGAAGAAAGCTTCAGCACATCCTTCGCATACAAGGTCAGGATAGGAGTCAGGATGCCTAGTGCAAAGGTCTGGGCAAACATGGCAGGAAATAAAAGCGGACTAAACGACATGGAGCGCTTCACTTCCCTTAAATAGGTCATCATTCTGCTGAATCTGTCCGTTGCCCCCTTTACTCTCTCTCTCCTGACATCCTTCACTTCCGAGGTAACCGATGGTCTTCTTGGAAGAAACAAAGCAACGAGAATGACAGCCGTCATACAGCCAATCAACAAGCGAAAAGCAATGTGATAATCAGCCCCAATGATAAAAAAGTTAATAACGACCGGCCCAAGCCCGACTCCCAGCAGCCAGGACATATAGACAACACTCATGCTTGTCCCCTTTGGCTTATCTCCGGCCATTTCTGTTGTACCTGTTATTACACATGGCCATAGCGGCGCAGTCCCAAGACCAAGCAGAGCACAAGCGACAATGATCCCCATGTACTGAGAGCTGGTGGCCACAATAACGACGGATATGAAAGTTAAAAGAACACCGCTAAGCATCGTGATCCGGTAACCGATTTTATCGATGATCCAGCCTACAGGTGTGCGCAGTACATTATCTCCAATGTATTGGGCAGCGAGCGTCCAGCCTATGATGAAAGCGGAGGCTCCGAGCGTCGTTTTCATATAAACGGGCAGAATGGTTAATAATAAAGCTCCTTTTACGAATTCCACGACAAACATAATAAACAATAATTTCAAAACAAAGGGGGAAAGCATCGGTTTGTCTTTCCATTTATGCAGCCATTCCATAACAGCGACCTCCACACGGATTGATAAATTTGTTAATCTTCGATCACTTTTGTTCCCAAATATTATCTTTTCCCGGAAATCTACAAACTATTTTTAAAAAATTCACTTGCATCCAGGCCCTAGTTTGATATACTCAGTTTGTTTGCTTTATCGCTCAACAAATCCACTACAGAAGGGAAGAGATGCTCAGGTGGATCATCATAACACGCCCCTGTTCTCCGCTCTGCTTCGTCATGCGAAGCAGAATCCAATTCAATTTCATATTCCAGGACATAAGAAGGGTGTTGGAATGGATCCGGAATTTCGTTCCTTTATTGGAGACAATGCCCTTTCCATCGATCTTATTAATATAGCACCGCTTGATGACCTCCATCAACCTATGGGCATTATCGAGGAAGCGCAGCAGCTAGCTGCTGATGCCTTTGGCGCGGACCATACGTTCTTCTCGGTACAAGGAACAAGTGGCGCTATAATGACTATGATTATGACCGTCTGCTCAGAGGGAGACAAAATAATCATTCCGCGCAATGTGCATAAATCGGTGATGGCGGCGATCATTTTCGTTGGCGCCAAGCCTGTGTTCATTTCACCCGTTCGTGATAAAAACCTGGGAATCGATCATGGAATTACTACGAGCTCTGTCCGCAGAGCACTCGAGATACATCCCGATGCCAAAGCTGTACTCGTCATCAACCCTACTTACTTTGGAGTCTGCGCCAATTTACAAGAAATCGTGGATTTGGTGCACAGCTATAACATGCCTGTGCTCGTTGATGAAGCACACGGCTCACTGATTCATTTTCACGATCAAATGCCGATTTCCGCTATGCAGGCAGGCGCTGATATGGCAGCTACAAGCGTGCATAAGCTGGGAGGCTCCATGACGCAAAGCTCTGTGCTGAATGTAAGGGGCGGCAGAGTTAATTCCAAACGGATCCAGACCATCATCAGCATGCTGACGACAACCTCAACGTCCTATATTTTACTTGGTTCCTTGGACACCGCTAGACGCCATTTAGCACTTAACGGCTACGAGCTGGCTGAGCAAGCACTTAAGCTTGCCCGGTATACAAGAAAGCAAATTAATGAAATACCCGGGCTTTATTGCTTTGGAGAAGAAATTCTTGGCTCTGAGGCTACCTTTGATTATGACCCGACCAAAATATGTGTGCATGTGAGAAAACTCGGAGTTACCGGCTATGAAGTGGAAAACTGGCTTAGGGATCACTACAATATTGAAATTGAGCTTAGCGATATGTATAACATCCTGTGCCTCGTGACACCTGGAGATACCCAAAGTAATGTGGATGCGCTGCTTAAAGCTTTAAAGGAGCTCTCCGAGCAGAATTATAATAT
This sequence comes from Paenibacillus eucommiae, assembly GCF_017874215.1. Classification (GTDB taxonomy): domain Bacteria; phylum Bacillota; class Bacilli; order Paenibacillales; family NBRC-103111; genus Paenibacillus_AI; species Paenibacillus_AI eucommiae. The sequence continues at coordinate 6,764 of NZ_JAGGLB010000015.1, forward strand.
CAAAAATGTCAATGATGTAGTTATTAAGGTCCCTGCTATCCCTCAGCTGACTATATCTCCACGTGACGCTTTTTATGGAGAAACAGAGACGCTGCCGTTCAAAGACGCCGCTGACCGCATCATTGCCGAGTTCATTTATGTGTACCCGCCTGGCATTCCAATTCTTTTGCCGGGAGAGGTTATTACACAAGAGCTCATCGACTATATTGTGGAGCATGTCGAGGTTGGACTTCCTGTAAAGGGACCCGAGGACCGCAGCGTTCAGAATGTAAAAGTTATCGTTGAAACGCGCGCGATCTTCTAAGTCCGCTTCTGGCCTTCTTACAGCCCGCACTCAAAAACATTGTAAAACCACGCTTCTGATGCTATGATGTTGTTGAAAATGTGCTGGTTGGAGGTGCTTAAGAAACAATATGGGTCAAAGCGCGTATATCAAATTGGTAACAGGTTCCGCCGTCCCTGCGTTAAGCTTGGACGAGCTGAAGGAGAAGCTGCTGCACTATCGGGACCAGCTTTCCAAAACCGCCGAGCAGCTCGGCTGGGAATACGATGAAGCAGGATTTCCCTATACGATCGAAACAAAGCCTGAGGCGGATAATCAATGGTTCTATCTCAAGGGCACCAACCCGCTCTACAAATACATCGTATTTGGAGTCGGAAAGAAGCAGGTAAACGAAACGGATCAGCATTTTGTCCAAGTTGTTCTTCCTGATGATGCCACCCATGGCGATAAGTCCAAGGGCAATGAATTATGCAAGCATCTGGGGAAACAGCTTAAAGCAGAGCTGCATTTGTTTAATGGTAGAATTATGTATTTCAACCCTAGAAAATGATAGAGTACACAAAGAGCCCCTGCAGAACTTCACATTCTGCAAGGGCTCTTTATTTGCCGTTTATGTATCACTCTTATTCTTCGGATTCTTGAGCTACGGCATCATTGTAGATGCTGACAACGCGCTCCCACTCGGCTTCATCTTCGATATTAACCAGGAAAGCTTCCTCATTCTCTTCCTCAATGCGAAAAATAACCCCGTCTGCATCCGGATCATTACGATCCAAAAGTACGGCGTATGCTTGATCCTCTGATTCAAAGGTGTATACCATGACCATTTCATGTTCTTCACCATTCTCGTCGGTTACGACAAATACGTCTTCTCCATGTTCATGATCATGGTCACAGTCTGGGCCATGGACATGATCATCATGCTTATGATCGCTCACTGGTAGAACCTCTTTTCGTAAAAAATTGTTTTCAAACATATCCTAACATGTTCACGGAAAGAGGTCAAACCCTTATGAGCTATCCTTCTGAGCCAACTAAATGTCATTTCTGCTTCCTGATATCTATTTAGCTACGATTTGTTTCTCAGACACCACGCTGTATTCATTACTGCCTTCCAGCTTCATAGCAAATGTCACATTATAAATGCCTGATTCCTCAAAAGATACCCCGCTAAAACGGACTGGCAGCCAGAATGCCTCTGTTTGTTTTGTGATTGCCTTCTCTACTGCTGCAACAGCATCGCTGCCACTTGGTGATTTAACAGAAATCTTGACCGATGAAATATTCGCCTTTAAATTATCCACCTGTGTAAAAACATCGAAATCGATTTTCTTGCCCTGTTTGACTTCCCCGAAAGGTTGCTTCAATTGATAGGACTTTCCATCAATATCGATCTTTTCCACAGTAATCATATGCACATTTGGCTTAAATAAAGAAACCGTCTTGTTGGAGTTGTCCCATTTAACCAAGCTCTGCAGTGAATCTGCAAGACTACGAAGCGGTAGAACCGTACTGCCGTTTACGATAAACGCCGGCACCTCCGAATCGCTAAATTGCTGAACGTCACCGTTCACCATAACCCTTGCTTTACTATACCCTTCAAAATCCCCCCAAATCGATGATGCTAATACCGTAGCCGTGCTTAAAACGAAAAATACCAGCATCAAAGTAAACAACCTTTGAACCTTCATTCTCTTGACCTCCAGCCCTGTGAGTAATATTCATGTCCGCTAATTTATACTCCAGAGATACTGAAGAGTTGCGTTAAATGAGCAAGTTATTAAAAAAACCGAGAACTCTGGAAGTATATTCATCCGGGTAAGAATGATAGGTTCCTACATGCCCTACATTAGCAGTTTGCCAAAACTCAAAACTACCCTTGTGCTGGCTCCACATCCGCTCACTTTGCGTGTATGGAATGGCCTGATCATCGCGGCTGTGTATAAACAATAACGGTCTGGGATGAATTCGTTCACATGCTGCAAATGCATCAACTTGGCGTGTGTCAATTCCTGTCAAAACGGGTAATATAGCCATAATCAGAGGAGTAAAAGGGAAGTGGGGAAGGCGTGACCATACAGACAAATTTTTGTGTAGGTAAGGCTTAAGCTGGCTGAAGGGACTGTCTGCCACCACACCGACGATTTCAGGTTCTTCTGCAGCAGCAAGCAGCGAGGTTGTAGCACCCATAGAAAAGCCAATAAGACCGATCTTTCCAGGCTGGTGCTCCTTAACCCAATCGATAGCGCCGAGCAGATCCTGCTTTTCAAGCATCCCTATTGTCGTCAATCGTCCTTCTGATTCTCCAGAATTGCGAAAATCAAACATCAACACGTGGAAGCCATTCGCAACAAGCGATTTAGCCAGTGCCAAGGCTGGCAGCCCTTTCTCTAGACGATTTCCCGCATAGCCATGCGAAAGAATAAGTGTCATTTTCGGCTCAGAATGAGTGGAATTCAACGCGCAAGGCAAAAACCAGCCTTTCAGTAAAACATCCTTTGTTCTGCTGTGGAATTCCATATTGTCATAGGCTATTCCATATAAACTTGGGGATTCTTCAAGCAGGCGCCTTGCCGGATGGGTTAGGTTCCAACCTACATACAAAGAAATTCCCAGCATTCCAAGCAGCAAAACAAGAAGTGTGCATGTAACGAGCCAAATCATCCTTTTCCTCCCCCTCCAAGGTTTCTACTTTATTCGACAGGAGTTGAAATTAGGGTACCATTTTTTAGGTAAATCATGTAAACTAATAGCATATAATCATAAATTTAGGAGGACTCCATGCCATGTCTCGTCAAATTAAGTTCGATCTGGAAATTAATTGTCTCAAACGAAAACTGGAGTCCGCGGCGGCACAGTATAAGTACAACTTTCGCCATCCCAAAGTGCTGGAAATTAGTGAAAAGCTGGATCATCTTATTGTGAAGCAAATGAAAAACGGGAAGTTCAGCTGAACATGTCAAGTATTAGCCGTTCTTGGGAATAGGGATCTCTGTATGAGCTTGCAGTTTTCTAAACTGGATATACATGGAGATACGCCAGGGCAGCAGCATGCCGAAAGCCAGGATAAAGAAGATAGCAGCCGTTTGAAACGTGGTCACATAAGATTCGATATACTCATGAAGCGATAACCGGACAACCAGTAACAGAAGCAATATCCATACGAACGCTTTCGAGCGGCGCAGGTAAATGTGGCCGTTGATACTATGAAATCTCGAAGTCCGAATAAGCGGGTACGCGAATACCACAGAACCTACCAGAAAAGCGCACAGCGCCCAACTCACAGGAATTCTCATCATCGGAGCCAGAAACATTAGGAAGCCAGTACTCATGCCCAGAGGAGGCATAATAATTTTCATCACATTTACTGGTTTGTTGGCAGCACGCAATCTAATGAAAGTAACGCCTAATGCAGCTCCAAGTGATCCCAGCAATAATATCATATGTAAGTACGAGGTTGTGGGCACAATCAGATAACTCCCTCCTTTCTATCTTCCAAATTAGTATACCATCGCGGCCCCTATGTTCAAAAGTGATCTCATATAATGGTTGAAATATGGCGCCATCCCATGCTACATTAGAAAAAGTATGACTTTTGTCGAAAACTGGGGGCAGCTGAATGAGTTTTCAAATCCAAATGCTTGGAACTGGCAGTGCATTTGCCAAAGCTTATTACAATACAAATGCGCTGATCTTACTTACAGATTTTAAAATTCTTATTGACTGCGGCTTCACTGCTGCAAGGTCCTTGCATGAATTGGATATTACACCTGATCAGCTTGACGGTATTCTGATTACACATATTCATGCCGACCATGTAGGCGGACTTGAGGAAATGGCCTTTCGGCTTCATTACAGTTATCACAAAAGAATAAAGCTGTTCATTTCCCCCTTACTGGTAGACAAGCTTTGGGAGAACACGCTTAAGGGTGGTCTTGAGAATATCGAAGAAAATTTGCTCGGCTTATCGGATTTCTTCGATCTTGTTTTCCTCGAAGAAAGGGTACCCTCCGTTGTCCATGAAGGACTTACCCTAGAATTGATTCAAACCTTACATATCCCAAATAAAATAAGCTATTCCTTATTTATCAATAATTATATATTTTATAGTGCCGATATACAATTTAGTCCTGATCTGCTGCTTCATGAGGTTTTGAATAAGAGACAATGCGCATATCTTTTGCACGATTGCCAGCTTAAGGGAAAAGCCATGGTTCATACCTCCCTCGAACAGCTGCTGACACTTCCGGAAGAAGCTCAATCCAAAATATATTTAATGCATTACGATGATGATATGGAGAGCTATATCGGTAAAACGGGCTCTATGACCTTCATCAAACAGCATGAAATCTACACATTTGATGAATAAATCCATACCTGTCTGCACATTCTAAGTGCGGGAGGCGATCTTATCATGATAAATAATGCTAAAGCGCAAGTTGTCGCAGTAAGAAAAAATGGTGACGGGGATATTGTTGAGCTTCAGTTATCTTCAGGCCAGGTCGTTGATTACAAGCAGGCACAAGCCATGGCCAAGAATGGAGAAATTGAACACGTTAATGTTTTTAAGGGGCGTGATGGCGATGAACATCTTCGTTCGGATGCCGATGGGGACCCTACAAACAATTTGGATAACCTGCCAACGTTCTAACTTGATCCCGAACCCGCGGAGCATTCATGCTCTGCGGGTTCTTTTTTTGCCAATCACCGAAAAACTTCCAATAAATTCAGGAAAATGCAGGGATTCTGCATATCAATAGAGAACTTAAAACATGGGTGTAAAATGCTGTAGCATAAGCCCACTTTGCCCTAAAGCACTCAGGAGATGATGTGGTGGTTCTAAATTCTATTTTATACGCTTACGCCTTCGTTTTCACTCTATTTTCTTGGGGAATGAACAGCACGGTTCATACAGCGCTGCTTGTGGTTTGCTGCATCATGTTCATTCTCAGTCAATGGCTTCAGATTCACCCTGCATGGGCTCCTTGGGTACGATTACTTCTGCTTTGCTGCTTACACGGCGTGGCACAGCTCAATTGGTGCATGCCGCTCTACCTGCTCGTCATGGCCAAGGATACTCTAAGTGAAGAAAATAAAGCAAAAGCCTGGAGCTTATCTTTTGCCTATGCAACCGCTTATTTACTTATCTCATTTTCTATTCTTGAAAATGAGCTATCTACAACGAGTCATCTGTCCATTATTTTTCAATTATTCAATTTTCTGGCAGTCATTTTAATTTCCCGATTTTTCTCCTCGACGGTTAAACAAACGGAAATGCTAAAAAGGGAGCAAAAGATTCTTTCCACCCGCGATACGCTGACGGGTCTGTTCAATTATGACGAATCTCATCGCAAGCTTGAGGAGTTCGTTGTTCAAGAGAAGCCATTTTTGCTAATCTTGATTGACTGTACCGATTTGAAATCCATGAATACTACAAAGGGCTTTCAGGCGGGAAATTTGATTCTCAAACAGGTAGCTGAGCTGCTCAAGATTTTGTTCTCCGAGAATCTTTTTATTTCCCGCTATGGTGGTGACGAATTCGCCCTGGCCATCCCGCTTGAGAAAAACGACAAAGAGATGGTACGAGCCCGCCAGCAGCTGGATTCCGAGCTTCCGAAGCTGACAGGCATTCAAATCACCTACGGCATCGCTCAATTTCCGGACGACGGAAGCACTAAGGATAGCATCATTCTCGTTGCAGAGCATCATCTGTTTATGAAGAAAAGGGAAATGTGGCTCAAACGCGAGGAGCATTTATTACGCTCAGAAAAGCTGCGTGTAGTCGGGGAGCTAGCATCTGGGATGGCTCACGAAATTCGTAATCCACTCACCACTGTAAAAGGATTTCTGCAGATTTCGAAAGCAAACGGCTATAATATTGAGAATTGGTATGCGCTTATTATGGATGAAATAAATCGGATGAGTGATCTGACCGCTGAATTCCTGCAATTCTCCAAGCCGCATGCGACTCAATTTCGCGTCCACTCTCTTCATGAATGCTTTCAACGTGTTATCTCATTAACGGAATCAGAGGCAACCAGGCTCGGTCATGAAATCCTCTATGAATGCACCCAAGAGCAAATAAACGTAGTTATGGATCAGGATAAGATGGTCCAGCTTCTGCTTAATATTGTGAAAAATGCTTACGAAGCGATGCCCGAAAATGGAGTTATCAGCTTGCGGCTAAATCGTCAGAATCAATATGCAGTACTGGAAATAGCCGATACCGGAAAAGGTATACCCGCGGATCAACTTGAAAAGATCTTCCATCCCTTTTTCACAACAAAGGATAGCGGCACTGGTCTTGGTCTTTCGATTTGCCACAAAATTGTTCAAGATCACCAAGGCACTATCGAGGTTGAAAGCTTTATTGATCAGGGAACTAAGTTCACCATTACTTTCCCGCTTGCTTCCAAAGACGAGGAACAGGATTTAATTCACGCCGCTTTTATTTAACCAAAACATAGACTTAGATTCTATTCGGTTTTTTTGATACAATAGAGGAGAACACGTAGAGAGAAGACCTGAAGACCTATTTAGACACTATCATAGAGAAATCAAATTAGAGAAGAAATATGCTGCAAAGGAGTTTGGACTCATGAATATCGCTTTTTTTCTACTTCCCAAAAAAGAAGTCATTACTACAACACCACATGCTACTCTAAGACAAACATTGGAGCGTATGGAGTATCACCGCTACACGGCAGTACCTATTCTTTCGGAACAAGGACATTATCTGGGGACTGTAACAGAGGGGGACTTGCTGTGGTTTCTAAAAAATAACGAGCATATCGGCTTCGAGCTTGCCCATCGTCACCTGCTGCAGGAGGTTCCCCTGCGAATGAATAATAAACCAGTCCATATCCATGCGAATATGGATGATTTGATAGATTTGGCTAAGGTACAAAACTTTGTCCCGGTGGTTGATGATTCTGATAAATTTATCGGAATTGTCCGCAGAAGCGACATTATTGAATATTGTGCCAAGCAGATGTTTAAATCCGCTGCAATGAATGATATAGCAAAAGCCACTATATAATCTAGCTGTTCAAATGTGCATGAATACAGGAAACCCGCATTCATGCACATGAACCCTCCCTCGGGAGGAAAGCAAAAAATATATGTATGCGTTTACGGGGATCTAGCTCAAAAGTTTTATCCTATGGATTGCTTATCTATTCATTATTAAAAAGCAATCTCATGACTTGATGGGGCGTCGATGAGAGATGGATCTGCAAGCTGCAATATTGAGGCAGAATCGGGTTCATAATCACTTTCATTTTGCTTGGATTGAAGCCAATTCCATTTTTCAATTTGCGACGGTGATATTCCAATTTGCTCCATAATGTTATAAATACCAATCTCTTTCATTAAGCCACCTCACCTTATCTTTTTCTTAGCTTACTCTCTTAACTTTATAGGTTTTTACCTCGTATGTAAATAAGTGTAAATTGTCGAATCGCTTTAAAATTTCATAAATTTTTAAAGCTCGTACAATGCGCCTCCGGATTTATTTTTGAGGATAGACAAAAAGCCGCCAGTGGCGGCTTTTTTTACGAATATCCAGATTATTTGCTTTTGCTTGAAACGTAATCACTCGCCCAATCTACCATCCCATTCATCAAAATTAATACTAAATTGACCACATCTTTTTCTGCTAAGGTCCCATTTGATTGCCCGCCGACAAACTGTGATGTCTTTTGTTCCAGTTTTTCGACAAGATCCTTGATTTGCAGCAAATCATTAGCTAGTTGAGGCACATCTCCGCTTTGCGGGTTTTGTGAATTTGAAGCCCCCTGGCCTCCGCTCTGTTGATCCCCTTGTCCGCTGCCCTGGCCCTGACTTTGGTTTTGGTTCTGGTTTTGGTTCTGGTTTTGGTTCTGGTTCTGGTTCTGGTTCTGGTTCTGGTTCTGGTTCTGCTGTCCGTCATTCTGATTACAGGAAGCAGAATCGTCCTGACCGCCCGATGAAGAGGCATTAGACGAAGCATTAGACGAGTCGTTCGACGTGGTATTGGACGTGGTATTGGATGTGTTAGACGAGCTATGATTCGTATTGGCTTGATCCAGCTCGGCGCTCTGCAGCAGCTTCTTGACCTGCTCCATCTCAAGTAATACCTTGTCGTTTTGTTTGGTAAGCTCATTGATTTGTGTTTTTAATTCCTGTGTTTTTATCATTGCTGCTCCTCCACTACTCATTCTAAATGATGGTACATTTAATATGCGCATCTGCAATCAGACATAAACATAATGAAGGAGAAAGCTTTATAATTCGATTTGTTTGCCCCTATTGTGATAAAATAACATTGAACTCCAAATAATGAATAGACGAGGTGTGTAAGATGGTATTTGCTAATGTACTTGTTGCTTATGATGGTTCTGACTTATCGAAGAAGGCTCTCACTTATGCGCTTAATTTGGTTACGGATAATCCATCTGCCCGGCTTCATGTAGTTCATGTGTACCAATTCCCTGCTTTTGTTATCGGCGAAGCTTTAATACCAGCTCCAGCCAGCTATGATAAAGAATACTACGAGCAAGCTGAGAAGCTCATGGATGGAGCCCGGGATACAGTCGCCTCCCATCCAAATACAAATATTGTTCTTAAGCAAGGCCAGCCCGCGTTTGATCTGTTGGATTATGCCGGGGAACAAAGCTGCGATCTGATCGTAATGGGGAGCAGAGGGCTCGGCGGTATCCGTGAATTTGTGCTTGGAAGCGTCAGCCATAATGTCGTTCAGCATTCCAAAGTTCCTGTCCTCGTCATTAAATAATCATTGCTAAATGCTTAAAGCCGCAGCAAGCCTAGACGCTCTGCCTGCGGCTTGCATTCCCGGCAAACTCCGATGACTTTATTCCCTTGATCTGAATAGAAGGATAACGCTGGAGCTTTCTTTTTACAATAGGAGCAGGCTTGCTTGGGGATTTGACGCGATTTTCCCGAACGCTTCGGGAATTTCAAGACATTGGTTGGCTTGCGCGGCTTTTGAAATTTCATTACAAGGATACATCCCACTGCTAGGACTATAAGAATAATAAGGACAAGGTATAGTCTTGCAAATTCCAAGTTCGTTCCCTCCCTTTCTTCATCTTGCTATCTCCCTCTAAGACACACCTGAGTCACGCCTCCTGCCCTTTATTGTACTGTTCAACCAGTTTATCCAGTCTAGTTGTTTGAAAGCCGTAATCATACACTACGGACGCCACAATGGACAGCCGGAACACTTCATCCCCTGAATCTTTGTACAGACTCATAAACATTTGCATAAACGTATCGTTGGCTTCTTCCATTCTCGTTAAATCTGAGCTTTCCGATTTGAGCTTATCATTGAATTTCAGCAGTACATGCTCATGATATTTGATTAATTGCTCCAGATGGTGATCAAAATAAGCATTAATCTCCGGGGTTCGCTCTGCCTGGAAGAAATGCTGTTCAATGGCTTCGAGAATCTCCAGGCCCTTATGAAGGCTGTGCAGCATCTGCTTATACACGACAAGATTGCGAATATGGCTGTATTTGGCACGCTTCATTTTTTTCTGCTCTTCCTCAAGCAGCTTGTATTTATCTTCGAGTGATTTCAAACCCTCTTCCAAGCTCTTTTTTTCTTCACGAAAAATCTTCTCCTTGATTTCATCTGAAATTGCTGTCCGGAGCAGCAAAGATAAGGTCGTAAAGACAGTCTGCATTTGAGCAAGCAGTTGAACCTTCGGTTTAGGAGGGAAGAATAAAATGTTAATCAGAAATGCGGATCCGATCCCTATCAATATTTGCAAAAACCGGTTTAATGCAAAATCCCACTGCCCAGAAGCCTCCATCACAGCAATAACGGTTACCAAGGTTAACCCGATCGTCTCTTCCATATTAATTTTCAAACAAATCATAATGACCAAAATACAGACAAGCCCCACAATAATAGGCTGATTCGTGAAAATCAATCCGGCAAGCAAAGCAAGTATCGCACCAAGCGTATTGGTCTGAAGCTGCTCCAGAAAATAACGCCATGAACGGTAAATCGAAGGCTGCATGGCAAATATAGCCGCAACGGCGGCGATTACAGCTGGCGAGAATCCGAAAAGCTCGCTAATATACAGAGATAGCGTAACCGCAATCCCTGTTTTTAGGACTCTAGCCCCCAACGTCACAAATCCCACTCCTTTATTTATATAACGATTCTATCTCATTTTACACAGGAACAGGTCTGTTTGGCAAAGCTTCTATAAGCTCACAGCATCTTTATAACGGACACGAATGGTAAAAACAAGAGTCGCTCCCGGACCCTCTGCCGGTAATACGTAAATCGTTCCCCCCATCATTTCCACTAACTTTTTGCAAATAGCGAGTCCGAGCCCTGTCCCTTCATGCTTGCGAGCAAGCGAGGAATCCAGCTGGTAAAAAGGCTGAAAAAGCCGTGGAATACACTCACGAGGGATACCTGGACCCGTATCTATAACAGAGAATTCCAGCTCTATCTGATTTGCTTTCTTGGAAGCTTGCACAACATTAACTTTCACGAACCCCTGCTCGGTGAATTTGACGGCATTGCCTACCAGATTTATAAGGATCTGCCTTAGTCTGACTTCATCCCCCACGAGTAACGCGGGCAGGCGGGGATCACATTCACAGGAAATGTGAAGTTTTTTTTCTTGCGTTTGCAGGGCAAATAATTGCACAGTCTCATTTAGACATTCGTTAAGATCGAAAGGTTCCTCTTGCAGGGCTGTCTTACCAGATTCCATCTTTGAGAAATCAAGAACGTCGTTAATGACAGAGAGCAGCGAGTTTCCGCTCTTGTTTATGATTTTGACATATTCCACCTGCTCATCGGTTAGCGGAGTATCCAGCAGCAGCTGCGACATCGCATTTACTCCGTTAAGCGGGGTACGGATTTCATGACTCATGATTGCCAAAAACTCGCTTTTCACCTTGGCGGCATGCTCCGCCTCCACTTTAGCCAAAATCAGCTCCTGCTCAGCCCGTTTCTGTTCCGTAATATCCTTGGAGATGGTGTATATTTCCACGATATTTGCTTCTGACGTGAGCGGCACAATCGTTGTACTCAAATAAACGGGATGACCCCGCTTATGCTTGATCGTAAATTCAACCGTTTGCGGCTGCCCCCCTACTACTTTTGTAAAACAAGATCTAATCTTCACGATATCTCTGCGGTTAAGAAACTGGGTAAACGGCTTGCTCACGAATTGCTGGGAGTCATAGCCTGTGATCCTCTCTGCTGCAGGATTTGTGCGCAATAGCCTCCCTGCAATATCAAACATGCACACCAGATCAGGATTGTGCTCGAAGGTGGAATCGTACCTTTTCTTGTTGGACTCTGCCAATCGGAATGCAAAATTGCGGTCCATGTATTGACCGATCGTGATCAAAAGCAGCACAAATATCGTCGCCGCTCCGATTAGTAAAGCAAGCAGTAAATTGTTGATGCCTGAAATACGCAGCGGATCGCTCAGCTCTGAATCATTCAAGTAAATATGTGCCGCTGACATGCCTGTGTAATGCATGCCCGTAATCGCAGTGCCCAGAAACATAATGGCTGCAGCCTTTAAACCAAAGCCCCATCTGCCAGCCCCTCTTAGATGCCTGGAGGATACCCACAACGCCCCAAATGAAATGCCGAAGGCAATCAGAATGGAAACAGCCACAAGGTAAATATTATAAACAATTCTGATCTCTCCCTGCATACTCATGGAAGCCATGCCCGTGTAATGCATTCCTGCTATGGCAAGACCCATGAATAAACCCGATAGGAACATCCGCGTGATGGTCAGATTTGCACTTGTGATCCCCGCAAAAGCAGCCCACGCACCGACCATGGGCAGCAGCATGGAGAGTACCAGCATAGTAAAATCATAATTCACGCCATCTGGCAGATGAAAAGCCAGCATGCCAATAAAGTGTACCGACCATATGCCAAGTCCCATGACAACAGAAGCCAAAATCATCAAAATCAACCGGGTCCGTTCACGCGAGGAAATGACTTTCTCACAAATTTCTAGTGTACAGTAAGAAACAAACAAGGAAATGATCACTGAAAGTACCACGAGACAATAGTTGTAGCTGCTAGGTATTAGTTCCAACATGTTCACTTCCATTCCTGATAAATAAGAATCGGATAGTAACCATTTCTCGCCCTATATGCAAAATCCTGCTTTTTTGCAAACTTAACTTACTCACGAGCCGTCAGAGAACGTAGTTGTTTTAGTAAAAATGAAGGACTTTCGAGGGTCTTTGAACATGAAAATATCAGGGAATACACATAGGTATTTCCCTGATATTTGTTAGCCCATCGATGTTTATTCCCTTAATGAGTTGCTTTTGCTGCAGCCGGACGCTCCTGGGCTTTATCCGCTGCTCCGGCATTTTTGTTAGCTAGCTCCCGATTTTGCTGCATTTCTTCCACCGTCTTTATATTCAGTCGCGCTGCCCCTTCATTGCCGTTGGTTGGAATTAGATTACCAGCTGCAAGACGCTTACTTGCCGCGGTGATAGCATCACTATACTGCGGCAGCCATGGTGCTTGAGCAACCAAAAGCTCATCCGTCATTTGCCAGATCTCTGGCGGATTGCATACGGCACCCACAAGCGGATCCATCATCATGGATTGACGAAGCAGCATATCATCGCCATGCACGGCGGCTTCAACAGCCAGACGCTGGACAGAGATGCTCACATTGCACACGGCTGCACAGCCAAGAGGCAAGTCGCCCACCTGTGTCATATTAATCCCGTTGCGATCTACATAACCTGGCGCTTCAATAATGGCGTCATCAGGCAGGTTGGTAATAATGCCGTTATTCATTACATTAAAATGTCCCCGGTACACCCTGCCAGTCTCCAGTCCCTCAATAATATAGGAGCCATGTTCTTCGCTGCGTGATTCTTCTGTATAAGTCATCGCCGGATCCTTCATCCAGTTCGGGAAATCGCTCTCGAACCAGGTACGGCCTTCTGTGCTCACCCTGAGGTAGCCTCCAGTTTCGCCGTTGATCCACACACCAAGATCAATCCATTCAAGGATTTCCTGAGGACGCTTGCGGTACCAAGGCAAATACTCGCTTAAATGTCCGTTGGATTCTGTACTGTAATATCCGAAACGTTTCAGCATATCAAGGCGTACCTTCTCCGTTTGGACAAATTCCGGGTCCTGCTCAAACGCTTCCAGCAATTTACCGGTCAAATCTTCGCCGCGGTGTTTGATTTGCACATACCAGGTTTGATGATTAATTCCGGCGCATACAATGTCCACTTCTTCTTGCTTTAAGCCAAACGCTTGAGCGATTTGCGCATGACCACCCTGAACACCATGACAGAGCCCGATCGTCCGCACCCCTCCGTACTTATTGCAAGCCCATGTCAGCATCGCCATCGGATTGGCATAATTCAGCATTAAACAAGCGGGATCTGCAACCTCACGGATATCCTTGCAAATATCCAGCATCGCAGCAATGCCGCGCTGTCCATACATGATACCGCCCGCACACAGCGTATCACCAATACACTGGTCCACGCCGTACTTAAGCGGAATGTCCACATCATGCTGAAACGCTTCGAGCCCTCCGACCCGAACGACCACAAACACATACTTCGCATCTCTGACAGCTTCTCTGCGGTCTGTAGTAGCTTGAATGCTAATTTGTAGTCCGTTCTCATCGATGTCCCGCTGGCAAAGCTGGGTAACCATCTCCAGATTGTGCGAATTGATATCGGTAAATGCTACCTGTATATCCCGAAATTCCGGCACAGCAAGTAAATCTCGCAAAAGTCCTCTTGTAAAACCAATACTTCCGGCACCAATAAATGCAACCTTAAACGACATTGATAATCCTCCTCATTGTTTCGCACTGGCAAAACGTTCTTCGTGAGCATCCACTACATGATACGGTTATAATCGGGAGCTCTTGTATAAAATTGTAGCAGTTAAGAACAGAGAGGGTTATCAATATCGTTACTTTATTACATGATGGATGTATAAAATCCTAACTTCTTTTGCTCGAGATTACAGTTCATTATAGCCCCAATGAAGAGCCTCCACCGATTTCCTGAACTGAACAGGCGTTTTTCCCGTTTGCTTTTTAAAAATGGTGCTGAAATACTGCCTGCTATTAATGCCGATGTAGCCTGAAATATCAATAACAGGTATGTCTGTTTGAGCAAGCAGCATCTTGGCCTTCTCAATTCTAAGCAGGGTGAGGTAGTCCATAACAGAGTTGTTCATGGTCGCTTTGAAAATTCTATGCAGATAGCCCGGATGCAAATTAACGGAGGCTGCAATATCCTTCACCTTGATATCACAGTCATAATTATGATGCATATAAGCTATGATTTTTTTTACGTAGCCCCCAACCTCCTGCATATTGGAATGGATGCCTTCCACCACCAGCCTCGATATCCGAATAAGCAGCTGTGAAAGCAGCAGCTTTACCATAAGCTCCTTCTCTTCCCCTTTGGCATCCAGCTCTAACACAAGGCTTTTCAGCGTCTGGTATACCTCTCCCTGCTCTCTCAGCACAATATAAGGACTTTCCCTATCAAGAAGCGTCTTCAGTGCACTGTTCTCAGCAGCAAGCTCTTTCATACAAGGGAACGTATCGTTCTTCAGTGGGTGAAAAATAAATTCCACATTTAACATACGGCATTGCATATCATCATCCACAAGCATCCTGTGCGACACATTGGCATCAATAAGAATAAAATCGCCTTTTTTCAAAACGATCTTTTCTTTTTCCATTTCAACTCGGCAGGCGCCAGTAATCACATACATGATTTCAACCGCATTATGGGAATGGAAAGGCATTTGATATCCGTGCCACTGCTTGAAATAATAAGCCACTACTTTGGGATGATATTCCCCTGCCATCAATTTGCTGTGATAAAGGCTATTGCTGTCCATGGGAACCCTCCTGTTTAAGCTTAAAGAAAAAAACCTTCCTTCCGGTATAAGGAAGATCAGGTTTTTTCTTTTATGGGATGATACCAGCTTGCTTCATTAAAGAAATCAGATCTTCTTTGGCCTCTTCCGTGTATATAAAGCCTGTTGAAGTGCCCACTTCCATATCAAGGAACGTCCTCGACTGGTCTTTCATCCAGAACTTGTAAGCATGCTGCTTTTCATCCGCATAACGAACTGTGAATTCATATTGTGGAGGTTCGGCCCAACTGGCCTCTCCTGTCATTTTCTTCGCAGAATCAAGAATACTCAAAAATGTGGCGAATTGCTTCTTAGTTGTCAGCTTCCCCAGAAATTGCAGATTCGTAGAGCTAAAGTCCACATTCCGGGAAATATCAATTTGTTGAATAGCATCTGGATTGCGAGAACAGGAGCTGAGCAGTAAAGCGAATAACAAAACAGGCATTAGCAGCCTACCGCTATTTCTTAAGATTGGAATCACCGCCTCTACTACCGGACGGATACAAACAATGGTTTGTTGCGCTTATTTCACAAAATGCAAATGGCCAAATCTATATGGAGTATGAAAATCAACAATTCCGGTAGGCGACCAGGACATATACAGATCAGGCTTATCTATGCCCGCTCCCCGGTCAATACGGTAGCAGTTGATTCGCCAAGAAGCTCCAGGCTGCGGCACACCTCCGATAAATCCGGCAAAGGGCATTTTCCACACATAGTAAATTTCTGATTTCTCAGGAAAATAATCTACACTCGTCTCCCAGCCTTCTAAATGCCAACCCGTATCTACTTGTAAAGATCTTGAAGGATCATTGATAATTGCCGCATCAAATTTAACATTTGCCGGGCTTACTTCGAACTCCTTATAGCTGACCATATCCCCTGTTTCACTAATAAATACCTCGACAACATCTTCCTCATAGATCGGATCATCATGCTCTGTATACGAAGCTACAAGATGTGAGTCTTTCCCAAAAAAGCGAAAATACAGCGCAGTCTCTGTCCAAAAAGCCTTTACACCAGTCGCAAATTCCTCCACGGGTGTGCCAAAAGTTGTTTCTGCCAAGTCCATAACCGGCAATTGATCCCATACCGGATCATCATAAGAAATGATAGCTTTCAAATTTTCTTTATATTCACAAGCATAAGTAGGCAACTGAATCTCTTTTTCCAATGGATAGACACCTCTATTTTTCAATATTTTATAGGATATATACTCACTCATAGTAACACAAAACAATCTACCTTTTAAAGCTGTTTTTTGGGCGAATCCCAGCCCATTTCACGGTTTCGTCCCCGACCATAGTCCAGATACAAAACTAACCGAAGGTCCGTTATTTAATCACCCCTATCCAGCTATACTAAATTAATAAAAATGCCTGTAAGGGAGTCACATAATTATGCATTGGATGAACAGTCTCTTTGATCAGTATGGATACTTTGTTTTGTTTCTAGGCTTATTTGCGGAATCCTTGGCGCTGCCATTTCCAGGAGAGCTTGCCATGGCCATAAGTGGACATATGGTGGTCCAAGGTCATATACATATGTTTTGGGCTATTCTCTGTTCCTACTTCGGTGCTACTAGCGGGACCATGCTTACTTATCTATTAGGCAAAAAGCTAGGCACTCCCTTTTTCGATAAATATGGGAAGTACTTCTTGTTGAAGCCAAAAAATATTTTAAAAATTACAAAATGGTTCGAAAAATATGGAAATAAAATCATCCTCGTCAGTCATTTCATCCCTGGACTCCGCCATTTCACCGGCTATGTTTCAGGCATTCTGGGCTTAAGGTTTAGAACCTTTTTCATCTATAATCAGATAGGGGCTGCCTTATGGGTAGCATTCTATACGATGGTTGGCCTACTATTCGGCGAGAAAATAGAACAACTCCTTCACGCTGCATCCAGGTACTCCATCCAGCTTGTAATCTGTGTTGTCATTGGAATCGCAGGCGTTCTTATTGTGAGAAAGCATAGTAAAACGAGAAGAGTGTTGCGATCCTCCCTCTCCTTTTATAAAGTTATTTTACAATCGCTCTGGATGCTTTGGGAAAAAGCTTTTGATCTATTTTCAAGTTGGCGCTGCAAGCACATATTCCGCTATGGCATTTGCAAAGTATTTGTTACTAGGCACCGCGGACAAAGCATAACCTGCCAAGATGGAACCACGGTTCGTGCCGGTGACTGGATTGGTGAATTGCATCTGGACAATGGCCAGGTATTAGGCCTGCTGCGTTCCGTCGGCTCGAATCGTGCCGCGCTATCCACTGCACGAATGTCGCGCGAGGCAATCAAACAAATTAGCGCCGCCCTGCAAACTACCCCTGAGCTGGCTAAAGTAAAAGCTTTAATTGGCGTCACCTTACTTCATCGCGGCATCACACATGGATTAGGCTTTGAATTGCACCACTTGGAATCAAAATGGTTCAGAGATTTCACGAGTGTATATCTAAATTTCTTATTGCAGACCTTACATCCAGAGGGGAACCAACGAATTAAACATAATAAGAAGCTAAAACCAATGATGCTTGTCCTTTCGAAAATGACTTTGCAGGATAAATTTCCTTTGAAATCTATCAGTAATTAATGATTTATGAGAAAGACGCCTTGCGGGACTGTTGACAAAAGCCAATTTTACGAAAAATGATTTTTAGATACCCAGTGTTTAAGCGGGTTCTTAAACATAAATTTCGTCAAAAAGGTAATTTGTCAACAGTCCCTTGCGGTGTCCTTTAAGGAGCGTGTTCATAATGTTGGTGGTTCGGGGAGGGAATGGCTGTGGGCTCCAGCCGCTGTTAAAGATTTGTTCCCTTGAATGGTATCGATGAGGAGGTAGGAACAAATCTTTAAATGCGGACGCTGCCGCTCTTCCACCCACAGCCATTCCCTTTAGCTACAATCGCACAATTCATACTAGCACCAAGCTCAACGAACAGCCAACAAGGGTTTTCTCTTGATTTGAGGTGGTTTCCTGGCTGGCAAAGACACTGGGATGAAGATCTGAGAGGGCCTGGTGCTTTAGCGATGGTTTTCATCGTAAAAGCACCAGGCCCTCTCCAATTACTTACTTTAACAATGAAAAACATCGCTCAAAATCACTTTTTACCACCCGCAGAGGCCATCCGTCCTCTTTTAGCGATGAAAAACATCATTAACGTGAGGATTCACCGTGCGGCTAGATTGGGTAGACCCATATGATGGCACTAATGAGCATGAGTGGATTGTGAAAACGGATGTCGTAAAAGCAGAGCTTATGCATGAATGGACTGAGGCGGAAATGTGGGACTGCTGACACTGTTCAGAAGTTTTGGTAGAAAAACCTTGGGGATATTTCCAAGGATCTTCTTCTACCCCCTGAAACTGATTAGAGGAAAGCCTATAGTTGTTAAACAGGTACAAATGGGTCGGGGGCTTAATGTATGATCATAACATTGGCAAACCTAGTTTTGTGGAAAGCTCACGAGAAATTTCCCGCCAGCCAACAATTGCTCGAATTGGTGTTTCCATAAACTTTCCAGGTGCAGCAATACGTTCATCTGCAACTTGTAATTTTTTCTGAGTTACTTTTTTATAAAGTTCTAGCTGGATTAATTCCACTTCGGCTGGTCTCCAATCATCATCATAAGAAAGACCGGTGTTTTTCTTGGGATAAGGAAAACAAACATCTGCTTTTTCATTAACAAATTCTCCGTAAACTGTGAATGAGGCGTTTACTTCATATGTTGCTCCGGGAACAAATTCAGTTTCCGTTCTTCCGATTGTTGTTGATGGCACTTCGCACAGTCCTTCACTCTTTTTCGTTGCGGACACATAAGTCGGAATCGAGACACTATTTCGAATTGGTTTATCAAAAGAAACGGAATATTTCTCAACTTCATCTGCAAGATCACCAATACCTAGGACTTTTCCTGTATGTTCTCGTAAAAAAGCTCTATCCAGTTCAAAAAGTTGACTCAATTGGGAGCCAACTAAGATATTTCTATTATCGAATATTTCCAACAGAATTTTTGGCTGTATCGTGTTTAGTTTTTAAAGATAAAGGTGTTCCAGAAACTAATGTTATGGATAGTGTGAATAAAATGGTCATTATTAAGGCTTTTCTTTTCATTGCACATTCACCTCCTAATGAGATATTACTATATTGCTAAAATTTATTCTGTGAATTACCCCACACATTCCAATCTTTATAGTCCCCAGCGATCATAAAGTTTCCAAACGTGTCTTGGACAGGAAAACCTTCTGGATGTGCAGGATAAGCAGCCATTTCATGTTGACAACGGTGACACCAAGTATTCTTAGAATCAACGTATACATAATGTGTTGTCCGGAAGCATCGGCAAAAAGAGCCTTGGGGAAAGCATCTCCAGGGCTCTTTTTTTATTTAAACTAGCGGATTTCCGCGACCGGAACAAGTCCGGTTCGACCAGTATCCCTCTGGCTCTCGTAAGGCGGCAATGTACATTTGATTAATCTAACCATTTCGTATATGAGTTATCGTGCGTACTCGGAGATTTATCTTTATTACTGCGCATTAAGCACATGCTAGATTCTCCTGCCATATAGGAAGTATATTTTCCTGTTGGGTGCCGATACCCTTCCCGATGTAACCAAGCATGTTGTAAAGAACCTGCAAGAATCAAAGTGGATACACTGGTTTTACTTAGTTCAGTCGAATTAATTATTACACTTAGTGAATTTTTTTCAGGGTTAGAAGAATTCAGGCCTCTTATGGTTGAAGTTCCTGATTTTTGATACATAATATAAGCCTTGGCTGCTCTGCCAAAACCATTAACTGTAATTTGAGTTGTAAATCCATCCATTTGAACCGCAGCGGCAGCAGATCCGCTGGCTAGCTTCTCCTCAAACCATATAGGTGCTAAATTGAATTTGGTCATATGCACTAAGTTCGGAGCCCCAGTTTCGCCGCGTAATGTAACCGATCATTTGAACGACTCGTAAAAACGATAAATGAGGCGGCGACTGGACCAAATTTAAAAAAGATTCGGTTTCACGACTTAAGACATACACACGTTACGATGCTAATAAAAAATAGAGAAACACCACAAGCAATTGCCGAACGCCTCGGGTGGTCAGATACTCGTATGATCGATAATTACGCCCATATCCGTCCTTATATACAAATAGATGTTGCTGATTCATTCGGCAAATCTTTTTATGGCAGTTGAGAATTATTATTTTCGTATCACAATTTCAAAAATATGATTCGTATCAAATTCGTATCACGGCTCCATATGCCGCTGTATTATTTTTTATGAACAAATAAAAAAAGAGCCGAAACCCTTATCTATCAAGGTGTTTCGGCTCTTTTTAAGTATGACCTGTACTGGGCTCGAACCAGTGACCCCTACCCTGTCAAGATAGTGCTCTCCCAGCTGAGCTAACAAGTCGTTTTTTGGGGACAAGAAATATAATATCAAGAATATCTGTAAATGTCAACACTAAAATAATATTTAATATTTGTAATGATATTTTTGTCTGGAAATAGTCCTACTAGCACCAGCTTCTATGCACAATCGCTATCTTTTAATTGGTTCCATTTCTTCATTACACTTAAAACAAATCATAGAACTATCCTCTTGGATCAAGCCATTAAGAAAGCCGTCTATGCAATAAATCTCTTTTTCGCATTTTTTGCAATACCCGACGAGCTCCTTCACCGTCATAACCTCCTGATATCGGTTTTCCTTCTAAGTATTAAGAATTACTTTACTCAGAACTTTCTAGGGGGGGATAATCCGACTTTAGCTGTGATAATGAATCGTATTTTTTGGTTTCAAAAACGATTTTAGCTGGTGATTTGTCTGTGCGCTCTTTGACGATATGGCCGTAATATTGGTTGTTTTTGAAAAAGACAAACATCATTTTACCAGGTTCATCGCGTATGGCATATTTTTCGTTCATTTGAATCCTCGCTTCCTGATCAGATTCAGTACATGTAATTAGACTATTCGACGAGTATGGAGGATTACCTTTTTTGATCCGAAGAAAATGTGCAGCTGCTGTGGTGCTTTTTTTCGATAAAAGCAAGCAGAGAAACCCCATATGTATGGGGTGACAATTTATAATATTCTTCTTCTCGAATCTAATAATATAATCGCGAGTAGGTCAAATAAAACGAGTGGAATGATAAAGGGAAAAAATGAAGTGTGAGCCTTTCCTTTTTTATGAAGTGATGAAACTTTCAAATATACTTTGCTGTTATCTACTTTAACGATCTTTCCTATATAGTTCCCATGAATCGTCTTAATTTGAACAGTTCGATTCATATATTTTTTGCATGTATTTCTCATCGTATACACAGCCATTTTTTTAGCCTCGCTTTATCTTTTGATAGAATAGTATATGTTTATTTATATAGAATTGCGTGGGTTTATGGTTCTGCACTCAGGTTGATTTCCCCCATTTATCACTTCGCTGCATTCTTTTTTAGCACATTATAAATGACTGTGCATTAAATAGAGAATTTAAGTAGAAAAGAGGTGATCTTGGGTATGACTCGTGTAAAAGCTGTATTATTGTCAGGGGGGCAGCGAGATCACTGCTCCCGCTTACTAAAACATTAATTACTTTGAAACAAATACATCTATCAATCGTATTGAAACAAAAAGGAGTTGGTCAAAGTGGTTATTTTCTACTTTCTTTTTGTCATTGTAGCGCTTCTCAATATCTTCTTCCCTAGATTCGGCTGGTATATGAGATATGGATGGATGGTAAAAGGTGACTCTGAGCCTAGCGACGCTTATCTGCTTATGAGCCGGATTAGCAGTATTATTATCCTCATTGTTTTTCTTATTTTCGTCGTCCCTTTAATCTGAGCTTGGCGGCAATACAACGACATATTGCCACTATTTGCACTTTACATACTATATATTGTGTTTTATAATAAAGGAGGATAAACTTTTTCTATACCCTTTTAATTAACGATCAGATGATATCATCTGGTCTTTTTTGCATTTTTTTGTTGTAATTTTACTTACTGATAAGTAAAATTAAAGCATGACTTACTCATAAAGGAGTTATCAATGACAAACCCTAACAATACTTATCAGGACATCCTGGAAGCCGCCTATAAGCTGGTTGCCGAGCTTGGCATAGATAAAACAAGCCTTTCCATGATAGCTTCGGAAGTTGGCATATCTAAGCCTGCGATTTATTATCATTTTTCATCCAAAGAAGTGCTGATTGATTTCCTGTTTGAAGAAACGTTTAAAAATTACAATTTTTCTGCATATTTCTCTATAGAAGAGTATACCCAGCAAAATTTTGAACAATTATTAATTTCTAATGGATTACAGATGCTTCCAAAAGAGGATGAGGCTTTTAACGTGTTGCGAGTGTTGAACGAATTTCTGCTTGCAGTTAGCCGTAAAGAAAAATATCATCAAAGATTAATCAAGATTCAAGAAGATTTCTTAAGCGGCTTCTCTGATTTGTTAACGAGGGGGGCGGCACTTGGTGTAATATCTCCGGACAATACTGTTGCAAAGGCTCATATGCTGTCATTGGTTATTGATAATATTAGTAACTTTATGTTAATGGGAATCAAATTAGATTACAAAGATATTTGGATGACAACGGTAAAAAGCGTTATCTTAAACAACTGATAATCCGTAATAAGATTGAACACAATAAAGACGATTACAATCAAAACCGCGGCAGCTGTGAGATAAAAAAACAGACCTAAGGCATAGCTTGTTCCTAAGGTCCGTATACATAAATGCAATAATTTAGTGTTTCTACTCTTGAGTCACATTTTCATTATTAGTTTGATGTTTTGAAATGGGAAGTGGTAGTATTTCCGCTGGAGAATACACACCGGGATCTTTTATCCCAGCCTGTACAGCTTTATACATCTCATGGATTCCTGTTCCAACCGCACAGACAAACAAAACAATGACTACGAAATAAGTTATTTCCATCATATAATTTTCCCGGATATGCTGAAATTTCTCCTTCCATTTCAGATCCCGCATTTGAATTTTCTGCATCGGTACAAAACCGGTTAAAAAACGGTAAGCTTCATTAATAGTTGCAAAAATCGGTTCTCCCGGTGACGGCTGCTCATCTTGTGCAAGGTTCTTGTATCTTTTCACCAAAATGAAGTAACGATCTTCAATCTCCTTACTCGTAGCTTCCTCCGGAATACCTAAAATCAAACATGCTTTTCTGCGATCCTGCATAATCTTCCCTCCTTTTCATTTACATGGTTTGCAAATGAAGTGAAGATTATGCAGCCAAATTTTACGATTAAAATTTAAAGGCTATATGACAATCAATGATAATCAAAGTGCACATGAGAGCACGAGGATAGATGCTTTGAAAGTGTTCAAACTCTTCTCACTCTCTTACACATTTGATCTTTGAGCAATATTGCATAAGTCCATCCCAATTTCCCCAAATACATTTATGACATTTTGAGGGCTGCTGCTTTTTCTTAATTGGGTCCGGTATTAATAATTTCATAAAAACCTCTTTCTTAGCAGAGAATGGTTTCTGTTTCTTGATAAAGAATTCCCGCTTTTACTGAAATTTATGTGTAAATTTATATGTAAGAAAGGCTATAATCTGTGGCTCTCTACCTTCATAATGTCCAGGAAAGGAATTTTTGTGATTTCCCCATGCTTTTGCACATGAACCCTCTGAGTTCTCGCATCCATGTCTACAATCCTTCCTGTGACTGGATCTGATCCCCAGACAGTAATAAGCATTTCGCTGTTCTCTTCCTTCGCCTCAACTAGCTGATTCCCTATTTCCTCCAACACCAACTCATCGCGAGTTGGTCTGCTTCCAGCATCTTTAAACATGCTTTAACCCCTCCAATTCGAACGTTTGTTTGTATTTATTATACACGAACAAAATAAGAACAGGCAAGAGTTTTTTTATGAATTTGATGAATTTTTAAGAATGAAAATTGAAATACGCCAGCTGCCTTGTAGAGTGCGGCAACTGGCGTATTAGTCAGTTTTTATTCTCATTTTTAGTCATTGCAACAGTCAGCGTTAAAGCAGCCAAGTAAATGGCTAATGGGGGTCTTTTGCGCTGATTACTCATACATGAATTCACCACCTGTTTATTTTTTTGTATTCGACACTACTTATTAACCATAATTTCCTAGTTATGACTCAGAAAAGAAGTGAATAATCAGAAAATTCTTTTTATTCCTCAAATATGATTAAACAGATAAGATGCACAATGAAAAAAAGCACCCAATGGTGCCTGTAACGATTTACTTCTTTATGCTAAACCTTGTGCTGAATCATAATTGATCGTAAGTCCAAGCTCATCAACAGCGAATTTCCAGGTCATGGGAAAATAAGTGATTTCTTTATAAACCATAACCGGGTACTCCTCATTATAATTATCAAGCCAAGACCCGTTAATCGTGACATTGTAAGCTGGATATTTGAATATATAATTAGCTGAGGAACTGTTATATGAATCTTTTTGTTGTGTGAAATTAGATGCCTTGGCATCCGTTTTTGCTATAGAAAAGCCGGTCTCCTTTTTCCAATCTACTTTTATACCCAAAGCCTGCGTATATTCCCAAGTCATTGGAAAGTAGGTAATATTCTTATACTGTAGAACAGGGTATTTGGCATAGGCATTATCCACTTCTGTATCATTAATTGTGATTTTATAAGTAGGCAATGATGCTTGTAATGGATTAACTTTCTCTTGCTTGGGTTTGCTCGCAGGAGCTTTGCTCGTTGATGATGACGACCCTCCACTTGTACTACCCTTTGAGCTACTGCTCTTGCTGCCACTTGATTTGCTGCTTGTGCCACCATTGTGGTAATGGTACTCTCCATATTCCAAGCCCCACTTCTCACAATTAGTGCGGCAGGTATGCCCGCCGTTAGCATCCGTTCTTCCGGGATGTGCAGAAGCAACAGCCGCAAACAAAAAGACCAGTGCCAGAGCACTACACAAAACTTTCCACTTCATAGTTAATATATTCCAAATATAGTTATATATGCCTTGAGGATTATAGCACAATTTGGAAGATCATATAGTTTAATATTTTAATCATCGAAAATGGATCTCGAACCACTGCCCGGTTACTGCCCACAGCACACAATTAAGCAAGCTGCCCACCATCCACCACGATCGATTCACCTGTAATAAAAGCAGCATCCTCACTCGCTAAAAAAGCAAAAACACCTGCCACATCTTCTACCTTACCGACCTTACCGAGTGGTATTTTGTTACGAATATAGCTTCCCACAAATTCCGCATCATCGATAGATTCTGTCAGTGGTGTCTGAATATACCCAGGGCAAACCGCATTCACCCGAATGTTATAGCGGCCCAGCTCTAAAGCCATCGTTTTGGTCAGCAGCACCACTCCACCCTTGGATGCGTTGTAATGCGCATAATTTTCCTCACCAGCTAAACCGTTAGTTGAGCCCATATTCAAAATGCAGCCACTCATCTGTTTGACCATCTGCCTGGATACCCGCTGAGCTACATAGAACATTCCGTTTAAATTAACGTTTATCATCTGCTGCCAATGCGCATCAGTAATGTCGAGAAACGGTTCTTCCCAGGCAATCCCTGCATTGTTTACTAGAACGTCGATACGACCCAAGATACTAACAGCTTGTTCTATCGCATCTTCTACCTGGTTTGGATCAGAGATATCCACACATAAAGGGAGAACGGGATATCCTTGATTCTCAAATTGCCCGGCGGTTCGCTTCAGCTCATCGGCGTTATTCGCAAGCAAGATCACATGTGCTCCTTCGGCAGCGAAACGCTCAGCTGTTGCCATGCCAATACCCCGGCTCGCGCCCGTTACCATCACGATTTGTCCCTCAAATCTTTTCATACATGCATCCTTCCTTCACTGTTAACTAAATGTATAAACCATTACGCCTTGACCGAACCTGAAGTTAACCCTTCAATAAAATATCTCATGCCAAAAGTAAATAAAAACAATAACGGTATCGAAGCGAAAGCATACCCCGATGTAATAATGCCAAGATCCGGTCGGGACATTTGCCCCACAGCGTTCCCCGCATTCGGAGCATAATTCGCAAGTGCCATGGAGATCGTCTGCAGATTCGGCGTGCTGATTAGTAGAATAGGCCAGATCAAATCGTTATAAATCGAAAGGAAATTCATAATTCCGATCGTGATCAGAATGGGGCGGGCTAGCGGGATGGCAATTGCCCATACACAGCGAAACTCGGATGCCCCCTCCATCCTGGCAGCTTCAAACATTTCCTCCGGCTGAGACTGAAAAAAGGTGCTTAACAGGAAAATGGCAAACAATTGCCCGCCACCGATATAAAACACAGCTAACCCTTCCAGGCTATTTTTCAAATGCAGGAAATCTGCCAAAATAAAGTTGGGTGTCAGCAGCAGCACTCCTGGAACCGTCATCATCAGAACGACTATAAAAAACAATAGATTTCTGCCAACAAAGGTAAGTCGGGCAAAAGCATACCCACTGAGAGTAGCGAAAACCATAATGCCCACAATAGAGATCACACAGAGGTAGATCGTGCGTAAGATCGGTACAGTCAGATCAATTAACGCAAAGGAATAGTTTTCCCATTTAGGCGGCCAAGGCAAGCTCCAAAAATCCCCATAGATCATCAAGCTGTCACGCAGGGACATCGAGATCATCATAAAAATAGGAATAAATGAAAGCAATAACAGCACAACAAGCGTGCCATAGCTTACTGCTGATTTCATGTAAAGCTTCCTGCCCCTTTTACGGCCAAAATTGTTATCCGAGTTTTTATCCAAGTTTTTATCAGAGCTTTTACCAGAACGCTCACCCCAACTACTGCCGGAACTCCTGCTCATCCAATCACTCCCTTTCCTGTTTCGAGAATCGAACATTGAGTATACTGCCAGCCAGAACCAGAATGGCCAGTACGACACCAATGGCCGAAGCGTAGCCGAAGTTGGCGCTCGAAATTTGATTGTACATTTGCAGGCCAGGCACATAAGTCGCTGTTCCAGGTCCTCCCCGCGTAAATATGAAAATATTAGAAAAGCCTTGTATGCTGCCAATGAAGGTGAAAAATAAAATAAGCCTAATTTGCGGACGAATGAGTGGCACATCAATTTTCCAAAAACGTCCCCAGGCATTGATGCCATCAATAGCGGACGAATCATAAATATCCCTGCTGATCCCAATCAAACCGCCAAAATAAATCAGAAAAGCGAAAACGCTGATAAACGGAAATCCGGCTGCGATAATACTCCAGATAGCCAGGTTTTCATCCCCCAGCCATGCATGCTGTAAAGCGCCCAGTCCAAGTACCCCTAAAAACTGATTAATCAAACCCGTTTCGGGCTCATACATCATTTTCCATAGTAAAACCACCACAACTCCTGGCACAATACTGGGCACTACAAAAGCTGTGCGAAACACATATTTTAACTTGCTGCTTCTTAACCAGAAGATAAGCTCTGCAGCAAGAAGCGGCATCGTGAGTTCTTTAAGAATGGATGTCACAATAATCAGGATCATGTTCCACATGCCGACCCAAAAGAATGAATCCGACCCTAATTTCACAAAATTAGCCAAACCAATTACTTTAAGGGGTTCCTTCAAGCTAAAGTTAGTAAACGAATAAAACACCGCCATAAGTGTAGGCGTAATATTAAACAAAATAATAAGCGCGATGGAAGGCAGCAGCAGCAAATAGGCTGTCCTTGAGCGCTTTAATCTTCGTCCAAATTGAATAGCCGCCTTGCGCCAAGCAGGAACCGATGAAATGCTGATTCCAATAGCAGTGAGTACTAAGATAAGATCCATGATGATCAAGCCTGTTTTGATCTTATTTTGGGTGTTTGCCTGCAGTGCTTTATGGAGATTAATCGTCAAATCCCTGCCTTGATCCGTTAACACGATAAGCTCCTTCTCATTATTATGGATCAAACTGCTGATAGCGCCTTTATTGAAATTAGCTTGATAAAGCACATTCCCCCCTGTATTAAGAATAAATAAGCTTCCATCCTTATCTCCTACAATTATATGGCCGGATTGCTTAGCCTCATCCAGCATAGTAATGGGATACGCAGATAGAGGCTGCGTCCAAATCACCTTCCCCTTTGCGGACAGCAGGGATACATTCCCTCTTTCATCTCCTGCAAGCAATTCCTGGTTGGCGTTCAAGCTAAGCCGGGTGATCGGTTGAATTAAATTGGTTCGCCACAGCTCCTTTCCATCTGGAGACAATAGCCCCACCTTCGAATCCACGGTACCAAAATAGGAACCATCCTTACCCGTTGTAATCGTAGTCACATCGATGCCGACTTTGGTTTTGAATATGGCATTTCCCGCTTCATCAAACTGCCCCACCCAAAATTTATTCGTATATTGGCCGATTCCATAAGCGACGTTAATGCCACCACCACTATCCCTACCATCAGTAGCATCTTTAACACCATCTATCGTTGCATCGAGTCCGATCACTTTACCATTCACCGGAAAGCTGCCGATCTCTTGCAGTAAAGGATCTAATACAAATACATTCCGATCATTCGTACCCACATAAATGTGGGAGCGATCCGCTGATACGGCGATGTCTGTGATTGTACCCTTTATTTCTTTTTCCATTTGAATTTGAGTCCCATCAAGCAGGAGTAGTCTGCTGTCAGTCGTTATCGCAAGTGTTGTGCCCTCCTGCAGCTCTACGGCCTTGATTATTTTCACTCCGCTTAAGGAACCGCCTACCTCATAGGGTCTGCCTTTTGACGCATCCATCACCAAATATAACGAACTCGCCAGCAGGATAAGAATAATGATTCCGATCCCTAACCGCCGGCTGCCTTTTCTGTTGGGCGATGAGCTGCGTTCCTTCATTAGATTAGACATTTCTTCCCCCTCCACATGATTCCGATCCTAGGCTGTTATACAGTGAAATCAAATAGGCCATTTTGAGCAAATGACCTATTTGATTAAGTAATTAAGTGATTAAATTTACTGATTAATGGAAGATTCAATCACCGTGATTATAATTGGGGAAACAGTCTACTTCCCTGGCTCCCTATCTGGATGTTCAATATTATCTGCTGTCAAACCAGCCTGTTTAATTATTTCGTCGAAATTTTTGGTCCAGGATTCCTGCAGCTTTTTGCCAAACTCTTCTGGGGTTATTTTCCCTTCCAACGCTTCCTTATACAAATTAAAATTCACCTTGTCCAAGTCTGCTACTCTCGTTAACAAAAGATTATTCATCACGATTTCTGCATTCCCTAACATCTTTACATGACCAAAAAGCTCTTTAATATCGGCTGGAACCTCGACACCTTTGATCATAATGGGGCCACCTGGATTAAATTTGTTAGCCTTCACCTGACCGTCTACCCATGCTTGATACCCCGGTTTGGAGAGCCAGAACATCACGAAATCCAGCACCATGTCGCTTTGCTCCTGGTTTTTATCCACAATACTGATATACTCCCCAGTGGCTGATTCTACGCTGCGTACAGGTCCTTGGACAAGAGAGCCAACCATGGGAGGATTTTCAAAAGTACCCCACTCAAAAGGCTTCAACGCACCAGAATCTTTAATTTGTAGTTCCTCTAGACGTTTCGGATCGTTTAAATTTTCCATATCCTTCTTCACTGTCGGCAGGCTCCATGTACCATCAATAATCATAGCCGCTTTCTGTTGAAGGAATAAAGGATAGTCATCACTGCTGACAAAGAAATCTTTTTGGGCATATTTAGGGAAAAGTTTCGCCATATTCGTGACCAGCTCTGCTACTTCCGGCGTGTCAAAACGAATCGTTCCGTCTTTGATTCCTCTGTAGAAACGTGCTTGATTAAAGTTATACTTCAAATTAATGAATGGATCATTCGGATCAGCTACAAAAGTTCCGTCTACATCATCGTCGTAGTTGTAATCGCCTGGCTGCGCTCTGACCAAATCATGCCAATTGCGCGTAAATTGATCCATATAAATTTCGTTCATCCACAGCGGTACTTTATAGCCGTAGTTGGAAGCAATAGGGATAATGCCTGCATCGCTAATCTTCTTGGACACCTCTACCATCTCATCCCAATTGGTTGGAGGGACCAGATTTAGTTTGTTGAAAATATCCTTGTTATAAAACCACATAATATGAACGGATTGCGTTGGCAGCACACTACGCTCACCCTTTGCATTTTTACCCACCCAGAAATTCCAGTCCAGATCTTCATCCCATTTGTTTCCGGTGTACGGATTCGTTTGGTAGCGGTATTTATCAAAATTCAGAAATTTATCATACGTTGGCATGTAGGCTCCAGCGACAACATCTGGCCGGGGCGTGCCCGCTGCCAGCATCGTTCCTAATACACTAGGATAATCAGTACCTGGTCCCCCTTTGGGTTCCCACACTAATTTCACATCAGGCTGAACCTTCTTATAGGCTTCCTGTAGGGAGGCAAAGCCCTCTGCACTTGTGTTATCCAGTGAGATCACGATTTCACCACTGTACTGCTTTTTCTCTGTCTCCGCACCGGGAGTGGCGTCCGGTTTAGCAGTCTCTCCTTGCTTGGCCGTTTCAGTTGGCGGTTCAGAGACCGCCGGAGACTTGCTGCTGCACGCAGCCAAAATAGTACTCATCGCGAACATTAAAACTAGTAGTACACAACTCATCTTTTTCACAGTTATACCCCCATATTGATTTAGTACTTACAGAAACGACATTATTGCTTTCCAAGACAACGATTAAGCAAGTTCCGGGTGATTTGTTGTACCCTGGGATCAGGGCCCTGCGTGCACCCAAAGTCTCCCTTAGCAGGAATATGACCTGGTGGGTTGCTTAAACCTTCCGGCCACCATATGGTGCCTGCATTAAATACCCAGTTATCCTGTTTGCCAGGGTAAATGACAGCGCCATGTTTTCCATTATTTCCCCCTACATTGGCATCAACTCCTTCCGAAATATTAGGAACACCTATCAAATCACTTTCGGCCAATATTTCAAGATCCTTAATTTCTGGAAATGGCGCACCGTGATATTCCCATCCTATTAACCCAGGAATACTGTCACCTGCCTTCATACCGGTTCCCGAGAATACCCAATGCTCCGGCTTTACTACTGTCCAATCTCCATACCCAGATCCAAATGAACTGGCTCCCATTAGCTGATGTTCGTCTGCCAGCCGTTTTTTTCGGGCAAAGGAGCGAAACGGAATTTCGCCTTCCTGATCCTGATAAGGTATGATCTCATGGTACATCGCATTTCCAGATAGAAAGAGCAGGCTGACTCCTGCCTCAAGGGCAGCGCTGGCATTCTTGTACATATTGTCAGTCCAATATTCATCATGACCTGCGGATATAAACACTTTGCTATTTTTAATTAAATCGGGATCACTATGCAAGTCGAGATTGGAACAATAAGTAACCTCATAGCCCTCTGATTCAAGCCAGAATGTCAAAGGAAATTCCCATAATAGAAATTCTCCAGAGCCGCATGAATGTGGTGAATCTACAATTTGGCAGTACTTTGAATAAGGACGGTCGAAGCTTACCCGTACATTTGTCCCCTCATACCAGAGGTCGGGTGTCCCATCGTCATAAATCGAATTTATACCCGGCCATTTGTTATATGCTTGCCAGGTCAAATCGCTTACTTGTACAAGAATTTCACTTCTTCGTTTTTGCTTAACTACAAATATCATGTAGCTCTGAGAACGCTGAGCAGCATCCAAAGTAAGCTTTGTTACATAAATGCCGCTAACCCAATGGCTTGGTATCTGCAAGCTGACAGAAGGCTGCCAGTTACACTCCCGAAGCCTCTCTATACTTTCCATAGGCATAGGTTGAACTTTTCCTTCAAATGGACCTAATTGCTCCATATGCCTACCACCAGTGCCATCATAGTAACCAAGTCTATAAATATCGACTAGAAACTTGCTGGCAGGATTCGTACTTACCATAAAATCAATACTTTCTCCTGGATAAACACTTGTCCGCGATGCATATCCCTCGATGACTTTCGAGCGCAATCCACGAATTAGAGGGGATCCTTGCTGGCTTTCAGGATAATCAAATTGAAACCTGGTCAGTTGCCAGTCTAACGTGCCTTGAAGCCGATTTTCTTCAACTGTCACATTTTTCATATTCATTTGCTCCATATATCTCTGAAATTTGTTTCATCGATCTGGTCCAGCGAATATTTACTTGACGGAGCCGGGGATCGATGGGTCCATTTCCCTTTGGTAAAGTCCGGAAAACTAACAGGATGGCTTCCTAGCGCTATGGATTGCTCTGAAAGAACGGTTACTGCTTTCCAAGCAGCCATATCGTAAACATCAATCGGTGGTTCAATTCCTAGTTGTATACTCTCCACAAAAGCTCGAAGGCAGAGGTAATCCATCCCTCCATGTCCACCTTGAACTCCTTTTTCGATAAACTCTTTCCAAAGAGGATGCTCATATTCGCTACGATAGTTGTCAAAAGGCTCCCAAGAGTGATTCACACTTTTCCCTTCAATATAAATCGACTGGTTGTCTTCCATCCAAATGCCGCTTGTTCCTTGAACCCTTCCATTTCTTGAGTAAGGTCGAGGTAATGTCGTATCGTGAACAAGGAGGATCGTCTCTCCATTTGCGCATTTAATCATCGTGGTGATAATATCGCCCTGGGCAATATCCATTTCCGCCATAGGATGTTCTTTGTCCAAATTTTGTTTAATCCATTGCTTAAGACCCTGGGATTTCGACGCCATTGAGGTTAATGTCATGAACTGATTTCCTCTGTTTATTCCCAGGTACTTAGCCACAGGACCTAATCCGTGGGTGGGATACGTGTCAGCATTCCTCTTCACATAATGATCGATGCAACCATTCCTGTTCTCCCTTCCTTTGGCAACGGCTTCCCTGACATCATGCTCATAACCACCCTGGCAGTGAACTAGCTGTCCGAAGATACCTTTT
Source organism: Paenibacillus eucommiae (assembly GCF_017874215.1). Lineage (GTDB taxonomy): Bacteria > Bacillota > Bacilli > Paenibacillales > NBRC-103111 > Paenibacillus_AI > Paenibacillus_AI eucommiae. The sequence goes on from NZ_JAGGLB010000015.1 coordinate 39,884, forward strand.
TTCACCATATTAAGCAAAGTCATTTCCTCTCGTCCGTAGCAGCAGTTCTCAAGCAGCATGCACGGAACTCCAGTTGCCTCTGATGTTCGAACGAGTTCCAGGCACTCTTCCAATGAAGCTGCACCCCCAACCTCAGAACCGACATATTTACCTGCTTTCATTGCTTCTATAGCAATTTCTATGTGACTAGTCCAGCTTGTGGAAATAATGACCCCATCCACATCGTTGCGTGCTAATACATCTTTATAGTCCCGCAGAGCTTCAGGTCTCTTTCGGCCAGCTGCTTCTACAAGCTCCATAGTCATTTGCATTCTGTCCTCATAAGAATCACAGACAGCCATTATTTCAACTTCATCCATGTTCAAAAGGTTGTTTAACAAACTGCGCCCTCGATCGCCAAGACCAATAACACCCAACCGCACCTTACTTTGACCCTCTGTTTGTACCACTGATATTCACCTTCCTGATGTTAAGTACATTCATTTTTGGAAGCGTTCTAATTCAAATCGCTTAACCCTAATTATAGGGATATTGCTTAATGAAAGCTTTGCCCCGTCAGCCGATTTATTTGCATTCTTGCTGTTGGATTTCTCCTTTCTATAATAAAACCGCCTTGCGGCGTCCTTTGATGAGCGTGTTCATGGCGTTGGTGCATGACGGAGGGAAGGGATGTGGGCTCCAGCCGCTGTTAAAGATTTGTTCCCTTGAATGGAATGGATTTGGGGGTTGGAACAAATCTTTAAAGGCGGACGCTTCCGCTCTTCCGCCCACATCCCTTCCCTCTCTCTAGCTACAATCGCACAAACAACCAGCTCAAACGGACAGCCAGCAGCAGTTGCTTTCCTGAGGAAAGGGGAAAGTGGAAATAGGATAATCCGAGCTTCCTTTCTGACTCCCCCGGAGGATGAAGGGTCACACCGTCTACTTTTCCACTGTAAAGCTGCACTCTGTAATCAGGAATTTTTCACACCAGGCTCACACCTAAACTTATACTTTTTAATAAAACCATAAAAATAGCTGGCCTCAATCCTCTTCAGGTTGGCAGCCAGCCATTTCGTTAGGAATATTTTTAACAAGTTGCCTGAAAAATAGTTACTTTGATTATTGGGTAGCTGGAGCACTCAATCTGCGCAAGGAAACATCATCGATATACAGCTTTTCTCCTGTTTTGAAATTTGTTGTTGGAATATTAAAACCGATCTGAACCGTGTTTGACGCTGCAGTAATCTCAAATGTCTTTCTAAGCGCTATCCAGCCTCCCTTACCTGCAGCAGCAGATACAGGCTCAGTTGCAGTTGCACCGATTGGCTTGAGATCCTTATCCTTCATCTCGAGATACAACTGGAGGGTTCCTTCCGTTACTGAATCTTCTGGTACATAAAAGTAGAACTCTGCCTCATAAATTCCAGGTTCCACGAAAATATCTTGGATAAATCCGCCCTCAGGGGAAACACCATTGGCGACAAGACTGTACTCACCTGTTCTTACGAATTCTTTAGTCCGGCTCTTCGTACCGATAGCATTCGTCCAATACGTCCATGATGGTACTTCAATCAGATTGCCTCTATCTCCAATTTCGAATGACGGATTCAGGAGCAAGTTCTCCACACTAGTGCCAGCATTCACTACATAAGGTGTGGCTTCAACAGCAGCGGTTCCCTTAAAGGCGATGCTTACCACGACAGTTTTGTCACTATCACCAGCAGGAATGTTTGGAACAACTAACGATGCTGTTCTGGTAGCCGCATTCCAAGACAGCGCTGTTGGAGTTACCGAAACCGCTTCGCCTCCGTTAATCTTCCATTGAACAGCAAAGTCGGATATCATAGGCATCTGAGATGGCTCAGAATCAAGAACGGCACGTATTTCGCCATTCCCGGCTTGAACCGTTGTGATTTCAGGAGGCCCGCTCAATCTATATAAAGCTATATCGTCGATATACAATTGTTCGCCAGGTCCAAATCCCAAATGTTTAACACCCATTTGCAGATCCCCCGCCTTCTGCCCAAACGCGTACTCAGTTACCTCAAAGATATAGCTGGCGGCAACCCATCTGCCTTTCGTAGCAGACGGAGATTGTAGAGAACCCTCCAAGTTGGCAATAACTCCGCCTTGCATGCCTAGCACATTGTGAAACCATGAAACCATCCCCGTCGTTTCTGCATCTGCCGGCATGTAGTAATAATAAATAACCGCATATTTGCCGAGCGGAAGCTGGATATTATCTAAGGCTATCCCACCGGGTGATAGTCCTGCCGACCGAATACTGTAGTTTCCTGTATGTGCAAACGTATCTGTCCGCTGTATTTCTTCCGTAGGTTTATCTATTCCCCAGTACCACCAAGGTGAGGCAAGTTTCGGATCTGCCTCATCACCCGATTCAAATGAGCCATTTGGAAACAGATTGGGTTCCCCATTCGCGATAGCCTGAAGCAATCGGGCATTGTCACGAACGATAGACATTGCGCTAGTTGCTTCAAGCTGAGCAAGCCGCTCTCTCACTGCTCCCCCTTCCGGTTCCTTGCCGATCCAATCCACCAATGCAGTGAACGTGCTGTTACTTAGTCCCGACCACTCAGGGTTCTTATAACCAGGCGGATGCATCAATACAGGGTCAGATGCAAACTGCTCCAGCAGCCTGATTCTACGCTGAGCCAATTCCATACTGAGCATGCTATCTTCTAGCAGTGTGAGCGCCTGCTCCGTATTTGCAGGAGGTGTTACTCCACTTTCCCGTGGGTAGCTAAGCGCTGAGGCCTCATAGTACTCGAATGCATGCATAAGTACTCCAGCACGGGCTTTTTGTTTCTCCGTCTGCGCTTTGCCAACAACATGTTCCATAAGGTGCCGGCTATCTGCGATTTCTTCCTTTGTCACATCAGATAAGAAAGAGGAATCGTAGAAGGTTAGATATGGCGGCATATCGTTCGAGGAAGTCCATTGTTTGTACCAATTCGTTGTAAGTACACGTGTCGTCCAAAATTTCTCCCAATGCTCATAGTACTGCTGTAGATACGGAGCAGACTCCGGACCTACTGCCCGAACATACCATTCATCCAAGAGAACATCGACGTTTTGATCCGGATCCCATTGCAGTTTGGACGAAAGCCAATTTTTGGGTCCTTCGCCGAAGTGCGGATTCAGTTCCGCAATATGGCCGATAACCCCGTGATCTTTCGCGTATTTATAATTATCCGCCATCAGTTGCGGGTACACACGCGGAAGTGTGTACGGCCAGCCATACAAATATTCATACCAGCCCAGATTCGTCGCGGCCTGCTGCCAGCTATCCATATGTTCTTTACCGGCATTTCCAAATGTCGGATCGATCCAGGCCATTCGGTCAAACGTAATGTAGGGAACGATGTGTGAATTAAGCTTGAACGTTGGGGGGTCATACACATTCATATACGCAAGCAGTCCAAAGATAATGTTCGGATGCACCTTTAATACGCCTTCCACTACTTTATTCACCCAATTATAATAAATATCCGACATATCCAGCTTGCCAACAGAATTTAATTTCTGCGGATGATTCGGATGATTTGGATTACTCTCACAATAGTTTTCACTATCGTTAATACCTAATGGAAATGATATTTCCTCCGGGTTCTGATCGAAATATTCATTTATTCTATTAATGGCTGCTGTAATCGTATCGGGATTCGAGAAACAGGGCTGCCAGGCATAGGGATGTGTTGGAACGATACCATCAGGATAAAAATCTGGGCGATTGGAAAAAAGTTTCGGATCGAACAGAATGTCCAGATTATGATGAAATCGAATCTTAGAACGCAGTCTGTTGTATCTGGCCCATTCGGCATAGGAGCTTTGAATTTCTGTTCCGAAAAATTGTCGAGATGTCGCAGCGGGGGCGTTACGGATTAATTCCCGCGAGATGGCAATCGTTTGCTGCTGCGGCACATCCTCTCCATCCGGGCCCGGCATCAGCCAGCGAACGCCAACATATCGCTCCAAAAACTCATACACGCCATACTCAGTACCCCAAGATGTGGGACCAATAATCGTAATATTTCCTTCTTGCGGATCGATGATAAATCCATCTCCATCCAATCCCTGCAGAAGTCCATCATGAGCTGTTTCGTCTTCCATGCGGCTAAAGCCGATATAAATGTTCACAGCCTGGTTCGTGGATGGTTCCATGCCAGCTATCTCTGCAGCCGTTTTCGTTGATAAGTCAGCACCTGTAGATTTTTTTACGTACTCCTTGAACTTATTAGCAGATTCACGAATTTGATCACTAGCAGCTGTGGGGATAACAATGACTGCACGTGCTTCCCCATTTTCTACAATCACAATACCATCTGGTATAATAAATGCATCTGTTTCAACGGCTTCTGTACCTTTATAACTCACCCGATATACAACAGACTGTTCAAACTCCTTTGTCGAAACGGATGGCACTTTTAAAGTGGCTGTTTTCGAGCTTGAATCCCACTCAATAACAATGGATTTGACTGACTTTATGTTTGTGAGGTTCATGACTTCCTGTACGGTAAAATCACCGATAGTTGGTACAGCATCTGGAGCCCTGTTAAACGTAACACTTATTGCCCCGTTAACTGCTGATACTGAAGCTATACTTACAGGGGGGGTCGTTCCATTATTTCCTTCATTGTTTCCACCATTATTCCCCCCGTTACCTCCACTATTTCCAGAAGGGACACCAGCACCTTCCAGCTTCAGTGGCTTGGTCTCAAATGTTGTTCCCTTTGCTTTTTCGTTCAAAGTAGCTTTCTCGATGACTCCAAGACCCCTTACTTTAAGAATTGCATTCAAAACCAAGGAAAAAATCTTAGCTCCCTTCCCCATATTCAAGGTTATATCCTTTGCTTGTTCAGCAACCGATAATTGATCTATCACACCTTGTGGAAATTCGATACTAATCCCTTTGGCAGCAGCTTCAACTTTGCCGAAATGGCCAAGTAATGTGACCTTCGAACCTGCTGGAAGTGCATCTATGAGCCTGATTAAGCTAACCGGAGCTGCGCTATCCGAGCCCAATTGCTCTAAAATAACCGAAGACCTTACAATCACCTCTGCCACGGTCGTCTTATCATTCACTACAATCCTTACCATTCCCGAGGCTCTATCCACAATGACTGTTGCCATCACGCTGTTTTCCACGTGGATGCTGTTGATTCCCCCGCCTTTGATAGTCGTTGTTCCGAGGACAGTCACATTCTGAAGAAACACATCGCCCTCTTTGATGCCTTCGGCTAACAATAAATTCCCTGTTATCTTCATATTTTGCAGTGTCACCCCGGAAACATGGATGGCGACATTACCGTTAATGGATTGGACATCAGTATCAGATCCGTATGTGCCTGCTTGATTGTATACTATTACCTTTCTTGATTTTAAAGCCCGGTCTAAGGTAACAATTACTTCAGCACGTGTGATCAAGGCTTGCGGCTTGAAGCTACCATCCTCATAACCCTCCATAATATGGGCGGCTGCAACAGCGGCTATAGCCCCCTTGCTCCACAATGCAATCTGCTTGACATCCTTAAACACGTTAGCAGCATCGTTCTCTGATGTGATATCTAATTGCAGCAGACGAGCCAGAATTACGGCGGCCTCTTGCCTGCTGATGGCTTTCTTGAAACCGATTGTACCGTCGGTATAACCCTCCATGTAGCCTGCTTTTACCGCTTTGGAAACATCTTCGTAAACCCAGTCGGCTGCAGATAGATCCGCAAATTCAATCTGTGTCTTTTCGTTAAAATTAAAGGAGCGGTTAATCAATGCAGCCGTTTCACCTCGGGTCACCGTTTGATCCGGCTTAAACGTACCCTCTGCATAGCCCTGGATAAGACCCGAATCCCCCCATGTTGTCAAAATGGTTCTGCCCAGTGGCCCTCCAAATCGGAGAACTGTGTCTGGACTGCGAAAGATGAATCCAACGGTTCCGACTCTGCACCGAATACGGTGGAGATTGCTGAACCATATGAAGAAATTACAAGACAAAACATTAAACATAACAGAAAGATGTTTTTACTTTGTTTTTTCAAAACCATAGGACACCTCCAAAGTTAGCCAAACTAATGATCAGGGAATAATCTAACTGTTCACTTCCTTCGTGACGTTTCATCCCTCCTCCATTCTGCTTATTGCACATGTGTCTTGCACTCGTGCTTCTTGCTTCAAGAAGCTTGCATCTTGGATGTTGGCTCTTGGATGTTACATCTTGGATCTTGCACTTTCCATCTTTACCTACAGCCTGCCGAACCATAAAAAATGTAAGCGCTATTATCAAACGCTTATTCCTAATTATAGGTAAATTGCTTGTTTAAGGCTTTGCCCCCTCAGCCGATTTATTTGCATTTTTGCTTATTCATAAACTTTTAAATAAGCTGCTGCAAATTAAGTGAACATCTCGACAACTTCATGCTGTTTTGCTATGCTATCATTAAATTTACGGATTATACTATGGAAACCCCATTTAATCACGAAGGAGGGCTGGAAAATGGCATATCAGAAGTCCCCCCTACAAGAAGCTTTAATCATTTCCAACTTGTATACGTTTTATTATCACGAGCTTTCCAAAACCTTCTCCTTTCCCGGTGAAAGTCATAACTTCTGGGAAATGCTTTATGTGGATATGGGCCGTGTCGAGGTTTTCGCTTACGATACTTATTTCACCATGAATCAGGGAGAATTTTTGCTTTTTAAACCTGATATGTTCCACACTTCCCGAACCGCCGATCAGATGGCTCCAAATATGATTAATATCTCCTTTGAATGCTTATCTGAAGCGATGAATGTGTTTGAGAATCGCGTTATAAGCTTGAATGACCAGGAACGAAATATACTTACAGAAGTAATGAAAGAAGGGTTTTCTGCCTTCCAAACGCATACAGAAACCAGACCCGAAAGTTTGAACGGAGTTTTGCGGAAAGCAGATGCTCCTTTCGGTGCAGAGCAAATGATTAAAATCAGTCTGGAAAAACTGTTTATCCAGTTGATCAGGAGACTAGCCGTTGCTCAGACTCCCAAACTGTCCTTTCCCTCCAGAGAACATAAAGAAGATGAGCTCATCGTTCAAATCAAAACCTTCATGAAAGAACATATTAACCTTCCATTTTCTTTGGAGTCCTTATGCAGTCATGTTAACCTTGGAAAATCACAGATCAAAGATATTTTTCTCCGCCGAACAGGCACTGGTCTCCAACAGCATTATCTCCAGTTAAAAGTCGATGCAGTGAAATCATTGATCCGCGAAGAAAAGCTAAACTTTAGCGAGATCGCCGAAAAGCTTGGCTACAGCAGTGTTCATTACTTTTCGCGCCGCTTCAAGTTAGAAACTGGAATGACACCTTCAGAGTATGCAAAATCCGTAAAAGCCAGAATTTATGAATGAATAAAATCGAGAATTTTTCTCCCTAGACTTCACCCCAAAATTTATGCTAATAATTTGTTCATGAAAAGAGCCATCTCTCAGAAGCAGCAGAAGCTTCTTCTGAGAGATGGCTCTTTATGCATACAGGAACTTTTTTGTACGGATCTTCAGCTCCCACTTCTTAAATCCGCGAAAATGGTTTCATCAATCTGATCCAGCGAATATTTGCTTGACGGAGCTTGAGAGCGACGAGTCCACTTCCCTTTGGTAAAGTCAGGAAAGCTTACAGGATGACCTCCTAGAGCAATTGATTGTTCCGATAGGACCGTCACAGCCATCCAAGCAGCCATATCGTAAACGTCTATCGGAGGTTCTATGCGTAACTGTATACTCTCCACAAAAGCACGCAGACAGAGGTAATCCATGCCTCCATGTCCGCCCTGAACCCCATCCTGTATGAACTCTTTCCAAAGAGGATGCTCATATTCGCTACGATAGTTGTCGAAAGGCTCCCAAGCGTGATGGGCACTTTTCCCTTCGATATAAATCGACTGATTGTTTTCTATCCAGATCCCGTTTGTTCCTTGAACTCTTCCGTTTCTGGAGTACGGACGCGGCAGCGTTGTATCAAGCACAAGAAGAATTGTCTCTCCGTTTGCACATTTTATCATCGTAGTGACAATATCGCCCTGGGTAATCTCCCTTTCCCTCAAGGGATGCTCTTTATCCAAATTGTGCTCCATCCATCGCTTGAGCCCCCGGGATTTCGAGGCCATCGAGCTTAGTGTCAGGAACTGGTTGCCTCTATTTATTCCTAGATACTTGGCAACAGGACCCAGTCCATGAGTGGGGTACGTGTCCGCGTTCCTTTTTACATAATGATCAATAAACCTGTTCTCACCCTCCTTGGCAATTTCTTCTCTAAGGTCATGCTCGTAGCCACCCTGACAGTGAACAAGCTGGCCAAACAAACCTTTTCTCACCATATTGAATAACGTCATTTCCTCTCGTCCGTAACAGCAGTTCTCAAGCAGCATACAAGGTACTCCTGTTGCCTCTGAAGTTCGCACCAGCTCCAGGCATTCATCCAGAGAAGCCGCGCCTCCAACCTCTGACCCGACATATTTCCCTGCCTTCATAGCAGCAATCGCGATTTCCACATGACTAGTCCAGCCGGTGGAAATAATGACGCCTTCCACATCGTCACGTTCCAAAAGCGCTTTATAATCACGATAACCTTCCGGTTTCTGACGATCTGCAGCTTCTGCCAGCTCCATAGTCATTTGCAATCTGTCCTCCGAAGAATCGCAGACTGCTGCTACCTCAACATCATCCATACTCAAAAGATTACTTACCAGACCACGCCCCCGCTCTCCGAGGCCGATAACACCCAACCGCACCTTGCGTTGAACCTTTGCTTGAAGCATTAATATTCACCTTCCTAAAGTTATGTATACGAATATATACGATGACCCTAATTATATAGATATTACTTATTTAAAGCTTTGCCTTGCCAGCCGATTTATTTGCATCCCTGCTTGTCCTTGAACAAGAATTTACTGTTCCTAGTTAAGTAAACATCTCGACAACTTAATCCTGATTTGCTATGCTAGCATTAAATTTACGAGTCCTACTAAAGAACACCCTATCATAAAGGAGGGCTGAAAAATGGCATATCAGAAGTCCCCTTTTCAAGAACCGTTAATCATTTCAAATCTGTATACGTTTTATTACCACGAACATTCCAAAACCTTCTCCTTTCCTGGAGAGAGTCATGACTTCTGGGAGATGCTGTATGTTGATAAAGGCAAGGTGGAAGTTTTCGCTTACGATAATTATTTCACCATGAGTCAAGGAGAGTTCTTGTTACTAAAGCCTGATACGTTCCATACATCTCGAACACTAGATCAATTAGCGCCTAATGCTGTCAACATTTCCTTCGAATGCCTATCACAAGCGATGAATGTGTTTGAAAATCGGGTAATCAGCTTGAATGACCGCGAACGAAATCTGCTGACAGAAGTTGTGAGAGAAGGGTTTTCCGCCTTCCAGCCGCTGATTGACACAAAGCCCGAGAGCTCAAACGGAGTTCTGCGGAGAGCAGACGCCCCATTCGGAGCGGAACAAATGATCAAGACTGGTTTAGAACGCTTGCTTATCCAGTTGGTCAGAAGACTCACCGTTGCTCAGACTTCCAAATTGTCCTTTCCCTCCAGAGAGCATAAGGAAGATGAGCTTATCGTTCAGATCAAGTCTTTTATGAGAAAACATATCGGCCTTCCCTTTTCTTTGGAAGCTTTGTGCAGCCATGTCAACCTTGGTAAATCACAAATTAAAGATATTTTTCTCCGCCAAACAGGCTTAGGTTTACAGCAATATTATCTCGAATTAAAAATCCTTGAAATAAAACACTTAATTCGCGAAGAAAAACATAACTTTACCGAAATTGCAGAAATGCTCGGCTACAGCAGTGTTCATTATTTTTCGCGCCGCTTCAAGCTGGAAACAGGAATGACTCCTTCAGAGTACGCTAAATCTGTAAAAGCCAGAATTTAACATATATAGGATAAACGAACCATATTCCCATCATTAAAAAGAGCCACCCTCTTAGCCGGTGAATGCTAAGGATAGATGGCTCTCTTTTACATATTTGAATTAAGCAATATAACGGTTCATCAGTTCTTTTCGGGAAATTGCAATGATTTTCGGAACGAGCCGTTCTGTCTTTAGCTTTAATCGTTTCTTGCCCTGGGGATGAAGTACAGATAGCAGTAACCTTAAATAGGATTGTGTTAAATAGGAAAAAATGCCCCGCGGTAGATCAATAATCGAAAAACCAAGCTTTCTCGCACCTCTATGAATCAGAGTAATTCCATATAAACCTTTGACATCTTTATAATTAGGGTCATTTTGCAATAACCAACGAATAAGCGGCATTAGTTGTTCCGTTTTTCTTATGATTTGAATGGCCAGATGAACGGAAGAAGGCGAATTATTGCTTAATTTAAGTAGTAATTTATTATCGAAATGAAGCTCGGCTATAAGATCTCCTTTGGCGATAACCTCGCCATCCTCTAATGTTATGCTTTGATTTCCCGTGTATGCTTTTATCCTTAATTTCAGCAACGGATTTTCTGTATCGACAGGCATTAAATGAAACAATTTAACGAAACAACGCTCCCAAAGCATCCAAGAGGCTACGAGCAACTGTTTGAATCGACTCATACCTAAGGCTCGCTCCCCCTTCTTAGGTTTCTTAGAGTTCTCCATCATCTCATCAATTCGAACACATTTGAATTTTCGGTTGTTTAAATCAAGCAGCACTTCATCCAATGCCCGCAACATAAGCTCAGGAGCATTCTCGTCAGCCCCTAGTGTCTCGCCACTGTCATGCAATAAGATGATCGAGCCATCTGTAATTGTACTGAGTTTCTTTCTTAATCGCTTGCTGCTGACACGACTGTTCCAATCCCAAGCCATCAATGACCATAGAACAAGTACAAAATCCTTTTTTAGAAAAAAGTCTCCTAAACTTAATATGCCCCAAGGTGGTCTATAATAAGCAGGACGCGTGCCGGTTATGGCTTCAATCGTATCCGCGGAGCGGTTTACCTGGCCTTGTCTTACTCCCCATGGAGTCATTAGCCAATTGGAGTGATGGTAGTAATTATGAATGCCAATTTGATGCCCCTCTTGATGAATTCGCTGAATAATTTCTGGATACTTCTCTGCTTTGGAACCAAGAACAAAAAAAGTTGCTTTCACGTTGTGCTTGTTTAAAATATCCAATAGCGTAGGTGTGTATCGAGGATCCGGGCCATCATCAAACGTGAACGCCACTTCTCGTTGAGTCTTGCCTTTATGGAAAACCCCCAAACCGAGCATACGGGTTAATACCCAAGGAATAAACATGTACATCGTAAGAAAGCTTAAGATAACTCCTCGCACGGTCTTCCCTCCAGTATAATAAAAAAATCTCTTTAGGGTGTATGATTATATTATAACATGTTGAAGTGCGCTTTGGTTCGTTTTACTCATTCTTTTCCAGAGACTTAAAAGGGACACTTGTAAAATGAATGTTATTGTACTATGTGCGGCACGGACAGCACTTATGCAAGGTGGGTTTGATTAACAAACGGGGAATAAAAAAATATAACTTCAAAATAAAATCCACTACTTTTTTCTTTTTTTATTTTTAATTTCTCCTTTTATTTTCCCGGTTTCCTCATCCACTATTAATATACTTAAATCTGTAAAAGATCCTCTCAAATTAAACAATTCCATAATGGCCTCCTCTTTAGTCATAGCTTTGCTAAGCTTTTTTCCATTATGATAAATGAAATATTGCATTCATTCATACCCCTCGGAGCTACGGTTTCAAACCCCAAAATCAACCATAACCGCATTGTGGTTCAAGTATGTAACAGTGAGGGGGTGTTTGAATAACTCGAATCTATTCATTACTCTCAAGATTAATAATCAGATTTGGGATGACAAAATTCTTGTTATCGCCAACCTCGTCTTCTGTAAGGCTTCGCGAAGCGGCTCCGTTTCTCCCTGGAATGGGTGTACAGTACCAAATGTATGATTGCCGCCTTGTATGTGTATCCATTCTATTTCCGGGTTAAGCGCTACTAATCGTTCAGAGCCTTCACGCAAAAAGCGTCCGTCTTCGGTGCCTTGAATCAGAACAATGGGGAAGGAAGCCCCAACAATTCTTGCCTGAAGATCGAACCTCTCCCGATTAGCTTCCATATCCTGCAGAATCTCAACATCCAGCGGCATGTTTTGCTTGGTACGTCCATTATATGTAAAAGCTCTTCCGCTATTTCTCATTTCTTTTTTCATCTCTTCATTGAGCAAATCGACATCGGAAATCCCATTCCAGCTTATAACGCCATCAATTTCACCGGGATGATCTAAAGCATAAATATAGCAAACGCCTGCGCCTCTGCTATGGCCTATTAGAAACAGTGCTTCCCTGGCTTCCTCGTTCACGTGAACAATTTGCTCATCCTGCTCCTCAATTTGAGCTTTTTGAAATTCCACGATACCTTCTACAACCTGATTTTGTACAAAGTGGCTTCTGAAAGCCCCCGAACGGATCAGCCGAACCACAGTGCCTAAATCCTCCAGATCCCGCGAATAAGTTTGCACAGCAAATTTCTCTAATTCTGTGAAATCAAGCAGGCCTTCCCCAACGCCATTATAGGAAAAATTAATCGTGATAACATCGAATGTATCCGCCAGTTCAGCGGCAGCATGGGGAAACATTCCCCAATCTTTGAAACCTTTAAATCCATGACAAAGCACCACTGTAGCTACAGCGGGCTGCGTCCTCGCTGCAAAATAATCTCCTCTAACGATACGGTCCTCATCCATCATGAGACGAAATGGTTTTGACATACGTTTCCTCCTCGATTAGATCACGCTTATATATTTTATAATCTTAGCGATACTATTGCCAGTTTCATTATTTGAGTGTGCAAATCCGCTCAGCTCTCTATTATGGGGCAATCAGCAGCTCACGTCCCTGCGGTTGATTCGATGACTTATCCGGCTCCAGAGTAATCTTAACCGAACTAAATACTTGTCCATTAGTTAATGTATACAGCAGCATGCCTTCGCCATCTTTGTTGACTAGAAAGCTGCCGCCGCTCCAGAACTTGCCCTCATTGCCCATCCACATCCGATAGGACTCACTGCTTTGTGTGGCAGGAAGACCACTTACATGCAGAACAACTTGCGTGCTTTCTCCCCGCTGCATAAGTAAGACGTTGCCTGCCCCCTTTGACACACTTGGATCAACAAGGCGAAGTTCGGTCTTCTTTTGAAGCTCCCAAGGGATTTGAGCACTCTCAGCGACGCTTGTATCTTCAGCAACCTTAGATCTGCCATTCTGCTCACCTAGCATATAGCCCCCTAGAATAAGCATAACTATAGCCACTGAGACCAAGCTCCAATTGCGAAAGCCAGGGTAGATCCTTGCAGAGGTATGCGCTTTAATTTCGGCCACAACCTCTTCTACAGCTTCTTCCAAAGCTTCCTCAGACTCCATAGATTCATCTAGCTCGGATAACTCTTTCGACTTGCGCTTACGCTCATTCAAATCCTGCTCCTCCATTTGATTCCCTCCTTCTATAATCCATTCCCGACACGACTGCAGCACCCAATTACATCTAGCTTCTATGTTCTTATATTATAAACTATATTGCAAATTTACGAACACCTACTAGTATCAAGCACAATAGCAAATGGCTATGATACAATTTAGTATATAAGAAGGAATATATGAAGAAAATTGAACTATTGATCAAGGAGGTTACGCGATGTGCGGACGTTATACTTTAATTGTAACTATAGAGGAACTGATGCTAAGATATTTGGCTAATCTGTCAAATCCCCAGCATATCATTCCGCGATATAATATTGCACCGATGCAAGAAATAATGGCGGTGATCCATGATGGAGAAAGGAATAGGCTTGGACAAATGAAATGGGGATTAGTGCCATCCTGGGCTAAGGATGCGAAAATCGGCTCTAAAATGATCAATGCCCGGGCAGAAACCATCTTAGAAAAAGCATCCTTCAAACAGTTAGTCTCCCGCAAACGATGTATCATTCCAGCCGACGGCTTCTATGAATGGAAAAAAGAAGGAAATACAAAGCAGCCTATGCGCATTGTACTCAAAAATGAGTCGGTCTTTTCTTTCGCCGGGCTTTATGATACATGGATAAATCCAGAGGGACACAAAGTCAGCACCTGCACGATCATTACTACAACCCCAAATAGCCTCATGCAGGACATTCATGAAAGAATGCCGGTCATATTACGTCAAGAAGCTGAGCAACTCTGGCTACAAAGAAATAATCAGAATGTGCAGCAGCTATTGGAGCTATTGCAGCCCTACCCAGCAGATGAAATGAGCGCTTATCCTGTTTCTGCAAAAGTAGGTAACGTTAAGCATGATTTTAAGGAGTGCATAGAGCCTCTATAGCTTCATCTAAAAAAATGTGCTCCATTCCCTTGCAAACGTCCAATCAATATTAAAAAACTTGTGTATATTGGTAATGTAATACTAAGAGTTACGATGAAAGGAGTGGGAAGTATGTCAAATGTACTTTCTCATCGCACAAACACTGCTGAAATCCTAGTGCTTTACATTCTCTTGGTAATCATATTATGCACGTTTGCATGGTAGTATTGTAAACGGAAGATCCCCGCTAGCCTGTTGCCAGCGGGGTGAAGGCGTGAATGATGAAGCACACTTCTCATAAGAGAATCCGAATACCTTTTGTGAAATATGCAATCCTACAAGTCTATAAAAATAACAAAAACCCTTCTAAATAAGGGTTTTCTTGTATGGGCCCTGAGGGACTCGAACCCCCGACCAATCGGTTATGAGCCGACCGCTCTAACCAACTGAGCTAAGGGCCCATATTTAGAAGATAATTTGGTTGCGGGGGCAGGATTTGAACCTGCGGCCTTCGGGTTATGAGCCCGACGAGCTACCGGGCTGCTCCACCCCGCGACGAAGTCACCTTCAACAGCGACAAAAATAAATATACACCATATCCATATTGAAAGTCAAGCATAAATTTCCAACTTCAATAATCACCTTTCATCAGAGGCTGTACCTGACTCCAAAGCGACCTTTTTTTGATTTAAAGACTTCTACCTCGTGAGGGCTTTCGTAGCCATATATCCACCAATCCTCTTCCATACGCTTAGCCAAACATCCTGCCTGAAATTTGGATTCATAGAGTTTTGCCCAATAGACCCAATGCATATGCTTTCACTCCGTTTATTTG
This sequence comes from Paenibacillus eucommiae, assembly GCF_017874215.1. Lineage (GTDB taxonomy): Bacteria > Bacillota > Bacilli > Paenibacillales > NBRC-103111 > Paenibacillus_AI > Paenibacillus_AI eucommiae. Next base: position 55,059 of record NZ_JAGGLB010000015.1, read on the forward strand.
TAATGGTATCCAACAATGGTTTTTCTATCTTATCCAAAAGATGGCCTTCTTACCACATCGACACCATAAATAATCAGGTTTTCATGCTAAATGACAATTGTAAGACGTCAACACGCGGTGTGGATTGTACGTTTATGCGTGTTTAAGCAGCCCTACAGCCGCGCGGAGCACATTGAGTAAAGGTGGCAGGCTTTGGTTGAGGAAGGCAGAATAACAGGCATAGAAGGGCTTTGAAGGGCTGAGACTGCAGCTGAAGATACTTGGAAACCCTATTTAATCCCGCTTCCTATAAATAAAAGGCCGCGGGAATAAGAAGCTTTCCCGCGGCCTTACCTATAGTAGGTCCTATTACTCTGAATAAATAAACCAATCAAGCTTTTGGCTGGCCAACAGCTTGCGTTGTCCTTGGAATTCATCATACAAGCTGACACTATACTTTTTGAGGAATTGCTGCTTGTAGATTAGACCTTCGTCCTGAACAATGATTTTAAATTCCTCATGCTTGCCAATGATTAGCTTATTGGGGTCTATTTGCTCTCCCTCGGAAGGATTGAAATCCTTAACCTCATACGATTTCTCGAAGGATTTATTACCATCCGCGTCTTCGAAGGTAAGCACCAGCTTACGCCCCTCAGTGTTCGTTTCAGTTAAAAGATCTTTCGTGAGCTCATAATTAAATTTAAGGGTCAATTCATTACCTACAATAGAAGTGCCGATCCGGTTAAGAGAAATGGCATAAGGGAACACTTGGACATCCTTAAGCACTTCCTTGACCTCTTTATTCTCAGCTGGCAGCCAGAATGCGACCGGCTTTACATAAGAATCAGGCTTAGCTTCTCCCTCAGTAAGTTTACCTTCTGTAATCGCTTCTCCCATCAGGAGCTGCATCTCTGCTGTCTCATAGCCTTTAGGCAGATTAGCCCAAACATTCAGCAAGGCTTTTCCGCTTGGACTGATTTTATTTTTAATTTCAGTAATCGTTGCAGGAAAAATAGTGCCATCCGGTGTACGGAAATGAGCAACTAACCGTGAAATTCCAGTAAACCGCTTCTCCAGATTTTCTACTTCTACTTGAGCCGTATAGGTATCTGAAGTTTTACCCGTATAAGTAGCTACACTCTTTGTCGTAAATTTCGCCTTGCGGCCGATATCGTCAAGTGTATAAAATTGCTGATTATCTATGAAGGGAATAGCCTGCACCTCTGAATTACTGGAGAAATCCAGCACATCCTTGGTTACTGCCGCTTCACCTTCCTTCTCACTAACTTCTTTCTCCTGAAGCACCAGCTTCGCCTTGGAGAATGCATACGTGTATGGAATTTTCGCAGCAAATTGAAAGCTAACAGCGCTGTTCGCACCCAAAGCAATAATCTTGGAAGTTTGAATTAACTTAGCTTCAACCTTTACCCCACCATCCAGCATAAAATAACCTGTAAGCTTGGGAATAGGCAGCGACCCGGTTCCTTTATTGGATAAAGTCAGATCGGCTGTCAGGATATCATCATCTTCCCAAGGCAGACGATACAGACCATTAAATATTGCCGTGTAGACACCGTCTTTATTGGTGAAGGTATAAGCTTTACCCTTAACTCCCCCTCCTTGCTGCTGCTCCTGGCTAGCCTTAGGAAGCTGGAGTGTGGCAACAAGCATCGTCATTTTAGGTTCGGTGAGACTCTCTGTAACCACAAGCTGCCATCCCTCTGCAGCTACCGCAAGGGGAATGGAACCTGTAAGCTTAACTTCCTTCGTTTCTTTGGGATTTATGATCAAATCCTTTGCTTCCTTGGCATCAAGCGGGTACATTAATCCCCCAGCCGTACGAATTGAGAATGAATAGTTAGGAAGCGTTAATGAATTCAAACCAACATTTTCCAGATCCAGATGAACAGTAGAAACGTGGTATTTTTCGTTTTTGGTGCTTACCAGCTTCTTTACGGATGCTTGAATATCAGTCTTGCCAACAGAAATAATTGCGGCACGATTGACAGGGGTAACATTCGAATAGGTTGCGGGCACAGAGATTTCACCAATCACAGTTTCGAAATTAGATTTGCTGAAATCCCATTTAATAAATTGTACAACAAGGTCTTGTAGATTGGTGTTTTCATTGACAGTTGCATAAAAGGTAATATCCGTGCTTGATCCAGGGGATACCCGATTCTTATCCTTATCTGAGGGAAGCAGCTTGACTGTGAACTGATTGCCCGATTTGCTCTTTAATCGCACCCAGTAGTCTATAAACAATAGTTCATTGTTGCCCTTGTTATGAACTGTTATCGTAAAGGTAGCTAGCTTGCCATTTTGTTCAGGCATCACCTGGATCTGCTTCAGATCAAAATAGCTGTTCCCTGTGATGGCAACCTTGCCAATCGGCGAAGCTTTGACTGCGACCCCGGGAGCAGCAAACGTTGGTGCTAATGAACCCACACTTAATGTGACTGTTAGGGCAACCGCCGCTAGTCTCATCCATCGTAAATTTCTCATGTTGTTTTCAATCCTCTCACGTTAATTTGCTATCTCCGTGGAAACTCCGCCACCACCGCCATTTATCGCTCCGTTCGGATTATCCCTCATTTGCTTCAGCATGGCATCACCCTGTGTTTGCCACAGCTTCAACGCTTCTCGAGCCGTTGCAGTACCTTTTAACACAGTTTGCAGCTGCGTGCGTCCAATCTCTTGAACCTGATAAAAGTTTGGATATTTACGCCATAGCTTGTTGGTATCCTCCATAGGAGCCGGAGTCACATTATAGAAGGCTTCCATATGGAAATCTTCTCCATCTTTAGGCTTCAAGTATTTTGCACGAGCCACAAGATTATAGGAGCTGTGTGATTTCAATCTGGCCCAATCTTCGCCATTAATGAATTTAATGAATTCCCATGCATCTTCCTTGTTTTGAGCATTAGCATTAATTCCCATAATTCCGTTCATGCTGATCGAACCGCCTACACCTTTAAATTCTGGATGAGAAGGAACTGTAACAACGTCCCACTCAATTGGGGTATACCCTTTATAATTGGCTGCATTTTTGTTAGCATTTTGAATCTGATTGATTTGTCCGTAGTTGATAATGGCCATAGCAAGGCGGCCGGACATGAAATCGTCGTAAGCAAACGGATTTTCCTGGTTCATCATTCTTTTATTATTTTCCGGGTTGGAAGGATCAAACAGCTCTGGGAACACTTTATCTTTTTGAAGCTGAGCCATTTTTACCCACACTTGCTCCCATTGATCTGAATCAACGGCCAGTTTTTCCAGGTTCTCGTCGAACATGGATATTCCAAGAGGAGCTGTGTACATCTGCATACCATAAAAAAGATCGGTTTGTGATTGTGTACTGAAGGAGAAACCGTCCTTGCGTTCTTCCCCTTCTCCTTTGGCTACAAGCTTCGATAGATCAAATATTTCATCCCAAGTCATATCGTCTGTCGGATACGCTACAGATACATCGTCAAAAAGCTTTTTATTATAAATAAGTGCCGAAGAATTAAAGGTTGGTGCTAATGCAAAAAGCTTGCCTCCACCCGTATTCTTAATGCCTTCAATCACAGCCGGTACGATGTCCGTTGTATCGAACTTATCCTTCGTAATTAAAGGATCTAATTGAACAAGCAGATTGTTATCAATAATGTCAGTTAACTGCTCATAGCTAACCATGACGACATCAGGCGGGTTGTCTCCCTGCATGACTTCCTTCAGCTTTTCCAGAGGATCGGGCATTTGCTCGCTTGACTGAGCCATGCCACCATATCTCATGCTATCATCCATGGTTGGAATAAATTCGATCTTGATATTCGGGTTCGCAAACTCGAACACCTCTGTAAATTGCTGGCGGAAGTATTCATCGTCTCCCCCATATCCGAAGCTTGTAGCAATTTTTAGGACACGTTCTGTTTGATCATCTGGCTTATTTGTTTTCGTACAAGCGACAGCTAAGGGCACTACCATTACTAGGGTTAGGGCTAATGCCACTAACCTCGTTCTCATTTTTATCATTCACTTTTCCCTCCAACGGTTTTTGGTTCTTTTTCGATTTGGATTGGTAGGCTGTCGGTAAGACTCTTAGGTGCTTTAATCATGATTTTCTCGCCGTCAAACTCCATTGTTGCTTTACCCCCGATACTAAGTGCCTGCAAATATTCCTTAGGCACCTGCAAGCGGCCGGCCCGATCCAGAACCACATACTCTTCATGGGCTTGCTGCGGCAAGCCGCTGCTTGTATCTGCCCAATCTGAAGATGCGATAGATGGATTACGGGAAATAGATTCGGTGCTTGTCATGCCATCACGAATCGCAACAACCCGGCCAACTTTACCTGCAATAGACAAATCATGGGTAACAATTACAATTGTAACACCAAGCTCTTTGTTAAGTCTTTGAAAAATGGAAAGAATTGTGTCTGCCGTTTTGGTGTCAACAGAGCCTGTGGGCTCATCGGCAAGAAGAAGCTTAGGCCGATTGGAGAGAGAGATGGCAATTGCAACCCGCTGCTGCTCTCCTCCAGAGAGCTGCTGCAGCTTGTTGTGCATCCGCTCACTAAGTCCAACCCATTCAAGCAGTTGTTTGGCGTACGCACGGTCGTAATTTCCGCTTAGCATCATTGGCAGTTCCACATTCTCCAGCGCTGTTAAATAAGAGACAAGATTTCGAGCATTATTTTGCCAGATGAAGCCTACAGTGTTTCGCTTGTACTCAACCAGCTGCTTATCGGTAATCTTCAGCAAATCCCAATCACCGACCCGTACCTGACCAGCTGAAGGGCGGTCCAAGCCACCTAGAATATTGAGCAAAGTCGACTTGCCGCTTCCGCTATTTCCGATGATGGCCATAAGCTCACCATTTTCGATCGAGATGTTCAGCCCTTGCAGAGCAACAACCTCAATCTCATCGGTTTTGTAAATTTTCACTAAGCCTTCGCAATTGATCATCGGTTATTTCTCCTCTCCGAGCTTCACAGCTTGATGCACGCGCAGTCTGCGAATGTGCAGGAATAATAGAGTCGCTCCCGTCAGCATCATAAACAATATCACCATGTAGAGCTGATTCGTATCATTCGAATTGAACACGACTCGGAAAGGCGGAACCTGTGTCTTAACATTCTCTGAGGTTTGCAGGAACGGCAGGAATAAGTAACTTGTCAGCTTCCCGATTCCAATTCCTAGCGCAATGGACAATCCAGCTGTAAAGCCTTGTTCAAGCAGCAGCATCCCGGTCAGCTGTCTACGGGACAATCCCATAGCACGCAGCACCCCAAATTGGACAATTCTACTGGAAAGATTGAAGAACCAATAGAGAAGGTAACCAATAAGAGAAACGACAACTGAAACCAGAAAACCTAGACTCAGAATTCCGAAAACACCGCCGCGCGAAGGAAGCTTCTTTTCAATAATCAACTGGTTGTTTACATCCTTTGGAACCGATCCAAGCTCAATGTTATTAGCCAAAAGCGAGTCTACAATCGGCTTTACCTTTGCTCCGGGTTCCATCTTCAACCATACTTCATAGGGCATAACCGCAGCCTGATCATACAAATATTCCAAATTCGTAATGAAGAAAGGAGTTTGATCCGGATATTGACTTGGCCAATAAGGCAAAATTCCTACAATTACAAATTCGATTGGCTGCTGCTGAAGCGTAATGGAGAGCAGATCTCCCTCCTTGAGCACATACTTCTTAGCAAATTTCTCAGAAATGATGACCGCTTGCTCATAGGAACCCATCAGATTCAAATACAGATTTTGATGCACTGGATATAAATCTGAACGAAACCAGCCGACTTTGGCAAACTCGTCATTATCAATACCCATCACCATTCCTGTTCCTGCAGACTTTCCAGAAACAACCACGTTACCTTTGGTTTGCAGCACTCTTGCAGCGGCGCTAACGCCTTCCAAATCACGGAAGATCTGAAAGGGCGGCTCTACATAGCGAATCTTGGAAGGAACCTCATTGCCTCCACCACCTTGGCCGCCTCCGCCGCCTCCCTGGCCTCCGCCTCCACCTTGACCACCACTGCCTTGACCGCCTCCACTACCGTTTCCGCCACCTGAGCCCTCTTGCGGAGGTTTTGGCAAATCATCAGAGAAGCTTTCCCATACCGGCTGCAGCACAACGTCTGTACCATACTGATACAGCGTCCGCTCTGTCGAATTTAAATCGATCGTCCGGGCTGCAGATGAATTATAGACTCCAAGCCCAAGCGTAAGGGTAAGCAGCAGCATCAATGGATAGTAGGCTTTAGCTGAGCGTGACAGCTGTGCCAGTGTAAGATAAAGAGCAATTGGCAGGAACCTGCGCCCTAGCCAGCCGAAGAATCGCAGCAGCCATGGGAAAATACGCAGGAAGAACAACCCCAGTGCAAAAATCGACAGCGCGGGTATGAAAAACAGCAGCGGATGCACCTGCAGTTGATCAGTCGTCATTCCCGTCTGCACCGAAAGCAACTGTCGCTGATCAAACAAATACCAGCCATAGCCTACAACACCAAGCAGCACTACATCCAGAAAATATCTTTGCCAGAACGGAGAACGATCAGAACGGGCAAGCTGCTGCTTATAATTAACAATAGAAGCTTTAGCATATAATATGGCAGGAATTACGCTAGCCAATAAGGCTATGAAAACCGCGACCGCTCCATACAACATCGCTTCTTTTGTAAATCCTACTGGTATCGCCTTACGGTCCACAAAGGTCAGGAACCCGCTGGCTGAACCAATGCTCTTCGCCATAAACCAGCCCAGCATAGGTCCAATAATCAAAGCGATCGCTCCCAAAATAAGACCCTCAAGCACATACACACCGACAATTTGCCGGGTGCTTCCACCCCGGCTGCGCAGTACGGCAATCACACTCCGCTGTCTTTCCAACGATTGTCTGGCATTCATAATAATATAAAAGAAGACCATGGCAATCATCGGAGCTGCAAGTGTAAATAACAGGATTTGCAGCTGCAAGCTTTGCTGTTTAAATTCATCAAGTGTCGTTTGAAAGGACAGGTCAACCTTAGTGTCCTTGAGCTTCTGATACAGGTTAATTTCAAGACGCTCCAGCGTACCGCTCAAAGGTGTCAATTGACTCGTCTGAATTTCCTTTAAATCAAAAGCATAGTACCAATTAGCAAGCTGCAGAGGAAATTTCTTATCCTTCAGCAGTGTTTTCTGGAATAGCGGCTCACTGACTACCAATGAATTCAGCAGTCCCTCTAGACCTTGAAACCAATACGGATCATTCTCGTCCTTAGGCTTGAAGGAACCAACGATTCTGACCTTGATCGGTCCGCCGGAAATTGAATACTTGAACACATCTCCAATATGTAAATCATTACGGTATAAAGTTTCATCCATTACTACAGCCTCAATAATGCCATCCTTCGGCTGGTCGGAGGACATTGTCCCTGCTGACCACTCCACATGATCTCCAAGATCATTCAGTGAAGTTATTGTCATTTGCCGGCGTTTACTTGGATCCACCTTGGCTGGATCCTCAGGCGTAAGTTGGGCGGCTTTGATCGTGTAGACTCTTGCAAAAGCATCTACAGGAAAATCGATATCCTTCGGGAGCTGCTCTTGAATATATGTGTTAACGCCATCAAGCCCTTCAAGATCGACCCGGCTGGAGCCCATTGCCTGGTAGCGCATAAGCAGCGAGCCGGCCGGCAGACCATTGCTCTTCTCCTCCAATGACTTGGCAACCACCCGTTTAAGCGAACCGTCGGCATACATGGGGATACTAGTCGTGAAAGCAACTGCCATCACCAGCCCCAGAAGCGTACTTAGCGTCAGCCAGCGGGTATTCCACATTTTACGATACAGAAATCGCAGCATCGGTATCGACATTATCTACCCACTACTTTCTGTCCCGGTGTGAGGCCTTTCACGATCTCAACGTCCGTCGAGGTCTGCTGGCCGATTTCTACATCAACTTCCTTTTTATTGCCGGCATTATCGATAACCTGGACGTAGTTGCGGCCAGAATAAGAGCGAAGTGCCGCAAGCGGGATTACCACCGCATTTTCTTTCTTCTGAATAATAACGCTAACGCTGAGTGGAGTCCCCCGGGTCATACCCTCCGGGAATTTATCAAGCTGCACGACCATATAATCATCGATTGATTCTTTCCCTCCCGGCTGTCCATTACCCGGATAGCCACCGTTACCGCCATTATTCGAATTTGATTTTGGACTTGGCAATTGCTTGACTTTGCCCAAATGCTTGCCTGCTGAAGTAATGTCGACTTCTGTCTCCATGCCAACAGCAACTTTCTTGGCATCGTCTGCAGTGATGCTTGCCACAACCGCCAGTTGGGTCAAATCAGCAATAGTCACTACGGATTGATCGACCTTAGCAGTGTCTCCTTTACGCGAATTCACCGTCACAATAGTTCCGCTGAAAGGCGCTACAAGTGTTGATTTGGCAATTTGCTGCTGAAGCTTATTAAGCTCCTCCCGCTTAATTTCAAAATCAATCTTTGCCTGCTCCAACTGGTCAGCAGACATTTCATCCGCATTGCGCAGCGTTTCAATCATAGACAATTCTTCTTTACGCGTAAGCAATTGCTTCTGCTTTACCTGACTTTGCAATTCCGATACATCGAGCTCCGCAATAACCTGCCCCTGTGTAACGTTGTCCCCTGACTGAACCAGCAGGTTGTTAATTCTCTTGCCATTCATTTCCTCAGCGAAGAACAATTCTTCCTCTTTGAGGGCCATCAATTTCCCCGATCCATTTACTTTCGTTACCAAAGTGGTCGTTTTAACAATGTGCTCAGGTTTCTTGGAAAGCTTTGGTGGATTGATGCTTGGCAGCACCTCTTCCTCCTGCTCCTTAGGCAGCAATGAGCAGCCCGAGGCCAGCAATAAAGAAGTACATAAAAAAAGTACAGTAATAGGCTTCATCGTCCGTTTAAGAGACGAATCTGCCGTCCACCATTTCGTAAACATGGTCAGCAACCTCCAAAATCGTAGGATCATGTGTAGTCATACAAATCGTAACCTGCTCTGTTGCAATAATGCTTTGAAACACCGACATGATCTGTGCCCCCATTTGAGAATCAAGCTCCGCGGTCGGCTCATCCGCCAGCAAAAGCGAAGGACGATGGGCAATCGCCTTGGCAATAGCCACTCTTTGCTGCTCTCCCCCTGAAAGCTCGAAAGGACGATGGTTCATTCTCTTACTAAGGCCAACAAGCTCCAGGCAATGTGCAACTCTACTTTTCCATTGTGAACGCGGGGTACCTGCCATTCGTAAAGCAAGCTCCACATTTTCCCGTGCGGACAACAACGGCATCAGCGCAAAGGATTGAAAAATAAATCCGATTTCTTGACGTCGAATATGAGTTCGTTGATCATCACTACACTTATGAAATGGATGCCCCAGAAAGAAAATTTCACCTGAACTCGGTTCATCCAAGCCCCCAATCAAGTTCATTAAAGTAGTCTTACCCGACCCCGATCGTCCTCGAAGCATCACCAGCTGACTGCGTTTAAGCTCCATATCAATTCCCTTTAAAACCTGGAGCTTCTGACTGCCGACCTGAAAAGATCTCTCAATCCCTTTAACCGTGAGAAGAGGAGAATCCAAATCTGGTGCCTTGTTATGTACTTCTTTTTTGCGAAGCCAGCTGGCCATCATTCACCCTCCCTATGTAATTGCAGTCTGCGCAGTTTAACCGTACAATGAAGTAGACGAATCAGTGTTTGAAAAAGTTTCAAAACCGACCCCCTAAAAAGAATGTATTTTCTTTATAAAAGATACTAGATATTGGCTAATCTATCAACCCTTATCAGAAACTATCTTTTTTAACTAAGACGTTCTTCGGCCGTCCACCTTCAAACCAAAGGAGCAATCAGATGATTAACGCTATCGAAACCTATGTACAACAGCACAATGAGATACATATGGAAGAACTTAAACAGCTGCTGCGCATCCCGAGTATTAGTGCTGTTGCTGAACATAAAAAGGATATACTTCACTGTGCAGAATGGGTCGCTGGAGCTTTGCAAAAAGCTGGATTGGAGCATGTAGAAATCATGGCAACAGCCGGCCATCCTGTCGTTTATGCTGATTGGCTCCATGCACCTGGCAAACCGACTGTGCTTGTATATGGACATTATGATGTCCAGCCTGCTGAGCCGCTCGAACTGTGGGATACTCCCCCCTTCGAACCAACTGTCCGCGATGGTAAAATCTATGCGCGCGGCGCTACCGATGATAAAGGTCAGCTCTTTCTTCATATTAAAGCAGTTGAGTCCTGCCTGCAGGTTATCGGAAGTCTTCCGGTTAACATTAAATTTTGCATCGAAGGTGAGGAGGAAATCGCCAGTTTTCATCTGCCACCCTTTTTTGAGCAGCATCTTGACAAGCTCCAGGCCGATGTAGTCACTCTTTCCGACACACAGCTTTATGGACCGGGCAAACCAGCTCTTATGTATGGATTACGTGGCCTTGCTGCATTTGAGATAATTGTCGAAGGTGCTAACAGCGATCTGCATTCCGGCCTATACGGCGGCGGAGTTCCGAATCCGATTCATGCTTTGAGCAAGCTTCTGAGCTCATTTCACGATGAGCACGGGCATGTAGCCGTTGAGGGCTTTTACAATAATGTGATCGAGCTTTCCCAGCAGGAACGAGAGGCTTTCAAGCTTGTTGAGCCGGATGAGCATAAGCTGCTGACAGAGCTTGGAGTTTCGTCCTTATTCGGAGAGAGTAACTTTACTTTCTATGAGCAGACTACATCCAGACCCACCTTGGAAATCACCTCCATTAGCGGCGGCTTTCAGGGCGAAGGCATCAAACCCATCATCCCGAATCAGGCTATTGCCAAGGTCGCATGCCGGCTTACAGCCGCGCAGGTGCCGGATGAAGTCATGGATGCTGTTGAAAAGCATATACATACGCATAAACCAGCAGGAGTCCGCGTCCGCCTGAATCGTCTCCTTCGCGGAAATCCGTTTATTACTCCCATAGATCATCCAGCTATGCAGGCCGCGGCAAACGCGTATGAAGAAGCGTACGGTACATCACCCGTATACATGAGAGGCGGGGGATCCATCCCGATCGTTGAAGTTTTCGGAAGGCTGCTGCAAGCTCCAGTCGTGATGCTAGGCTTCGGACTTCCGGGTGAGAACCTGCATGCTCCCAATGAACATTTTCATCTAGAAAACTGGCATAAAGGTCTTTCTACGATATGCCGTTATTGGTATAAGATCGGTGCTGACATTAAGCTTTGATACTAAGCTCTGATCCAAGAGCTGATTAAGAAGGAAACAGAGGTTACACATGAATAAGCAAACGAATCGACTCTATGTGACGATAGGCATTTTTGTAGTCACTTTACTGGCAGCCATTGAAGGAACGATCGTCAATACGGCTATTCCCACCATCGTCAGCCAATTGGGAGGCATCAAATCCATCAGTTGGGTGATCTCTATTTATTTGTTGACTGCAGCGGTAACGACACCTATTTATGGAAAGCTCGCCGATTTATACGGACGGAAGAACATATTATCGGTGGGCATCATCCTTTTCCTGATCGGAGCTGTGCTTGCAGGCTCTGCGCAAACCATGGGGCAGCTCATCGGATATCGGGCCTTTCAAGGGATAGGTGCCGGAGCCATTCTTACACTGACCTTTACCATTGTGGGAGATTTATACACAAATGAGGAAAGGGGCAAAATTCAAGGCATGATCAGTGGCGTTTGGGGTGTAGCAGGTGTCCTCGGCCCGATGACTGGCGGATTTCTCGTTGATTTTGTGTCATGGAGATGGATTTTTTATATGAATCTCCCGTTCGGGATTGTTGCGCTGCTTCTAATCGGTATTTTTCTAAGAGAGAACTTGAATACGGAGAAAAAAAAGCTTCATATCGATTACGGCGGAGCCATTACCTTCACCATAAGCATGACCACATTGATGTATGCCCTATTAACCGGAGGATCCACTTATGCTTGGCAATCACCGGAAATGCTCGGATTTTTCATCATCATCGTGCTGTCGTTCGCCGCATTTATTTATTTCGAAACAAAATCACCGGATCCCATGCTGCCTTTTTCACTATTCCGTAATCGCATGCTTGCGATCAGCTTTATGAATGGCTTTTTTTTAAGTGTGATATTAGCTGGTATTACCTTCTACACCCCCATTTGGATGCAGGGAATTCTCGGTACTGGTGCTACTGGAGCGGGCTTTGCCCTTATCCCATTATCGCTAACCTGGCCATTTGGTGCTCTGCTTGGAGGCAGGCTGGCCACCAGCAAGGGTTCGAGAACAACGGCTATACTAGGCAACTTCATTTTACTGATAGGTTTTATTGCTCTAACGTTTTTAAGTGAATCTAGCCCGCTGTCCTACCTGTACACGATTATGGGCATTGTTGGCTTCGGTTTTGGAATATCCTTGACCGTGTTCACCCTCTCCATTCAATCAGCGGTCAACTGGAACCTTCGCGGAGCTGCCAATGGAGCTAACAATTTCATTCGCGGACTCGGACAAACGATGGGGGTCGCTTGCCTGGCCATTTTGTTCAATAGCTCCATCTCCAATTTTCTTTCAAGAAATCCTGGGCTAGATATGAATAAAATGTTAAATGCAGCCGATATTCAATCATTTCCAATGGCACTGGTAGCAGATATGAGAGCGACTTTGTCCTCAGGTTTGAACCATATTTTCATTGTGCTTGCTTTTATTTCTGTTTTAGCGCTTCTCAGTCCTCTGTTCCTGCCGAACAAGGCTAAGGAGAAGGCTGCCCAACACTAACGTGAGAAAAGTGCCCATTGCGGCGTCCTTTGATTTGCGTTTCCGTGACGTTGGTGCATAGAGGGAGGGAATGGCTGTGGGATCCAGCCGCTGTTAAAGATTTGTTCCCTTGAATAGAATGGATGCGAATGTTGGAACAAATCTTTAAAGGCGGGCGCTATCGCTCTTCCTCCCACACCCCTTACCTCTCTTTAGCTATAATCACACGAACACCAAGCTCAAACGGACTGCCATCAAGTTTTTTTCTCTTAATTGGAGGAGATTACCTAGCGGCCGCAGTCGCTGGGGATGAAGGGCGCGCACAGCTGAGCAGGATCTGCTACACTGCTACTTTAACGATGTTTTTCATCGTTAAAAGCACAAGATCGTCTCCGCATACTCACTTTAACAATGAAAAAAATCGTTAAAACCCTTCTTATCCCCCCAGTGAGGCCATCCGTCCTCTTTTAACGATGAAAAACATCATTAAAGTGACTGATAGACCTGGAAACACTTGCTTTAACGATGAAAAACATCGTTAAGTGATGCGTACGCTCCATTCGGGGAGCGGCTGTGCGGCTGCTATTATCAAGTGCTATAATCGAGCTGCCTCCGCTCCCTCCCACTGTGTAATTGAAAACTATTCAACTCCAGGGATCCCCAATAAACTTATATTTTCTGGCGTGTCAAATAAAGAAGCTCTCCTATTAAACATCAGGAGAGCTTCTTTATTATAAGAAATTACACGCCAAACGCTGCCGGATTATCTCTCCATGAACGGAGTAAAGCCAAATCCTCTTGCTGGATATGACCATTCTCCAGTGCTGAATTCAACAGCTTCGAGTAGCTGGTAAGCGTCTGAAGCGGCATCCCCGCACCTTCAAAAGCATCTGCTGCTTTATCTAATTCATAAGAGAAAATAGCAAGTACTCCTAAAGCTTGCGCCCCTGCTTCATTCACGGCCAAAGCCGCTTTCAATGAGCTGCCACCAGTCGATATCAGATCTTCTATGACAACTACTTTCTGCCCTGGCTTTACAACACCTTCAATCAGGTTCTCTTTACCATGGCCCTTAGCTTTATCACGAACATAAATCATAGGAAGACCAAGCTTCTGAGCTACCCAAGCAGCGTGCGGGATGCCCGCTGTCGCTGTTCCTGCGATAACTTCCGCATCGGGATATTTCTCTTTGATCAGCTCGACAAAGCCCTCAGCGATCAGCTCGCGAACCTCCGGGAATGACATCGTTAGCCGGTTATCACAGTAAATAGGAGACTTCAGTCCCGACGTCCAGGTAAAAGGTTGGTGCGGACGCAGCGTGACAGCTCCAATCTGCAGCAGCAAAGCTGCAATTTTGCGAGAAAAAAGATCGGTTTCACTCATCTTTAGCAACTCAGCTCCTTCCAACATAATGAACTTATTGAACTTATTAAACTTATTAAACTTATTGAATAAATTCAATATACTCGATGCAATCTATCTATTCCAAAGCTTTATTGTCCAACAACCGAATCAATCACTGCTTCCAGCACAGCCCGCGGGTCAGCCGAGGCGGTGATCGGCCTGCCAATAACGACAAAATCTGTTCCTTGTGCGAAGGCCTCTTCCGGTGTCATAACGCGTGACTGATCGCCCAAATCAGCGCCAGCCGGACGAATTCCCGGCGTAACTGTTACAAATGCTTCACCGCATGCAGCCTTGATTTTCGTCACCTCTAGCGGAGATGCTACAACACCGCCAAGTCCTGCTTCCTTAGCAAGGCGTGCATAGCGAAGCACCGCATTTTCTACGGAGCCCTCTATACCTATTTCTTCGTTCAACATCTTGTTACTCGTGCTCGTAAGCTGGGTAACACCGATTACGATCGGACGAGCAGTACCTGCCGGTGAACCCGTAAGCGCTTTGTCCACGCCTTCGAGGGCTGCTTCCATCATCTGCTTCCCACCAGCCGCATGAACATTAAATATATCTACTCCAAGCTTTGTGATACTTTCCGAGCCACCCTTTACCGTGTTAGGAATATCATGCATTTTGAGATCCAGGAACACTTTATAGCCACGTTCTTTAAGTCCTGCAACAAAGCCAGGTCCCGCTGCGTAAAACAACTGCATACCGACCTTCACATAACAAGGTATACCGCCAAGCTGCTGCAAAAGCAGCTCGGCGTCCTTTGCTGTTGAATAGTCGAGTGCTACCATAATGCGCCCTGCTGCTTGAAGACGTGAATTCATCCTAGTCACACTCCTTACACATGGATAGGCATCGCTCTTGAGGAGAAATTGACGGATTCCAGCATGTTCATAAGAGCACGGACTGTATCCAAGGAAGTCATACAGACAACACCATTCTCAACGGCTTCGCGGCGAATGCGGAAACCATCCCGCTCCGGCGTTTTACCCTTGGTCAACGTATTAACTACGAACTGGGCTTGGCCGCCGCGGATAAGATCCAGAATATTAGGCGATCCTTCGCTCAGCTTGTGTACCGTAGTTACCGGAATGCCGGCAGCTTCAAATGCTTTTGCCGTTCCACCGGTTGCAATAATTTTGTAGCCCAGACGATAGAAGCCTGCGAAAATTTCTACAGCCTCATCTTTGTCTTTATCTGCTACTGTTGCAATGATCGAACCTGCTGCCGGAATTTTCATTCCTGCTCCGATCAAACCTTTGTATAAGGCCTTCGCAAAATTAACATCCCGTCCCATAACTTCTCCAGTAGATTTCATTTCCGGCCCAAGTGTTGTATCCACACGGCGCAGCTTGGCAAAGGAGAATACTGGAACCTTAACTGAAATATATTGATCTTCCGGCCATAAACCACTTGAGTAACCCATCTCAGTCAACTTTTGACCAAGAATAACACGGGTTGCAACGTTCGCCATTGGAATATTCGTTACCTTGCTCAGGAAAGGTACAGTTCTTGATGAACGAGGATTAACCTCGATTACGTACACATGATCATTGAAGATAACAAACTGGATATTGACCAGACCAAGCACGTTTAATTCTTTGGCAATTTCAGTCGTGATCTTCACGATTTGTTCTTTGATCTCTGCTGACAAGGACTGGGGAGGATACACCGCGATCGAATCGCCGGAGTGAACGCCTGCGCGCTCCACATGCTCCATAATACCCGGGATCAGAACAGTCTCTCCGTCGCAAATGGCATCCACTTCCACTTCTTTGCCTAACATGTAGCGGTCGATCAGAACCGGATGCTCCGGATTAATTTTCACCGCGTACTCCATGTAGCTCAAGAGATCCTCGTCTGAGTATACGATCTCCATGGCACGGCCGCCAAGCACATAGGATGGACGCACCAGTACCGGATAACCGAACTTAGCAGCAGTACCCACCGCTTGATCCACCGAAGTCACGGTGCCGCCAGGAGGCTGGGAAATGTTTAGCTTAGTAAGAAGAGCTTCAAACTTCTTCCGGTCTTCAGCAGAGTCAATACTCTCTAGATCAGATCCTAGAATTCTCACTCCTGCTTTGGATAATGGCGCTGCCAGGTTAATCGCAGTTTGTCCGCCAAATTGTACGATAACACCGATCGGCTGCTCGCGCTCAATGACGTTCATTACATCTTCGAAAAATAACGGTTCGAAGTACAAGCGGTCAGAAGTGTTGAAATCCGTCGAGACTGTCTCCGGGTTATTGTTAATGATAACCGCTTCATAGCCTGCTGCTTGAATCGCCCATACTGCATGAACTGTAGAGTAATCAAACTCGATACCTTGGCCAATCCGGATCGGACCGGAGCCTAGAACGATCACCTTCTGCTTGGAAGTCTCGGATACTTCATCTTCCGTTTCATAGGTTGAGTAATAATAAGGTGTAGTTGCTTCGAATTCCGCTGCACAAGTGTCTACCATTTTATAGACAGGCTTGATGTTTTGGTGCAACCGGTACGTGCGAATATCCGCTTCTTTTGTGTAAGTAGAACTTCCTGCAAGGCTGCGAATTTCAGCAATAGCACGGTCTGTGAAGCCTTTCCGCTTTGTTTCCAGTAGAAGCTCCGGAGTAAGCTCTGCTTGCGCAATTTTCGTTTCATAACGAATCATACCTTCAAGCTTGTTCAGGAACCACCAGTCTATCTTTGTAAGTTCCTGCAGTGCATCTACCGTGTAACCGCGGCGGTAAGCTTCTGCAAGCAGGAAGAGACGCTCGTCATCCGGTTTTTGCAAACGCGACTCCAGTGTTTCCTTATCCAGCAGGTCGGTTTCCTTAAGAAACAGCCGATGTACGCCGATCTCCAAGGAACGGATCGCTTTATGAATCGATTCTTCGAAGGTACGGCCAATCGCCATAACCTCGCCAGTCGCTTTCATTTGAGTGCCAAGCTTACGGTTGGCTGCAGTAAACTTATCGAACGGCCAGCGTGGAATTTTGGATACGATATAATCCAGGGCAGGCTCAAAGCACGCATAGGTTTGGCCGGTAACCGGATTAACCAGCTCGTCCAGCGTATAGCCGATGGCGATTTTGGCCGCCATTTTGGCAATTGGATAGCCTGTTGCTTTCGAAGCTAGTGCCGAAGAGCGGCTGACCCGCGGGTTTACTTCAATCACATAGTATTGAAAGCTGAACGGATCAAGCGCAAACTGCACATTACAGCCGCCTTCAATGTTAAGCGCACGGATAATCTTGATGGACGCCGAGCGCAGCATTTGATATTCACGGTCCGATAGTGTCTGGCTTGGCGCCACAACGATGCTGTCGCCCGTATGTACACCCACGGGATCAAAATTTTCCATATTACAAACTACGATACAGTTATCATTCGCATCGCGCATAACTTCGTACTCGACTTCTTTCATACCGGCTATGCTTTTTTCTACCAGGCACTGACCGATCGGGCTATAGCGAATACCGGAAGCTACTGTTTCAATCAAGTCCTCTTCATTATTACAAATTCCACCGCCAGTTCCTCCTAGCGTGTAGGCAGGACGAACGATGATCGGATAACCAATTTCATTAGCGAAGTCAACTGCTTCTGGCACTGTAGTCACGATAACACTGTCCGGAACCGGCTGCTCAAGCTCTCTCATTAAGTTACGGAACAGGTCGCGATCCTCAGCTTTTTCAATGGCATCAAGCTGGGTGCCGAGAAGCTTCACATTCTCGCTCTCCAAGACGCCAGCGCGGGCTAATTCAACTGCCATGTTAAGTCCCGTTTGTCCTCCAAGTGTTGGCAGAAGTCCATCCGGGCGTTCCTGGCGAATAATCTGGGTTACGAATTCGAGCGTAATCGGCTCGATATATACTTTGTCAGCCATATTCGTATCGGTCATTATTGTAGCTGGATTACTGTTAATCAGGACAACTTCCATGCCCTCTTCTCTTAAAGCCTGGCAAGCTTGCGTTCCGGCATAATCAAACTCTGCCGCTTGGCCAATAACGATCGGTCCTGAACCGATAACTAGAATTTTTTTGAGCGAACTATTTTTTGGCATAATGCAGCTCCCCTTTCTCTGATGTGGACGAAGCGGATGCTTTCCATGCGGCGAGCATTTGCGCTTGGCGCGGCAGCTGCGGGTTATCCACTTTATGCTTACGGATGACCTCGATAAAGTCATCGAACAGGTAGCTGGAATCAAAAGGTCCCGGTGCTGCCTCAGGATGGTACTGGACGGAGAATGCCGGATGCTTCGCATGCTTTAAGCCTTCAATTGTCCGGTCATTATTGTTAATATGGGTCACAATAAGGTCTGTACCGGAAATGGACTCTTCATTTACAGTGTAGCCATGATTTTGCGAAGTAATGAAACAGCGTCCGGAGGATAAGTCTTTAACCGGATGATTACCGCCGCGGTGACCGAATTTAAGCTTCTCTGTATCAGCGCCGCAAGCAAGAGCAAACAGCTGATGACCCAGGCAGATGCCGAAAATCGGGAACTCGCCAATTAACTCACGCACAGTCGCTACAGCTTCTGGAACATCCTTAGGGTTCCCTGGGCCGTTGGAAAGCAAGACCCCATCAGGTGCTAATCGACGGATTTGCTCTGCCGTTGTATCCTGTGGCACCACTACAACATCACAATCACGTTTGGTAAGGTCGCGGATAATACCGCTTTTGGCTCCATAATCCACCACTACGATTCTTTCTTTAGAGCCCGGAGCACCAAAAACACTTTTTGTGGAAACCCGGCTTACTTGATCACACATAAAAGGAGTTGTGCCCATCATTTCCGCAAGCTCAGCTGTGGATTTACTGGATGTGGTTAAAATCCCCTTCATGACGCCATAATGGCGGATCTTGCGGGTAAGCATACGGGTGTCAATGCCGCTAATCCCGATAATGCCGTATTCCTTAAGCAGGCTGCCGACCGTATACTGTGCTCTCCAGTTACTAGGAGCTTCCTCATGTTCCCGTACTACCAGTCCATGAATGAATGGTCTAATCGATTCGAAATCATCACGGATAATGCCGTAATTCCCGATCAGTGGATAAGTCATCGTCACGATTTGTCCACAATAGGATGGATCGGAGAGCACCTCCTGATATCCAGTAATCCCTGTATTGAATACAACCTCACCGACCGAATCACCTTCACTACCGAACGATGTACCTGTAAAAAGAGTGCCGTCTTCCAGCAACAATCTTGCCTGCATATTCTTCAACTCCTCAGCTAATATCAAACTTTCTCAAGACCAGAAATTATTAAGACCAAACTACTTTTCCTGACGCTATAGTCACTACCGGCCAACCTTGCAGCTTCCAGCCGATAAAAGGGGTATTCTTACTTTTGGAGACGATCTCCGATTTCTTGATTTCCTGCTCTGAAGCCAAATCTACAATCGTGATATCGGCAGGACTGCCTACTTCAAGCTTGCCCCAAGGAAGACTAAAAACTTCAGCCGGCTTGGCTGTAAGTCTGTCGACCAGGAAGCCGAGCGTCCACTGTCCAGTCAGTACAAACTTGGTGTACAACAGCGGGAACGCTGTTTCAAAGCCGAGAATACCGAACGGCGCCAGCATCATACCTTTGGCTTTCTCTTCCTCAGCGTGAGGAGCATGATCTGTCACGATAATATCGATCGTACCATCTTCCAGACCTTCTATGACGGCTTGTACATCTCTTGGTGTACGAAGCGGCGGGTTCATTTTCCAGTTTGCATCCAGATCTGGAATGTCTTCATCTGAAAGCACCAGATGGTGGGGACAAACCTCAGCAGTTACTTTGATTCCATGCTGCTTAGCGTGACGGATCAAACGAACTGATTGCTCAGTGCTGACGTGGCATACATGATAATGAACGCCTGTTGCTTCAGCCAGCAGAACATCGCGTCCTACATGAATCGCCTCCGACTCATTCGGAATGCCTTTGAGACCATGCTTACGGGCGAATTCCCCTTCAGTCACCGGAGCACCTTCAACCAGCGTGTTATCCTCGCAGTGAGCAATGATCGGCATGCCGAGCGAAGCGGCAAGGTTCATCGCATCCTTCATCATCTGTGCACTTTGTACACCTACGCCATCGTCTGTGTAACCAATCACGCCGGCCTCCTTCAAGGCGGCGAAATCCGTTA
Organism: Paenibacillus eucommiae; assembly: GCF_017874215.1. Classification (GTDB taxonomy): domain Bacteria; phylum Bacillota; class Bacilli; order Paenibacillales; family NBRC-103111; genus Paenibacillus_AI; species Paenibacillus_AI eucommiae. The sequence continues at coordinate 75,322 of NZ_JAGGLB010000015.1, forward strand.
GCTCGCGTCCAAGCTCATTTTTGGTTATGCAGCCATAGGGCAGCACTCTTACTGCACCTTCCGTTTCTGCTTTATCCAATATAAGCTTGACTGTATCAACCGTATCAATAACTGGGCGGGTATTGGGCATGCAAGCAATTGTCGTAAAACCGCCCCTAGCCGCGGAGAGAGTTCCAGTTGCTATCGTTTCCTTATGCTCAAAACCTGGTTCGCGCAAATGCACATGCATATCAATAAAGCCAGGTGAGACGAGCTTGCCAGCTGCATCTATAACTGTGTGCCCCGCTGTATCAGGAGCCTCGCCGCCATTTATGACTTGGATAATAATCCCGTCTTCTATACAAATATGGCGCTGCGTTTGTTCATTGTCAGCATCCACAGTGAAGCCATTCAAAATCCAAATTCCCATGCTTGTCCCCTCCTTAGAGTTTTTTTTAAGTCTTATGCTAAGGTGCGCTCGATAACTGCCATTCTTATAGGCACTCCATGGCCAATTTGTGTAAATATTTTCGATTTCTCATGCTCCACGAGCTCATCATCAAGCTCAACGTTACGATTTACCGGAGCAGGGTGCATAATAATCGCATGCGGCGCCATCTGAGCAGCCCGTTCTACTGTCAATCCATATTCCTTGCGGTACTCCTCGGCGGATTTGATCATCCCCTGCTCATGCCGTTCAAGCTGTACGCGGAGCATCATGACGACATCCGCCTGCAGCGCTTCTTGGAAGCTTACATAATCAGCATGCCCACTAAGCTCGGATGCTTGCATATTTGCAGGAGCGCAGAACTTCACTTTTGCCCCCATAGCCTGCAGCGCCCACAAGTTAGAACGAGCTACGCGGCTGTGCAGAATATCCCCGACAATTGCAACCGTCAATCCTTTGATTTCACCAAAATGCTTGCGCATTGTGTACAAATCGAGCAGAGCTTGAGTTGGATGCTCATTGTTGCCGTCACCTGCATTGATCAGCGGCACCTTAATTTTCGCAGCCAGCTCTTCCAGGATGCCGATTGGCTTCAGCCGGATGACACCGGCGTCTATTCCCATCGACTCTAACGTCCTCACTGTATCGTAAATCGATTCTCCCTTTTGCACGCTGGATTCGGCTGAGGAGAAGTTCAGTACCTCTGCACCAAGCCGCTTCTGTGCAAGTTCAAAGGAAAAGCGGGTTCTTGTGCTGTTTTCAAAAAAAAGATTCGCTACAAACCGTCCTTGCAGCTGATTCGTCACCTTGACCGGGTATTGCTCCCAGTAAGCTGCACGATCCAGAATACTGCTTATTTCAGTGGCACTCATGCCCTTCAGACCCAAAAAATGCTTCGAGGAATCCACACCTGCTATGCTCATTCCTGCTTCCCCCTCTGCTGTTGGATAATTACTCTGTCCTGCTCATCAATTTCCGTTAAAAAAACATCAATTTTCTCATTTTTTGAGGTTGGTACATTTTTACCTACGTAGTCGGGACGAATCGGCAATTCCCGATGTCCACGGTCAACCAGCACGGCAAGCTGGATCATTTGCGGCCGGCCTAAATCGATCAGCGCATCCATAGCTGCCCTTACTGTTCGCCCTGTAAAGAGGACATCATCGAAGAGGATAACTTTCTTGTCTTGAATGTGCAGCGACCCGCCCTTCGGTACTGCTTCCACCGAGCTTACCTTGATCCGGTCGTCGCGGTAGGACGTGATGTCGATCTCCCCAACAGGTATCGGCACACCCTCAATCTCCAAAATTTGCTCGGCAACCCGCTGCGCCAAATAAATCCCGCGAGTCCGTATTCCGATCAGCATACAAGTTTCAATACCTTTATTCTTTTCCAGAATTTCATGGGCAATCCGTGTCAATGCCCTTCTTATTGCCATTTCATCCATAATTGCATGTGCTGTCGTCTCGCTCACCTAAAGCCAGCTCCCTTCTGTTAACCAAGGGTAAAAGCCTGCGCGGTTCTTCATTAACTGCGCGATTGCCTTAAAATCAGGTATACCTACAAGCAGATTCTGCATCAAAAAAGCTCCTTGCCAATATCGGCAAGGAGCAATGTTTACACGAAGATATAGAGCGACGCAATCAGAGTTCAAATAACCCCGATTTACCCGCATCCCGAACCATTGGGCATGGGATACCCCGTCTTCTTCCATCGACTACCTTGCCAGCCTCTCTGGACTGTTTTTAAAGGTACATATTCAACTAAATGAATTATGCCATTTTCGACAAAAGAAGTCAACAGGTAAATAACTAATGGGCAGCCTATTGCGAAGCAGCTCTTTTATATAATAGAGACTACAAGCTTAATTTCTTAAAGCGATCTACGGCTTTCTCCGTATTTTCCCGACTGCCGAAGGCTGTTAAGCGGAAATAGCCTTGTCCATTCTGACCGAAGCCCACACCTGGAGTGCCGACGATATTAGCTTCAGAAAGAAGCTTGTCGAAAAACTCCCAGGACCCCATCCCATTCGGAGTCTTCAACCAGATGTATGGAGCGTTGACCCCACCGTACACCTCGATGCCAAGAGAAGAGATTCCTTCACGGATAATAGCGGCATTTGTCATGTAGTAATCTACAAGTGTAGCGATTTGGAGCTTACCCGCATCGGAGAAAATCGCAGCAGCGCCTTTTTGCGTGATATAGGAAACACCGTTGAACTTGGTAGTCTGTCTTCGGTTCCACAAGTCATTAACAGTTACTTCATTGCCTTCTTCATCACGGGCCTTTAGCTCACGCGGTACAACTACGTACGCACAGCGTGTTCCGGTAAAGCCGGCCGTTTTGGACAAGCTGCGAAACTCAATGGCCACTTCCTTGGCGCCTTCGATTTCGTATATGCTATGCGGAACATCTTTTTCCTGGATGTAAGCTTCATAAGCGGAATCGAACAGCAGGATGCAGTTATGCTCACGCGCATAGTCCACCCACACCTTAAGCTCATCCTTGGTCAATGTCATTCCAGTTGGATTGTTTGGGTAACAAAGATAGATGAGATCCACCTTTTGGGTAGGCAGCTCAGGCTTGAAATTATTCTCAGCGTTGCATGGCAAGTAGACGATATTCTCGTAACGATTGCTTGTCTTGTTGTAGTCGCCTGAGCGTCCAGCCATTACATTGCTATCCACATATACCGGGTATACAGGATCTTGGACGGCAATTATGCTATCAAGGCTGAAAATTTCCTGAATATTCCCTACATCACATTTCGAGCCATCGCTGACGAATACTTCATTATTGCTTAATTGAATGCCATGCGCAGCGTAGTCATGCTTAATGATCTCTTCGATCAGAAAATCGTAACCTTGCTCTGGACCATAGCCGCGGAAAGACTGCGCATCTGCCATCTCATCAACAGCATCATGAAGCGAACGAATAACGGCTTCCGGTAAAGGACGTGTCACATCCCCGATCCCAAGACTGATAATAGCTGCTTGTGGGTTATCCTGAATAAATTTGGTTCTTCTTTTTGCTATTTCCGAAAATAAGTAGCTTCCTTGAAGCTGTAAATAGTTTTGATTGATTTTTGCCATGATTGGTCACCTCTTCCTATAACGATAAACGTTCAGGCTAACCATTGGGAATGGATTTTTCAACACATTATTTGCACAATTTAACGGCTAATCTTTACGAATACGCTGCAGCAAATCTTCCATGTCCTTAGGCAATGGGGCCGCAAACAACATGGTTTCTCCGCTACGCGGGTGAACAAAGCCTAGAACTGCAGCATGCAATGCTTGTCCTTCCATCTGCATTCCGCCCTTACTCTTGCCATACATCGGATCTCCGACCAGCGGATGCCCGATAAATTTCATATGCACACGAATTTGATGCGTTCTACCGGTCTCCAGCTTAAGTTCCACTAACGTATAATCTCCGAATCTCTCAAGCACTACAAAATGCGTTGTAGCTTCCTTGCTGTTCTTCTCAGTAACGGTATACATCTTGCGGTCATGCGCATCGCGGCCAATCGGCGCCTCAATTGTGCCATGCTCATGCTGAATGTTTCCATGAACCAGGGCAAGGTACTTGCGGTTAACGGTATGCGCTTTAAGCTGCTCAGCTAAGCCCGCATGCGCTTTATCATTCTTGGCTGCCATAATGAGCCCGGAAGTATCTTTATCGATCCTGTGCACGATACCGGGCCTTAGAACACCATTAATGCCGGACAGGTCTTTACAATGATGAAGCAAAGCGTTAACCAGAGTGCCCGAATAATGTCCTGGCGCTGGATGCACAACCAGGCCGCGATGTTTGTTGATGACTATCACATCAGAATCCTCATAAACCACATCCAGAGGAATAGCTTCGGGCTTAAGCTCTACATTCACAGGCTCCGGGATCGTCAGTACAACCACATCACGCTCAGCAAGCTTGTAATTTGGTTTTACTGCTTGGCCGTTAACACTTACATGTCCCTCTTTAATCCACTGCTGAACTTGGGTACGCGAAGTATTTTCCGATAGAGCATCCGTAATAAATTTATCCATTCGTTCGGCTTTATGAGCCGCATCTATTGTCCATTCGATCGGGTCAAGGTTTTCCCATTCAAGAGACGTCGAGCTTATGTTCATGGTCATGAGTTGCTCCTTCTTTTTCTTTTTTTCTGTATTGCAAGGAATTACCTCACTAAAAAAAATCATAAAAGTGAACTATAAGGCAGTAATCACTTTAACTACAAAGGGAGTTGAAGTAACAAATGAAGCACTTGACTAAAGAGCAGGTTCGCGAGCTGCAATTATGGCTTTTACAGGATAAAGTTGATCTGGAACGACGCTTCGACCGCAACAACAACTTTGGTTTGGAAAACGGCATGGTTCAGGAAACCGGGGAGCTCTCCATGTACGATAATCACCCTGGTGATACGGCAACTGAGCTGTACGAGCGGTCTAAAGATATTTCACTGAACGAGCATGCCGAGTTTGAGCTGCGGCAGGTTGATGAAGCTTTGTCCCATATAGAAAAAGGTGATTATGGGGTATGCGTTTATTGCAACGCCAACATTCCGTTCGAGAGGCTGCAGGCGATTCCTACTACTCTTTATTGTAAGGAGCACGTTCCGGATCCTCATACCTCTGAACGCAGGCCTGTCGAGGAACAGTTCCTGAATCCTCCCTTCGGGAGAACAAGCCTGGATGAACAAAGCGGCCAAAACCAGTTCGACGGTGAGGACGCCTGGCAAATAGTTGAAAGCTGGGGCACTTCGAATACACCGGCTTTTGCCGAGGACAACCAGGTTGAAGACTATGAGCATATGTACATTGAAGCTGATGAAAACGATGGATTTGTGGAAGCCTACGAAAGCTTCGTGGCAACAGATCTCTATGGACAAGAAGTGACTATTGTGCGGAATAAAGCTTACAACGATTATATGGACAAAGGTGAAGGCGAGCATCTTCTGGAGGATGATCCCGAAGCGTCGATGTAGCCTTATTTAATAAAATCCGTCACGCTGTAATTGAAATTGTACTTGTTTCACAATTTCTGCAATATAATCACCGATTATCGGTAAGTTTAATGCCCCAACAAATTGCAGCACATAGACGATCGTCGTCGCAAATACAGTGAAGCCAAGTGCAATCCCGACTCCTCTGGAAATCCCAGAAAGCAGGTTTAGCCATATAAGTCTGCGCGGATGATTCAAAAGCTGCACATAATCAGCAATCTGTGTACGTTCCATATGCGCTGCGATATGACTTACTTTATCATTGATAATTTTCAGCAATTTGTGGTCATTCTCGGAACTTTCCTTTGAGCTGTTGGTATCCGTCATTGGAATTACCCCTCCGTTTCTATTGAGTCGGATAATCTTTAACTTACCCTGCCTCTGAAGGAGCTATCCAATGGCGTGGAAATAATAAAAACCCCCCATCCCGGAAAGGGACGAGAAGTTCTGCTTGCGGCAGCGGAGTAAATCCGGCTTCAGTTTATTCCACTTCCTTATGCTGCAACTGCATCGTATTCCAGCTTTCATCATTCAGAATCTCAAGCTGTGCTTCAAGCAGTGTGCGGAACCTAGTGCGGTAAATCGAAGCTTGCTTCTTTAATTCTTCAATTTCTAATGCGACTTTACGGGAGCGGGTTAATGCTTCGTTAATGATTCGATCCGCATTTTTTTCGGCTTCCTTGAGAATAAGCTGTGATTCTTTCTTCGAATTCGTCTTTAATTCATCTGCGGCCTCCTGGGCCACAATAATAGTTTTACTGAGTGTCTCCTCAATATTCGAGAAGTGATCCAGCCGGTCTTGTGTAGTCTGAAGCTGATTCTGAATATCTTTATTCTCACGAATCAAGGCCTCATAGTCTTTAATGATTTGATCCAAGAATTCGTTGACTTCATCTTCATTGTAGCCGCGGAAGGATCTGGAAAACTCTTTATTATGTATGTCGAGTGGTGTTAATGACATTGGTGCACCTCCTGAAAATGGTTCAATCCACGGTTACCCGTATCTCTGTACTATGTTGAGTTCGACAGAAACCAAGGAAATCCTTCATTTCTCGAAGTTAAATCATGCATATTTCTTACAAAAAATTCTGTTCATTATGTATACTTTCCGATTTTTACACGGACACGTCCTGATTTGGTTATCCCCTCGACCGCAAGCACTTGGAAGCGTCCAAAGCCCTGCATGGAGACGATATCCCCCTCTTTCAGCGGCTTGCTCGGGTCTTCCTCAAACTTCCAGTTAACGCGGCAGCGGCCCGCCTGGATCGGCACAAGCACCTTCGCGCGGCTGAGCCTGAAGACATCGCTGATGATGCCATCCATTCTCAGTGAGGCAACGGACAATGCCAGCTCCTCCAATTTAACTTGGCTGGTTTCAAGCTTATCGAGCGGCAACAACTCCGTTTGAACATGGACACGATGCACTTGCGACAAATTCATATGCAAATAATTTGCCGCATCTGTCGTTACCAGACAATGGCAGCCACCTGCCAAAACATGAATATCGCCAATCTTGTCCCGTTTCATACCGAGTCCAAGAATGGCGCCCATGTAATCTCCATGATCCAGCGTTAGAAATTTACCATCTCCAGAAGTCACTGCCAGCACGGATATCCCCATATCTTCCTCATCCAGCTGACGATAATCAGGGGCAATAATCGCCCGTCTTCTTTCGGCCTTTGCATAGCCCCCATCAAATCTACACCCGGCATCGGGATTCCGGTTTGCGAGTGTGCTTACAATAAATGCTTGTCTGGGATCAAGAAAGTCTGTGCGCTTCAATGCATGCTGATTTGCAGCACGTTCCACCCACTCAAAAGCTTGATCCACAAAGCGGCGTTCATCCGGATGAAAGTGTGCGTAAATATCTCGCTGATGCATCTTAGAACAATCCGGCAATAAAATAAATGACAGCTTTGATTCCTGTTTTCACGAAGAAAAGCGCGAACAAAGCAGCAATCGGCGACAGGTCAATCACTCCGATGGAAGGGATAAATCTGCGGAACGGACGCAGATAAGGCTCAACCAGCTTGGTCAACAATTGACCTACAAAGCTCTCTCGTGCATTCGGAAACCAGGAAAGCAAAATATAAGCAATAATCATGAAATAATAAATCTGTGTTATCAAATCAATGTAATAAAACAAATAACCCAGCACTTGCATAATCACCTCAATGTTGTAATGGTATGTGTCTACTCCTCATGAGCGAGTTCTGTGATATGTCCGTGAATATCTACAGTATCTGGAGTACACAGAAAAATATTAGGTCCAAGCTTGGAAATAGAACCATTTAAAGCATATACGGTTCCGCTTAAAAAATCCACTATTCGGATAGCAATATCCGGACGGACCCTCTGTAAATTTACGACGACAGCACGTCTGGCCCGCAAATGATCGGCAATATCCTGCGTTTCATCGTAAGAGCGCGGTTCACTTAATATAACCCGTGAGTTTTTTTGGGAGTGAATGCTAACCACGTTCGCCTTATTTTTACTACGTTGCTCGTAGGGATTGGTTTCAGCTTCTTCCGTGCCTTCAACCACCCTCTCGCGCTCAATGATCTCTTCTTCTTCCTGAAGCCCCAGAAAATTCATGAATTTATTCATAACTCCCATTTTTACGTCCTCCTCTTCCCCTATACTTCCCTTATTCTTTCCCAACGAGTACAGAGCCCAAGCGAACCCAGGTTGCTCCTTCTTCAATTGCAACTTCAAAATCGTTAGACATCCCCATTGACAGCCCTTTAACCTCATGGTCAAAAATGTGACTTTCATTCAGCTTGTCCCTAAGCTCCCGCAAGCCTCTAAATACTGGGCGTGTGGCGTCAGCATCCATTTCATAAGGAGCCATCGTCATCAGGCCAACTATATGCAAATGCTTCATCTTCTGTACTTCCTTGGCAAAATCCATCAGTTGCTCTGGAGGAAGTCCATATTTGGTATCTTCACCCGAAACATTCAATTGTATGAAACACTCCACCTGAATGCCCAGTGCTGCAGCTTGCTTCTCGAGCTCTTTGGCCAGAGACATGCGATCAAGCGAATGGATATACGCAAATTTGCCAATGACATCCTTTACCTTATTCGTTTGCAAGTGGCCGATAAAATGCCAGGTTCCCCGCTCATGAAGTGCCTCCCACTTGGGTTTCACATCCTGCCAGCGGTTTTCTCCAATATGGAGAAGCCCCTCGTCTAACACAGATCGTGTAGTATCCAGAGATACATACTTCGTTACCGCAATAATGTCCACTTCCTGCACACTACGACCGGAGCGTTCACAAGCTGCTGCCGCCTTTAGCCTAACGGCCTCTATTCTGTCTCTCATATTCACGCTTATGATGCCACCTCTATTCACCTGTTCGCAGGGTAGTCTGGCCCTTCAGGACATTGCAATCCAAGCCGCCATTCTCCCTGTAGAGCCGCCTTCTTTACGATGCGAGAAGAAATCATCGGTAGAACAACTCGTACATAACTGTGTTACTTCGATATGGGACGACATTATTCCTGCTTTTTCAATAAAATTTCGGTTAAGCTCCTGTAAATTTAATTTGTATTTATTTCCAGGCTGTGCAATCAGCACTTTATTAGAATAATCAGACTCAGAGTGATTATTCATTATTACCCCTTTTACTTGATCAGCAACCACGTTATCTATTTCATAGCAGCAAACACCGATGGACGGCCCGATAGCAGCTCTAATGTCTTGAGGCTCCGAGCCAAAAGCTTGATGCATAGCATTAATTGTTGCGCTGGCAATGTTAAGTACAGTCCCCTTCCAGCCTGCATGAGCTAGACCTGCTGCCTCACGCACGGGGTCATAGAAAAATAGTGGAACGCAATCGGCAAAAAGCGCACATAACACCTGCCCTTTTTCTTTGGTGATAAAACCGTCCCTAGCCTGAATAGCATGTTCTCTTGAAGCTCTTCCCATCCCTTTCTCTGCCGCGGTCACTACACATATGTCCTTGCCATGAACCTGCTCTGCATAGGTAAAGGCTTGGAAAGGCATACCTATGGCGTCAGCTAATCGCTCACGATTACTAACCACATGCTCGGCACTATCATGCACATGCAGTCCGCAATTCAAGCTCGAAAAAGGACTTTCGCTAACGCCCCCGTGTCTGGAGGTGAAACCTGCACTCAAACCCGGAAATTGCTGCATCCAGCTTGCTATATAGAAAAGGGGCGGGTGGTTCTCTCTTTCAACCCGATTAAATGGCTCCATTGCTTGTCCCTCCTCAGAATTGACTTACGTACACTAGCTCCGTAAGCATTTGGCTTGTTTTGGCTTTGTTCAGCTGCTTATATGTATACATAGACTTAAGTCCCTCTCATGCTGCCAAGGGACTAATTTAAACAGATACTACTAGGATACCACAAGATTGCAAATATCGCTTAACGATAAGGACGACTTGGTTCATAAATCGTTTCTGTATCCTCAATAGGACGGTAGCCGCGGGGATCCTCAAGCTTCACAAGCACAACATCCATGCCAATTTTCACGATGTTTTTCCAGGGAATAACCATATCTGTGCCACCACCGAAAAAACCGAAAAAGCGGCTCTGGTTCGGCACAACGATCGATTCGATCCTGCCTTGACGTAAATCCAGCTCCAAATCACTCACTTGGCCGAGCTTTTTACCATCCACAATGTTGATGACATCCTTGGTTTGAAAATCGGAAATCTTCACGAGGCGCTCACCACGAATCTATAAAGGATTTACATGCCTTATTAGTATATGTCGCAGCTGGGCGAAATGTCCGAAAAGCGCAAAAAAAAGACCTGCTTGTCCGGGCAGATGCCCTGCAGGTCTTTTGGGTCTTAAGACTTCACATGCTTTTGCATTTGTACAATAGCTGACTTTTCCAGCCTGGATACTTGAGCCTGGGAGATACCGATCTCATCGGCAACCTCCATTTGTGTCTTACCATCAAAGAAGCGCATGGATAAGATCATTTTTTCTCGTGCGTTCAGCTTTTGCATCGCTTCTCGCAGTGCAATGCCTTCGATCCAGGACATGTCCTTATTTCGCTCGTCACTGATCTGATCCATTACATAAATCGGATCACCGCCATCATGATAGATCGGTTCAAACAAGGAAACAGGATCCTGGATTGCATCCAGAGCAAAGACCACATCCTCCTTCGGAACACCAAGCGCTTCAGAAATTTCATAAATCGAAGGCTCCCGTGAATTTTGATTGGTCAGACTGTCTCTCACCTGCAGTGCTTTATAAGCAATATCCCGCAACGATCTTGAAACCCGAATTGGATTGTTATCCCTTAAATACCTGCGGATTTCCCCTATGATCATAGGTACCGCATATGTCGAAAATTTCACATTTTGACCCAGATCAAAATTATCGATAGCCTTCATCAAACCAATACAGCCTACTTGAAACAGATCATCAACAAATTCCCCTCGATTATTGAATCGTTGAATGACGCTTAACACCAGCCGCAAGTTTCCATTCACTAATTTCTCTCTCGCCGATCGATCCTTCTTTGTTTGTAACTCAGTAAAAAGAGCTCGCATCTCAACGTTCGTAAGAACAGGCAGTTTGGCGGTATCAACACCACATATCTCGACTTTATTTCGGGTCACCGTGATTTACCTCCCAAGGAGAAACATTAATGTTAATTATCTCCGAGGTCCTTGATTTTATGCGTGGTCATCACGCCATAAAGCCACTTGACAAAAGGGTTTCTACTCGCTCCACCTTGTATTTGCTGGAGAAGCTTCACTTAAATCAGTCACAAAAAATTTTAAAGAAGTCTCAAATTCATTCAAACCATCTTATTAAATTCTTTCCTCAGCCTTTTGATGATCCGTTTCTCCAGCCTTGAAATATAAGATTGGGAAATGCCCAGCAAATCGGCTACATCTTTCTGCGTCTTCTCTTCACCATCCTGCAGTCCAAACCTCAGCTCCATAATAACCCGCTCCCGTTCTGACAGCTTATCCAAAGCTTTGTGCAGAAGCTTGCGATCCACCTGCTCTTCAATATTCCGGTAAATCGTATCGTTCTCCGTGCCTAGGACATCAGAGAGCAGCAGCTCATTTCCATCCCAATCAATATTAAGCGGCTCATCAAAAGAAACCTCAGTCCGAATTTTACTATTTCTCCGAAGGTACATCAGAATTTCATTCTCAATACAGCGCGAGGCATAGGTGGCCAGTTTAATTTTCTTTTCTGGATCGAAGGTATTTACCGCTTTGATTAGACCAATTGCGCCAATAGATACCAGATCTTCAATGTTGATCCCAGTATTTTCAAATTTTCTAGCTATATAAACGACCAAACGGAGATTGCGTTCAATCAGCATCGCTCGTATCGCCGCATCTCCCGACGATAATTTCCCTAGTAGATACTCTTCTTCTTCTCTGGTTAACGGAGGCGGCAACGCTTCACTCCCCCCAATGTAGTATATTTCTTCGCCTTTAAGTCCAAGCATCATCAAAACCCGGTAATAAATAAGCTGCAACCGCAATTTCCACTTCAAGAGCATAATCGCTTTCCTCCTAGTCATTTCGTAAGAATACTCAAGGCGCACATATTACACGGTAGCAACCAAGGTTGGGTGGATAATGGCACTATACGACCCGTCACTGCAAAGCTTTCCTCCATGGAGACCGATTAACACTTTTACCGATTCATATTTCTGATCCTTATGTACAATCACGACTTTGTCCGGCTTAATAGCCAGCATAAATTCTGTATTTCTGTTAACTCCCTTATAGGGCACTAACCGCATCCGGTCCTGCCAAATAAATGTTTCCGTACCCATACTGGTTATGATTTGATCAACATTAGCCGAACGAATTTTCTCCAGCCATACCGAAGGGAGTATATCCTTCCATTCCGAGGCTTCCAACACCATGACAGGCGTACGGGTAAGCGGATCAAATAACTGATTACCTGTGTCAATAAGCCCAACGCAAGATGTGAAATGCTGCTCAATGTTTATCTGTACCTCTGCCAAAGTCTGCACAAACTCCCCGCGCTGCTTCACACTTGAGAAAATGGTTTGAAACCAGCCGATCATCACTACCGCGACTACAAGAATAAATACTAGGCTGATCTGCACCTGGTAGGCCAGTCCCCCCGAATGGGTGAACATAATTCCATTCATCACATTTCCAGACGATTGAAAAAAATAGTGAATCCCAAAAATACCTCCGGCCGTTACGAAGTTGATCAAAAGAAAGGTTCCTAGATTTCGCAAAAAATGCTGAAGACTCCCAAAACCGAAGGCTGTCAGAATCATTGCTATACAAAATAGACACTTTACCGAAAAAGTAAAAAATATCGAAAGTGCAGGAACGAACATCAGAACCACATAAGAAGCTCCGATCCCTGCGGAAGAGGCTATACGCCACCAACGTACTTTCAATTTCCGTACACGTACAGTCGCTATGAGCATCGCGGCATCCATTAGTAAATTAAGCAGGAAAATGAGATCCGCGTAAACGACCACTCCTCTCACCTCCTGGCGGCTCTAAATCAGTATATTAGAATCCTATTTCAAAGTCTGTCTAAACATGCGGGTAGGTTGTAACTTTTTTTGTCATAAATTGCCGTGGAATGACGCCTTGCTGGACGTGTGGGAGGGAAGGGATGTGGGCTCCAGCCGCTGTTAAAGATTTGTTCCTTGAATGGAATAAATAATAGGGGGTGGAACAAATCTTTAAAGGCGGACGCTATCACTCTTCCTCCCACATCCCTTCCCTCTCAGCAACAAAGTTCAGAACAAAGCCATTCTTAAACGGACAGACAGCAGGCGTCTTTTTCCTGAGCGAAAGGGATAGTGATGACAAGGCATATGATCGTAATTAAGCTGTGCTTTTCCGGAATTGAGGAATGAACAAAACGAAGGAACTAGGGGCTTTTAGACCATGAAAAAAGCCATTACAAGAAGCTTACGGACTTTAGATGAGGATCCTGTCGATTACTGGGAACAACTAAACATCCACTGAAATCGATCGGTCCAAAAAAGATGTACTTTTGCATCTTTTTGCTCCCTCCTCACTAACTTCCTGAATAAAAGAGTAGGAGAATAAGAGTGGGACATAGTATATTTCCCTCTATATGCTCGCATTATAGTATTTACTTTTACATGCCCAGGCAACAAAAAAAGAGCTCTACATGAAAGTAGAACTCCGTCTCTGATAGATCGATAGTTGATAAGATTACTTATCCGAGTTGCGTCCCCGATTGCGAAGAAAGGTTGGAATATCCAACTGATCGCTGGAAGGCTGGTTGCCAAAAGGCTTAAGATTATTTAACCTGCCATCAGTTGCGGCTGTCTCTTGTTGATACTGTTGCTGTTGTTGTTGTGACTGTGGCGGCTGCTGCCCCCCCTGTGCGGTGCCTGGGCGGCGGAGCGGAGGCTGAACAGCTTCAGGCTTATGCTCAAAACCGGTAGCAATAACCGTAACCATAATTTCTTCTTTAAGTTCTTCTTTAATGACGGCACCAAATATCATATTGACCTCTAGATCAGATGCGGATGAGACAATATCTGCTGCTTCGTTAACTTCATACAAGCTTAAGTTGGCTCCGCCTGTAATGTTCATAAGAACTCCCCGAGCGCCATCAATCGAAGTCTCGAGCAGAGGGCTCATAATAGCCTTCTTCGCCGCTTCCGCAGCACGATTCTCCCCAGTTGCCACACCAATGCCCATCAAAGCCGCACCACGCTCGAACATAATGGTCTTAACGTCAGCAAAGTCAAGGTTGATCAGGCCGGGAACCGCGATAAGATCTGAGATGCCCTGAACGCCTTGACGAAGTACATTATCGACTTGCAAAAAAGCCTCAAGCATAGGTGTTTTCTTATCAATAATTTCAAGCAACCGGTCATTAGGAATCACGATCAAAGTATCTACTTTTTCTTTCAATGCTGCAATTCCAATCTCTGCTTGCATCGCGCGCTTGCGGCCTTCAAATGTGAAAGGACGGGTAACGACACCAACTGTCAGCGCACCGCACTCCTTGGCAATTTCAGCAATTACCGGCGCGGCTCCAGTTCCCGTTCCGCCTCCCATTCCCGCTGTGACAAACACCATATCGGCACCACGCAGCGTATTCATAATAGCTTCTCTGGATTCCTCAGCGGCTTTCTTACCTACATCCGGGTTAGCACCCGCACCTAAACCACGTGTAAGCTTGTCACCTATTTGCAGCTTATGCTCCGACTTGGACAAGTGAAGCGCTTGAGCATCCGTATTGACTGTAATAAACTCTACGCCTTGAAGCCCATTTTCGATCATTCGGTTAACAGCATTACTGCCGCCGCCGCCTACTCCAATAACTTTTATTTGAGCTGATTGATTCGTATCAAAATCAAATTCGAACATGTGAGTTTTGTCCCCCTAACTTTGCTTTCGTTAGCAAATCCTAATCCATACACCCGACAAACCTGATTATTCAGGCCTTGCCAGTTATATAAATTCACTGAAAAAGTTTTTTAATCGTTCAAACATACCAGGCTTATTGCTCTCGCCTGAGGCTTTTTTAGTTGTGCCTTTAGCTGTGTTTTTCTTGACAAAGCTGGAACCAGGCTGACGGCTCCTCAAGTATTTGGATACAAATTGGATAATGCCTACGCCGCTAGTATAAGAAGGATCTCTCACTCCGATAAAATCAGGTATTGCTATCCGGACGGAGGTCATAAGCTCAGCCTGTGCGACCGCAAGCATGCCTGGCATGGATACAGTTCCACCCGTCAGCACGTAGCCTCCGGAAACGTCACCAGTGCCCAAGCGATGAACTTCCGCTCGAATCAAATCGAATATTTCCTGTACACGGGGTTCTATGATGTTAGCCAAATCAATTTGGGAGAACTCTTTGTCTACATTGCTGCCAATTCTTGTTACCTTAAACACTTGATCCGCAGCAGAGTCCTCTATAGAGGCGCAACCGAATTTAAGTTTGATTTTCTCGGCAATATCCATTTGCGTTCTTAAACCGATGGCGATATCATTTGTGATATAATCGCCCCCAATTGGAAGTGTCGAGGTTGCTGTTAAATTTCCCTGCTCGAAGACTGAAATTGTCGTTGCACCGGCACCAATGTCGACAAGAACAGTTCCAATTGCTTTCTCATCCTTGGATAAGGCTAATTGACCTGCTGCCAAAGACATCAGAATAAGCCCTGACACCTTCAACTCGGACTTTTCGACAACTCGAAGCAAATTATGTATGCCCGTTTTAGCACCGGTAATAATTGTTGCTTCCACTTCCAGGCGAACGCCTATCATATTACGAGGATCGTTAATTCCTTCTTGACCGTCTACTAAATACTGTTTAGGTACAACTCCAATGATTTCACGCTCGGGAGGTAATGCAATGACTCTAGCCGCTTGAACGACACGGTCGATATCCTCTTCTCCAATTTCACGGTCCTCGTTAGATACCGCTACTACCCCATGGCTGGATTGCAGAGAAATATGATTTCCGGTAATTCCCACGTAAACCTCAGATATTTGTATGCCAACCATACGTTCCGCATGATCGATCGCGCTTCGTATAGATTGCACGGTCTGATCAATGTCCACTATGGCTCCCTTACGAATACCTTCCGAGTCGGCAGATCCCACTCCAATTATATTAATGGTTCCGTTAACAACTTCCCCAATAATAGCACGAACCCTGGATGTACCGATGTCCAAACTAACAATGATGTCATTGTTGCTCAAGCCGTTGGCACCTCCTGTAACTTTTAAATTAAGTACTTGTCCTCATATTACTTCTGTACATATTCAACACAGCAGTGAGTTTCCCTCTTTTTTCTGCAATTTTTTTGAATAGAAATAGTTACCAGATTATGACCAGTCTAAGAGAGTCTAAATTAACCATAAATCTAATTTTAACACTAATTGTGTAGAATGAGTAGTCCAACCCATCTTTTTTTGTCTGCTGAATCACCTGGTTATCACTAAGGAGTTTTTCCACCATCCTTTGAACCCGCTTGCTGCTCCCCTGACGACTCGAAAGGCACGAAAGTATCGACTTCCAGCATCGTAATAATCCCGCTTGTAATGCCGCGTTCATTCAATGATGCTATAAATGCTGGCAGGTTATCGATTTTTTCAGGCAAATAAGAGATCGTTGTAAAAACTTCAAATTGGGACCTTGTATAAATTTTGATCTTTTCCGGATAAGAAGCTGAAGGCTCGGGCTTGATTTCGGAAATATCGGATAGCGCTCCAACCGGAAGCTCTCCGAGCACTTTGGTAAGCTCCAATTTGTTCGGATCGGTGTCTGTCCATCCGCTGAGAATCGGCTTATCAATCGGGAAGTCTACGGAAGGCACATCAATTAAAGTGCCATCTGAAAGAACAGCCTGCTTGCTTCCTTCAGCAGTGATTTGAAAAGCAACCTCAGAAAATTCTTTCACAAGAATATGAATGACTCCCGGGAAATGCTTTGTCACCTGAACAGACTCCACTATATTTAAACCATTTACACGGTCTTCAATCGACTTTGTGCTAATTGCAAAATAGCGGTCTCCGATATTAATCGCTGCAGCTTGTCCCACCATATCTTTAGTAACCAGCTGGTTGCCTTGGATTTGAATTTCACTGATGCGGCTGAGCGATGATTGAAAAAATAAAATAACTAGAACCGTTAAGAAAAACACGATCAGAAAAGCTAATAGCTTCTTGTTCGTTCGGCCTCTTTTGGGGACAGCCGGTAAAGGGGGGACTTTATCTATTTCTTCGGTCAAGATGGGCACCACCTAAATTTTTCGTAGAAAAATTACTTCGTAAGCATTTGCTCAGTTTGTGAGAGCATACTAAGCACGGTGCTTGGCTTAGTGACGAACAAACTTACTTCGTAAGCATAATCTTTTTTCGCAGAAAAATATATTCGTAAGTCTGGCATACAGGAAGGAAATTTAGGGTCTTACTTGAAGAATGCCTACTCGTGCCTACAAGAGGAATCACGGATCTTGTAGTCCGCTATTCCTCCTACAGGCGGCAAAGCTCCAAAATAAGGCCCCTTATCAACCAATCTAGCAAACTATTCCTTCTAACTTTGCCGATAAACTGACGCACCTAACCCAGTGAGCATTCGCTCTATTCTATCATAGCCTCTGTCAATATGATGCACCTGCTCAACAACGGTCCTGCCATGAGCAGCCAGACCAGCTATGACCAAAGCAGCGCCTGCCCGCAAATCGGTAGCCTCAACGGTTGCCCCGTATAGCCGTGGCACCCCGCGAATGAAAGCAGAGTTCAGATCAACACGTATGTCTGCGCCCATCCGGGCCAGCTCTCCCACATGCTTGAATCTACCTTCAAATATAGTTTCCTTTATAATACTTAATCCATCTGCTAGAGTCAGCAGTACCATCACCTGTGATTGCAGATCTGTAGGAAAAGCAGGATATGGTGATGTAACGATTCGCTCCACTGCCTTCGTGCGGCTTGGACTGCTTACATATATTATATCATCGTCAACATTAATTTGAACACCTGCGCGTCTTAGCACATGAATGACAGAGGTCAAATGAGCAGGATTTACTTTTTCCAAGGTGATGCTTCCTCTTGTCGCTGCGGCTGCTACAAGAAATGTACCCGCGACAATCCGATCTGGAATGATGCTGTATGTGCAGGGCTCTAATGATTTAACACCCCGGATCGTTATCGTATCGGTACCCGCTCCGATAATATCCGCGCCCATGGTGTTCAGAAAATTTTGCAAATCTTGAATTTCCGGCTCTCTGGCTGCATTGAACAGAGTGGTGACACCCTCCGCCATAACGGCGGCCATCATGATATTTTCCGTCGCTCCGACGCTTGGAAAATCAAGCACGATTTCTGCACCTTGCAGTGATTCAGCTGTGCAAATGATACGATTCCCTGTCTCAACGATTTGGACTCCCAATTCCTGGAGACCTCTGAGATGCAGGTCGATCTTCCTCTCACCGATAGCGCAGCCTCCTGGCTGATACACGGTGACGCTGCCGAATCTCGCCAGCAGCGGCCCCATCAAGAAAATAGAGGAGCGCATCTGGCCCATAAGTTCTTCAGGAATATGCGAGGAATTCGCCGTGGATGTATCGATCTTGACGCTATCCCCCTGCTGCTCTGTACTGCAGCCCAAGGAACGAAGTACTTGCAGCATAACATCAATATCGAGTAAACTCGGAACGTTGCCCAGCGTGTAGGTGCCGCCAGTCATGATGCATGCCGCCAAGATAGGCAATGCGGCGTTTTTCGCGCCGTGTATCTGGATGGCTCCCGAGAGAGGTCTTCCACCTTCGATAACCAGCTTCTCCAATGTTCCACCTCCGATTTACCTCTCACCCACCACCAGGACTTCCGGTACTAGCGCAATTCCATAAACTTCCCGAACTTTACGCTGTACCTCTTGAATCAGGGTGAGAACGTCAACGGCTGTAGCGCATCCTGTGTTTACAATGAAATTAGCATGCAGAGTGGATACTTCCGCTCCGCCTACCCGCAAGCCCTTCAAGCCTGCCTCTTCGATCAGCTTAGCTGCGAAATGATGCTCTGGATTACGGAATACGCTGCCGGCGGTAGCCAACTGAAGTGGCTGCGTTCTGAGCCTGCGGGCCCGGTGAGCAGCCAGCGCATCCTTAATTTCCTTGCGCTCCCCATAATCCAGTTCAAATACAGCTTCCGTCACGATTCCTGGCAATCTATGCAGAATCGAATGCCGATACGCATAGTGAAGCTCTTGTGCTTGCATCTGTACTAATTCCCCTGTCTCCAGGATGACTTCAGCCCACTTCAGTATGCGTGACACATCAGAACCATGGGCACCCGCGTTCATGTAGACGGCGCCTCCCACAGAGCCTGGAATTCCTCCGGCAAACTCTAGACCTGTCAATCCTTCTTTTGCAGCCAGAACAGATAGTTTGATGAACGAGTACGAAGCTCCTACATACACCATACGCCCTTCAAAGCGTAATGTTTCCAAAGCTTCTCCAAGCTTGATGACAGCACCCCGGATACCTAGATCTGTAACCAGGAGATTGGATCCACGTCCAATTACAGTCCAAGGAATCCCCCGACGGTAGAGAATCTGAATGGCAGCTGCAAGCTGCACTTTATTAGTGGGAATAATGAGAATGTCAGCAGGCCCTCCAATTTTCCAAGTGGTATAGGGGGCCAGCGATTCGTTCTGCTTGATTTGTCCGATGCCAGCTGCTTGCAAGTCGGAAATTAACTGCTCCATGGGAAAACCTCCTTCACAGAACTTAGGGCGAATGTAGTTGGAAGCTTATGGCTCCCAGCCAATTTCATACAAGTGCCGTCCGAAACCAGTCATCCATTTTCGTAAAAAAACGGTTCTTGTATAAAGCCTCAGATGTCTGTCACGGTTATAGTGTAGTTTATGTAAGATCGGTTAGAGTGTGACAAATGCCTATTCTTTTCGCCTTAAACCAGCTTAGGTAAGCTGTGGGCTTCAATCAGGCTGATAATGCTCTCGACAGCATCCATGCTATTGCGTGTAGCCATCGCTGCTTTAAAGCTGCTGCGGTTTTCGTATAAAGATCTCACGGCCAGAATTAAGGATTCGCCAGTCAGATCGGCTTCATCCAGCACCGCTGCATATCCGGAGCGCTGGAAAGACCCTGCGTTAAGAATTTGATCGCCACGGCTGGCTTGTCTGGACAGAGGAATGAGCAGCATCGGCTTCTCCAGTGCCAGAAATTCATAGATCGACGTCGAGCCGGCCCGAGATACTACAAGATCAGCCATGGCCATAATATCGGGAAGCTCATCAGATACAAATTCAAACTGCTTGTAGCCTCTGACATCCAGAAGTGCTGAAGCCAGATTCCCTTTTCCGCAAATATGTACAATCTGAAAATCAGCGAGCCATGTCTCCAGATTATCTCTTAGAGCCTTATTCATAGCTTGCGAGCCAAGGCTTCCACCCATAACCATCACGACTGGCTTTTGACTATGAAAATCGCATAGCTGAAGTCCTTTCATCGCATTTCCTTGTAAAATAGCAGGGCGAATCGGAAGACCAGTCAGCACTGCTTTATGCCCCTTGATATGCTTCATCGTTTCCGGAAAAGTCACACATACCTTAGCCGCAAAAGGGATAGCCAGCTTATTAGCCAAGCCTGGTGTCATATCGGATTCGTGAATAATCGTCGGGATTCGCTTCATTTTGCTGCCAAGCACAACCGGAACGGACACGAAGCCCCCTTTGGAAAACACAATGGCCGGTTTAAGGCTGCGCAGTATTTTATATGAATCATAGACCCCCTTTGCAACTTTAAATGGATCTTTTATATTTTTCACATCCACATATCTTCTAAGCTTGCCAGAGGAAATGGGATAAAAAGGAATGCCCTCATGGGCCATTATATCTTTCTCAATACCGGCAGCCGACCCGATATATCGGATGTCCCAGCCAAGCTGCTGCAAACGGGTAATAATAGCCAGGTTGGGGGTAACATGTCCGGCAGATCCTCCTCCGGTAAAGACGATGGTTCTCATTCCTTCTCACCTCGAATAACGGGATATATTTAATAAAATACCTATAGACGTCAGCATAAGCGTTAGTGAGGAACCGCCTGCACTAATAAAGGGTAGTGTAATTCCTGTCACTGGAAACATACCGATTACGACTCCTATATTAATAATAACTTGTACAGCTACCATACCTATGATGCCTACGGCGAGCATATTGCCAAATGTATCGGGTGCCGTAATAGCTGTCCTCATGCCTCTCCAAACCAGAATAGTAAAAAGCAGCAGAACAAAGGCCCCTCCGATAAATCCAAGCTCCTCCGCGATAATGGAGAAAATAAAATCGGTTTGCGGTTCAGGTAAATAGCTGTATTTCTGCCGGCTCATGCCAAGCCCCAGCCCTACCAACCCTCCCGGACCTATGGCATACAGAGATTGTATCGACTGGTAGCCTGCACCGAGTGGATCCTGCCAAGGATCGAGAAATGCGGTTATCCGCAATAGCCGATAAGGAGCTGCAATAACAAGCCCAATAAATCCAACCAAACCAACCATGCCCAAATAGGAAAGATGCAGAATTCTTGCCCCCGCCGTATAAATCATCAGCAGAGAAGCACCTACCAGCACGACACCTGTGCCCAAATCCGGCTGCAGCATAATGAGTCCAAAAGCGAGCCCCATAATGCCCAAGGGCGGTAAAAGTCCTTTAGCGAAATAGGTGACCTTGGCTTGCTGCTCAGAAAGCAGCTTGGCCAGAAATATAATCATCCCTATTTTCATAAATTCCGAAGGCTGAATACCAAACGAGCCGATGCCAAGCCAGCTTCTCGCGCCACCTCTGACGACACCGATTCCAGGCAGGAGAACGATAACGAGCAGGACCAGACAAAGGATAAGGCCGCTGCGCGCATACTTCTTCCAAACCCAGTAGTCCACATTCATCGTGAAGAACATAGCCACAACGCCTAAAACAGCGAATATGAGCTGACGCTTCAAATAATAGTAGCGATCACCGAATTCGTGAAAAGCAAGCACCGCACTCGCACTGTACACCATAATAACGCCAATTGTCAAAAGCAGCAAGGTACTGATAACCATCCAAATGTCCGGAGCGGACCGCGCTTTACCCATAACCGACACCTCTATACGTAAGTGTTGTAGGGCTGTCCCGAGCTAAGCTTGGAACAAGCCTCTTTAAAGGTTATGCACGGACTCTTTAAACATGCGTCCCCTGTCCTCAAAGGAAGGAAACATGTCCCAGCTGGCGCAGGCCGGAGAAAGCAAAATAATATCTCCTGCTTCACTCATTGCCCACGCTGCCCGAACGGCCAAGTCTACAGCATCCGCAGCATTGTTAGCAGTATCGACGCTTTCAATCGAACTAATCCCTGCCAGTGCAGCAACTTGGTTTATTTTCGCCCCGGTTTGGCCCAGAGTAACGATTCCCTTTACCCGCTCACGAAAGATAGGCAGCAGTTCCATATAATCAGAACCTCTGTCAAGCCCTCCGGCAACCAGGATGACTGACTCTTCAAAAGCTTCTATCGACTTAATCGCAGCTGCAGAATTTGTCGCTTTGGAATTGTTATAGAACGTTACCCCTTCGAGCTCCCTGACAAATTCAAGCCTGTGCTCCACACCCCGGAACTTTCTCAGTTCCTCCGCGATAACCGTTAGCTCCACACCTGCAGTTAAAGCCACCCCGGCTGCTGCCAGAGCGTTCTCAATATTATAGCTCCCCGGAATCCCCATCTCTGCTGCTGTAATAATTGGATGCCTGTTTCCTTCCACATCACGATATACGAGCGTCTGCGTCTCCGCTTCCAGGTAAAGTCCATAAGTCAGAGCCTCTTTCATCGAAAAAGGAAGCAGCTTCGCCTGAACCTGCGGCAGCAGATTCCTGCATAGGGGGTCGTCCCAGTTGATAACAACGGTATCCTGCGGCTGCTGATTTGCGAATATTTTGGCCTTGGAAGCCATATAATCGTCCATGGAGCCATGGTAATCGAGGTGAGTCTCATAAATATTCAACAAGCATGCTATACGGGGCCGAAAATGTATCGTGCCTTTAAGCTGGAAGCTGCTTAGCTCCACAACCATCCAATCGCTTTCTTCCGCCTCCTCAGCCGCCTCAGTCAGGGCTCTGCCGATGTTTCCCGCGACAATTGGAGATAGACCACCACCAGCAAGCATAAGACCGATAAGCGTCGTTGTCGTCGTTTTACCGTTAGAGCCGGTAATTCCAATGATTGGAGCCTTACAGATATAAGCAGCTACCTCCACTTCCGTTACGACTTCAATATCCAGCTCCTCCGCTTGACGGACAGGCTTTATCGTATAAGGGATACCCGGATTTTTAACGACAAGCGCCACACCACTGTGGATCAACGTGTCCGGATGAGAGCCACAAATAACAGAAATACCCAGAGCCTCCAGATCATCGGCCTCAGGGCATGCACTTCGCTCTTTTTTATCATTTACGGTAACCTCTGCCCCAAGCTGATGAAAAAGCCTGGCGACAGCAACTCCACTTCGGGCAAGCCCGAGAATGACTACTTGTTTGCCACGATACGCTTGCGGATGCTTCATCCGTTATAACACCTCATTCATATATAATCCCAAAGCTGCCAGCACCAGCCCGGTTACCCAAAATGTTATGACTACCCGCCATTCGGACCAGCCGACCAGCTCGAAATGATGATGAATCGGGCTCATTTTGAAAACTCGCTTACCTCTTGTTTTAAAGGACACGACTTGAATGACCACGGATAAAATTTCAATCAAAAACACACCGCCGATAATCGCCAGCAGCAGCTCTGCCTTCGTCAAAATCGCAACGGCAACCAGCCCGCCACCTATTCCCAAAGACCCCGTATCTCCCATAAATACCTTTGCCGGATGGGCATTGAAAACAAGAAAGCCAAGCACAGCTCCAACCATTGCTGCGGAGAAAATCGCCGCCTCAGGCTGTGTATTGTTCATTGCAATAACCGTGTAGGCCCCGAAGGCAATTGCGCTTGTCCCCGCTAGAAGTCCATCCAGGCCATCGGTGAAATTAACCGCATTGGAGGCTCCAAGCATCAAGATAGCCATTAGCGGAAAATAAAGCCAGCCCAGATTAAACTGCAAATCCAGATAAGGAACAAACAGCATTGTGCTCTGTCCCTGCTGTACCAAAAGATAGCAGACAACGGCGGAAATGGCCAGCTGTCCGAACAGCTTCTGCTTCGCAGTCAAGCCAAGGGAGCGCTTGAACATAATTTTGATATAATCATCCAGAAAGCCGACCAGGCCATAGCCCAGGGAAGCAATCAGCAAAATTAATAATTCCGTATTTTTATCGGCAAAACGCAAGGAGGCCAGCGCCAAAGCCAGCAGAATAATAATACCGCCCATGGTCGGTGTACCCTGCTTCTTTAAATGCCCTTGTGGACCGTCTGTCCGAATTTGCTGCCCGAATTTCAGACGGCGCAGGAGCGGGATCAGCAGCGGTCCCATAATAAGGGACAGCACAAATGCCACTCCCATTGTAAATAAAATTGCGTTTTCCACTTTTGGTTCCTCCTAAGAGTTTTGCTTTAGCAAAACTTTCTTCGTAAGCATAAGCTGAGTTTTGCTTTAGCAAAACTTTCTTCGTAAGCATAGGCTAAAGTTTTATTTAAGAAAGGAGCGCATTGGCAACCTGCTCCAGCCGCATACCGCGCGAGCCTTTGATAAGAACGACATCATCCGGCCGCAGCGAGGCTTGCAGCTCCTGGATAAGCTGCTGCTTATCATGAAATACTCTGACTCTTCCAGGTGGAAAGCTCGTAGAGGCTTCCTCAGCGATAAACGCAGCTAATCGCCCGAAGGTATATACTTCATCAATACATAGCGGGGAGAGCGTACGGCCAATTTCGCGGTGATACTGCTCCTCTTGGTCCCCAAGCTCCAACATATCGCCCAGCACAATAAATTTCCGGCTGTAGTCGTCTAAGCGCTCGACCAGCTCCAGCGCAGCTCTAAGTGCAGCAGGACTCGAATTATAAGCATCATTCAAGACGGTTAACCCTGATTTCGCCGTCAATTTCTCAATGCGCATGCTTGTCATTTGCAGCGCTTGGAAGCCTGCCTGTATCTGCTCCGGATTTACGCCGAAATAAGCAGCAGTATGGATCGCAGCGAGCGCATTAATCACATTATGAAAGCCGAGCAGCGGAATAAACAGGGGAGGATAATGCTCTGAATTTATACGGAAATGAGCCCCCTTTGGATCAAGCTCTATCTCTGTCGGGTAGATATCGTTCGATTCAGCTTTGCCAAAGGTCAGGCGGCTGAAAGGCTTAGCATCTGCCCTTTCTGTTAGCACTTGTTCAATTAACGGTTCATCTCCGTTATAGATCAAGACGCCTCCAGGCTGCAGCCCTGACATAATTTCTGTCTTCGCTCTGGCGATCTCCTCACGGGAACCCAGCTGAAGCATATGTGCTTCTCCGATCATCGTAATAATGACTGCTTCAGGCTCAGCCAGCTCGGATAACAGTGCAATTTCCCCCCGCCCGCTCATCCCCATTTCAAGCACGGCAAACTCGGTGCTCTCTGCAAGCTGGAGCAGCGTCAGGGGCAGCCCGATATGATTATTCAGATTGCCCTTGGTTTTATGCACTTGGTAGCGAGTGGAAAGAACCGATGCAACCAAATCCTTGGTCGTTGTTTTTCCGTTGCTGCCAGTTATGCCGATAATTCTTACGTCCAGCTCCCGTCTATAGGCTTGAGCCAGCTGTTGAAGAGCCTTTAATGTATTCCCGACAAGAATAAGCGGCATTCCTTCAGGCGGGTTTGGACGGTCAGCCTGCCACAATACGGCTGCCGCACCAAGCGAATGAGCCTCACTGGCGTACGCATGGCCATCGTAATGATCCCCAATTAAAGGAATAAAAAGATTGCCCGCCTGGATCGTTCTTGTATCTGTTGATACCCCATGTATTTGAATAGGATCAGTATGGCTCACATCAACGGCTTCGGAGCCCAGCATCTTTTTGATATCCTGCAATGAACGATGTATCATCGGCTTTTTCCCCTTATCGCAGCTTTGGCCACCAGGCGGTCATCAAAGTCATGCTTGACACCCATGATTTCCTGATACGTTTCGTGGCCTTTTCCCGCTATTAATACTACATCGTTGGGGCCTGCCAGATCAATAGCTTTTTGAATCGCAATACGCCGGTCCACAATCAATTCACATTGCTCCTCCGGAAAGCCATATTCCTTAATCCCAGGCAGGATGTCCTGGAGGATCGTTTCGGGATTCTCTGTGCGCGGATTATCCGATGTGACGAACAAATAATCGCTGTAACGCGCAGTCACCTGGCCCATAAGCGGACGCTTGGACCGGTCGCGATCCCCTCCGCAGCCAAATACCGTGTAGACTTTCCCCAAAGCAAACTCTTTAATTGTTTTCAAAGCATTTTCAAGCCCGTCAGGCGTATGGGCATAGTCGACCAGCACCAAAAATTCCTGCCCCCCGCTTACTACCTCCATACGCCCATCTACAACAGCAATCCCCTCCAGACTATGCCGGATTTGCTCTAGAGGAACCCCTTCCGCCAAGGTTGAGGCAATTGCCCCAAGCGCATTGTATACATTAAAGATGCCTACCAGCTTCATCCGAAACACAGCCTCACCTGCAAAGGAGGACAACGTGAACTCCGTCCCGGATGCCTTAACCTGGATATCACAAGCCCTGACATCGCATTCGTTATGAATTCCGTACGTAATCACCTCTGCAGCAGACATTTGGCTAAATGCTGCCGAAGCCGGATCGTCGGCATTTAGCACAGCAAAGCTGCGGGCAGCCGGCTTGTCAGTAAATTCATTACCAAGCCTGGAAAACAAAAGCCCTTTGGCTGCTTTATAATTTTCCATCGTCTTGTGGTAGTCCAAATGATCCTGCGTCAGGTTCGTAAAAATGGCGGAGCGGAAATGGACTCCTTTTACCCTCCCCAGCTCAAGTGCATGACTGGATACCTCCATAAGGCAGTAGTCTGTTCCCTGCTCCAGCATCAGCCGCAGATTCCGCTGAAGATCCAGTGCTTCCTGCGTCGTTCTCTCCGCGTCTGTGTATACATTGCCGATTTTCATTTGAATCGTGCCCATCAAACCTGTTGTAAAACCTTGCTCCGACAATATTTTTTCGATCAGATAGGTTGTCGTTGTTTTACCATTCGTGCCGGTAACTCCGATCACTTTCATGTTGCGGCTGGCATATCCGTAGAAATGACTCGACAGTGCAGCCATCGCATATCTGGCATCTTTCACGATTAATTGCGGCACTGAAACTTGCAGATCTCTTTCTGTAACGAGGGCTGCTGCCCCATGCTTAATGGCCTGGGCTGCATAATCATGACCATCCACCACAAGCCCGGGAACACATATAAAAAGATCTCCCTGCTGTACTTTCCGGGAATCAGTTTGAATACCCGTAATCGGAACAGTATCATCTCCATGAATACGGCTGATTACTAACATGGCTGCAAGTTCTTGCAACAACATGGATATCTACCTCCTTTTTCACAACAGTATCTATTATGGACAATTTTATGCACAGTGAAAAGCAAAACATGTTAAAACTCAAATCTTTTTTTCTAGTCCTGCTTTTCCGGAGGCAAGGAATCGCTTAGGAAAAGCCGGATCGTCGATCCTTTTTCTATTCTCGTTCCTGCCTTAGGAGCCTGACTCAGCACATATTTGCCACTTCCAGACTTCGCTAACAGGAAATTGGAGTTCAAATCTTCATAGATATCCTCTACAGTTGCACCTATTAAATCAGGAACCTCCACAATCGGTACCTCCCCGTACTTATAATCACGGGCAATCTGTTTTTCGCTCGGCTCCACTTTCATGTACCGCAGTGCATCTGCCATCATGTTTTTTACCAATGGCGCTGCAATCAAGCCTCCGAACTGCAAGCCCTCAGGGTCATCCACTGCTGCATAAATGACAATTTTGGGATTGTCTGCCGGCGCGAAGCCGATAAACGAGACGATATGCTCATCTGCCGAATAACGTCCGTTGATGACCTTTTGCGCGGTTCCTGTCTTGCCTCCAACGCGGTATCCATCGATAAAAGCATTACGTCCCGTGCCTTTGGCAACGACGCTTTCCAAAGTTTCACGTACGATTCTGGAGGTTTCCTCAGAGATCACATTCCGCACTAATTCTGGCTGTATGGTTTCTATGACTTCCCCAGTTTCAGGATGAATCCAAGCTTT
Source organism: Paenibacillus eucommiae (assembly GCF_017874215.1). Lineage (GTDB taxonomy): Bacteria > Bacillota > Bacilli > Paenibacillales > NBRC-103111 > Paenibacillus_AI > Paenibacillus_AI eucommiae. The sequence goes on from NZ_JAGGLB010000015.1 coordinate 103,471, forward strand.
GCCTACATGCGGTTTAAACAGCTTGCCCCCGTTGATTGCCGCAGAAACTGCCGTAATCTGTTGAATCGGGGTGACGGAAACCCCTTGTCCAAAAGACGTAGTCGCCAGCTCTACAGGCCCAACCAGGGCAGGCTTGAACATAATCCCGTTCTCCTCGCCGCCAAGATCAATTCCTGTCTTTTTCCCGAAGCCGAAGCGCGCAATATAATCAAACAGCTTTTCTTTGCCAAGACGCTGTCCCATAAGCACGAAACCTGGGTTGCAGGAATTCTCCACAACCTGAAGGAAAGTCTCACTGCCATGACCACCGCGTTTCCAGCAGCGTAAATTCGCTCCGGCAACCTTAATAAAACCAGGATCGAAAAACATTTCATTTTTCAAATCTATCTTCTTCTCTTCTACTGCTGCTGCCAAGGTAATAATTTTAAATGTCGAGCCCGGCTCGTATGTCATCCAGATCGGTAAATTTCGATTGTACGTTTCAGCGGGAAAATCTCTGAAGTGGCTGGGCTCATAGGTCGGTCTGCCGCCCATAGCAAGTATTTCCCCATTATTGGGATCCATCATAATCGCGATGACGTTCTTCGCCTGATACTGCACCAGAGCCTGATCCAGCTCCCGCTCGAGAATCGATTGCAAATGGCTGTCAATCGACAGCTGCAGGTTCAGACCATCCTTTGGCTTGCTGTACTCCTCGGTCGTTCCTTCCAGCGCTCTTCCTGCCGCATCTGCCATGTAGGAAATACTGCCCCGTATTCCGGTCAGCTCTTTATCATACATAGCCTCTGCTCCGGCAAGACCCTGATTATCTATTCCAGTAAATCCCAGAATGTGCGCAGCTAGAGAGCCGAACGGATAGTATCGCTGATTATCCTCGGCGACAACGATGCCCGGCAAATTCAGCTGACGGATTTCCTGGGCTTTCTCTTGCGTAATTTTCCGACCGGCAGGTTGAATCCGGTTAATTCGTTCTTTTTTGGTCATCTGTTTATAGATGCTGTCTTCTGGGGCTTGCAGTACAAGAGCCAGCTGAGCAGCTGTTCCTTTGGCATCTTTAATTTGGGCCGGTATGGCCATGACCGAGGGGGTGCTGACGCTGTAGGTTAATTTAACACCGTTACGATCCAGAATCTCTCCCCGTTTAGGGGCAAATGGAATATTTCTGCGCCAGTTATCCTCAGCCATCTGTGCAAGCTCAGAACCCTTCCACAGCTGAACATAGGCAAGCCGTCCGATTAAAGCTACAAAAATGATCGTCCCTATGATAAGAGCAATAAACAATCTTCTACGTACTGTAACATTAGAAGCCCGCATGTATGCTTGCTCCCCCTCTCCCTATATAGTCAGTATCGTTTCATATCATGACTATTCGGGACAATCTAGGGATAGAACAAGCTATAGCATAACGGACTCATTTTCTTTACTTGTTATTCAGCGCTATTCGAGCCTTGATTCTCTTCGGAGCCGCTCGTTTCAGCTTGATTAGGATCAGTACTGCCCTGTTCTTCTTGAGATGGGCTGCCATTTGGATCCGTACCTTCCTCCACAGTTGAAGCCGGCTTGTTAAGCGGACTTAGCTGCAGAACTACTGCCTTGCTATCTCCTTCGCCGGTGACCGTCTGGCTCACTACATACCCTTCTCCAACGGTCTGACAGTTGACCTTGAGAAACGAACAGAACTCAATCGCATCACGCAGCGATTCTCCGGTGAAATCTGGCAATGGGAGAGCCTCAGGCTGCTCCATCGCAATATATACCCGCTGGGCAGGTCCAACTTCCGCTCCCGCCTTCGGATACTGCATAACTACCTTAGCGCCTTTTCCCAGCGTCTCCAAAGTGAGTCCGAGCCGCTCCGCCGATTCTTTCGCAGCAGTTAAAGTAAGAACCGTAAAATCCGGAACTGTTATTTTATCAGTAGCAGGCGCGGTCTGTTTGGTCTGCTGCGTACTGGAGGCAACCCCCAAATACTGCAGCGTTTGACTTACAATCTCTTTAAATGCAGGCGCTGCTACATATCCGCCGTTGTGATAGTTTCCGTTCAGTTCAGGTCTGTCCACGATGATAGTGACCAGGATTTGCGGATTTTCAACCGGTGCATAGCCGATGAAAGAAATAACCCACTGCTTGTCAGCATAGCCTTTTCCGCCTTCAACTACAAGATTCGCCGTACCCGTTTTACCGGCCACCCGATAGCCCTCGATAGCAGCTTTATTCCCGGTACCTTTCACCTTATCCGAAACGACCTGCTCCAGATACTCGCTGACTTGCTTCGCTGTGCTCTCAGAAACAACCCGGGATATTTCCCTTGGAGCAAAAGATTCTACGACTTCTCCTGTAACAGGATCAACAATATCCTTCACTACATGGGGCCACATAAGCTTGCCCCCGTTCGCTATCGCCGCATAAGCAGCCGTTTGCTGCAAAGCTGTGACTACGACTCCCCCTTGCCCATATGTAGCAGTAGCAAAGTCGGATTCATACTTTAATTTCACGAGGCCTGAAACCTCTCCAAGAATATCAATATTTGATTTTTCACCAAAACCGAACTTACGAATATAGTCTTCCAGCTTTTTCGGGCCCAGCTTTTCGTACCCAAGCTTAACAAAAGCAACGTTACTTGAACGCTTTAAGCCATCCAAATAGGAAATGGGTCCCCAACCTACCCAATTGTGATCATGAAGTGTTCTTCCCGGAACTCTGATCGATCCGGATTGATAGATTTCATTAGGATTAAAAAGATTTTCTTCTACAGCACCGGCAAGCGTAACGATCTTGAAGGTGGAGCCCGGCTCGTATTGAGAAGCTACCGCGTGATTAATAAAATCACCTTGATCGTTAAAATTCCAATATTCATTCGGGTTAAATGTGGGGACATTGGCCATGCCCAGAATTTCCATCGTTTGCGGATTTACAGCGATGGCCGTCATACTTTTCGGATGAAATTGCTGCTCGACCTTGGCCAGTGCGCTCTCGATATAGAACTGGATGTTTTTGTCAATCGTCAAGCGAATATTTTTCCCATCCTCTGCAGGCAAGAAATCAATCTTCGAGTCCGGGAGCTCGATGCCCTTAGCATCCGTTTCATACTTCAGCTTGCCTGCTACGCCCGTAAGGACTTCATCCATACTGGCTTCCAGACCAGACACTGCTTTTCCTTCTTTGCTCATAAAACCAAGTAAATGGGAGGCTAAAGTATCCCCCGGATAATAGCGCTTTTCTTCCTCAATAAGCTCAATGCCAATCTTAAGCTTCGTGTTCAGCTTCTTCCTAAGGCTTTTATCTAGTTCCAGAACCAGATCTGCCTTCGACTTGTCAATTTTCCACCCTTCATTGCGGATCTCTACGGAAACAGCAAAGTTAATCCCGTCATCTTTTTTCCTTGTTGCTCTTTGGCGGATTTTATCTGTCAATTCAGCTTTATCCCGGTTCGCATCTAATAAAATAGTTGAAAGACCTTCTACTACTTCTTCAAGAATGCCATTTTTATTAATTAATTGAGGATTTAACGATACGGTATAGGCCGTAGTGTTCAAAGCCAACGCTTTGTTGTTGCGATCCACGATCGAGCCGCGTTCCGGGGCAAGCACCTGATCCGTCTCCCACGCTTTCTTCGCCATACCAAGCAGCCTTGAAGCATCAACACCCTGAATATAATATACTTTTACTAAAAGGATAACAAAAAGAAGGGTAAATACCCCTCCGATCAACAAAGAGCGTGCTCTTATTTTTTTAGTCATTTTAGTACCTGCCTATTTATGGATTGTATGCTACATCGCTTGAATCTTCCGATTTGGCAGCTTCGCCAGAAGTAATCTGGTCAACTTGTCCTTCTGAGCGCGGTTTAAATCCGAGTTTTTTGGCCTCTTCCTCAAGCCGTTCTATGCTTAGAAGCTTCTCTACATCTTGCTTCAATGCGCTGTTCTCCGCTTGAATGGTCTTAATCTCATGCTGCATTTTCAGCATATCTGCGTTCATTTGATAAATTTGCGCATACCGCCATATAATGACCACCGCTACAACAACACAGAGCAGTACAGTAAATAAGTACAGCATTTTCTCCTGCATGGGCAAAGATTTAGTGCGGTAAACGATTTTTCTCGTTTCTTTAATAGTTACTTTTTGATCCGGCTTTTTATTAACAGCCAAATTCCCTTGAATGTAAGAAGGCATTCTGCAATTTCCTCCCCTTAATTTTTATTTTTTTATCCTAATTTAGTGTAATTATAGTTTCTCTGCTATTCTCAGCTTGGACGAGCGGGCTCTTTGGTTCGCCTCCAGCTCGTTGTCACTTGGAAGGATCGGCTTCCTGTTTACCAGCTTCAGCGTTCCCTTATTATTGCAGACGCACATTGGAAAATCTGGCGGACACGTACACTTCTCGAGGTATTTAGCGAAAGTCAGCTTGCAAATTCGGTCCTCCAACGAATGGAACGTAATCACAGCAACCCTTCCTCCTGGAGCCAGGCAGCGAATCGACTGCTCCAAAGCTTCCTCAAAAGCTCCCAGCTCATCATTGACAGCAATACGCAGTGCCTGAAAGCTGCGCTTGGCAGGATGCGGTCCAGTTCTTCTTGCCGCTGCCGGAATACCTTCCTTAATCAGCTCAACCAGTTCTCCTGTCGTTTCAATGGTACGTTTGGAGCGTGCGGCTTCAATCACGGAAGCGATTCTCCGCGAAAATTTCTCCTCGCCATATTCAAAAAGAATTTTGGCAATCCGCTCCACCGGCCATTCATTCACAATCATTTTTGCCGTCAGCTCTGAGGTGCGGTCCATTCTCATATCCAATTCAGCGTCATGATTATAACTGAAGCCTCTATCGGCTTCATCCAGCTGTGGTGAGGAAACACCAAGATCGAATAAAATGCCATCCACTTGGGGCTTTCCATTCTGAAGCGCTTGAGGTATGCCTTGCAATACTTCCTCCAGCATCCGGAAATTGCTCTTCACGGTCTGTACACGGTCTTGATACGGCGCAAGCACCTTTGCCGCATTCGCAAGAGCCGTCTCATCCTGATCCAGGCAAATCAACAGCCCCTCGGGTCCCAGGCTGGATGCTATAAGCGAGCTGTGACCAGCTCCCCCTAGCGTACAATCTACGTAAACTCCATTCGGTTTTATATGTAAGCCTTCAACTGATTCTTCCTTAAGTACAGTAATATGATGAAACAATAGGTTGGCCTCCTGTGAGTTTCCCTGTGATCAGGAAATTTTTCTTCGTGATTGTATATGTGATAGGTCAACTGTCAAAAATTAAAGTCCACAAGCTTCTCAGCGATTTCATTAAAAGATTGCTCCGACTCTTGGAAATAGCCTTCCCAAATTTGCTTGCTCCAAATCTCTACCCGATTGGAAACACCCAGTACAACACAATCTTTCTCAAGCTTTGCATGATCCACTAATGTAGCAGGGATATTGGCTCTTCCTTGTTTATCCAGCTCGCATTCCGTAGCTCCGGAGAAGAAAAAGCGGGTAAACGCCCGCGCCTCCGACTTCATAAGCGGCAATGCTTTGAGCTTCTGCTCAAGAACAGCCCACTCTGATCTCGGATAAACGAACAAGCACTGGTCCAAGCCGCGAGTGACTACAAAGGAATATCCGAGAGCTTCACGAAACTTGGCCGGAATAATGATTCGGCCTTTTTCATCTATGCTATGTTGATGTTCTCCTAAAAACACAGCAGTCAGCTCCAATCCCCCACTTTGCACCACTTTCCACCACTATTTAATACAAATTCGCCAAAAAAAAAAGAAATCCTGCTAGATCACCAGGATTTCCTTGATATTTTTTTATAGCTTTAAGTTGAAGACTCCTCATTTTGCTCCTCAGAAGCCTTTACAGGCGTTGCAACAGCAGCATTTTGCTGCTTTATTTGCGTGCAGGTTTCAGCCAGCCGCTGTTTTCTGCCCCTTCTGAAGTAAAGCACGGGAACAAGAATAATGGCTGCCACCAGAAGCACTGGAAGCGCAGCAGCCAAGAAAACAAGAATGCCCTGCAGAACAGCAGCCAGCACATTCAAGCTTGTATTTAAGGCATTTTGCAGACGATCACCAAGTGCCAGCTGTCCAGAATTTAGATGTGAACCGGAGCCTGTTTGTTGATACATACGCAGCTCAATGGTGGAGAAAGCTACATTCTGGTCAATATATCGCATCCGGCCTTTTATCTTCTCGATCTCCTCCTGCTCTTTGGCAAGCTGATTGGAGAAGGCTAGCAAGTCATCCGTTTTAGTCGCTTTTTCCATAAAGGCCAGAAGCCTTGCTTCAACAGCCTGCTTCGCTTTGAGCCTGGATTCCAGATCCACATATTCCTCACTGACATCCTGTCCGTTTACACTGCGCTGAAGACTTGGGCTGATTTTCTCCAAACCATCCAGCAGCGAGGTAAAACCATTTGCCCCAACCTTAATCGTAAAATGGCCTCCGCGTTCACCATTATTCGTATTTTCGGAAAATTGCAGAATATAAGCTCCACTCAAAGCGACCAGATCCCGCAGCTCCGTTTGTGCTGTTGTATAATCCTTAACCCGCATAACAAGGTTGGCTTGGTAAATCAGCTTGCGATTGAAGCCCTCCGCCCCATCCTTACCGATGGCTGGTGTTACTGCGTATACTTCACCGTCCGTGTTAGTGTTGATCTGCTTCTCCGCGGCAGAAAGATCTTCTTCCGCCTTTGGGCTGGTTTGCTCTAGTCCGGATTGATCAACGCTGGACTGTCCTTCCAAAGCAGATGATGCCGGTTCGCTGTTTGTATTCGCCATGGACAATGTATTACTGGCCTCATCCTTACTGCTGCTGCAGCCAGCTAAGGCCGCCATCATCAAGATGGCGGCCCCCACTATCAGTATTGCTTTTCGCCAGCTAGCTGTTACACGCGGCTTACTTTCTTTACCTGCTTGCTGCTGATTTGTGAACAAACTTTTTTGCATTTTTTGCATGCTTTGCATTCTCTGTTTTTCATTCGCAGTCACTTTTGCAGCCCCCTTATTCCATATTTAGGAATTCACCCCTATTAACGGGCTTCAGAGAGAAAAGGTTGCGAATGAACATACATAAACACATTTTACTCATTTCATGAAAAATTTAGTGCTCGGTCCAGCTATCCAGATAATCACGCTGTTCCTGGGAAAGCGCATCAATGCTAATTCCCAGTGACTCAAGTTTAAACTTGGCTACCTGCTCATCCAGCTCAAATGGCACATTTACGACTTTGCTGCCAATGCTCTCGTATTGATCATTTACATATTTCAAGGACATTGCCTGCAAGGCAAAGGTCATATCCATAATTTCTGCCGGATGTCCATCCCCTGCTGCCAAGTTCACTAGTCTTCCTTCAGCCAGCAAGTAGAATTTACGTCCATCCTTGAGTTCGTACTCTTCGATATTCCGGCGTACGGTTCTTTTCGATACAGAAACTGCATCCAGATCCGGCTTGTTAATTTCAACATCAAAATGCCCGGCATTCGAGAGAATCGCTCCATCCTTCATCACTGCATAATGCTCTTCACGGATGATATCACGATTTCCGGTTACTGTGACGAAATAATCGCCGATTTTCGCTGCTTCCACCATCGACATCACTCTGAAACCGTCCATATAAGCTTCAACCGCACGGATCGGATCAATTTCCGTTACAACTACATTGGCACCAAGACCTTTGGCACGCATCGCTACTCCTTTACCGCACCAGCCGTAGCCCGCTACAACTACTGTCTTTCCTGCAACTACAAGGTTCGTTGTGCGATCGATGCCATCCCAAACCGACTGTCCCGTTCCGTAGCGGTTATCAAACAAATATTTACAGAAAGCATCATTAACAGCTACCATAGGGAACTGAAGCTGGCCTTCTTTCTCCATCGCTTTCAGACGCAATATCCCTGTCGTAGTCTCTTCCGCTCCGCCGCGCACCTGTGAAATCAAATCCTTGCGCTCGGAGTGAATGATCGATACCAGATCTCCACCATCGTCAATGATCAGATCCGGCTTCGTTTCAAGCGCCTTGATCAGCAGCTCTTTGTATTCTTCCTCGCTCGGGTTGTATTTCGCATATACAGTAATGCCATCCTCTACAAGTGCCGCACAAACATCGTCCTGCGTGGATAGCGGATTGCTTCCTGTAATGGTAACCTCTGCACCCCCAGCTTGAACGACCTTCGCCAAATATGCGGTTTTAGCCTCCAAGTGAAGTGAAATCGTAACTTTCAAGCCTTTAAATGGCTGCTCCTGCTCAAATTGCTCGCGAATCCGGTTCAACACAGGCATATGCGCCTTTACCCAATCAATTTTCAAATGCCCTTCCGGGGCAAGTGACATATCTGTAACTATGCTTTTGTCAGCTGTACTCATATGTATCTCCTCCTATAAATAATAAATACGGTGCATACCGTCAATGGGCATGGACGTCTCAATCAATGGCTTCAACCAATCCTCGCCGTAACGATTCAAGTAAGCATAGATATTATACACTCTTTCCTGCGGCTTAGCTAACGGAATTATCGAGAGCTTGATTCGCTCCAGCTGCCTTAGAGCAGCTTCGAAATGAGTTTTATACGCGTCCGCGGCCTTTCCTTCAAGAAATTCGATTTGCTCAATTATTTTCAGCATATTCGTTTCTCCCAGCTTGCGAACGCCCGGATTAATCGCGGCAAGCGATTCTACGAGCGGGGAATAACTCTCCCGAAAGCTATCCTTAACGCCATCAAACCGCTGAGCGAGATTCAGCTTATCTTGCGATTCCAGCCACTGCTGCTGCTTCTCTTCAAAGCGGAAGCGAATGTCCTCTAGTGTGAGGTCATATTTGCTTAGATGCTTTTGCAAGGTGCCCTCTACAAGCGTAAACTCCAGGCGGGGAGCGACAACTGGCATCTTCATCCCAAATAAATGGAAGGCTTCCCCTGTTAATCCCCAATAAGCGATCTCACCTGGACCCAGCACAGTTGCCAGCACAGGAAACAGAAACTCCTGCATCAAGGGTCGTGTCAACACATTGTTGCTGAGCCGCTCCGGTTGGTTTTGAGCCAGCTGCCCGAGCTCCTCTTGGGAGATGCTGAAGGTCTTCTTCTTGTCGGCAAACAGCTCCCCGTCACGCTGTAGCAGCAAACGGCGGTCCCCTTCAAAAATAAACAGGTTAGCCCCATTCTCCGCCACCTCTGCTTGAGGTACGTAGCCGGCTGCCTCCACCTGACTTCTACCCAGCTGCAGGGCAGCAGACAAATCTGCGTTCCGCTGAACCAATTGCTGAAACATCGGTGCTTCCAGCTGACGTAATGCAGGATCATCTGAATCGAGCAGCACCAGCCCGTATTCTCCCAGAAGAGAGGCCATTATTGCCGCAAAAGTATCCGTTAATGTTACGCTCCCGCTCGTCACTGCCCGCAGCTTATCCAGCAAGCCTGCCTTAAATTCCGTGTCTATCAGCGAGGCTTCAAGCTCTTCAACTGCACGGGCCCATGCATCTGCCTGCAAAGGCAGTCTGCTGACAGCTGTTCTTGCCCCAGTGGGATGCTCAACTTGAAGCTTCTCCACCTGAAGCTGAGCTGATAAATAGTGAATATGATTCACTTCGTCAAAATCATGGTCCTCCCCGGCAACCCAGAAAACAGGAAGCACAGGACGATTCAACTTTTCACTCCAAGTCCTTGCTGCTTGAATAATCGATATCGCTTTGTACAGAATCATCAATTGGCCTCCAAAAAGGCCTGCCTGCTGGCCCCCTACAACGACTAACGCAGAGGGATCCAATAGCATTGAAATCTTCTCCAATGCTTCTGGCGCATTGCCAATCTTAACATTGTAATCCGTGAGCACTTTTACTAACTCCGCTGAATCAGCTCTTGGGCTGCGCGAATGTTTCACAAATTCCGCCCGCTCGAACCAAGCGGCTTCATGTAAATAGTGATATTCAAACAACTCTCGCGAAGAAATCTTATCCTCTATATAATCCTGAGCCAGTGGCTGATTTCTTTTCCAATTCACAGCTTCTATCGGCATATCGCTTACAGTCTCCCCTGCCAAATATGATGTGCGTACCCTTTTCTATCATACACGTAAGCATCGGAATCGTCAAAACTGTAATTATAAATGATACACTTGTGCATAAAATAAAAACGCCTTGTGGCGCTCTTTGAGGTGCGTGCTCGTGACGTTGGTGCATGGAGGGAGGGAATGGCTGTGGGCTCCAGCCGCTGTTAAAGATTTGTTCCCTTGAATGGTATACATGAGGAGGTAGGAACAAATCTTTAAAGGCGGACGCTACCGCTCTCCCTCCCACAGCCATTCCCTCTCTTTAGCTACAATCCCACGCCCCACGAATCACACGAACACAAGCTCAAACGACCATCCAGCAAGGGTTTTTCTCCTAATTAGAAGAGATTGCCAAGCGGGTGCAGCCTCTTGCGATGAAAAGTTCCTCCCGGCAACGCGTGCAATCTAGAGGACCTGCTACCTTAATCAACTTTAACGATGTTTTTCATCGTTAAAAGCACCAGTCCGCTCCACATCCTTACTTTAACGATGAAAATCATCGTTAACGTGACGGATTGACCTGGAACACTTGTTTTAACGATGAAAAACATCGTTAAGTCGAGCACTCTCTCATTTCGGCGAACGGCGGGGGGGCGAACAGGGGACAGCAGACAGCAGCTCAGCTGCTGCTAACACTCTTCCTCCCACAGCCATTCCCATTCCTTCTCATTTACAAAATAACGAACCTGCCACGCTCAAACGGATCACGGACTGCCAGCAGATGATTTCTTTCATACTTTCTAACTGAAACCACAGTTAAGCCGCTTCGGTGATGAAGCGGCTATCCCAATTCTACTTCCGATTCACTTTAAGCTTCTTCTGCGGAATTAAAGCTTCCCTTTCGGCCTGTACTCACTTTATCGATAGCATTGGAAAGCTCTCTGAAAACATCAGGCTCCATCTGCCGTATCTGCGTCTTCACAAACATTTCTCCTTCAACAGAGGAGACATACTTGGGTGGTAGACTATTTAAGGCAATAGCCATTATGTCAGCTTGCAATTTATCATCGAGATCGTGAAGCTTTTCCTGGTTATGTATTAAATCCTTTAAACACTGCTTGACGACTTCTTCCATTAAATTGCGAACCGTCATTGGATCCACTCCCTTTCGCGCTAAATCGTGCTATGTAGAGACTTATGTTTTAGAGACTGTAGAAGCTACTAAGTGCTTATGAGCGCTACTGAGCTATGTAGAGAAAATGATACTTTTTAGAAGTCTTAGTAACAGAAGAATAACATACAAGCCTGTAAGTGCAATGAATCCCATTCTCCATACCGCCCGAAAAACCTTCAATAGGTTTGTCTGCCCCTTGGTTCGATTCTGATACCCGCCTATCAAGCCGAAAGCGATCAAAAGCAAGAGCAGGATCAGCCAAAACCCGAATTTAGCCGCAAACAGCTGATTCCAGAGCGCTGACACATGACCTATCAAGAACAGCATAGTAATATCCATAGAAAGGCGTGTTGATAACTTCTTGTCCTTAAGAAAGAAATACAGCACAAACCATGCGATTACAAAGGTGGCCAACGGAAATACAGCCAGCCAAGCATAAATTGTCGTAAAGATATTGAATACAACCTGCAAGATAGCTCACCTACTTGTTCTCAAGTACTCTCACTATGCGGTATATACTGCGGTTTACCGGAAGCTCCAGCTTCAGCTGCTCCGCCATTCTCAATAAACTTCCATTGATACTCTCTATTTCCGTGCTTCTATGATGCAAGAGATCCTGGAGCATAGAAGATTGATTCTCAGCTGTTTTCTCACACACAAGCTGCAGCTTCTCCCAAAGATCATCCGGAAGTTCTATATGCTTGGCCTTTGCCACCGTCATACCTTCTTGATAAAGATCTAGCATTAGCTCTTGACTAGCAGAAGAGTGCAGCAATTGTCCATTCTGAATCTGCAGGATCGCAGTTAGCGGGTTTATAACAGAGCTGATGATCAGCTTGCTCCAAACCTTCGTATTCATGTTTTTCGACAAAGAGACTGCGAATCCTGCTTTTTCCAACAGCCCGGCAAATATTTTTTGCGTATTTAGCTGTTCTTTCGGCAAAACATCCCGAGAAAAGCCTAAATCTGTCGTACCTCGTCCCGTATGTGCGACCTTAGAAGCTCCCGACCTCTTTGCCCCTTCCGTTGTAACAGCCAGCAGCAATTGGTCTGCATGAATGCAGCCAAGCAGCTTCTCCTCATGCCCGACTCCATTCTGAAAGCAAACAACAGTTGTCTTCTTTGAGATTCGATTTCTAATCCAAGAGAGAAGTTCATCATCTATAGCCGTTTGTTTAACCGTGAGGAGTAAAAAATCAAGTGGTGATTCGACCGCTTCTTCCCCACTTTTACTCTCCTTATCTTCGTAAGAGACAATAGTGAACTTGCTTGCAGGCACGACCTCTTCTTTTTCAATGCTAATTCCTTCTCTTCTGAGCACTTCGGCTTGCATTCCTGTCCTAGTGATTACTTCAATGGATGTTGCTACAGACGAGAGCTTGGCAGCAAAAAGTAGTCCTAAGGAGCCGGCCCCCACGATGGCAATATGCATAAACAGCGCTCCTTCCCCTGATATTATCCATAACAAGCTTAATAAGCTTATTAAACTTTGGTAATAAACTTTGGTATAAGCCATTATAACACCAAATAATAAAGCACAAAAACAGACCCCAGCATAAAGGAGAAACTCCTTACACCAGGGTCTGCCGGACTTTTCAGCCATATGAAAAGCTCTTAGTCTATTCTTTCTAAATTTCCGTTAGCATCCATCTTAAAGCGCGATTTATTTTCCTCTTCCTCTTCAACCAAAAAAGCCATTTTACGAGCGCGATCCATAATTTGAATCAGTGCCTTATAATCATCGTTCACAACTCTGTAATCCGTCTCTGCCTCATTTACCTGCTTGTTAAGCTTTTCATTCTCTCTGCGCAGCTTGAGCATTTCTTCTTCCCTATCGTGCAGTTCCTTCTCCAAACTTTTAAAATGACGGTTCATATCCTGATAAGTATTTCTCCAGTGACGCAAAAAGCGAATAACAGAATCGATCGAAAGCGTTTCTTCTGAGAACGTTTCCGGTTTGCTTCCTCCCTGCTCTGGGGCATCAAGCGTAGCGACAGCTGCTCCTGAAATACTCACAGCAGCATGCCTTCTTAGCTGCGTCCGCTTTTGCCGCTGTGCTTTGGCAATTTGGATAGCCGCTTCATATTTCTTTCTTACAAAACTGTTCCAGCGAAAACCGCAAGCAGCTGCCGTACGTCCAATTCTTTCGCCCACTTCTTCGAAAGCGGATAATTGCGTACTACCATCACGAATATGGCGCAAGGTCACTTCCGCCAGAATAAAGTCATCCTCGTCGCTCCAAGCATCTTGTCTAATTGCTGACATAAGGGTCAATCCTCCTAAACGTAGGTATATATGGTCCTGCCATTAATACTATTTCTATGCCCATAGTAGAGTTCATAGAATCTATTTGATACTATTTGGTATTGCCATTTTTTTGTCGGCTCATACATCGAAACCGGATAAAACGGCATACTAGGTAAAGCTGAACAAAATGTTTTTAAATTCGTCACCGTTTGCAGGTTTACACTGCAGCGAAAAACAAGGTATAATGTGATTTAGCAAATGCGCATCACGGTATGAAAGGGGGATGTTACACAATGGATCGCATGTTTAGGGTTCTTGGATTTTGGACGCTCGTCATTGCGCTCATGAGCCTGGCCGGAGATATGATCCCGATGTCTCTGATTTTCTTTTTCCAAACTGCCGTATTCGTCATTCTAGGCTATATGCGCTTCTCAGAACGTACGTACATTTTGCTTTTTTGGGGATACATGATTATCTCCTTCAGCGGCTTTACGTACTGGTCTTTCTTCAGAATGTCAGTGGCTTAATGATTGAAATTCAGCAAAAAGGTGACCCGGCTCATAAGAGCCGGATCACCTTTTTTTCGTTAGGATCAGTACTTTGAACAGCTCACTCATCTGGTCGCTGAGCAGCAGCTGCCGAATGCCCCTGTTCTTTTTGGCAACAGGACTGAACGGATCGGGATCAAAATGATTCATCAGCTTCTCGAGAATCCCCTGTTCCACCAAAAACTCACGTTGCGTCTGCAGCTTCAAAGCCGTCATTCCTTCTGCCTCGCCCGCAGCCACACAAGCCGAGAAGTTAACATGTGCCGTTATATCTTGTTCACCAACATAAATAAAGGGATCATCATAAGCCAGATGCTTGCGGTAACACATCAAGGTTCCCCGCATCCGGTGCCCTGCGTACAACTCCTCTGCCGTATCTCCATAGTCTATAAGAATGAGCTGCCCCTCTCCAATACGTCTAGCAACAGAACCGATCCAGTCCATAGCCGCGAGATTAATCTCTGCAATTTGGCCTTCCAAAAGTACTGAAAGGGGCTTATACTGACTGATGTAGGTGAGCAGCCGACCTTCCTGCAAGGGGAGCCACAACTCCTTAAAGCTGCCCTGCTCTTCTTCCCAGGATACATAGCTCTCATGCCAAAGACCATTCAACAAACAGATCCTATGGACGGGAAAAGCGTCTAGAAGCTCATTTGCAAGCACAAATACGCCTTGATCAGGGACCGCCTGCAGCCAATCCTGCTCATCAAGATAGTTGACTTTACCTGTGTGGGCAAGAAGCGTTTCCTGCTGCAATCCTCTATGATAACTGCTTGATTCAATCATTGTGTAAGCTAGGCGCTTGTATAACTGCGGTTCTTGCTCCCGAAGCTCATCCAGCACATGCAGCGCCAACCTTCCATTGCCCCCTCCCCACTCTACTACAAAGATCCTTTCCACTTGGTCAAAATGGGCACGCCACTGCTTGATTAAATAAGAAGCGATCATTTCTCCCATCAGCGGGCTTACCGAGGAGCTCGTGTAAAAATCGCCTTCTTTACCTATCTTTATTGCAGAATTACGATAATAGCCAAACGGCTCCTGATACAAGCATAACTCCATATAATCCCGGAAGGGTATCGCCTTCAAAGTAGACGCGCATATGCGCTCTGCAATGACCTTCGTCAGCTCCTTGCTGCCTGTTGAATCTGTCATTATTGTCCGTTCACCTCATCAAATGTTTTACATCATCATAACTTGTGACAAACCCCAAAGAAAGCTTTATAATAATATAGGGTTCAGGAAGGAAGGAGATAGAGAGATATGCGTAAAAAATGGTTGTCCTTGTCGCTAGCTGCCGTAGTAAGCATTTCCATGTTAACAGCATGCACAGACAATGCAAAAATCAAAGAAACAGTCGAAAACTCACTTGCCAAGCAAAATGAAATGAAATCATACAATTTCGAGGGCAGTGCACAGCTACAGCTTAGCGAGGGGTTGCTGTCTTCAACCAATCCGCTTGTTGGCGGACTTCTTTCATTAGTAAGAGAGAGCACGGTTGACTGGAAGGGTGCCGTAAGTGACGAACCGCTGCAAATGGAATTGGATCTTAAGCTTACACCCAAGGGGACTACCTCTTCCATAGCAATTCCAACTCTAATTAAAGATAGCAAATTGTATTTCAATATGCCAGCCATTAACAAACCGGACGAATATTACAGCGTTGATTTGAAGCAAATGAGCCAAGATAGCAAGAGCCCGCTAAATCTGGATACGCTGAAAAATACTCCGCAGGTGACTACTGCACTGCTTAAGCTATTTGTGAGCGGTTTGGATGCCAAATGGTTCGAGGAAGCGAAGAAGCCCGCAAAACTCACTGACGGCACTTCCGCAAAAACAATAACGATTGAAATTACGAAGAAAAATGAAGAAAAGGTCTCAGCCCTTTTCCAAAGTAAGCTGCCAGAATTTGTTCAAACGTTGCAAACCAACGGGCTCCTTACAGCAGACCAAGCTGATAAGCTTACAAAGGGCCAAGAAGCAGCCAAGCTGACCATTCAAGCACCTGGAAAGTTGGTCATGCTTATAGACGAGCAAGGCTTTATCCGCGATCAGACGCTGGACCTCATTTTCTCAGTAACGAATGCCGGCGGACAAGCTTCCAGCAATCAGCTATTGCTGCATCAAACTGTAGATGGCATTAATCAGCCGCCTGTCTTTACGAAGGAAATTCCGAAAAATGTGAAAAACTTCGACGATCTTCTAAAGCTGTTCAAAGGAACTGCCGGGAACGCAAAGCAATAGGCCTTATTCTTATCCGCTGATGCTTACCTTTCTTAGGGAGGGTAAGTATTTTTTGTGCTTTTTATCATAGAATTATGGTAATCTGTTGATAGCTCTTATACATGTACAGACAGTTTTCTTCACGGGATACTATCACGAAAGGGGGGCCGGAATGAAAACAAGAGTTATCTGCTGTTTACTAGCTTGCCTGCTGCTGCTCCAGATGCCACTCACGATCTTCCCTCTATCTTTTGCTGAGGAAGCGTTCGATCCTGATGAGGCCAAGGCGCTATTGCAAAAAGGGCTGACGATTTATGAAATCGATCGTGAAGTTGCGAGATTGAATGAACAAGACAAGAAAATTGCCGATCAAATACAGGCTACTAACCTCGATGTTGTGAAGCAGGGCAATAAGGTGCAAGAGTCCAGAAAGCATGCTGGCAGAGTTTTGAGAGCCTACTATACAGGCGATAGAGATTCTATTTGGCTGTTGATGTTCTCATTAAAATCCTTCTCAGATGTACTCAAAACGTATGAATACTTGCATATGATTGTGCAGAACGATCAGAGAGCCCTTGATAAATTCTCCGCTTCCTATGAACAATTAAAGGTTCTTCAGGTCAAGCTTGAGGCCTCACGAGTTGAGCTTCAAAAAACAAAGAGTGCTTATTTAACACAGCGAGAACGCCTGGTGAAGCTGCAGGAGGAGCTGGATAAACAGCTGGCTATAACCGCACAAGCTAAGGCTGTGGAGGAGCAGATCAAAAGCCTTAACAAAGAATGGGAAGAAAAAGGGCTGCCGCTTTTCCGCCAATTTTTTGAAGCACTTTCTTTAGCCTTTGTGGATTTGCCGGAGTTATTTACGAAGGATGGCGGTAAAAATATATCTTTGGATGGCACCGACGGGGCTACCTTCACCTTAAGCGACGGAAGCATGAATGAGTTTTTGCAAAGCAAGGACGCTTTGTTTACTAACCTTTCGTTCCGCTTTACCGGGGGAAAAGTCATTGTGTCAGGAAAAAGGGATAACGAAGACATCGTTATTCAGGGCAACTTCATTCTAATAGAAGGCAAAGATATGAACGAGGTACGCTTTACAGTGGATCAGCTCGATTTCAATGGCTATCAGCTGCCCGATACCACCATCACTTCACTGCTTGAGGAATTTGGTCTCAGCTTCTTCCCTCGCAAAACAGTTCCGATTGAAGTAACTTCCGTAACACCGCAAGAAGGCAAGCTGATCGTTAAATTAAAGTTTTAATATTTTCAACTCGCTAGTTATAAGGAGCATAGCATGCATACCAAACTTGCGCTTATGATGGACTTGCCTGAGGGTAAAATACCAGGCTTTTACGCACAGATCGTCAAATCACTGGGCAACCAGGTACAGCTTTTTGACCGCGATAAGGAAATGCTCATTGTCAATACCGAAGAGGACCGGCAGATTATTCTCGATATCATGAGCCATTATAAAGTTGCCTCAGAGTCTTTGGAGCTGTTGCTGCTCCCCCGGGAGGCCAATCTGACTGATACATTCAGCGATTATGGCTTCCTGAGCAAGCTTGACAATACTTATCTGTACATGGATAAGATAAGTCTGTTTCGCTTCAATACGGAGCGCCGCGGCACTCCAGAGGCTGAGCTGTCGCAAGCACTGCTGCAGCTGGAAGAGCATCTGATAGCTTATTTCAGCGAGAAGGAAGAAGTTATCTATGTCATCGATAAGCAGCTCACAGAGCTCGCTGAAGGCATTGCAAGGGCATATCAGTGCGAGATTATCTGGATATAGGAAGATGCTTTGTGGCGTCCTTTGAAGAGCGTGTTCGTGACGTCAGTGCGTGGGGAGGGAAGGGATGTGGGCTCCAGCCGCGGTTAAAGATGTGTTCCCTGAATGAAATGGGACACTACAGATTCCATGATTTTAATCATTTCATACAAAGATAAAGGCCATCCTCCTGCGACCCTGAATAGGGCGCTAGAAGATGGCCTTTTAATTTAACCTATGATTTCTAAAGAATTTGCTCTCTCCAAAGTAACAAAGCTTAATTTATAGCAAGTCAGCTGCCAATTGTGCCAGATGGGAACGCTCGCCGCGCTCAAGCGTAATATGACCACTTACACTTTCCTGCTTGAAACGCTCTACCACATACGTGAGCCCATTGCTGGAAGCGTCCAGATAAGGATGATCTATTTGCTCCGGATCACCGAGAAGCACAATTTTACTTCCTTCTCCTACGCGGGAGACAATTGTTTTGACTTCGTGCTTCGATAAATTTTGCGCTTCATCAATGATGATGAATTGTCCGGGTATGGAGCGACCGCGAATGTAGGTGAGTGCCTCCACTTGAATGCTGCCCATCCCAGCTAAAATTTTATCGATATCACCCGATTTTTTGGTGTCAAACAGAAATTCCAGATTATCGTATATCGGCTGCATCCAGGGACGAAGCTTTTCGTCCTTTTCGCCGGGAAGGTATCCGATATCTTTGCCCATAGGAACAACGGGTCTTGCAATCAGCAGTTTTTTGTATTTGTGCTCGTCTTCAATTTTCATCAGTCCGGCCGCAAGCGTAAGCAGTGTTTTCCCGGTTCCGGCTTTACCTGTCAAAGTGACGAGTGGGATTTCATCATTGAGAAGCAGCTCAAGCGCCATCCTCTGTTGTGCATTACGTGCTGAGATGCCCCAAATCGGCTCATTGCTAATAAATAGCGGCTCCAGCCTCTTTCCTTCCGCGTTCACTTTTAACAAAGCAGACTTAGAGGTACCCAGCTCATCCTTCAAAATTACAAATTCATGAGGGTTGAGCGTGTAAGAAAGATTCAACGAGTTTACGGTTAGAAACCGGTATGAATAAAATTCATCAATAACGGAAGGATGCACCTGCAGAGTCAAGCAGCCCGTATAAATATCCGATTGGGCAACGATGCGGTCTGTTAAATAATCTTGTGCAGTCAGTCCCAGGACATCTGCCTTGATCCGGACAAGCGTATCCTTGCTGACGATAATAACAGGACTGGGTTCCCCGCTTGCCTGCTCCTCGAGATGATAATTAAGCGCAACTGCGAGAATACGGTTATCGTTCGTGAGTTCCGCGAAGGCCTCCTGCAGCTTGGAAAAGCTTTTGTGATTCAGCTCAACCTTGATGCTCCCTCCACTTTCTAGCAATACTCCATCAGAAAGATTGCCTTTGGCCCTAAGACTGTCCAGCAGCCTGGATACTTGTCTTGCATTTCTGCCAAGTTCATCAGCATTTCGTTTCTTGGAGTCAATTTCCTCTAACACCACAGCCGGTATGACTACTTCATTGTCATCAAAAGCAAAAATTGCATTAGGGTCTTGAAGCAGCACATTGGTATCCAGTACATATTTTTTTTTCATCGTAGGTCCCTCCCTGGATTGGCGTTAGAGCTATACATAGAAAATAGCTGTTAAGGACAAATTAAACCAATCAAATCATCATATAGAAAGGATGCATTTACTTGAAATTAGTTTGCTTATCATTGCTGTTGGTGTTTTTTGCTGCAGGCTGCAGCCAAAACCAGCGAAACAAC
Organism: Paenibacillus eucommiae; assembly: GCF_017874215.1. Classification (GTDB taxonomy): domain Bacteria; phylum Bacillota; class Bacilli; order Paenibacillales; family NBRC-103111; genus Paenibacillus_AI; species Paenibacillus_AI eucommiae. The sequence goes on from NZ_JAGGLB010000015.1 coordinate 123,177, forward strand.
GTCCCCTCCTCTCCAAGTACGCAGCAAAATGGAATCAAAGTCCAGCAAATCGCTCCGCAAAAGCAAGAAATTGAGAATAAACAAGCTGTAAGCGACCGATTAGAAATGCTGGCCTCCAGCATTCCTCAGGTGCAGAGTGCACACTGTGTCGTGCTTGGCAATACAGCAGTAATCGGGATCAATGTAAACCCGGAAATGGATAGAGCCAAAGTTGGAACTGTTAAATATGCAGTTGCCGAAGCTCTACGCAAAGACCCTGATGGTGTGAATGCGATCGTCACTGCGGACATGGACGTTGATCAAAGGCTGCGTGAGATTAAAGAAAGTATCCAAGGTGGTCGGCCTGTATCCGGCTTTGCTGAGGAAATGGCTGATATTATTGGCCGCATCATGCCACAGCTGCCCAGAGATGTACAACCACCCGGCAATCCCGCAACCCAAGGAGCAAATCAGGTCGGACAGCCTGGCGCATAGCTGAAAGAAGCCAATAAAAGCCTAACAGCTGCATGCTGTTTAGGCTTTTTTCATCGCATCGAAAACTTGTCGGTCCAGCTTCTCAGCCGCACGTTTGTCATAGGTTTTCTCATATTCAGGCTCGGTAATAATTCGTGCTCCGTAGAACATAGCATCTCTAACTGATTCAATGTCTACATCAACACAAATCAGCTTAAAGGGAACCCCTTCCAGGGCTTCTGCAACTATGTTTGCGGTTCCGCTGATAGCATGTACAGACCCAGCACCAATAAAGCTCAAGGTAACTTGGTGATTCGCCAAAAGATTGGCAGCAATTCTTGATCGCTGATCAACTGCGAACCGAATCGTCTTGGAATCTTTGGCATAAACCCAGGAGATCGCATTTACACATGGTGCACCTGTTTCATAATCCAGGGTGCTCAGAAGCAGGAATTTCTCCTTTTGCAGGACTGCGAACAATGGATTAGACAATTCTGTAATGAGTTCAGCCAATGATGCTTGCACCTCCTACAAAGTAAGTGATGAGCTAACTTACTCCCTCATTATAGCATATGCGCTAACAAGCATCCACCGTTATGTATACCAACATTTCCCTTACTGTTCATTATATTTCGGATTGGAGAGAATATCCTCCAGCAGCTTTTCTGCAGCTTCCCGGTCAAAAACTTTTTTCTTGATGACATCTTCGTGTTCATAGCAAATATAAATCATTTCATCATCTTTACTATCGATATAAAAATCAGTCAATCCATGATCCTCGGTTAATATTTGTTCGAAAAAACCCATTGTCGCTTGGGCCGCGTGATCGTCTGGCCTTGCCTCAGCCACGATAACCATCTGCAGCCAATTGAAAAGCGCATCCTGCAATGTCACGTTTGGACACCGTCCTCCCGAAGTATAATGATGCTCCATCCCCGCTGCAGCCATTCTATGCAAATATGCTTCCAGCCAAGCTGGGCATCTGTCCATAGGTCGCCTTTGTCTAAAAGCAGCAGTGCAGCAGCTTCCTCGTTCCTAAGCAGGCGATCGAGGAAAGCCTCACCGCAATGGGATAAATGCAGCGGCTCGCCATTAAATATCAGCTCGCCTGCCTCGCTCAAATCAAGCTGCACATCCATATTGGATCCGCATAATTCCTCATCATCGCTAAGCAGCAGATCCGCTTTGAAGAGGGGCAGCAGCCTGGGATGAAGGCCATGCATCATCTGTCTGAATGCTTCGAACTCCCCGAGTGGCTGTCCAAGTATTCTTTCAGCCCCTAAGCGCAAAGGAGACCGCCCCAAAACAGGTGTGAGCCAATATCTAGGCATGTCTTAACGCCCCGTTCCCCCGATTATTCTGAGGACGATTTACGTCCGCTTCGTTTTTCAATAAAATAGCGCACCCTTACGAGCAGCATCAGAAAGATTGCTATGGCCAGACAAAGTATAATCGGAAGCCCCGCTAATTGAAAAAAAAGCAGCATCAAGGAGCCGATGCCCATAAGCACATATACAAGCAAAGCCTTCAATACAGGTAGTCTGCGTGTACGAAATACTTTGTTATACACATAGGAAAGAAATATGAAGATCAAAATATACGTTATGATTACATGATCAGCAAACCACTCATTCAACATGAAATGATGCCACCTTTCAAATATAGGGAAAAGGGAAATGCAGCTAGGCTTTCTCCGCATTTCCCTTAACTTGCTTTAAACTGTTGATTCAGCCGTTTTACGATGCTTCTCTGCACGCTCACGCTCACTTTTATTTAAAAGCTTTTTGCGTATACGCACAGATTTCGGAGTAATCTCACATAATTCATCGTCATTCAAATATTCAAGCGCCTGCTCCAAAGAATGTGAGCGTGGAGTTTTCATCTTCACGGTTTCTTCTTTGTTTGCAGAGCGGATATTATTCACTTGCTTTTCTTTACATATATTAACAATAATGTCGTTATCGCGATTATGCTCACCAACGACCATACCTTCATAAATCTCTGCTCCCGGGTACAGGAACATAATGCCGCGGTCTTCAACGGAAAGAATTCCGTAAAGAGTACAAGTGCCAGTTTCGCTTGAAACCAATACGCCTTCATGACGGCCGCCTACACCAGCGCCTTGATAAGGACCATAGCTGTCAAAGGCATGGTTCATGATGCCGTAACCGCGAGTAAGTGTCAGGAAGTTCGTTCTGTAACCAATAAGACCTCTTGCCGGAATATTGAACTCGAGTCTAACGTTCCCGCTTCCGTTATTGATCATGTTGACCATCTCTGCTTTGCGAGTGCCGAGACTCTCCATTACAGCACCCATGCTATCTTCAGGTACGTCAATGATAAGATGCTCAATTGGCTCCATCTTTTGTCCGTCAATAACACGGATGATAACCTCAGGTTTGGAAACCTGCAGTTCAAAGCCTTCACGACGCATATTCTCGATCAGGATGCCTAAATGCAGCTCTCCACGACCTGAAACAACAAACGCATCCGGGCTATCTGTGTCCTCAACCCGCAGGCTGACGTCCGTTTCCAGCTCTTTATACAAGCGCTCGCGGATTTTACGGGAAGTAACCCATTTACCTTCACGACCGGCAAAAGGACTGTTATTAACTAGAAAAGTCATCTGCAGCGTTGGCTCATCGATTTTGAGAACCGGCAGCGCCTCTGGGTTGGCAGGATCTGCAATCGTCTCACCAATGTTAATATCCTTGATGCCTGATATAGCAATGATGTCTCCTGCGCCTGCTTCCTCGATCTCAATTCTCTTCAGCCCCGAGAAGCCGAACAGTTTCTCGATTCTAGCTTGCTTCATACCGCCCTCGCGCGTCATTACGGCGACCGATTGGCCTTGGCGAATTTTACCGCGGTTCACACGTCCAACTGCGATACGGCCCAAATATTCGTTGTAATCCATTAATGTAACTAGGAATTGCAGCGGATCTTCCAAGCTTTCTGTTGGAGCAGGAATGTGCTCGACAATCGTTTCATAAATAGCAGCCATGTTCTCACCTTGCTGATCGGGATCCAAACTGGAGGTTCCCTGTAGCGCAGATGCGTACACAACATGAAAGTCAAGTTGTTCATCTGTGGCGCCAAGCTCAATAAACAAATCCAATACCTCGTCTACGACTTCAGAAGGACGCGCATTAGGACGGTCGATTTTGTTCAAAACGACAACCGGACTAAGGTTCTGCTCCAACGCTTTGCGCAAAACGAATTTGGTTTGTGGCATTGTGCCTTCGAAAGCATCGACAACCAACAGTACTCCGTCAACCATCTTCATAATCCGTTCCACTTCTCCGCCGAAATCGGCATGACCAGGAGTATCCAGAATATTAATCAGATTGTCTTTATAGTGAATAGCCGTGTTTTTGGCCAAAATGGTAATACCGCGCTCCCTTTCCAAGTCATTGGAATCCATCGCTCTTTCCTGGATGGCTTCATTCTCACGGAATGTTCCTGATTGTTGAAGAAGCTTATCTACCAACGTTGTTTTCCCATGGTCAACGTGGGCGATAATAGCAATATTACGAATTTTCTCTCTTGCATGCATGATGTTCAAAACCCTCTCTACCGATAAAATTTCTTCTTCATCCACAAAACAAGCGTCGGACAAAAAGCGCCGACGCCTGACATTTTCTTTTATTATATGTCCAAAGCTTGAAAAATGCAAGGAAAGTTGGCCTCTTTTCAAAAAATTCATATTATTTTCTTCTGGAAAAAGCTTAGAAAACGCTTACCAGGCCCTTGGTTTACGTATAATCATGAATACTCCGGCAAGCACTAAGAGAAGCGCAAGTAAATAAATGCCGATCTTAAACAAGAGCATAAGTCCCAAAAACGCAGCAGCGATAACAGCAAGCACAATCGATGCCGTAAGTAGTCCCCTCTCACTTTGCCGGTCAAACATGTACAGCTCGTACAGACCTACAGCTATACCGAATATAAACCCCGGCCATAGAAAGCTCATACTGTTCCATCCAAAAAGATTGCAAAAGAAAAACATCAAAGCGTATATAATCAGCATGCCTCCAGGAACCAGTACAACGGAAGGAAGTACCCGATTAAAATAAAACAAATGCAGCAGCACACCTGGTATTAGAATAAATAAAGGCCATAACATAGCGCCTAAAAAGTGAAACACGCCAAGCTTCCCAAACAGAAGTACAATCGCCACTGCGATCAGCACAATTCCGATGGAGTAATTATTTCTCGACATCCGAATTCCTCCCTTTATCGACACTTACCACCTTTATATTATCCCAACTCACAAAAAAATGCTAGGCAAAGCGAATGAACACAAAACAAGATTCAATTTTATATACAAAAAAACCGTTCCCCTGACTGATCAGCGAAGCGGCTTTCCATGTATGCTTTATCTATACCTCGCCTTGAGCGCTTTGCCGCCAAACCCTGCTCCAAGCACCAACAGTGTAGCGGCAATAGGAATTCCGGCATGCAGCAGCTTGTTATCCTGCAGAAACCACTCGATCATCTTATCATCCTGAATGAACATTTCTCCCGCCGTATATCCTAGTATTCCAGCACCCAGATAAACCAGAACCGGATATTGGTTCAGAAGGCTTACAACTAGCGAACTACCCCAGATAATAACAGGGATGCTTAGGCCAATCCCAAGAATAATAACAGTCGGATTGCCATTTCCTTTGGCCGCAATTGCCAATACGTTATCGAGACTCATAATAAAATCTGCGGTAATAATCGTTCGAATTGCTTTTCCCAGCGTTGAAGCTTCTTTAATGTGGGAATGGTTGTCGTCGTCGGTGAGCAGCTTGATGGCAATCCAGAATAACAAAATCGAGCCTGCCGCTTGAATAAATGGAATTCCCAGCATTTTCACGGCGACAAGGGTTAGTACCAAACGCAATGCAATAGCCCCAAAAGCCCCCCACCATATGGCCTGCTTCCGCTGCTGAAGCGGGAGATTTTTGCTGGCCATGGCAATGACCACTGCATTATCGCCGCTTAATACAATATTAATTAACATAATTTGCATAAATAAGATGAGCTCGTCCAGCATACACGCATGCCTCCCGATAAACCAAATGCAGGAGCAGCACCTATGGTTTCCTCATCAGAATAAATGCTCGTCAGCCTCGTCCTTATCATCTATCCGGATCACTATAGTTTCCGTAAGACGGATCGCTTCCGCCTCCAATTGCGGCAGGAAATCCATTTGCTCCTCGACTTTCTCGACAACGCGCAAATTTGGATTCGTGCTTGGGTTGTCTGGCAGGAACAAGGTGCAGCAATCTTCATAAGGAAGGTTGGAAATCTCAAACGTCTCAATTTGCCGGGCAAGACGGACAATCTCCTTCTTGTCCAACATCATAACAGGCTGCAGAATAGGCAGCGTCACGGACCTGCCTATAGCATTTAAGCTCGGCAGAGTCTGGCTGGCAACCTGGCCAAGGCTCTCTCCTGTAACAAGCGCCAGAAGCTCCTCACGCTGCGCTACCTTCTCAGCAATCCGGTACATCGCTCTGCGCATAATCGTGACAAGCAAATTATCCTTATATACCCCATGAATCGAAGTTTGTACCTCCGTAAACGGAACCAGATGCAGCTTGATGGAATTCGTATAAGCAGAAAGCTTGCGGGTCAGATCGATAACTTTTTGCTTGGCTCGTTCGCTCGTATAAGGATAGCTATGGAAATGGATCGCTTCCAGTTCCAGCCCTTTACGCATAGCGAGCCAGCCAGCAACAGGGCTATCAATACCGCCAGAGAGCAGCAGAAGTGCTTTGCCGCTGCTGCCATGCGGAAATCCTCCAGCACCGTCAATTACTTGCATGTACAGCAGTGCCTGCTGTTCCCGCAGCTCAATACGCAATTCAACCTCTGGCTGATGGACGTCCACCTTTAATCCCGGGCATGCCTGCAGCACATATCCACCTACCAAATAATTCATTTGCTGGGTATCATAAGGAAAGTCTTTGTTCACTCTGCGCACGCTCACCTTGAACGTTTTGGGGATTTGCGGCAAAGCTTGCATCATGCCAAGAGCCTGCTCACGAATCACTTCCAATTCAAGCGGGACATGAAATGCCGGACTGTAAGAAGTTAAGCCGAACACTTTGTTGAGAGATGATGAAATTTGATCATAGGGTGCTCCCCCTATCTCCACATATACGCGGCCAAACTCTTGTTTATACCTTAAATCTGGAAAAGCTGCTAAAGACTTGCGTATTTGTGCCATGACGCTTTTCTCGAAACGACCGCGGTTCCTGCCTTTTAACGTCAGTTCGCCCAATCTTAAAATAAGACAATCAGGATTCATCGGCGTCTCCCCCTTCCAACTTCATATTTATGTTGAGCGGGTGCCAACATCTTAACAACCCGTTGCAATGCATCTATAAACGTCTGAGCGTCCCTCTCCGTCTCATTGCCAGAAAAACTTACTCTAAGACCACTTGAAGCCTGACTCGGCTCATAACCCATTGCAAGCAGCACCTTGCTTGGCTCCTTATTGCCGGCAGCGCAGGCAGATTTCGTAGAAATATAAATTTCAGACTGCTCCAACGCATGTACGATTACCTCAGCCTTCGTGCCAGGATACATGAAATGTACAATATGTGGTGCCATATCTCCAACTATTGCCGACCCGCTCACCGTTAGTCCAGGAATCGCTGCTATCCCATCCACAAGCAGTTGGCGTATCCGATACATTCGTTCCAAGTCTGTGTCCCGCCGCTCCATAGACATCCGCAGCGCCTTCGCCATCCCGACAATCAGCGGTACATTTTCCGTACCTGAGCGCATACCGTGTTGCTGGCCTCCTCCAACAAGCTGCGGCTGAAGCTGGATGCCTTCACGACAATAAAGAAAGCCGATTCCCTTCGGACCCCCAAATTTGTGCGCAGAGGCGCTTAGCAAATCAATCCCGGCTTCCCTAGGAAGAAGCGGAAGCTTAGTAATGCTTTGAATTGCATCCACATGGAATTTGATTTGTGGATAGGCTGCTAGCAGCTTCCCAATCTCTGCTATCGGCTGAACTCTGCCCATCTCATTGTTCACATGAATCAGACTGACTAAGATCGTATCTTCGCAAATCGCTTCTTTTAACGCGTCTATAAGGACCAATCCGGTTTCATCAACCGGCAAATAAGTCACTTTAAAGCCCTGAGATTCTAGCTCAGCGAAAGCTTGAGCTGAGGAAGGATGCTCGATTTGACTGGTGATCAAATGCCGTCCTCTTCTTTGTGCCAACTGGGCATAGCCTTTAATCGCCAAATTATTGCTTTCCGTTCCGCCTGAGGTGCAAATAATTTCCTTTTCGGAACTTACCTGCAATATTTCAGCTATCCCCTTTTTCGCCCTTTGCATAAGACGCTCCGCCTGGACACCAAGCCGATGGATAGAAGAAGGATTGCCCCAATGGCGTCTCATCACCTCTGCTATCGAATCTATGACCTCCTCGTAAGGCGGAGTCGTGGCAGCATAATCGAGATACAGCATAATAATTCTAAATTCCTTTCACAAATAAATTGATAACTGATCACCGAAGTACAGATCAAACTATAGATCCAACCACATATCTAACTATAGATCTAAATACAGATCTAAAAACAGATCTAAATACAGATCTAAATACAGATCTAAATACAGATCTAAATACAAATTGAATCACAAATCAAACTACATCAAATTACAAATCTAATCTTAATTAAAGCTTAAAACCGTGTGCAACTCAAGCAATTGAAAAGAAAAACGCTTTGCGGTGCTTATTGAGGTGCTCTTTGAGGAGTGTGTTCGTGACCTGAGTGCGTCGCACAGGGAATGGATTTGGGCTTCAGCCGCTGTTAAAAATGTATTTTTCTTAATTAGACTTTGGCGGTAGAAACCCATCTTTAAATGCGTACGCTAACGCTCTTCCACCAACACCCGCTCCCTACCAGCTAAGTAGTGTAAGAACACCAAGCTCAAGCGGACAGCCAGTAAGGTGTTTTCTCCTCATTGGAGGAAACTCCCTAACGGGCAAAGGTGCTGGAATGAAGAACTGAGAGGAACTGCTACTTTAACGATGTTTTTCATCGCTAAAAGCACCAGATCACCCCACAACCATACTTTAACAATGAATAACATCATTAAAATCCCTTTTAGCCCCCAGATGAGGCCATCCGTCCTCTTTTAACGATGAAAATCATCATTAAAGTGGCTGATTACCGGAAAACCCTTGCTTTAACGATGAAAAACATCGTTATGTGAAGCATACGCTCATTTTGTGGGGGGCGGACCACTAAAACGAAAAGGACTGGGGCCGTTCAGACGATGACAGATCCAATTCCAAGCAGCTTACGGACACATGAGATACGCTATTTATGACAAATAGGGTCCTTTGGGGATCGCTACGGACATCAGATACCTTATTCGCCTTATCTTGAGGTTTTAGAGCTCCTTTTGATTCAAATAGCGGATCTGAGGTCCGTAAGCTTCCCAAAATAGGGAAATTTGAAACAAATAACGGCCCTCATGTCCGTAATGCTTGACATTCCCCTTCTGCCACTACTTTGCCACCTACTTTGTCACCTACTCTGCCCCCATACTTCAGACTTCTTCCAAATTTTTTTATAAGGTATCCCTGTTTCATCCTTTAGTGCCTTCATAGGCCTTCATCGCTATAAAGCACCTTACACTTTTTTATCTGTAAAAAAAGCCGTTCCCACTTAAAAGAAAGAGGGAGCCGGCTTTTCATATATTAACTAGTATAGCACCGTTAAAGCACACATCCGCTTGAACAGCTGCTTTAAACCCAGAAAGAAAAATCCTTGCCGGCTGTCCGTTTGATTATCGCTTGTTCTGCACTATGTATGCTGAGAGAGGGAAGGACTGTGGGTGGAAAAGCGATAGCGTCCGCATTTAAAGATTTGTTCCAACCCCCATATCCATTCCATTCAAGGGAACAAATCTTTAACAGCGGTTGGAGCCCACAGTCCTTCCCTCCCCCATGCAACCAGGTAATGAACAAGCACCTCAAAGGACGCCGCAAGGCAAATTTTCTTGAATTATTCGTAAATTTGCTTCAAGCCCAGCACCTTGCTGATATAAGCCTGCGTTTCCTTAGGCAGTAAATGGAGCTTCTGCTGCAGGTCCTCTTCATTACGAATGCCAAGCCGATCCACACGTCCAGGACCAGCATTGTAAGCCGCCAATGCAATTCCTTCATTGCCGCCGTATTTATTCAGTAAGTTGGCCAAATATTGCGTACCGCCTTGAACATTCTGCTGAGCATCAAAAGAATCAGTCACACCAAGCCCTCTGGCCGTGCCGTCCATTAATTGCATAAGTCCCTTAGCTCCTGCCGAAGAAACAGCTTGGCTGTCAAAGGAAGATTCCTGATTAATAACAGCCTTAATTAAACTGACATCAACGCCAAACCTGCTGCTTGCTTGATCGATAAGAGAATCGTAGTCAGTTGAGCCCGTCTGAGCACTGAACTGAAGTGGTGTATACGATTTGTTTAAACCCAGCAATGAGCTCGGAAGAAGCTCGTTATTTTCGTTATTTAGTTCTGGCCAGTCTGCCAGTGAATCAGGCTGCATACTTGCACCGGGTATAGGTTGTCCCATAATGCTTTGCAGTAAAGCGTTGAAATCCGTCTCAGAATCCTGAGCAGCGTCAGTACCTCCGGAAAGCAAACTGCTGCTGTTTAACAGTTGAAGCCGCAACAGCTGACTCATCGCTCTTGGATCTATACTCATAATCGACCTCATTTCAATATGTAGGGGCATGTTGGGGCAGATACGCATAACTGCCGCGCAGCCAACTGAAGAATGTGAATAAGGCTGCACGGCGTCATACAACTTGCTATAATCTCAGAACTAAGAAATATTTTGCTCAAGCATATCTTCCTGTACAACTAGTTTGCGAACCATAATTCTGGAGATGCGTAAATGATCGGTTTCTTCCACAACAAACTGAAACTCCTCATTGTACATGACCTGCTGATTTTTGCTAGGAGGCATCTCGATTTGCGAGTATACCCAGCCTCCGATCGTATCATAATCGTCTGAGGTGATCTCCAGTCCAAAATAATTGTTAACTTCGTCAATAAGCAGCAGACCATCAATTGAGAAGGTGTTTTCATCCTTCATCTCAATGGTAGGGCGTTCCTCATCGAATTCGTCCTGAATTTCCCCGACGATTTCCTCCATGATATCTTCTAAAGTTACAAGTCCTGAGGTGCCTCCGTACTCATCGATCAAAAGTGCCATTTGACCGCGTTTTTTTTGTAAAATTTTGAGCAGATCGCTAATTTGAATGGAATCGGGAACTGTCATAAGAGGACGCATAATTTTCTTGATCCCCTTCAGATTAGAATCTGGCTTAAGTAAATCCTTAATGTGCACAAACCCGATAATATTGTCTTTATCAGGATCGCAAACGGGATAGCGCGTACGCATATCCTTAATGGCAAATGCTAAATTCTCGGCATAAGAAAGGTTAGCGTATAAACACTCCATCTCTGTACGCGGTATCATAATTTCTTTGGCTGTAGTATCTGCGAATTCGAATATATTGTCAACAAGCGTAAGCTCTGTGTTGTCTATGAGACCGTTTTTGTGACTTTCTTTCATCAATACCCGAATTTCTTCCTCCGTATGCGCGATTTCATGCTCAGTGGTAGGCTCAATCCCTACGCGGCGCAGCATCCAATTGGAAATACCGTTTAAGACCCAAATAAAAGGAAACATAATTTTGTAAAAGAGAACCATAGGTGCTGCAGAAAGCAGTGTGATTTTCTCCGCTTTACGTATAGCATATGTCTTAGGGAACTGTTCCCCTAATGTAATATGGAGCGTAGTCATTAGAGTAAAAGCAATGAGAAATGATATGGTATGAAATACTCCGTCTGATAGCCCGAAGGGCTGCAGTAACGGACCAAGCATTAAAGCGAAGGCTGGCTCACCCACATACCCCAAGCCTAACGAAGTAAGTGTGATCCCAAGCTGACAAGCCGACAGGTACGCATCCAGATTGTGAATGATCCCTTTGGCAAATTTGGCATTCGTGCGCCCCTCTTCCGCTAGTGTGTCAATCCGGCTGCTTCGTACCTTCACCATAGCAAATTCAGCGGCAACAAAAAAACCATTTAGCAAAACCAAGCCAAGCACTAAAGCTATATTCCATAACAACGGTAACGGATCACTATCCAATACCTTACCCATCCCCTCTTGTAGAGCCGAGGAGAATAGGTCCACCTCCCTTAAAAATAAATTTTTAATGATTACTATACATTATATATTACTACTACCCTATACAGTCAAATGCACGGATATGTCTTCCCCCCGCAAAAACTATAACCATACGGGAGCTATCTCCGTATTAACCTCCGACAATGCGTATATTTCCGTATATATTCGCTTCTATCCGGTTTTACGGCATTTTTAATAAAAATTACCTATGTAAAAAAAAGAAAGCAAGCCCGTTAAGGCTTGCTCAAATTTCTTTCTTGCATGTCCAAACGATTTAAGGGAAATAAGGCAGCAATAAAAAATAAGCAATAAAAGTAACCAGACCTATTGATATCGACCAAGTACCTAATGATTTGCTGCCGCCTCTGAAAGCAATAAATCCAAGCACAACTGCGATTGGGCCAAGAATAGCTGGCCATACGAATAAGGCTGCCAATGCAATAAATAAAGCCGTATATCCAATTTTCCGGGATTGGAGCCCTGCCCCTGCGGATCGTGATTCATGGCTTTCATCTCTTCGGCCATTGTGCTGTTCCGTCAGAGGTGCGGTAATTTCAGCAGCATATTCCTCAAATTCATCGCCGCCAAACTTATTCCGGTCATCATCTTTTTCCATAGGTATAACCTCCACTTGAGGAAAGCTATTTTTTCTGTTTAAAAGTGTGACAGCAGGTATTCTCAGCTTTGCTTGCCGTATCCTTATGCTCCGAATCAAACGATTCGCCGGCAAACTCTTCATTGAAATTGGCATTCGCATGCTTGTCGATCTCGATCATGATTACGTCGGCCTGGCAGTTGTTTCCTTCTGACCAATAGCTGCAGTTAGCAACAGCACATTTTACTTGCGGCATCATTATCACCCCCATCACAATATTCCCGGATTCAAGGGGTGATATTCTTTAGCCCAGCTTGTTAGAAAGTACCAGCAGCATCGCATGTGACCAAAGCAGCGGTAAGGGAGGACGTCCCAGGCGGTTCACCCAATCGTCATAAGCCGAAACGCTGCGGAGAGCATCAGGTACCTGCTCAGGAAGCCTCCCCAGTGCGTCTGCTTTGGAAATAATCCAGTTCAGACAACGGTTGGCTTCTTCACGATCACCGAGCTCGGCCTTCAGCCATCCGTACCATGCAGTTAAGAGCAGCCATTCACCGCCGCCATAATAAGTATCCGCGGCATAACGCTGAATGCCTTCATGCTTAAGTTCTTTTTCAATGGCCTCCACAGTTGCCAGCATCAGAGGATCTGAGGGCTCTACAACACCAAAAGGCAATGCTAGCCATAACAGGCTCGCATCCACTCCCGGCTGAACCGGCTGCCATTTTCCATCTTGATATTGGACGGACTTTACGAAACGCTGTTCCAGAACCGAATGCTCCAGAAGGAAGCTGCGGATTTCCTCTGCTTTGGCCAATAGCTCTGGGCGATTTTCCAGCTCTCCAAGAGCATGCAGCCCTCCGTAAATACAAGCTAAAGTGGAAGGATGGACATAATCCGAAAATTCCTCCCAGCAATCATAATTAGGGAACAGCCAAAATGCCTGCAGATATTCCACGGTTAGTTCAATACTTTCCCTGTAAATCCTTAATAAAGCGTCATTCCCAGTCCTTCTTATATGCTCGCAAAGCCCCCATAACCAAGCCCCATAGCCATCTAGCTGGAAGTTGCCCCAATCCGAATGATCATCCCTTCCATCCAAATGGTAGCGCGTATTCAGAAACTCACTCCGTTCAATCCAAATGCCCTCTCTTTGCTTGCGCAGCAATTCCTGGACCTGATCCTTTTTAGTTTGCAAAACACGGTCTACCCATTCATAGAATTGCCCAGCACTTTCCGGCTCCCCTGCCGTATCCATCGCATAAGCGATAAATGAGCCGTCTCTAAGCCAGCTATACCCATAATGCGAAAAAAGCGGGCAAGCGACATATCCCCCACTAGGATGCTGATTCAGCTTAATAATCATCTTACTTTGATTTATTACATCTTCTTCCTTATACATTCCAGTTCCCCCTTATCATTCTCCTTTAAAAAGAAAAGAGATGCGCATCGAGCTCGCATCCCTTTCATCCCCCTCAGATTCAGGGAGAGCTTATCCTATAATTTCTCGCCTTGCATACGGCGTTGTGTAATGTAGTCGGTCTCATAGTAAGATAATTCCTCGCGAAGCTCTTCAAAAATTTTGGAAAGCTCGATCGTCAAATCGCGCAGTTCACGAATCGGTTTTTTACGGAAACGGATAGCATCCTGTCCCGTGTAAGCATAGCGGCCATCTTCCGAATAACATTCGTTTTTCGGGTAGAAGAAGGCATTTACACAAGTATGGTACACCTCATACAGGACCTTTTCTGAAAAATCCACATTAAAAGTAGGGCGACGCAAACAAACTCCCAGCTTTTCATAGGCTACCTCGCAAAAAACAAGCAGATGCCTGGTGTCCTGTAAATACCCGCGATAAAATTCCTCCATTGCAGGATCGTTCTCAACATTCAATAATGGTAAAGAATTTTGATTCAGGAAAACCTCCATTTTTCCGGTTGCTTCCTTCATCTTGGATTGAGCAGATTCACAAATATTTTTTACTTTGAAGACAGCCATACATAAGTTACCTCCTAAATTTGCGCTTTTCCTATAGTACCATAAATTTTCCGTAAAAGGTATATGTAAACGCAGGAATGCGCGCATAAAAGCTTTATCTGAACCCCACCCTAAAAGCTAAACAAGGGAGAAATCCAAGATTTAAAAGGAGGCTTCAAAATCCATGTGGCGTTATATAAGTTCCTTTTTGATTATTATGGGCTTAGGTATGTTTGTTTTTTCAAGCCAGCAGCATGTTGAACGGCCCCCACAAGCTGAAATTTATGAGGCCAAACAGGAAGTAACAGCCAAAGAAACTATTCTTAAAAATGACATTCAAGTAACAGACGAGCTCTGCCGCACTCAATGCTCTCTGGATTTAAAACAAATGAGTCAGGATATTATGAAACATAATGCTGGAAATGATAAGAACATGACTGCCAGTATGCTGCATACGATGAGAACCGGCCATGAAAAAATGGATATGCTGATGTGGACTAAGCGCAGTGAGCCGCTCGAAGCTGGTATTCAGGAAGGGACGCTTCCTTCTGAAATACAAGAGCAAGTGCTTGCTCTTGTGAAAGCGGCCAAGGTGTCGGTTGATAAAGGAACGCCGTACCAATCTCCATTAATTGGAAACGGGAGCCGTTCATATTTTGTGCTAGGTGTAGTCTCCGAAGATGACAATAAAAGCGGATCGCTTATTGGCGTTATTCATCAGGATATTTTGCAGCATGTAACTGACCATCAACTCAAAAATTTAAGATTGGAACCCTATCCCAAAGATAACCACTGGAAAACCAAATCCGTTGAAACCGGGACATTAAGGGAAAAAGTAATTGATCATCCCGAAGACAATCAGAATACAAGCCATTACCACGAAAATGAAGTCGTCGTTCGATTCAGGCAGAACCCTACTCAAGTGCAGCTTGCACAAATCACAAGAGAAATTAACGCCCGTTCTGTGCGCCAGCTGGCCTCTACTTATGTATTTATTGCCGAAGGTATGGAGGCTAAGCAGCTTATCGATTACTTCAGCAAATGGAACGTTGATTATGTCGAGCCGCATTACCTTTATCTAACGAACGACACTATACATGAAACTAAAAAAATGGATCAATCGCCAGCCGTGTCAGACAATCTGGAAGCTAATTTCGTTCCCAACGATCAACTTTTCAAAAGATATCAATGGAATTTGCCGCTTATTGAAACGACACAAGGCTGGCAGGTAACCCGCGGGGCCGAGGATGTAATTGTAGGTGTTGTGGATACCGGAGCAGATCTAAATCATCAGGATCTAAAAGATCACCTAGTACAAGGCTATAACGTAGTTGAACAAAATGATACCCCTGATGATGACGTCGGACACGGCACACACGTAACTGGAGTAATATCAGCAGTTGTAAATAACAATCTAGGTGTAGCAGGGATGACTTGGTATAACAAGGTAATGCCTGTAAAAGTGTTGGATCAAAGTGGCGCAGGAAGCACCTACTCCGTTGCAGAAGGAATTATCTGGGCAACCGACCACGGAGCCAAGGTTATTAATATGAGTTTAGGCAACTATGCGGATTCCAGCTTTCTCCATGATGCTATTCGTTATGCATTCGATCGGGACGTTGTATTAATTGCAGCAAGCGGAAATGATAATACTGAACAGCCAGGCTACCCGGCAGCTTATCCCGAGGTTTTGGCTGTTGCTGCTACCGATGCACAGAATAACAGAGCATCCTTTTCTAATTATGGGGACTATATAGATGTGGCAGCTCCAGGAGTTAACATTGCCAGCACCTACTTAGGAAACCAATATGCGGCGTTGTCGGGCACTTCAATGGCAAGCCCGCATGTCACAGCATTAGCCGCTTTAATACGTTCAACAAATCCCAATCTTAAAAACACAGAAGTCTACGATGTAATCCGCCAAACTGCTCAAGATTTAGGCCCGGCAGGAAAAGATAATGATTTCGGCTATGGCATCATCGATGTAGTCCAAGCCTTACAAGCAGCTTCCAACCAAAAAAACCGCAGCGTCAATACCTTACCGCAGTTTATATCTAATCCGTTTGAAAAAATCCAGCAAAAGCTTGAGTGGCTAAGGAACATGCGTTAACATTTAGCTTCTCACTTTTTTCATAGCCGTCAGTATTGTGATTGCCGTTAGGCTTCATTTTATACTGGCGGTTTTACTACTTTTTATCGAGGTGTGAGGTGTTGAGTTCTGAGTTCTTATAACTTGCTACATTATTTTCTGAGTGACCTACAAACTCCGGAGTATTATATCATTTTGGAAGCATATACTCATTAATTCGTGTATCGAAGATGACCCCCTGATTTTCAGAATGTAGTAAATTATCCAGTTCAAACAACTGTTCAATATGATATACACCATGCGGCAGCTCAGAGAGGTATACAATATTAGCAACAGAAGCGGCTATAGACGCCGTAATCCTTGCTTCATTCCTCCCTTGTAAAAAACACTCTGCCAACACAGTCTTTTGATTTTTCATCCCTAGAGCATCGACTTTCACAACAAATATATCCTCTCCAAATTTCATTTTTCCGAACATTTGAACGACGATATTACGTATCGGTTTAAACTTCAATAAACGAAGCGAGCCTGTCGCCCTAAGCCAAGCTATCAATCCAGTCACCACAGTGGAATCGAAACTGAGACGCGTGGAAACACTCGGTACACCAAGGGTACGCGGCAGCACATGTTGATCCGAGAAATTGAACCTGTATGCCATCTTACGTCCCAGCCCTGCTCCAAAATCCGTTTTCCTGCCGTCTGCAAAACTCGCAACCTTTACTTTTTTATTTTTCTTCACCACTTCAAAATTCGTACCCAAATTGTCAACAGTCCACTCAATTGCCGCTTTCCCATGCTGGTCTCCCATGCCAAGCATAATGGAAATGTCTATAGCATCCACTTGATCCATTAAGTTCTTAGCCTTGAGTGCCAGCAAGTTCGTAAGTCCAGGTGCAAGTCCAATGCTCAGTACAGCAGTTGCACCATTCGCCTCAGCCACCGCCTGTAATTTTTCCACTTGAGTCAGAAAGGAATATTTTGCAGAAACATCTACGTAATGAATCCCATTGATCAAACAAGACTCAACAAAGCTGGTATTCGTTTGGTCCAAGCACATGATAACAAGTTTGACGTCGTTTATGAAATTCGTATCGAAACCTTCCTCAATATTAATTTGTAAAGGCCTCACCTTCCCGCCAGTTGCCCCACTGAATTCCTCCGCACGCTCAAGGCTTCTCCCCGCCGCATACACTTTACCTGGATACAATTCACCGAGCTCCCTACATATCATTTGCCCTACATGTCCATATCCGCCAACAACAACAATGTACTCCTTCATAGGTGTCTTCCTCCGTTTTGGGTGAATTTTACTTTCATCGAGAAATGTTAGAAAAGTTATTTTTGATTATAGTTGCTGAAAAACTCTTCTGCCGTTGATAAGATTTTTTATAAGATTTTTGATAAAATTCTTGATATGATTCCTGTTAAACTTCCTATTTGACCACTTACGCCTCCTGTAGTATAGATGCTAAACTAAATTTCTAAAAAAATTTTATTATCAAACGGCCTGGGCGGCGTCCTTTGTTTCCTTTGAGCCCTCTTCCCTCCCAACTACTTTCGCACCAACATACAAACTCACCGAACAGCGAGGAGATTTGAAGCGGGCAAAGGTGCTAGGGATGAAGATCTGCTAATTTAGCGATGTTTTTCATCCTTAAAAGGACCTGGTCGTCTCCACAACCTACTTTAACAATGAAAAACATCGTTAAAATCCCTTTTAACCACCCAAAGAGGTCATCCGTCCTCTTTTAACGATGAAAATCATCATTAACGTGAAGGTTTGCCCTGGAAACACTTGCTTTAACGATCAAAAACATCGTTAAGTCAAGCTCCCTTCTGGGGAGACGGGCTGCTAGGGCTGCTACTCTCGTTCTTCCGCTCCTTCCTCTCCTTCGCTATTTCCCTCTTTTCCCTTTCAGCTAAAAAAGTGCCGAAAAAGCCATGGTCCAGCAGGTCCAGCTGACGGTCAGCCATTTCATATTTTTAGTTTAGTATCTATACTATTAATTGTCAAGTTAAGCCCACTCGAGTCTCCTGAATTGTCGAAGAAACCAATTAAAGACAGAAACATAAGCATCTAAAAAAGACAAAAAAACTGGAGTATATTACTTTCCAGTTATCCGCATTTACTATTTAATTAGACTTATGGAAAGTTTGACGTAAGCCGGGTTCTGTGCTTCCAGTGGTAAAACGGGTGTCTAGCGCCCTCCCACCGTTGAAGTGACAATCATCTATCTAGGCCATACATTGCTATATGGCTCAAGCGACCAACCCGAACGCGCCTCGGGCAAAGGCTGCCGCTGCAAGAGCGGCCTGCGTCCCTCTAGGTCTTGCTCCAAGTGGGGTTTACCAGGAACTATGTCACCATAGCTCCTCGTGGTCTCTTACACCACGGTTCCATCCTTGCCTGTGCGATTCACTCAAGAGTGTAAAGCCATCGGCGGTCCATTTCTGTGGCCCTATCCTTCAGCTCGCGCTGACTGGACATTATCCAGCACCCTGCCCTATGGAGCCCGGACTTTCCTCTCGCGACGGTTTACCCGGCGCCAGCGATTGTCTGGCAAACTTTCCAATGCATATGCTAGTATACAGGGAATCGTCAAGAAATTCAACCGGAAATCTTTCCTATGTTTTCACGAGCGATGATTCCTGCACTTCTTCATGCTTATTTATGCTTAAATTATAAACTATAAGAATTGAAAGGGTTCTGTCTCCACTTGCGATGCAATGACCTGCGTCTGCGTCTTAACCAGCTGTGCGGCGAGATAATCAGCTACGCCGCGCTTCATGATCTTCTCGACATTGTGTCCCACGTCGATAAGTGCAATCCCTGCTGCAGCGGCATCATGCGCTGTGTGATAATCGATGTCGCCGGTGACCAGTACATCGGCGCCCGCAAACAAGGCATGCCGCACATAGCGGCTGCCAGCACCGCCCAGCACGGCCACCTTGCAGATGGGCCGGCTCAGATCGCCGACGACGCGTACCGCGGGCACGTCGAAGGCCTGCTTCGTGAGCTCTGCCAGCTCACGAAGGGTTGCCCCGCCGGGCAGCTTGCCGACCCGGCCGAGCCCGTGCACCTTACCCGCAAGCTCCAGCGGGTACAGATCGTAGGCCACCTCTTCATAAGGGTGGGCCTTGATCATGACCTGAACAGCTTTGCGCTGCAAGCTTTCAGGCACAATCGTTTCCACGCGCACCTCCTGCGCGCGTTCCAGCTTCCCAGCCTCCCCGATGAAAGGCGTAGTTCCTTCCTGCGGAAGGAATGTGCCAGTTCCAGGGGTGCTGAAGCTGCAGCTGCTGTATTGCCCTACCCAGCCTGCTCCGGCTGTGAACAGGGCATCCAGCACCTGCTGATGATGCGTCTGTGGCACGAAGACGACAAGCTTTTTCAGCTTATCTGTGTGCACATCCTCAAGCGAACTCAGCTCTGTCAAGCCCAGCGCCTGAACAAGCATATCATTAACTCCGCCTTCAGCCACGTCAAGATTGGTGTGAGCGATATAGACCGCAATATCATGCTTGATCAGTTTTTCATACAATCGTCCTGCAGGAGTATCTGTCTGCAAATGCGGCAAGGGACGGTAAATAATCGCGTGATGAGCAATGATCAAATCAATACCTTCATTGATTGCTTCTTCGACTACAGCGTCTGTTACATCCAAGGCAATAAGCACCTTACGGATTTCCTTTTGCAAGGTTCCGAGCTGAAGGCCGATCTTGTCATCTGACATCGCATAATGCTTAGGTGCAAGCTTCTCGAAAAGCTGTATTACGGTTTGACCTTTTGCGAACAAGCGTGAAGCACCTCCTTAATATCTTCGATTTCCTGACTAACGGCCTGAGCTTTAATCTTCGAAGCTTCTGCGGCGGATCGAGCAAGCTGCCCACGAATCATTTCCAGTTTCTCTAACTCGCTTTCCCATTTACGAAACCAAACCACAGGTGCTTCCTCAATCAAATATGGCCCCATTTGCAGCAGCTTTGCTCTGCTCACTTTTAGCCCATTAGCCAATAACCTATCTTCATATAAACTTTTCAACGTATGCGAAAGCGAATGGCTTCCTTGCTCCTGTTCTTGCTCTTGTCCTTGCTCTTGCTCTTGCTCTTGCTCTTGCTCTTGCTCTTGCTCTTGCTCTTGCTCTTGCTCTTGCTCTTGCCCTTGCCCTTGCCCTTGCCCTTGCCCCTGCTCCTGACCTTGCCCTAGTCCCTGCCCTTGTCCCTGCTCTCCCCCACAATAACTAGCCGCCAAAATTTCATAAATTTTGCCGTCTTCTTCCACAATGGTTTCGGCTTCGAGCAGCCAGGCTTCTTTATCAAGCCAGCGACGGACCTGTTCCTCTCCCACGTTAGGTTGAAGGATCAGCTTGCTAATTCCGGCCAGCTTTTCCTTGCCTTCCTCCAGTATAGCTGCAATCAGGCTTCCGCCCATGCCGGCTATTGTGATAACGTCCACTTCACCCGGGGTTAGCACTTCCAGGCCATTTCCTCCGCGCACATCAATACGGCTGCTCAGACCGCTTTCTCTGACTTGCCTGGAAGCTGCTTCCATTGGTCCTGGATTGACCTCTCCGGCTACCGCAAAAGTAACGATACCAGCCTGAGCCAGGTAGCAGGGAAGCAGGGCATGATCGGAACCAATATCGGCTAAACGGCTTTGTGGTGGTACCCAATCTGCGATTAGCTGCAAACGTTTTGATAATTTTAGCTTCATTTTATGTAACCCACTTTATTCATTTATATAACCCACTCTATCCATTTTTTTCGTAATAAGAACAACACAATACCTGCAGCCACCAGCTTACACATAAAAGAAAATTGAATGATTTGCATGGTAACGCCTACACTTGTCAAAAAACTGATGCCTTCCGGAGCAAAAAGGGTTAAAAAGCCTACTAAAAATAAAATACCGGAATTTTCCTTGCTTTTATGATGAACGAGCCAGGCTATCCAAACGAAAAGCAAGCTGACGGGCAGCCAGGTTAGCTCAAGCGACCACCAAATGGGCGATTGAAGCTTGTGAACAAGCATCCAGCCGTAGGTCCCCATAAGGCCTATCCAGCCACTAAAATGTAACGATCCTATTTTACCAAACAATCCGCATAATAACCAAATCAGACTGCAGCTGGCAATAAAGGTTACATAAGCGCTCGACGAGTCAATTTGCTGCCCATCCATTATGTATAGTCCTATGAAGAGTATAAAGAGAGAGGTAATCCCACATACCAGGTTGGCTATCAGGGGTGCTCCCTTTCTCCTTCTGAACCCTAGCGTGTAGCCGATTAGACCAACTAAAACAGAGACGCCTATTTGCAATGGAATTCCAAAAGAGTTAAAATTGAGAGCAGAAAAGGAAAAAATCCCAATTATAGCCATTATCAGTAGCCATATTTTCCAGTTGCTGCGTGCTATCGAGTCAGCCGGGACGCCCATTAAGGATTTAGGCTTTTCCATTCCTTCTTCCAAATATAAATTCATCAGGAAATCGCAATAATGTTCTGGCAGCAGCCGGCTTCTGCGCCAATGCTCAATTTCTTTTACAATTATTTTTCGTTTTCCATCTTCCATATTAGCCTCACCATCCTAGCTCATTTATCGGCTGCAGAGTCTTCATATTTTACTCGCTCTTCATATTTTACTATTTTATAGCCTTACAAAAAAAAGAAGCCCCACCACTTCAGGGCAGGGTCGCATCATAGCGTTATTCCAGAAAATCCTTCAGTCTCTTGCTGCGGGAAGGATGTCTCAGCTTACGCAATGCTTTCGCTTCGATTTGGCGAATCCGTTCACGAGTTACACCGAATACCTTGCCCACTTCTTCTAAAGTTCGGGTTCGGCCGTCATCGAGTCCAAAGCGCAGCCGCAGCACATTTTCTTCTCTTTCCGTTAAGGTGTCGAGTACGTCCTCCAGCTGTTCCTTGAGAAGCTCATAAGCCGCTGCATCTGCAGGTGCCAAAGCTTCCTGGTCTTCGATAAAATCTCCAAGGTGCGAATCATCTTCTTCTCCAATTGGAGTTTCAAGCGATACAGGCTCTTGGGCGATTTTCATAATCTCCCTCACTTTATCTGTGCTAAGATCCATTTCTTTGGCGATTTCTTCCGGTGTAGGTTCTCTCCCGAGTTCCTGAAGCAGTTGGCGGGAGACACGAATAAGCTTATTAATCGTTTCAACCATATGTACGGGAATCCGAATGGTTCTCGCCTGATCGGCAATAGCCCGCGTAATGGCTTGACGAATCCACCACGTTGCATAGGTGCTAAATTTATATCCCTTGGTATGGTCAAATTTCTCAACAGCTTTGATAAGTCCCATGTTGCCTTCTTGAATCAGATCCAAGAAGAGCATGCCTCTGCCCACGTAGCGCTTTGCAATACTAACAACTAGCCGCAGGTTAGCTTCGGCCAAACGGCGTTTGGCTTCTTCATCGCCATTCTCAATCCTCTTGGCTAGATCCACCTCATCATCCGCTGATAGGAGCGGAACCCTGCCGATTTCCTTCAAATACATCCGGACAGGATCGTTAATCTTAATGCCTGGAGGCAGTGTAAGATCATCATCAAAGTTGAACTCGTCATGCTCCCGATCTTCAGGAGCGACCGTTTCATCGTCAGACTCGTTCCCAACGTCAATGCCCATTTCCGAAAGCTGTTCGTAGAATTCGTCAATTTGCTCAGGATCCTGATCAAATGGAGCCAGCTTTTCCATAATATCTTTATACGTTAGCGAGGAACGTTTTTTCCCAAGCTCAATGAGCTGTTCTTTTACTTGGTCCAGCGTTAATTCTGTCTCAAGCTCTGTGTGCTGATCATTCGCCATAATACGGACTCCCTCCCCCCTAGAAGCTCGGTACCACTAAGATGACTTAAGCTGTTTTTCTAGGGTTATAATCTCAAATGCTATTTGTGCTGCCATCCGATGGTCTCCTGCTTGCTCAGCCTGAGTCATTTCTTCTTTCTTGCGAGCAATCGTTTGCTGCATCGGATACTTCTTAATTTCACGGATATAGTCCTCAATCACTTGATCGTATCCACCGTGATTTGCTCCAATCATAACGATGGAGCTGGCCAAGCTCTCTAATTGATCATCTTGCAGCATGGCAATATATTGGCTTGCATTCGGCTCCATATACTGAGCGTAGTAAGCATATAAATAAGCAGCTAATACTGCATGAGCCTCGACATAAAACTGATCACCCAATTGCGTCTCTACCTGCAGGCACACTTCACGGTCGTGCATCATAATGGCCAGCAGTTGTCGTTCTGCGTTGTGGTATGCAGGAAATAGCGTGGTTTTTCGTTCCGCTGCTCTCCTATTATTCATAACATTATTCCACAGAAATGGTTTATTATCCCCGCTGCTCTTGTTTTTTTCCGATTGCAGCAGGTGTTCGCTTAAATCCTGCTTTAACGCCTCAAAGGAGGATTCCGGAAATTCCGAGGATAATTGCTTCAAATAATGTTCTCTTTCTATAGGAGAAGCTAACCCCGCAATAGATTTAATCGCGGTTTGCAAGTAACGGACCCTATCGCCATCCTCATGCATTTTAAAATTTTTGCGAATGTAGAGAAGCTTATATTTCATCGATGGTACGGCAGGCTCCACAATCTCCCGTACAAATCGTTCAAAGCCAAAGTTCGAAACATAATCGTCTGGATCCCGGCCATCCGGCAGCATAGCGACATTCACACGACAGCCGGCTTCTTCTAGAAGCGGAATGCTTTTGAAAGCTGCGGACTGTCCCGCACTATCTCCATCATAGCATAAGACAATTTGTTCGCTGTTTCGGTTCAATAATCCTGCATGCTCTTTCGTAAGTGCCGTCCCCATTGTCGCAACCCCATTGAGAACTCCAGCTTCCCAAGCCTTAATGACATCCATATAACCTTCAAAAATTACCGTCTTCTGGAGCTTGCGAACATTAGGCTTAGCGAGATGCATATTGTATAAGGTTCGGCTCTTATTAAATAGAACAGTTTCCGGACTGTTTAAATATTTGGGCTGTGCATCACCCATTGCTCTGCCTCCAAAACCAATCACCTTGCCAGAGGCATCACATATTGGAAATATGATACGTTCACGAAATTTATCGAGGTAACCATCCCCTTCAGATCTCGCAGAAATCAGCCCCCCCTTTTCCATAAGCGCCAAATCAAAGCCACGTTTCTCGAGCTGTTTTACAAGCGTATCCCACATCGCAGGAGCATAACCGATTTGGAACGTCTCGATGAGCTTATCTGATACCCCGCGGGAACGGAGATATTCGAGCGCTACTTTCCCTTGATCGGTATTTCCCAAAATGTAGTTGTAAAGCTTGGCAGCAAACTCGTGAGCTTTAAGCAAAGCCGACTTCTCCTGCTGCTGCTCGGTCTGCTCAGCAGTTGATTCCTCCCATGTGATTGGAATTTCTGCTTGTTCTGCTAATCCACGAACTGCTTCGGCAAAGCTATATCCTTCAATCCCCATAAGAAAATGAATGGAATTACCACCAACCCCACACCCAAAGCAATGATAAATCTGCTTTTCCGGCGTGACTGTAAAAGACGGGCTTTTCTCGGAATGAAAAGGGCAGAGACCTTTCATATAATGGCCTTGCTTGCTTAAATGAACGTACTTGCCAATGACATCAACAATATCGTGCCGTCTAAGGACAGCCTCGATCACCTCTTCAGGTATGCGTCCGTTACTCAATTCCAACCACCTTCATTCCAGTAACGCTCTTTCCGATGCCGCCGTTTCCGACGTATAACTATTCGCTACCCAGAACCATAATCCTGCAAACGCGTTAAAACTTTTGTCAGACTTTGTAGAAAAAAAATTCGATCTTCCTCAGTAAAAGGCTTGGGCCCCTTACTGTGCTTGCCGTTTCTGCGCTGTTTGGCAGATTCATGACGCCTTTCCAGGAGAAAGTCGATGGTTTCATCTGTGTATGTCTGTCCCCTATTAGACAAGACTACAGCCTTTTTAGCTAGTCCGATTGCAGCCAATCCAAAATCTTGAGTTACTAATACATCATTAGGTTTAATATGATTGGCGATGTACAGATCCACGGATTGATCACTGCGGTCCACCTGCACAACGGTCACCCCATCGCTTTCTTTCATCCGATGGTCAAAGGAAGCAACGAGCAGCACCTGAATACCAAATTGTACAGCCGTTTTAGCAATTTCAGGTTTAACGGGACAGGCGTCGGCGTCGACGATAATTTTAGTTGTAGGCATCCCTTTAGTCCCCCGGTGCTCGCTGCTTAATTGTTGTCGTACTAAGATATATACGATGAATAAATAAAAATTCCTGCTTATATTAATATAAAACATTCGGTACTTTATAAATCATAAGTATGTTGTCCATTTATTAACAGAACATATGCGCAAAAAATCTCGCCGTTATGCCATCAAAAGACATAAGGGAGAGATGCTTCATTACTCGCAGAAACTACCGGCCTATAGCTAAATATTGTATTTCTCCATCTGCTCAATAAACCCTCTGGATTTCCATTTTATTCCTATATGATGATCCATATAAGCTTTCATACAAGTTTTTAGCTGCACTTTGGTTTCCTCTTTTACTTGGATAGCGCCAAGTCTTCTCATATCCATTCTGGGGAAAAGCTTGAGCAGTTTCAGTGTACCAGGTGCCGCAAGAGCTGCGAATGGATCCTTAAATTTGCAGTTTATACAAAGGACCCCGCCCATTCCGGGACTGAATGATTGGAGATCTGAAGCCGAACCGCAAGATACGCAGCAATCCGTTATCGGCAGGTAACCAGCAAGCTCCAGCATTTTCATTTCAAATAAATGGACCACGATCTGCATATCCTTCTTATCTTCAATGGCTTGCAGTCCTGCTTTCAACTGTTCAAACATATAGGTACTGCCCTCTTCATCTCCATGCATACGATCTGTCATTTCCACCAAATATGCCGAATACGCCGACATGTTTAAATCCTCGCGTAATAGGTGATGTGCCTCTATGATATCGGCTTGATTGAGTGAGCCCATTTGTCCGTGCTGTTTGTAAAACACAAAATCGGCATACGTAAACACTTGGGTGGCAGCGGCATGCCGGCTTTTTAACTTTTTGGCACCTCTGGCCATCACACTGACTTTGCCAAGCTCCGAAGTAAACAAGCTGATAATCTTATTGCCTTCCCCATAGTCCATACTACGGAGTACGATCCCTTCCACATTGCGCAGCACATCTCTTCCCCCATGAATCCGCAGAACGAGCACATGCTAGCATATGCTACCCGTTCAGTCCACCCGGCGGATCTTCAATTCCCTGCTGTTCTTCCCTTCCATCGGAATCTGCCTGATTACCTCCCTCTACTTGTTTGTAGAGTAAGTAAGCATCCAAATCACCACTTATTGAAAAGTATTGCCACGAGAAGTCCTTCATGTTTACCAGCTCCTATTTTTTAAAAAAATAAATGATCTTCATAGGATGGTATCTTCATGCAGGAACTATGCGTTGCAATAACTGGTATGTCTTCGCTACTCGCCGCGGAATCCAAGATCACGCAGTACTCGGTCCTGATTTCTCCAGTCTTTCTTCACTTTTACCCATAGCTCCAGGAAAGCTTTAGAGCCCAGCAGTGCTTCGATATCATGTCTGGCCTTTTGTCCAATTTCTTTAAGCAGTGCACCCTGCTTGCCGATAATAATCCCTTTTTGTGAATCCCGTTCCACGAAAATAACGGCGGAAATCCGCACAAGTCCGTTCGACTGAACTTTCATATCTTCAATTTGGACAGCAATAGAGTGAGGAATTTCTTCCCGGGTCAAATGCAGTATTTTCTCACGGATAAGCTCAGCGCAAACAAATTGCTCCGGATGGTCGGTCACTTGATCCGCTGGATAGTACTGCGGGCCTTCTGGTAAATAACGAACAATTTGATCGAGTAGTGTTGTGATATTGTTGCCGCTAAGTGCGGAAATAGGCACAATCTCGGCAAAAGCATATAAATCCTTATATTGAACTATAATGGGCAGCAGTGCTTCCGGATGAACCTTGTCAATTTTATTTAAAACTAAGATGACAGGTGTTTTGACAAGCTTAAGCTGCTCAATAATGAAGCGGTCTCCGCCACCGATACCATCGGCTACATCAACTAGAAATAAAATGGCATCGACTTCGCCTAATGTGCTTTGAGCAACCTTGGTCATATAGTCACCCAGCTTAGAGGTTGGCTTATGTATACCAGGCGTATCTAAAAACACGATTTGTCCTTGCTCTGAAGTGTAAACCCCATGAATTTTGTTACGCGTTGTTTGTGGCTTATCTGACATAATAGCAATTTTTTGACCGATGATTTGATTCATCAAAGTTGATTTACCTACATTGGGCCTTCCGATAATAGAAACGAAGCCCGACTTGAATTTCTTTTGACTCATTGTTTTCCCTCCTGTTGCTGTACATCATTTGGTGTGAACGCTGCCGGCAAAAGCTCGGACACCGTCATAACGACTATTTCACCTTGTAAATTACCCATAATTACGGGCATATCTGGCCGGCATAGCTCCAAAAGCACTTGTCTGCACACTCCACACGGCGCAATGGGTGCTTCTGTATCACCGATAATGGCGATTGCCTGGAAGGATCGCGGGGGATTTCCATCTGCTATTGCCCGAAACAGCGCTGTCCGTTCTGCACAATTTGTAGGGCCATACGCGGCATTTTCTATATTACAGCCCAGATGTAGGCTTCCATCATCCCCCAACAGCGCAGCTCCTACACGAAAATGGGAGTAAGGGGCATAAGCTCGATTTCGGGCCTCCAGGGCTTGTTCAAGCAGTTTTTCAGGATTCAATCAAGTTCTTCCTTTCTCTTTCAAAGCAAGTTCATAAAGGCTAGCGCAAGAACAGTTACAGCAGCACCAATTATGGCCCCCATAATAAGCGCCGGAAATGGTCTCGTTTTCTTATCATACAGGATAATAAAGATAATTGCCGATAATGTGTAAGCTAACAAAACAATTAGCGTATAATTGGCAAAAATGGCTATTAAGGTAGAAACCGAAAAGGCTACAGCGCTTAATAAACTTGGCCGAACAAACTTTCCTTTATCGGAGAACCGGGTTTCAATGACGATAACTGATAAAACGACCAAAGCCAACAGCACCCAAATGATACCAGGGGACATCGGATTGTCCTGCTGTTTAGCCTGACGGAATAAGTTATCTATGGGCTCATAAAATACAATCATTCCAACAACGACAGCAAAAACTGCTGAGACTAATACGGATGCCGCGGCAACATCCTTCGCAATCTTGGCCAGTGGATGTTTATCCGGCATGGCAAGATCCACTGTTTTTTCTACAGCTGTATTGATCAGCTCAGTGACAAGCATCAGCGTTACCGCCAGAAGCAGGAATAGAATATCGGTCTTGCTTAAATGAAAAAATAAAGCCGCAATCAAAACAAGAAAAGCAACAAAGAAATGGAATTTCATGTTGCCTTGCGTGTCTAAAGCATATTTGATTCCTTCGTACGCATACCGGAAGCTCCGCCGCCACCTATGAAAGCCGCTTCCTCTCAACGGGTAAGACCTGCCCTCTGGAGAATGCTTTCTTGCTTGGCAAACATAGCTTTCTCTTGCTCCTCGCTCTGATGGTCATAGCCGATCAAATGTAGAAAGCCATGTACAAACAGAAATCCAAGCTCACGCTCGAAGGAATGTCCATAATCCTCCGCTTGTGCAATTGCTCTCGGAACGGAAATCACGATATCACCAAGAGGCTCGATAAAGGAGTCAGAGTCTCCCACATTTTCTTCCCCAGCCTCAGCTTCCTCGTAATGAATCTCAAGCTCGTCCTCTCCGTTTTCGGACATCGCAAAGGATAATACATCTGTAATTTTGTCCATATTCCTGTAATGCTTATTCAGCTCTTGAATCGCTTCGTCATTCACGAATGAGAGGGCGACCTCCCCTTCACTCACGCCTTCCAGCTCTCCGGCAAACTGCAGCAGCTCTTCCAGCTTGGCAATCAGTTCAGGTGTAATATCTTTAACGGTCTGCTCATTGTTCCACTCCAGGGTTAAATCAACGCTAGCCATTGTTCCGCCTCCGTTTTTCAACAATTTTCAGTCACATGGGTTCCTAGGAAGTTTTCTTTGGAGCCAGTTCACCAGGATATTCGATACGGGAGTGGAATATCCCCAGCAAGGTTTCATTTAGCGTCTTGGCGATAATATCAAGCTCTTTTAGTGTCAAGTCACATTCATTGAATTGTCCGTCATCAAGGCGCGACTTAATGATTTTGTGAACCATGGAATCAATCTGCTCAAGTGTAGGATTTCGCAGTGAACGTACAGCAGCTTCAACGCTGTCTGCAATGCCTACAATAGCCGCTTCCTTCCCCTGTGCTTTCGGCCCCGGATATCGGAAATCCTCCTCACGAAACTCTTTACTCGTATTTTCCTCTTCCGCCTGTTTAATCGCCTTATGATAAAAATAATGCAAAAGCGTCGTACCATGATGCTGTTCAGCAATATCACGAATCGCTTTCGGAATTTTGTGCTCCTTCAGCATTTCCACACCATCACGCGGATGTGCCGTTATGATGGATGTGCTTAGGTTCGGATCGATACGATCATGCGGATTTTCAATATTCGTCTGATTTTCAATAAAATACATTGGCCGCTTTGTTTTCCCGATATCATGGTAATAAGATCCTACCCGGCATAACAAGCCATTGGCGCCAATAGATTCAGCTGCAGCCTCCGATAAGTTGCCGACCATCACACTATGATGATAAGTTCCCGGAGTTTCTGTCAGTAATTTACGCAGCAGTGGATGATTCGGGTTGGAGAGCTCGACCATCTTCAGCGGTGACAAAATGCCAAAGGCAACTTCAAAGAATGGCAGCAGACCTATTACAAAAACAGCGGTCATCAAACCGCCAGTTGCGGCAAATACCAGCGATAACAGTGCTTCCTTGTGGGAAATCTGACCTTCGAGCAGCAGTATGGATGTGATCGTTAGCAAGCCAAAAAGCGAAATGACAAACCCTGCTTTGAGAATAGTCGAACGCTGGCTTGCCCGCTGAATCGTAAATACAGCCATAAAGCATACTACCAAAGTAACCAGACCGTAGCGGAAATCAAACAGCTGCTCTTGCTCCAGATTGAAAATAATACTGGAAAGAATAGCGAACAGCACCGAAGAAATAAAGGCCAGCTGCGTATCAAGCAGAATTGCGATAAGAATGCTGCCCATAGCAACAGGAGCCAAATAGCCAATGTATGGATAATCTAAATTTTGTCCCAAAGTAATGATCTTCATTCCTACTACATTGATCGTAAAGATCAAAATTAGCATAATTAGCTGCGTATTATTGGACTGGATCGGCAGCGCGCTTTGTCTGACAAACATAAACAAAAGAAAAGGTAATAACACAGAGAGCACCATAAGCCCAAATTGCGGTAAATGATTGGCTTTATCCTTGAGCAGCTCCAGCTTGTCCAAGCGTTGATAAAGCTCCTCCGTTATCATCTCTCCCTGATTAACAAGAACATCATTTTTGTTTATATAGACAATGTTTGCGCTCTCTCTGGCATCTGTTCTGGCATCATCGGTTCCTTTTTGATCAAAAAATTTATTCGGGGTAAGCACCACTCTTACGAGCTCCTGCACCATTTCCCGCGTCGTATTTTTCGTTAAATCGGAGGTGTTAACTAGCTCAGCCACTTTGGCTCTCGCTTCCTGGGCATCCAGGATGGGGTCATTGATCAGCTTCGACACAATCCCCTTGGTTACCGGATGCATAGCCGCCAAATCGGCCGTCGTCAGCCGCGGCAGCTTGAAATACACTTCCTCAGGCACTCGGTACTGCTGCTCCTCAAGGCGTTTCTTAATTTCCTCGAACAGATCCTCATTGTACTGACCGCTGTCGCGCAGTGCCTTAATGGCCTGGTTCTCCACATCAGTGACGAGCTGCGGAATTACTTTTTGAAAAATGCTTACTTTATCTTCAGTTTTGACTTCGGCATCACTATTAATTTGCGTCAATCTATCAAAAATAGAGTCTACCATAGCATCATTTTTAAGGTTAACAATCCGGTATACCGGCAGCACCTTTTTCGCAGCTTCTTCCCTTGCCTTAGCTGTTTCAACGGTATTCTCCGTCTGACTTGGCGCATAAATCGTCTTCTCGCTTCTAGCACCTAGTTGAATATCATAGACTTGAGGTACTAGTTTGGTATGCAGAGCAAAATAAACTACAAGCGCAAGCAGTAAAAAAAGCAGAAGCCGAGCCCAAGCGCTATATTTCCATCCGATCAGCTGTTCATGAATTTTACCTTTGGCTTTTACTTCATCCTTGTTCATGGAAGGTCATTCCTCTCTACCAAATAAAGCAGCCATTCCACTCCATTATGAGGATTTCTCATGTTCATGTCTCATTTTTCCATTTTCATTTTTCTTTTTCATTTTTCATTATTTTCGTTGTAAGCTACAATAATTTTCTGAACCAGTGAATGACGGACAACATCCTGCTCGTCGAAATAAATAAATCCAAGCTCTTCAATATGGCTTAAAATGCGATTTGCTTCGACAAGTCCGGAAGATTTGCCGCGCGGAAGATCAATTTGTGTCACATCTCCCGTAATCACCATCTTCGACCCAAATCCAAGACGTGTCAAGAACATCTTCATCTGCTCAGGTGTCGTATTCTGCGCTTCGTCAAGAATAATAAAGGAATCATCGAGCGTACGACCGCGCATATAAGCCAGCGGCGCGATTTCGATTAAGCCCCGCTCTAATGATTTGACTACCTGATCCGGGCCCAGAACATCATTAAGAGCATCATACAACGGCCTTAAATAAGGGTCAACCTTTTCTTGCAGGTCACCTGGTAAAAAACCAAGACTCTCCCCTGCTTCCACAGCAGGACGGGTCAGTACTATCCGTTTGACTTGTCCTTCTTTCAAAGCTTTAACGGCCAGTACGACTGCTAAGTACGTTTTACCCGTTCCGGCAGGACCAATACCGAAAACAACGTCTTTCTTTTTAATTTCTGTCACATATTGCTTTTGACCAATCGTTTTGACCCGTATAGGCTTGCCTTTGTGCGTTGAGGTTATTTCTCCTTTGAACAGCTCAAGAAGCTGATCCGCTTTCATCTGCTTCGCAAGCTCAATAGCGTATACAATATCACGCTCTGTGAGGTTGTATTGATTACGGATTAACTGCAGTAAAACATCCAAAAGCTGCTGAAGAGCGTCTACATCCGCTGAAGGACCGTAAACCGTTATTTCCGCTTCCCGCGTATAAATCTCAGCATTAAAATGTTGTTCAATCAGCCGCAGAAATTTATCCTGGGGACCAAATAATGCTAACGCCTCTGTCGTATTCTTCAAAATTACTTTGATTGTTTGTGCGTTTTCTACCAAAAGGCCTCATTCTCCTTGTATCACGATAGGTTGTTCTTCCATGATCATTTCTTCGACTTCAAAATGTACTTCCATATAAACTTTACCATTCTCTGTTTTTTCATGCAAAATTTTTTCACTTGCAATACGAGAATCCTTGCCTGTCGTGGACAAAAGCTCCGCTCTCGCTTGCTCCAAGCCGATTGATTTGGCCTCATTCTCAGCAATTGGCTCCGAGATCAGGCTTGTCTCTCTGATCTTCTCATGAAGCCACCCTATAGGCAATGAATAGTTTCTCCACTGCAGCGTCTTGCGTTCAGGAATCGTCTCAAATTGCTCATAAGAATGCTTGCCATAGCCGGTCAGCTGCAGCGCTCTCGATCCAAAAACAAGATAACTGCGATCCTTGCTTTCTCCAGAATAAACCTTATATGTAGTCGTTAGCGGCACTTCAATCTTTGAAGTATACCACACTAACCCCTTTACTGTTCCAGTTGCAACCACAATTTGACTATTTTGTTCGTTGCCAATGTATCCGGATATAAGCACATCACCTTTTCGTACATAGGAATTCGGCTTCACCATCGGCTTGCCTTTTTCGGCTAATATTTCTGTAATCAAAGCATTTTTCGTTGCAACTAAATTTCGGGGATTCATTAGTGGCTTTTTTTCAGGGATGGTGGCTTCCACAATTTTAACAGTAATATGAGTTCCTTTAATTTCCACTCCTACCCACGAAGTCCCGGGCAGCAGCGCTTGAATATTGCGCGATAAAACTTCAGTTTCCTTGAGCCGCAGCTTCCATTGAAAACGATGAATGCCTTCCTGGGCAGCAGCCTGCAATATTTCTGAGCGGGTAATCCGCTCGTTCCCGACCACACTGATCTGCCAAACCAAAGAGGAAAGCAAATAAATCCCGATTACAAAGCCGGCAATGCCTGCAACGAAAATCTTTCTTTTACCCAGTTTGTCCAAAAAAAAAGGAAAACCATGCCGTTCCAGCACATGGACACGGCAGCCTGTCCGCTTCAATAAGGGGCGCAGCTCAAAGAAGTCACTTACTACAATATCAAGGCGCATCCGCCCGCCCTGCCCTATTTGAACGCTCCAGACGGTGAGTCCCTGGGCAATCGCTTGATTAAGCACCGTCTCACAGCCCTCACCTCTCAACTCAACCCGAACATAACCCCGTACCCAAGCCATATAAGTGGATTCCATCTTGAGCCTCCTTAGAATTTGCCGTTAACAAAACCTGTTTCTAACCAATATGAATCAAGGTATATATTTGACCTCATCAATAACACCTTCGATGAACACTTCCTCTGTAAAGATGGCGCGGATAACCAATTGCTTGCCGGTAACCTCCAGCTTCCCCTTGGTCAGCTCCAGCTTTAACAGCTCACTGGAGAAATGAAGTACACTCCGATGATTTTCTATATACAGCTGCACATTGCCGATCATTGTAATACGCGGAAGATCTTGAACCACATCCTGAGGAAGATCGAGCAGCTTGGCGGTAAATTGATTCCATTTGCGGGTCAAGCGACGCATAGCTGGGCTGTACCTCCTTGGGAGCTATAGTTATAGCTTCAATAGCGCATAGGCTTTTTACAAAATATGCCGCTGGCTTGGATTTTATGAGCATAAAGCTTAGCTCTTGCAAATTTACCGGCTTTGCATATCCATCAGCCTTAAATCTGAAAATAATCTGAATTTTTCTGAATTCATTCTAAAAAATTTACCTATTAAATCAAACAAATAAATCAAACAAAAAAACCCTCAGGCATATTGTCCTAAGAGTTCGTCAATGCTAAAGCTATCAAATGATGTAAATTCCAAATCATTCCGAATCCGAAACTTCTTAAAAATTAAAAATGCTGCTTTAGCAATGTTTTTCATCGTTAAAAGCACGTGGTCGGCTCCACAAGCTTACTTAACAATGAAAAACATCGTTAAAATCCATTTTTACCACCCAGAGGGGCCATCCGACCTCGTTTAGCGATGAAAATCATCATTAACGTGGCTGATTCACCTGGAAACACCTGCTTTAGCGATCAAAAACATCGTTAAGTCAAGCACAAGCTCAATTCTTCTCTCTTCGGGGAGGCAAGAGGCAGGCTGCTACCTACGGATTTTATCGTTAAAAAAGACCAGGAAACTTCTCCTGGTCTTCGCTCACATTTTATCCTAATAATTGTTGAACCAGCTGATTAATAAGCTTACCATCTGCTCGTCCCTTAACCTTTGGCATCAGGGCTGTCATTACTTTGCCCATATCTGCCTTCGAAGCAGCGCCCACTTGTTCGATTGTTTCTTGAACAATAGCTTTCACTTCGTCTTCACTAAGCTGCTGCGGTTGATATTCAGCTAGTATGAGCAGCTCGGCTTTCAAGTCTTCGACCAAATCCTCACGGCCCGCTTTTTCAAAATCCTGGAGGGAATCTTTGCGCTGTTTGACCTCACGACTTAGAACGTCAAGCACTTCATTGTCATCAAGTGGTCTTTTCAAATCGATTTCCTGGTTCTTAATCGATGAGCGGACCATTCGGATTACGGAAAGTTTAAACTTGTCCTGACTCTTCATCGCTTGCTTCATATCTTCGTTCAATCTTTCGCCTAAGCTCATTGCGTTAAATGCCTCCTAGAACTTTCTCTTGCGAGCAGCCTCCGACTTCAGCTTACGCTTAACGCTTGGCTTCTCATAATGCTTGCGTTTCTTAACCTCTGCTAACACGCCATCTTTAGCGATGGTACGCTTAAACCGACGAAGAGCAGCATCTATAGTTTCATTCTTGCGAACTCGAGTTTCTGACACCAGTAATCCCTCCCTCCGAACAGAACGAGCATGAAAAAACGCTCCATCAAGTTTAATTATATGTTATATACAAAGGGGGTGTCAACCAACCTATTTATAAACTTGAAAGTTAACCGATTTCCCAAGGTCAAAATGCCATTAAAAATAATCCTTAGACGATAATATTTTCCTTATTCTTCCGGGATATTTCTCCGAAAATTCCCCTCACACATGCCTTATGTAAGCCATAGTTTTTTTCTGAATAAACTTTGTAGATAGTTCAGAAAATAATGCTGCAAACATAGATTTGCACGTTAAGACCAGCAAATGGACAAATTGCCTGAAATCTCTTCTGTTGCTTTTGAAGACGCCCCAGAACTTTAAGAATGGTTCCTTCCAAGTCCAGCCAGCTTCTCGCCAGCAAGCAAATGCATATGCAAATGGAACACAATCTGCCCCGAATCAGGACCACAATTGTTCACGATGCGGTAGCCGGATTCTGCCACTCCCTGTTCCTTGGCGATTTGCTTTGCTGCTTTGTGAATATATCCGATTGTATCCCAGTCATCTTCCCCGGCGTCGTTCAAGGAGGCAAAATGCTTCTTCGGGATGATTAAAATATGTACGGGAGCCTGTGGCTGAATGTCATGGAATGCAAAGACCCGATCGTCTTCATAAACTTTCTTCGAGGGGATAGAGCCTTCAATAATTTTGCAGAAAATACAGTTGTCCATACGTAATTTCTCCTTTTGTTCTCAAGTTCAACTTCTAGTCATTATCTTAACGAATATCCTGGCAAAAATCCAACCTCTATTTCCAACGCAAAAACCGCCAGACTGTTCTGACGGCATCCAAGCATCCTGAATTATTTTCGATTCGTTTGCTTTTTCGCATTTTGCTTCACGCTTTGATGAATTTTTTTCCACTTATTTTTTTCAGCCAACTGAAGACCTTTATCTTCTTTACGAGCTAAATAAGCAAGCTCCTTTTGCAGCTTGAGGTAGCTGGCATACCGGTCGCTTCCCAAAGTGCCCTCTTGTAAAGCAAGCTTTACAGCGCAGCCTGGCTCATTTTGATGATTGCAATCCTGAAAGTAACAATTTCTCTCCAGTTCCTCCACATCCTGAAACGACGAGCTCAGCCCATCAGATGCTTCCCATAGCTGTAGTTCTCTCATTCCTGGAGTATCGATCAGAAGGCCACCCCCAGGCAAAGCAACGAGCTCGCGATGCGTAGTCGTATGCTTACCCTTGTCATCATCTTCACGTATGCCGCCCGTTTCCTGAATGTCACGACCATACATCCTGTTGATCAAAGTAGATTTACCAACCCCCGAGGAACCGAGCAGCGCTGCAGTCTTGCCATGGGACACATATTCACTTAACTCGCTAATCCCCTGATTTTCCAAAGAGCTGGTCACATGAATGGGTACACCAATTGCAACAGATTCCACCTCAACTATCAAGGATTCTGGGTTTTCACAAAGATCCGCTTTACTAAGCACAATAACCGGTGCCGCTCCGCTCTCCCAAGCTAGTACCAGGTAACGCTCAATACGCCGTAGATTGAAATCCTGATTCATCGCGCTGAGCAAAAATACAGTATCTACATTTGCTGCTACAACCTGCTCCTCCGTAACCTGTCCAGCCACCTTGCGCGAAAACTTACTTTTTCTAGGCAGTACGGC
The DNA here is from genome assembly GCF_017874215.1 of Paenibacillus eucommiae. GTDB lineage: Bacteria > Bacillota > Bacilli > Paenibacillales > NBRC-103111 > Paenibacillus_AI > Paenibacillus_AI eucommiae. The sequence continues at coordinate 160,359 of NZ_JAGGLB010000015.1, forward strand.
GTGGATCGTAGCTCTTTCTTCCTCTGGCCTTACCGACACAACGACCCAATCGCCAACAGCTGGATAATCTCCTCTGGATAAAGCCCTATGCCTCAGTTTACCTGAAACCTCTGCTAAGAAATCTCCTGCTTCTGTATATACACGGTACATATGTTTATGCTCCAGTAAAACCCGGCCTGCCGCATAACCTTCTTGTTTATAAGTCTCAAAGGCCTCTTCAAAAAAGCCGGCCCACCCCATCGCTTCTAAGCTCAGCACTCTCTTTCATCCTTCCTGTCCTGCTTCTACATTTAGTATAAACGAGAAAACAGCAGGATACTCTGGAGAAAATTATTAATAGCGAAAGTTTCCGAAGCTTATGAAATCAGCTTTAAACCAACTGCCGCGAACAAAATCATCGATATAAACAATATCCGGCTCTTTGACCTGGATTCACCAAACAGAAACATACCTACAAGCGTACCGCCAACTGTGCCAACTCCAGTCCATATTGCGTAAGCAGTCCCCATAGAGATTGATCTCATGGCCAAAGTAAGAAACAGGAAGCTGCAAGTCATAGCAACGCTAACGATCACAAAGGATAGCCAATTTTTCGTTTTTTTGATTCGGTTCATTCCATACACACCAACGACTTCAAAACTACCTGCCAAGGCGAGAAATATCCAGTTCAAGATGCGCTAACCCCTTTCTTAGCAGGCTCATGTGTTACAGCCTTTAGTCCCACAACGCCGATCAATAAAATCAAAATAAGCAGAGCCTTCTCCCAGCGAAACGGTTCATTGAATACCAGCATTTCTGCTGCAACAGTGCCTGCAGTTCCAAGTCCTGTGAAAACAGCATATACCGTGCCTACAGGCAGCTTTTTAAAAGAGCGAATCAGCACAATAAAGCTGAATACCAGGACAACTGCTGTAATAAGCCACATCCACCACGTTGTTGAATGCTTCAAGCCACTGACCCAAATTACCTCCATTAGACCTGCCGAAAAAACCATCATCCAATTTTTATTCATTTTCCACTTTCTCCTTCTACTCAGTCCGCGAGAGTCAACCCCCGCCAATACAGCCACCAGGAAGCTTCCAATCTTTTAGCCGTTCGTTCAGGCCCGCCATAGAGCATCTCTACAAGTACACTGTCTGTCAGCGCCATATAGGCAACTACTGCCCGCTCTGCCCCTACCGGATGAATGATCCCCTCTTCAATTGCTCGTTCAAATAAAGGTATAAACAATTGCTCCATCTTATCCAAAAGAGAATAAGACTGAGAGATTACTTGCTCATACAGGTGAGGAGGCGGAAAAAAAGATACTCGCAGCCAAAGCTTTGTTTGCAAATCCTGCTCATAACGCTCCTGATAGCTGATAAGAAATGTGTGAAGCCTATGCTCAAGCGGCTGCTCCCGAAGCTGCTCAAATAAGTCGATGATAAAACGCTCTTCGCAAGCTGAAATATATTCGACAACTGTTAAAAACAGCTCATCCTTACCCTTATAATGCGCATAGATTGAAGGTGTTTTTATCCCCACGTCCGCAGCAATATCTGCAAGGGAAGCCCCTTCATATCCATGATTGGCGAAGTGCTTTAGCGCAACATCTCTAATTTTCTTAGCAGTCATAAAATCCCCCTAACTAATGTTCGTTAGGTGATTATCGCAAGTTTTATTTCTGTTGTCAATGGTAAAAATCACCTAAAGACCTCTAGAATGCATGACAAAGAACTCACAATTTCTCTGCAGAAGCTGTGAGTTCTTCCCACGAAATGAATGCTACATCTCCACAATTAATGCATTCTCAAAATAATAAATGTAAACCCCACCCAAAGGACGCTTCCAAATATGTTCGACAGCACGGGTATAAAGCCCGATTTGCAGCCTATAGCGCTCTCGCAGTTCCTCGATGCTCCGTCCTTGGACAGAATCGGTTTTGTAATCGATCATAACGAGTCCTTGTTCATCCTCAAACAAGCAATCGATGACACCTTGTATAAGAACCGTTTCATTTTGCAATTCGGTATTTTCCGCTTCCGCTAAATAAATCTCTCCCGCAGGCAGACCAAAGCTGAAGGGCACCTCGCGTTCAATCTTAGTGGCAGCAACCATTCTTTGACCTAAATCCGTAGCAAAATAAGCAAGAATAGGCTCGATGTCCACAGAATCGTACTGAGCATTCGTCAGCAGCTTTCTTTCCAGCATACTGTCAAGAGCTGCTTGAATTATTTCGGCAGAAGGCTGGCGATCTAAGGGCAGGTTTTGCATCACTGCATGGATAACAGTCCCCCGTTCAGCGGATGTCAGCTTCTTCTCTTCCATAAATCTCGGTCTTCGCAGTTCTGAGGATCGTAAAAGCGAACCTTGTCCATCAGACTTGAAGAAAGCAGTGCCTTCAAGCTCATTAAGCCCAAAAAGTTTTGCCGCGGGAAGCTCTGCTTCATGCTCCATCCGATTAGCGGCCGAAAGGCGCTTCATTTCCGTTACCGTAGTCTTGGAGAACATTTGCTGCGCTGATGAATGTGGATATTCCCATGACAGCCGCTGCTCCAGCAGCTCTTTCCAATCATCTGCTGTATGTACTTCTTCCATGCTCCGGACTGCTTCCATTCGCTCTGCATCCAAGGGAATCGACTCAACAGTGTGATCTGCTGTTACTAGCTGCTCCGGGGTCAGTACAGTCAGCTTCCAGGCTGATGGATCCTCAAGCAGCTCAGATAGCGGCATCTCTTGCAAGCCAATTCTTGCCCTCCAGAGACCAGCGTCGGGATGTCTTAGCAGCGCTGGCCCCAGCCAATCCAAATAACTCCGAGCCTTAGCCAGCTCGAAATCCGGCAGCATCCATTCAGAGCGCTGCAAATAACGGCCCCAGCGTTGAATCAGCTTATCCAAAGATTTAACAGTACCCAGCAGAATCAGCTTTTCCCTTGCTCTTGTCAATGCTACATACAAAATGCGCATCTCCTCTGCCAGCATCTCCAGCTTCATCCTTCTCCGGATCGCCAGCGAAGGCAGCGTCGGATAGCTCACCCGCAGCTCTGTATCGACAAAGCGAGGCCCGAAGCCAAGCTCTTTATGCAGGTAAAAAGCAGCATTTAAATCACGCTGATTGAACTGCTTGGCCATTCCAGCTACAAAAACGACAGGGAACTCAAGACCTTTGCTTTTGTGTATGGAAAGTATCCGTACAACATCCTCCTGCTCACCAAGTGAACGTGCCGTTCCCAGATCTCCTCCACTTTCCTGCATTCGTTCAATAAACCTCAAGAAACGAAACAAACCACGCAGCGTCGTGCTTTCATATTGTCTGGCACGATCATACAAGGCTCTGAGATTCGCTTGCCTCTGAACACCACCGGACAAACCGCCAACAAAATCATAATAACCCGTCTCTCTATAAATGCTCCAAATCAAATCAGCTAAAGAGCCTTGTCTGGCTTCAGTCCGCCATGTTTCCAGCTGATTTAGAAACCGGGACAAAGGATGCTCTGACAGCTCCTCTTCATTCATACCCGATACATAATTCAGAACCGCATCATAGAAGAGCAGACCTGGCGCACCCGCACGTATCTTAGCCAGCTCATCAGCAGAAAGTCCGACAAGAGGGGATCGCACAGCGGCTGCAAGCGGGATATCCTGATAAGGATTATCGATCACTTTAAGCAACGACAGCATGACATCCACTTCAGTAGCGGAAAAGTACCCCGTGCTCAGGTCTGCGTAAGCGGGAATTCCCTGCAGCTTTAGCTCTTCGATAAAGATCGGCGCCCATTGAGAAGTCGCTCTTAGTAAAATCACAATGTCACGATAATTCAGTGGTCTTGTACCACCACTTTTTTTATCATGAACCCCAAAAGGTTCTGTCGAACCGCCAGTCCCCATTAGGCTTTTGATTTGCAGGCAAATTGCTCTCGCTTCCAGTTGAGCCGTCTCAAGCTCCTGTGCTTCCAAAGCCGGATCTTGCTCACTGGCTGCTCCAGCGGCGTCCTGCTCGCTTTCCTCCATATCCTCCGAAGCCCTGACCTCTTCAGTATCTTCGAGACCAGCAGCATCGACTGTGCGGTCCACAAGCACCATCTCTACCGAGCAATCGCTCCCCGATGCCGGATACCCTGCCCCATAAGCCAGCTCAGCGCGCTCATCATAGGCAATTTCCCCAACCTTCTCATTCATAAGCTGTTTGAACAGAAAATTCACAGCATCGACGACCTGCGTTCTGCTGCGAAAATTACGGGCTAAATCAATGCGAAGTCCTTCACCCGACGCATCGCTCCTGTATGCTTTATACTTTTCCAGAAAAAGTCCAGGCTCAGCCAGCCGAAAGCCGTAAATGCTCTGCTTCACATCCCCCACCATAAAGCGGTTTCCTGGCTTCGGCCGGGCAATCAGCTCCAATATCGCTTCTTGAACACGGTTCGTGTCCTGATATTCATCCAGCAGAACCTCAGCAAACTGCCGGCGATACTCTATCGCAGCCTGTGAAGGTCTCAGCTCATCCGGAGTGGATAGCGGATCACAAAGAATTTGCAATGTGTAGTGCTCCAAATCGGCAAAATCGATCAAGCCCTTCTCCGCCTTGGCCGCTTGATACCGATTGCCAAAATCCAGTACCAGATCAACCAGAGTATGAAGGACAGGAGCAAGAAGCTCGATTTCCGCGGCAAATTGCTCCTCCGTTCTTCCGAACAGCTCCTCCCGAATGCTGTTAACCCTATCCTTCGCTTGGTTCCTTAACTCTTTAACCTGCTCCTGAATATCCTTGTCGATGCTGTCACCCTTGCAAGGCTTCAGTTTACCGAATTCATAAGCTTGAAACGCATCATACATATTATGCCAAGTTCCCTTTGCTGCTCGAAGCAGCCCTTCAATGAGCAAAAGATCCTCTTGCAAATTACCCAAATAAGGTGTGGGGCCTGCAGGTAATCCAGCCAGTCCTTGCGCTTGAACGATCAGATCCGACGCACCCTCAAGCTCCAGCAGACAATCCTGAATGAGGCTGCGCTGCCATACCTGCAAATCGGCAGGTTCAGAAGCCGCTGCAGCATAAAGCACGGACTCCGACCCATCACTCAAGGGATACACCGAAACATTCGACTCGCGCTGTCCGAACATCGATGCCATCAACCTCAACCACTGCTCAGGCCAAGGATGGCTGCGCGACACATCATACAGCTTTTGTACCAGCTGCATAAGAGCATCGTCACTGCGTTCGCCGCTAAAGGAATCCACTAGCCGCCAAAAGCTGCTTTCTTCCTTACTTTCGGCATAATACTCCTCCAGCAGCTCCTCCAGCAAATCTTGCCTCAGCAGCTCTGCTTCGGTTTCATTTGCTATGCGAAAGCCGGGGTCCAGATGGATCAGGCTGAAGTAACGCTGGATAACCTCCAGACAGAAGGAATGCAGTGTAGTAATGGAAGCACGTCCCATAAGCGCAAGCTGCTTGCGCAAATGCTGCGATTTCGGCTCTCGCAGCAGCTCCTTCTCTAAAGCTTCACGAATCCGATGCTTCATCTCGGAAGCCGCCGCCTTCGTAAATGTGGCCACGAGCAGCCTGTCTACGTCAATCGGCTCCCATGCATCAGATATTCGACGGATAATTCGCTCAACGAGCACGGCGGTTTTTCCAGAGCCTGCCGCTGCTGCAACCAGCATATTTTGTCCGCCTGATGCTATTGCCTTCCATTGATCATCCGTCCAAGTACTATTGGATGGTTTCTGCTGCTGTGTTTGCACTCCGCTGATAACCCCCTTGCCCGATTGTTGGATTTAATTTACAACTAGCTCCATATCATGCCACACCTGCTCTTTGCTGCGCTGCCGCAAAACCCGAATCTCATTCCCTTCAAAAAGCGGGTCAATTTGGCATACAGATTGATAAGAGCACTGCTGGCAGGCTATTTTCTTACCGATTCGATACGGCGCGATTTCAACATGGCCTTCTGTTATTGCCGTGCCGATTTGCTTGATTTGCTGCCTCACATAATTTCTTAACGTGTTCCATTGATTTTCCGTAGCTACGGAGGAGCTGCTGTAGAAGCTGCCGTCTTTTTTGATGGCAAGAGGAAGCAGCTGCGAATGACCGGACGAGTGCTTGAAATAATCATCCATTCGCTGGGCAACATCAGGGTCAGCCGTAACCAGCCCTTTCATTTTAAATCTTTTGCGCAGCTCCTTCTCCACTTCCTCTGGAGCTAATGAATTGGCAACCTGCAGCATGGGATTATGCACATGAAAATAAAGTACCCCGGCAGGTAAAGCTTCGATTCCTAGCCATTCCTCGGCATGCGTGAGGATAACATCTAAGTAGGTGAGCATCTGCAGCGAGAGCCCATGATAAACCTCAGACAAGGATAAATTCGTTTGACTTGATTTATAATCAATAACCCTTAGAAGTACACCTTTCTCACCTTCTGCACAATCAACCCGGTCAATACGCCCAATGATCTCCATCGTACAACCATTTTCCAGCTCAAACATAAGTGGCGGAAGCTCTTTGCCGGGCCCAAAATCAACCTCCAAGCGAAGCGGAACGAATTCCCCGCGCCTTGCATGCTCGCTAAGGACAATTGCGGTTTTACCGACCACCTGCTTCAATTTCCTGGCGATATATTGATAACGGCTTGAGCTTAGCAAAATTTCACCTTGCAGCCTAGGAGCGAGTGTTTCAACCACCTGCGCTGATCGTTCCATGCAGGCTTCATTGGATAATGAGCCCCAGTCTACTTGCTCCACTTGAAGCTGCTGGGCAAATTCACTAAGTGCTGCATGAAATAACTGCCCAATGTCCGGTGCCTCAAGCTTATAAACTCGCCGTTCCTGGAGCCTAAGCCCATGGGATGCGAAATGTGAAAATGGACAAGCCACATAACGCTCCATTCTTGAAACACTTGCCCGTAGATGCTTACCATATAGAAGCTTGCTTGTAGCCAGCCCCAGGCTGGTCTCGCGATTTGTGTACAGCAGTCCGTTCACAAGCGATTGCAGCTTAAAGCTCCATTCCGGCCGAGCAACATACCAGTTATACGCCTCCCACCACAAATCGGCCATCCGGCCGCCATGCATCCAATGCTTCATGCGGACAGCCAAATAAGAAAGCGCCTGAGAAGGATGGGCTATGTAATCAGACTGCTGAATCTCTTCCATCTCTGCGGTAGGCTCTACGAATAATAAAGCTGGCTTCACAGCAGGGAAAAGAGAGCGAATCTGACGAATAAGCTCCGAAGGAAGCAGCATCTTGCCTTCCTCATCAGCAAGCGGATAGCTGAGCCACAGCCGCCGGCTTGGCACAGTTAAAGAAGTGTAGATCACGAAAGCTTCGTCCAGCAATTTGCGTTCGCTTCCTTCAGCCATAGGCAGGCCGGTTTGCTGCAGCAGCTCCCTCTCTCCTTCTGATAGCACTCCGTTCTCCTGCATCTGTGCAGGAATGACGCCGTCATTGACACCTAATAAATAGGCATATTCTATGCCACTCGAACGTGTTCGGTCCATGCTTCCAATAAGCACCTGATCCATAGAGGGAGGAACCAGACCAAGCTTCATACTCTCTAGTCCTGTATCTACTAGCCCAGCGAACAATTCGAAAGCAACAACCTCATCCCCCATAGTCTCCACGAGCTGATCCAGCATATCCATGATCTTGTTCCACAGCTGGCTATGCTCTCTTGCTTTTTCCGGCTTCCCTGTTTGCAGTGCACCTACGCTCCAGGCATCAAGCTTGTCGGCCGCTTGTACATCCAGTAAAAGCTGATACAATGCTGCTGTTTGGTCCTTTATGGTGCGGGCACTTTTCAGACGCAAGGCAAAAGCATGCAGCGGCTTCACAATCCATTGGCGGCTAATGTGAATCTGCTCCAGGAATTTCTCCTCAGCAGCTTCAGCAGATTGTGATGTAGTTGTCGCATCCAGCCCTGCTTTCAGCCTGTATGTCCAAGGCTTGTTGTCCGTCCATCTCGTGCCTCTAATGCCGAATGCCAGCACATAATTTTCTAAACGGTCGAACATCATTCGCTGTTCATTTTGAATCGGGTATGGCAGCAGCAAATCTGTCTTCACACAACGAAAAACAGCGTCATAATGCCAATTATGCTGCACAATCTCGATCGCAGAACGGATAAACTCGACTAACGGATGATGCAGAACCGTACGTTTCTGATCAAAAAAATGGGGGATTCCACAATCGGTCAAAGCCGAGCGAAGTAAATCCTCGTAGCTTTCCATATTTCTTACCATGATCGCGATATTGCGGTAACGAACACGGTCCTCACGAACAAGCTGCAAAATATTCCGCACAGCCCCTTCAACCTCGGCCCGGCGATTTACGGCTTCTTTGATAATCAACTGTTCCTCTACCGTACGCTGTATGAGCCGCTCGTCTTGTATCCCATTTCTCAGCTGATCATTGTCAGCATCAACCCGTCCAAAAGCATGCTTACCGCCGCTAATCCGATGCTCAAAAGCTTTCTCCAAATGCCTGAGTACTGGACTTTCCACAAATCTCGGTGAATGCTCTGCTGCTACTACAACAGTCTCTACTTCCTGATTTCCCAGACGTTCGACGATTTCTTGCAGCCGTATCATCGTTCTTGCCGTAGGATGAAATACATCCAGCTCATCTGGCTCGTCACCAGCCTGCCATGCACGATCCAGACAAAGTGTTATACTAACCTGCTGCGAAAACTCCATCAATCGCTCGAGAACAGCAAATTCCTGCGGAGTAAAGCCATGAAAGCCGTCAATCCAAATCGTTGCCTGCTGCAAGTAAGCAGAAAATGGGATTTGCTCAGCAAGAAGCGCCAAGTAATCCTCGCCATCCAAATATTGACGCGACAGCTCTTGCTCGAAATCCTTATAAAGAAGACGTAAATCATGCAGCTTATCCCCAAGCAGCCTGCTCTCTCCAAGCTGTGAAGCCCTTCGGTTCCGATGCTCCTCCAGCTGCTCAGCACTTACGCAATATCTCTTAAACTCTGTGAACAGCTCATTAACCCGATCTACAAAACCCATTTGCTCTGCCGAATTATGAAATAAACGAAGCTCATCTTTTCTTTTATGTAAAATGCTGTATAACAGCAGCTTCTTTCCTGTATCGTCAATCGGCGGCCGGGCTGTCCCACCCTGCTCCTGCATAACACGCCAGGCCAGACGATGAAAGCTGAGCACCTGCGCACGGATCATTCCGCCAAGCTCAGGCATAGATACCAGAGCATGTTCAGCTTGGAAGGTAGCCTGCTCAGGCACTAGCAGAATAAGTGGCCGCCCCTCTGGCTGACTTTTCAGCTGATCACTAATTTCCTTCAGGCATCGCTGGCTCTTCCCGCTCCCAGCTCTACCGATGATAAATCGAATGGACATCGAGAGCCTCCTAGCAAACTATTTTAACTAACTGATTTTAGTACTATTATTCTAGCACACTTTCCTCAAAAAAGCGGAGGATCTCAATGGAAATGTCTACCTCCGCAGCAATATCATAGAAGCAATCGAATTGGTTGTTTGCACATATTATAGAACATTTGTTTGCTTGAATCAAATTCTGTCCAAGAGGAAAAAGGCTGCTTTTAGTCATCCGGGTCATCCATCCAGGCCATCTAGCTCATCTAGCTCATTTAGGTCAGCAAGCTACATTAACTCCCCTCTACACTTTTCTGTTTTATCTGCAAAATAATGCCCAAATAATTATCTTGTGAATTTGCACTTACCTCAGAAAAAAATAAAAGAAGACAAGATCAAAAATGAACACAAATATCCCTCCAACGGTTGCAAATCATAAGCATATATATTACAATGATTCCACGATAGTAATTGGTTAATCAATAACAGATAAAAAAATGAACTGGAGTGCTTAAGCTATGGTAAAGGGAACCTCGTCTGCTGCTAGCCGCCGCACCGACATTGTATCTGCTGCAATTGAAGTATTTGCGGAAATCGGCTATTTTCGGGCTACAACTGCGCAGGTAGCTGAGCGTGCAGCCATCTCGCAGCCTTACGTGTATCGCTTTTTTACAAAAGAATCACTGTTGGTGGAATCATTGGATGTATCTTGGCAGCGAATCGTCCAGGCTTTTCAACATGTAATTGACTCATCAGAGCCCCAGCAGCTTGAAGATGGCTTTATCCAGGCCTACGAGGAGATTATGCTCGAGCATCGCAATGAGATCCTGCTTCAAATGCAGGCACAGACTATCCAAGAAACGCAGGTCCGCAATTCGATGCAGCAGGGGATTAACCAAGTGAAACAGTTGGTACTGAATGCTTTTCAGCAGGCCGGAATTGCAAATGCTTCAGAAAGAACATCAGATTTTCTGGCAAGAGGCATGTTGTGCAATGTGGCAATGGCGATGGATATGCCGGATTTGATGGCAAAAAGATAGATAAAAATTTTTTTATATATTGTGATTGATCAATCAATAACAAATGCAAAGGAGATGGTAAGTTTGAAGAAAGCAATCGTTTTGGGTGCTACAGGTGGAGTAGGAAACCCGCTAACGGCGGAATTAATAAAAAGGGGGATAGAAACAGTAGCGTTTGGGCGATCGGCGCAAAAACTTCAGAGCCTTGCGCAAGAGCTTGGAAATCCATCATTGCTGCAGCTTGAGACGGGGGATGCGTTCAGCCCTGAGGACATTGTGAGGGCATCAGGGGGAGCAGATGTGATCTTCCACAGCGCTAATATTCCTTATCACGAAATGGAGTCACGGCTCCTCCCGCTCGGTGAAGCTGTTATGGAAGCGGCCGAACGCATGGGAGCAAAAGTTGTAATCGTCGATGGCATCTATCCATACGGCAGAAAAACAACCGATAAGGCAACAGAGGAACATCCTAAACGGCCGCACACGCGCAAAGGAAAAGTACGGCTTGCCTACGAGGAGCTGATTTTCAGTCAGCGCTGGCTCAAGGCAAAACCTCTTATTGTACGGCTTCCCGACTACTACGGGCCTTCAGCAAAAGCATCCTATCTCTCCGTAACGATGGAAGCAATCGCTGCAGGTAAGCCAACTGCCTTTATTGGGAACATGACCGTCCCGCGCGAATATGTATACCTGCCTGACGCTGCCCGTATGATTGTTGAGATAGCCGGGCGAGGTGAATCGTTTGGTCAAAATTGGCATATTCCAGGCCCAGACGTTATCTCAGGACATGACTTGGTCCGTTTCGCCCGGCAGGCAAGCGGAAAGCGCAAGGCAGTCATTCCACTCGGACGCATCGGCTTATCACTACTTGGACTTTTTAATCCGGTGATGAAAGAGGTTGTAGAGATGCTCTATCTCACTGAAGAGCCTTTCGTTCTGAGCGGCGAGAAATATGAGCGAGTTATCGGACCAATCTCATGGACACCCCACGAGCAAGCGATCAGAGAAACAATCCACAGCTTGATGAACCACAACAGAACAGCAAGTTCTAAATAGGCTCTCAACAAGCACTTAACCAATTTAATATACGAAAAAAAGGAGCTACTTAAAAGTGTTTAACTTTTGAGACAGCTCTTCTTTAAATGATGATATGACCGAGGAGAAGATGATACGACCAGTAGTAGGTTGTACTTGTTTATCTGCTCCGCACCTCAAAAATAGCAAATTTAAGATAATGCCCCTCGTCCACGCCGAGGATACGCGGATGATCCTTGCCAGCGCCGCGGAATTCGACAAGCCGTAATATTTTACCCGCGTCCTTCGCCGCCGCATGCAGAGTATCCAGAAACAATTCAGGCCTCATATGATAGGAACAACTTGCTGTAACCAGGTAGCCGCCCTCATTAACGAGCTTCATTCCGTGAAGATTAATGTCCTTATAGCCTCGGCAAGCACCTTCTACAGCGCTTTTCGTTTTGGCAAAGGCTGGTGGATCGAGAATGACTACATCCCAGGTTTTGGCTGCGCTGACTGGCGTTGAGGTGTCCAGCTTCGTCTTTCCCTGACCTGTAATTCCCCGTGCTTTGCGTTCATCCAAACCCTTGACCTGCTGGCGTAAGTAGTCAAAGGCATCCGCTACAACAAATTCCACGCGATCCTCGAAGCCATTAAGCTGAACATTCGTTTTGGCGCTTTCGATTGCATGCTCGGAAATGTCCAGACAAGTTACTTTTTTGGCCCCGTATTGACATGCATTCAATGTAAAGCTTCCGGTATGGGAAAAGCATTCAAGCACTGTCGCCCCATCCCAGTATGGGAACGTCACGACTTTGCCGTTCGCATTCACAGGCAGCCGCTGCTGCACGCCCTCTTCCTCAATCTCCCTGACCTCGATGCCGCCACGCTTGCCCCAGCCAGTCATCAACGGCTTGATTGCAGCCCGGTTCTCCCGTTGGTCAAAGAAATACCCCGTCTTTTGTCCCTCTTCTATATCAACGCGAATCCGCAAGCCATTCTCCAAAATCTCCACATGCCGCGGACATTCTCCATAAAGAACTCCCTTTTTCTGCTCAAGGCCTTCCAGCTCACGTACAGAAACATCACTACGCTCATAAATGCCGGCTGGTTGAAGCAGTTCGACAAGTGCCTCAACAATAACCGCCTTACAGCGATCCATGCCAAGCGTAAGCAATTGCACTACAAGGACATCACCAAACTTATCCACAATTAACCCAGGCAAAAAATCCGCTTCGCCGTAAACAAGCCTATAGGAGTCAACATCTCCCAGAAATCGGCTGCGATGATCGATGCACCTAAGAATGCGCTCCTTGAAAAATTCCACTGTCATATCTGCCAACAGCCCATACGATACAACGCGAACCGTAATTTGCGATTTCTCATTGTAATACCCTGTTGCCAAATATTGGCCTACATGGTTATGAATCGACACAAGCTGGCCGGCATCGATGTCTCCTTCGACTCTTTCAATCTCACTGCGAAATACCCAGGGGTGTCCCTCTTCAAGTCTCGCTTTTCTTTTCTTATGTAAATATACTGCCGCCATCTTCGTTGCCTTCCTTTTCTACGGTGCTGATCACTGCCCTCCGGCTTGTCATGCTTGTCAGCACCATCACATATATTGGATGAAAAAGGTTTGCGAAGGAGCTTCGCCATCTATGATAACTACGATCCTGATTCCTTTACTTGTAGGACTTGCCTTATTTCTCTTCGGGATGAAGCTGATGGAAAGCGCGCTTCATCTCCTGGCTGGCCCCTATCTGCACCTGTGGCTCGGCAGGTTCACCCAAACACCGCTGCGCGGCATGGTCACGGGCACTGCCTTAACAGCGCTGCTGCAAAGCAGCACAGCGATTACTGTCATCGCCATCGGCCTCGTCAACGCCGGTGTCCTGAGCTTTCCGCGCACGCTCGGAATTATCCTTGGCACGAACATCGGCACGTGCCTGACAACCGAGCTGATCGGCCTCTCCATCGGCGGCTTCGCGCTGCCGCTGCTGCTCGCCGCCGCCGGCGCATGGCTCGCCAGTTGGCTCGCGCAGCCGCGTCAGCGCCCTGCCCTGCCGGCGGAGCAGCCCCAACGCGGCGCCAGCGGGGCGCCGCAACATGCAGTGCCCGCCCCCGCAGAGGCGGTCCCAGGCTGGCTGCGCAGCGTCCGCTTCGGCTCGCTTGCGATTGCTGGCTTTGCTCTCGTGCTGCTGGGCATCGAGATCATGCAATCCATCGGGCCTGCCCTGCAGTCCCGCGGGCTCTTCACTTGGTTTGTCCACCAAGCGCAGCAAAGTCTGCTGTGGGGCGTCCTCGCCGGAGCGGCCATTACGGCGCTGGTGCACAGCAGCTCAGCCGTGATCGCGATGGCCATGGGCCTCGCAGCCGCACAGAGCATCCCCGTCGAGCTCGGTGTCGCGATCGTGATAGGCGCCAATGTTGGCACCTGTGTGACAGCAGTAATCGCCGGGCTGGGCGGCTCACGCGCAGGATCATACGTCGCGTGGTTCCACGTTCTCCTTAACGTTGGAGGCGCGCTGCTCTTCTATCCGTTCATCCATCAGCTCGCTCTGATATCGTCGATGCTGGCTGGCGAGGAAGCTTCGCAGATCGCAAGAGCGCAGACTATCTTCAATGTGTTGAGCTCACTACTTGCTTTGCCTTTGTGCTATCTAATAAGAACTAGAACTTTCAAGCCCGTTCATAATAGCAACCCCTGAGCTGGTACCAATCCGGTTAGCTCCAGCCTCAATCATGCGGATTGCGGTTTCGAGATCGCGCACCCCACCTGAAGCCTTGACGCCAAGTGAGGACGATACATGATGACGCATAAGTGCGATATCCTCGGCCGTAGCTCCACCCGGGCCGAAGCCGGTGGACGTTTTGACAAAATGCGCACCAGCTTCCTCCGCAATCCTGCATGCCGCTATTTTCTGGGCTTCATCCAAAAATCCCGTTTCTATAATCACTTTCACAATCGCTTTTCCATCAACAGCCTGCACCACTTGACGAATATCTGCTTTCACCGCCTCATGCTCACCTGCTAGCAAAAGCCCCACAGCTATCACCATATCAATCTCTTCAGCTCCCTGCTCGGCAGCCTTCAGAGCCTCAAAAGCCTTTACTTCACTCAAGCTTGCCCCTAGAGGAAAACCAACAACAGCAGCAATCTTCACATTACTGCCTTCCAACTGCTTGTGGCAGCGAGCCACCCATTGACTGTTCACACATACACTGTAAAAGCCATATTTCACCGCTTCTTCACACAGCTTGTCTATAGCTGAACCAGTCGCATCTGGCTTTAGAAGTGTATGATCCACATAAGCTGGCAGTCGCTGTACATCAAATGTGCTCATCTACTCCACCTCAAATCCTAATATTTGCAAGGCTTTACGCAGAACACTATCATTATTGTCATAGCCTGCTTGCTGCTGCTTTTGCCAGGCATCCAGCGGCTCCAGCCACTCTACTCCCCGTATTTCCTCTACCTGGGCTTGCAATTCTCCACTTATGGCCTCAACAAGGTAATAATGAACCTCTTTATCAATAATTTCGGAATTCGCGTTACTGTATTGGTACATGATCACTTCAAGCAGCTCACCCAAGCTGCCTGTAATACCGGTCTCTTCCCAGATTTCACGAAGTGCTGTTTGCCCTACAGTTTCCCCCGGCTCCATCTTTCCTTTAGCCAGCGTAATTTTACCATAACGATCCTGGATCATTTGGACCTGTAGAGCTCCATTCTCCTCACGCCGGAACACTACGCCTCCCGCTGAGATTTCTTTCATATCGCACGCCCCCTTCCTGTTTTTTTGTACTCCCTTATGCATACTTACCCTGAAAAAAAGATTTCACCCCTCTGTTTATCAGAAAGAATGAAATCCAATCCGTACCTTATACAAGCTGTACCGGCATTTCCACCTGCATACCGCGATTTTCGTTCACACCAGCTTCTGTCACCTTCACCCTGCATATTTGACCGATCTGGCTTCTTGCACCTTCAAAAACTAGTTGTAAATAATTATCCGAATATCCCATCAAAATGCCTCTATCTCCACTCCCTTTAAAATTGCCCTCAGGAATGACCTCCAGCACCTCGCCTACAAAACGCTTTGCATAAGTGAGCTGCATCCGCTCAGATAAATCGATCAACTGATGCACGCGCTCATTCTTAACTTCCTCATCGACCTGGTCCAGCATACGTGCCGCGGGTGTACCCGTTCTTTTGGAATAAGGAAATACGTGCATTTCAGAGAATTTCATTTGCTCCATAAAACGGAATCCATTACGGAACATTTCTTCCGTTTCGCCTGGAAACCCAACAATCACGTCCGTCGTAATAGCAACTCCAGGCATAATAGCATGAATTTTCTCTATTTTATTTGCGAATTCTGCGGTTGTATATTTCCTGCGCATCCGCGCCAGAACCTCATCATCACCCGCTTGGAGCGGAATATGAAGATGCCTGCACATTTTATCGGAAGCATTCAGAACCTCTAGCACCTCGTCCGTTATTTGACTGGCTTCAATGGAGCTGATGCGAATACGCTTCAAGCCTTCCACCTTATCCAAATCCCATAATAGGCGTGCCAGACTGTAATCCTCAATATCTTCACCATAACCACCTGTATGAATACCAGTAAGGACAATCTCCTGATACCCTGCCGCCACGAGGTTTTTAGCCTGATTAATTACACTTTCCGGATCACGGCTGCGCATCAGTCCACGCGACCATGGAATAATACAGAAGGTACAAAAATTGTTACAACCTTCCTGAATCTTCAAAAAAGCTCTTGTATGATCGGCAAAATCAGGCACATCCAACTCTTCGAACTGGCGCGTTTTCATAATATTGCGCACAGCATTAATCGGCTGCCGTTCCTGCTCGAACTGCTTGACAAGCGGAATGATCCGTTCTCTGTCCTGCGTTCCAATAACCATATCCACACCTGGAATGGCCATAATCTCCGCAGGTGAGGTTTGAGCGTAGCAGCCAGTAACAGCCACAATCGCATCGGGGTTTCTACGAATCGCCCGGCGTATCATCTGACGGCTCTTCTTATCACCGGTATTAGTAACGGTGCATGTATTAATAACATAAACATCAGCGGTCTGCTCAAAATCAACCTGCTCATAGCCTTCATTTTTGAATAGCTGCCAAATCGCTTCCGTATCATAAAAGTTCACTTTACATCCGAGTGTATGAAATCCTACTGTTGCCATTGCATTTATCCCCCCATCTCTCCGGTTTCATATAAAAGACATGTCAAGCCGACCATCGCAGCCGTCTCTGTCCGTAATATTCGTCGTCCCAAGGATACGGAAATGAAGCCCGCTTCTTCAGCCTGCCTGATCTCCTGCTCCGTAAAACCGCCTTCCGGTCCGACAGCTAACATAACTGTTCCAGCTGTTCCAGCTTTCCCAGCGGCAACTGCTTCACGAATAGCGGTTCTCAGCTGCTGCCCATCTTCCTTCTCGTAGCAAATCCAAGCTGCATCTGCTTGCTTACCTTGCGCAAGAAGCTGCTTCCAAGTAAGCACTGACTCAACACCTGGCACACGATTACGATGAGACTGCTCAGCAGCCTCCTTCGCTATCTTAGACCAACGCTCTGTGCGCTTCGCTTCTTTTTTGGCGTCGTACTGTACGACCGTTCTCTCTGATAAAAAAGGAAGAAACCGGGCTGCCCCGATCTCGGTCCCTTTTTGAATAACAATCTCCATCTTATCGCCCTTGGGTAAGCTCTGCGCAATCCATACCTTTACGGCAGGCTCTGCTGTCATCTCAAGCTCCTGTACAACAGAGGCCGTCACCGCTGTTTTATCCAGTGCTGTTAGACGAACCAGTACTTCCCGATCCACTCCATTGCTGCAAATAACCTCATCACCAACTTCAGCCCTCATGACCCTTGTCAAATGATGAACATCATCGCCCTCTATAGTCACGGTATTACCCTTAAATTGCTCGGGTCGAAGAAAATAACGCTGCATTCTATTAGCCTCACTATCATCAATTAAATCTATATAACAACAAAACATGCACACTAAATCATACACCTTTTACCGTCAAAAAGCTACTAAAAGCTAGCTTCCTCGAGACTAGAAAAACAATCTCCACTCAATAGCTGATCCGAAAATGGCTTTCATCGGGATGTTGAACAAATCCAGAATCGGATACCGTAAATTAAACAGCGGAACCAAAGTCACATTTCTAAGCGGCTCGATAAAAACAAACAATAAAATGATAAAGGAGGCCCATTGCTCATATTTCTGCAAACCAAGCGTCGCACGCAAGGGAAGCACATCCTGCAAAACCCGATAGCCATCAAGCGGCGGAATCGGCAGCAAATTGAACAGCAATAAAACAAGATTAATTGTAACCAAATAAAAGGTAAAAGCATTTATTGCGCTGGCGCTGCCAAGCGACATATGATTCAACCAATCATTGCTTTGAAATAAATAAATGAAAAAAACACCGATAAAAGCAAGGATAAGGTTACTGAACGGCCCAGCAACAGACACAATAATCCCCATCAGCCGAGGATTCTTGAAATTACCCCGATTCACCGGGACAGGCTTAGCCCAACCAAAGCCCACAAGAAGCAGCATAATCGAACCGAATATATCCAGATGAACCATCGGATTCAGCGTAACTCTTCCTGCATCATAGGCAGTTGAATCGCCCAGTTTGTAAGCACTATACGCATGAGCAAACTCATGCAGTGTAAACGAAATAATCAGAACAAGCACAATAAAGGGAAGGTAAGTCCAGTCCGCAAATAATAATCCGTTCAATAGTTTCCACCTACAGCTTTCTCGCAGTGATCACAACCCAGTCGGAATCATAGCTCTTGTCCACTATTGTGAATTGGGCTTCTAACAGCGCATTTTCCACAAGTGATTCCTTGCTTGTAATAATTCCTGAAGCTATATAAAAACCGCCTTGCTTTAATACGTCATAAACATCATTCACAAACTGCACAATAACTTCTGCTAAAATATTGGCTACTACAAGCTGTACCGGTAGAGTAACACCCAAATTTACATGTTCTTCAGATTCGCTAGCTTTTAACACCCCTAGCAGATCACTCAGTAAAACAGTCACCTTATGTTCCTGTCCGTTCAGTCTTACATTTTCAGCGGCACTGGAAATAGCTACAGGGTCTAAATCGACAGCAAGCACATGCCTGGCTCCCAGCTTCGATGCGGCTATAGTAAGAATCCCCGACCCAGTTCCCACATCAATCACATCATCCCCCTCTTGCACAAACCGTTCCAGCGTTTGCAAGCAAAGTGACGTAGTCGCATGAGTACCTGTACCAAAAGCCATACCTGGATCAAGCTCCAGTATAAGCTCTCCTGGTGAGGCGGTATACTCCTCCCAAGTTGGCTTGACAGTCAGCCTTTCAGAAATACGAATCGGTTTGAAATACTGCTTCCAGGCATTTGCCCAGTCTTCGTCGTCTACCTCATTCCATTCAAAGGAAGGGTTTCCTGTATCAATATCATAATCACTTAATTTCTCAACGGAAGCCTTCAGCTCAGCAAGAATTTCTTCCGTCCTGCTATCTTGCGAAAAATACCCCTTGATCACAGCTCTTCCTTCGGGAATATCATTTAATGGGAGCTCATACCACTGCCCTAAAGAAGTGTCCCTCTTCTTATTTAAAGTGCCGGACTCCTCTATCGATACACCCCCTGCTCCCAATTCATGAATAAAATTAGAAATCATTTCAATTGCTTCTTCAGTTGTATGTACAGTAATTTCATGCCAACGCATCGTATCTTCCTTCCTTTATCATTTGCCTAAGCAAACTCTTCTTAAACTCTATTTTTCACTATAATTACCCAATGCTTATTGTACTACACTTCGTCTTCCCGGTAAAACAAGCTGTCTAGTCAGATGCCTATCAAAGCCAGAAAAGCTAGTAACTGCGAGTAAGGATAGTAAAAAACCAATTAATCATATACAGATAAGTCAAAAATAAGCCCCGGAAACGGTTCCCCGCCCAAGGGCTGCCTTCTACCTTTTAGCCACCTTCTTGCTGGCTATTTTCCAGCTACCTAAGCTTCTCCGCCGCCTTCCCGAATCACGCGCAGAGCTTGCTCATAGTTATTCTCCTCTACTACTACAGTAAGCAAAATATTCTTTCCTGTAGCTCCACCGTTTCCTCCATCGCTCATCCCACTGGCAGCAGGATCCGCAGCCATCAAAATTCCAGCACTTGGGCTTGATACATCTGCACCTTGTGTAAGAACACCCAAACTTGATATCTCACCTGTAATTGGATTCATCACACTATCCACACCAGTTCCCGGATAGCGGCTAAACCGGTCAACCTTTACATCAATCACACGAAGGGACCTCAGCTTCGCAGCAATCGCTTCTGCCTGATCAGGGGCATGGAAGAATGCCAAAATATTTTTCTCAGCCATGTCTGCCCACCCCCTATTGCTCTTCCTGTCTGTTATCGGCCTCTTCCGCTCTTTCAAAAGCTTCGAGATCGTCATCATCTGCCAGCTCAGCTGAAAACTCCACATCTTCCTGCTTCACAATCGGGATATTTTGCTGTTCATAATGTCCAAGTTCTTCTTGCTGTTCATTTTTTTTCTGCAACTCATGCTGTTCGTTTGTCATCTGAATCCTCCTTGAAGTACTCGAAGTACCAACTATGCCTATTATTCTCTAAACGAATAAAATTATGCCCGGCCCTTCTCGCATCTCAATTTCAGATATACTTAAATAGGCTGCCAATACCTTAAAAAATAAGGAAACAGCAATACAGACGTACACGCATTCATCCATTTCAACACTACCTCATTGGAGCTAGCACTTCTCATCCCCTTGCGCGAGAACCTTTTCCGACAGAGCTCCCCCATTTCCTGGAGTCTCTTGGAAAACTTAGATACATCTCTCAGCTCCATTTTTCTAGTTATAGCTTCTATGGTTATCATCAGATCTGGTGCCTCAATCTTCCCGCGCTCTTCTTCAGCCTTACACCCATTATTTTCTAGCACGCGCATACATACGTCCACTTCTGCAATTGCAACTGCATCAGTTCCTGCTTCTGCTTCTCTATTAGTTCCTGCAACTATTCCTGCTTTTGTCCCTGTTTCTGCTCCTTCTATGTCTTTCGCTTTCTCTTCCATTTCTCTCCTCAGCACTATCTCTTCACCCTCCTTCACAAAGCTATTTCCCTGTTGGATCACTTTATGGCGGAAGTTTTTATGATCAAATTGTTTGTGCAGCACTAATTCCAGCTTATCTAACAATAATCGCGCTGTCCGGTAGTTTATCTGGAGTTCTTTCGCCAAAGAGGATGAGGTGTATTCATTCTCACCATCAACCAGAAGGTCGATAGCCTTAAACCAGACAAGCAAAGAAAGCTTTGATTTGTGCATGATCGTGCCCGCGGTCACAGAGAACTGGGTCCGACATTCTCGACATTCATATAGCTTACGTGTATTGATTTTATAGCAGCTCTCATGGTCGCAGCGTGGGCAGCAAAAGCCATCAGGCCAACGAAGCTTATATAGAAAAAGTTCACAATCCTCTTCATAAATAAAGGACTGTGGAAAATGCTCTAAAATTATAGCATCCATTCGTGCCCCACCCCATTCGAATTTGATTCAAACCGAAGATTCATACTTATATTCCCATTATATCAAACATATGTTCTCATTAAAAGAGTTTTTTTACTGAAAAAAATTCATTCCTTTAAGGGTTAACTTTTTAGTAATCGCTTTTCTGAACTAACTACAAAATCGGAAAAATCGATCAGATCCTCCATTACATAGCACTGGAAAAAGCTACTGTTTCTATTTAGAGCGTCGCTAAACGTGTAGATACCTCAGAAAAATTCAAAAACTTAGTTATTGTCCCCAATCCTTTTGCGCAATACAGTGGTTGTTCTCTTACCCACTCAGCCACGTAATTTAGCTGTAAATTAGATCAGTTAGATCAGTTAGATCAGTTCAAGCAAACTTAAAAAAACACACCCACAAGGGTGTGTTTAATGATACACAAACAGCTCTGCTTATTTGAAAAATGACTAGTCACCTAGAAATGCTTTTTTCATTCGTTCGAAAATGGATTGACTTTGCTCATGTGTGTTCTCACCATTTAGCTTTGAGAATTGGCGGAGTAAATCCTTTTGTTCATCTTTCAAATTGGTCGGCGTTACGATGACAACTTTCACGTGCTGGTCTCCTTGACCATAACCGCGAAGACGCGGTACCCCTTTTGACTTCAAGCGGAAATGTGTATCCGTCTGTGTGCCTGGCGGGATTTTCAGCTTAACCTTCTCTGTGAGTGTCGGAATTTCAATTTCATCACCAAGTGCAGCCTGCGTAAAAGTTAAAGGTACCTCGCAGTAAATATCGTCGCCTTCGCGCTCGAAAAATTCGTGAGCTTTGACGCGAATGACCACATAAAGGTCCCCTGCAGGTCCTCCCTTTGTGCCGCCCTCGCCCTCGCCGGATACGCGAAGCTGTGCCCCGTCGTCAACACCTGCGGGGATTTTAATGTGAATGGTACGCTGTTTTTTCACTTTGCCCGCACCATGACAGGTTGAGCATTTGTCTTTAATAATTTTCCCCTGGCCGTTACAAGCAGAACACACCCGGCGATTAACAATTCGGCCGAATGCCGTATTTTGAATAACTTCCTGCTGTCCACTTCCCTGGCAGACGGAACAAGTTTCTGGTTTAGTACCAGATTTTGCTCCAGACCCATCACAAGTATCACAAGTTTCGGTGCGCGGAATATGGATATCCATTTCTTTTCCAAATACAGCTTCTTTGAATTCAATCGTCATTGTATACTGCAAATCGTTGCCCCGCTGAGGTGCGTTCGGGTTTCGCCTGCCGCCCCCATTGCCACCGAAAAACATATCGAACAAATCGCCGAAGCCGCCGAAATCCGCGCCGCCCCCACCGCCGCCCATGCCCTGATTAGGATCTACATGGCCAAACCGGTCATACTGCGCTTTTTTCTGATCATCACTCAGAACGTCATAAGCCTCTTTGGCCTCTTTGAACTTAGACTCAGCGTCAGCAGCTTTATTCACGTCCGGATGGTATTGCCGGGCAAGACTCCGATAAGCCTTCTTGATCTCATCCTGGGATGCTTGCTTCCCTAACCCCAGCACCTCATAATAATCGCGTTTGCTCATTGTCCCACTCCCATGTCCAAAACTGCAAAGGTAAAGTCAAAGCCATAAGATTCCTCTTAAGCTTTGACTTTACCAACCTATTTTACTTCTATCAGAATGATAAGCTTACTTCTTAGGTTCGTCAACCACTTCGTAATCGGCGTCTACTACATTGTCTTTCGCTTTTCCGCCGTCTCCAGGGTTGTTCCCGCCATCTGAACCATCAGCACCTTGAGCTTCTTCCGCTTGAGCAGCCTGCTCATAAAGCTTCACAGAAAGCTGTTGAATAATTTCAGTCAGCTCATCTGTAGCGGTTTTAATTGTCTCCAGATCGTCACCTTCAAGCGCAGCTTTCACTTTCTCTTTAGCTGCTTCCGCTATATCGATTTCGCCCTGATCAACTTTATCTCCAAGATCCTTGATTGTTTTGTCAACGGAATATACGAGCTGATCCGCTTGGTTGCGAGCTTCTACAAGCTCTTTACGCTTGCGGTCTTCCTCAGCGTGTACTTCCGCATCCTTCATCATTTGATCAATCTCAGCATCACTTAAGCCGCTTGAGGATGTGATCGTAATTTTTTGACTTTTACCTGTTCCTTTATCAAGCGCCGATACGTTCACAATACCGTTGGCATCAATATCAAAAGTAACTTCGATTTGCGGAATTCCGCGTGGAGCCGGAGGAATCTCACCCAGCATAAAGCGGCCAAGAGTTTTATTATCATTAGCCATCGAGCGCTCACCTTGCAGCACGTGAATCTCAACGCTGGTTTGGCTGTCGGCGTAAGTTGTGTAAACTTGGGATTTGCTTGTAGGTATAGTCGTGTTGCGTTCGATCATTTTGGTGAACACGCCACCTGCTGTTTCGATACCCAGGGACAATGGTGTTACGTCAAGAAGTACAACGTCTTTTACTTCACCAGTCAAGACACCTGCTTGAACGGCAGCACCAAGCGCTACAACTTCATCAGGGTTAACGCCTTTGTGCGGATCTTTACCGATCAGCTTTTTAATGGACTCGACGACTGCAGGAATACGAGTAGATCCACCGACGAGCACGACTCTGTCGATTTGGTTGGCTGAAAGACCGGAATCACTAATCGCTTGACGGGTAGGTCCTAATGTTCTTTCTACCAATTTCTCGGAAATTTCTTCGAATTTAGCACGAGTCAGACTCAGCTCCAAATGCTGTGGAACCCCATCTAAAACAGTAATAAATGGTAAGGATACAGTAGTTGTAAGTACACTGGAAAGCTCTTTTTTGGCTTTTTCTGCGGCATCCTTCAAACGTTGAACGGCAGATTTATCTTTGCTCAGGTCAATACCCTGCTCTTTTTTGAATTCAGCTACTAAATAGTCTATGATCACTTGGTCAAAATCGTCACCACCCAGGCGATTGTCACCGCTGGTTGCTTTTACCTCAAAAAATCCATCGCCAAGCTCAAGAATCGAGACGTCGAATGTACCACCACCAAGGTCATAAACGAGAATCGTTTGATCCTCAGTTTTTTCCAAGCCGTAAGCTAGAGCTGCTGCCGTTGGCTCGTTGACAATACGTAGCACTTCAAGACCAGCAATTTTACCTGCGTCCTTAGTAGCTTGACGTTGACTGTCATTGAAATAAGCTGGAACTGTAATAACCGCTTGTGTAACGGTTGAGCCCAAGTAAGCCTCTGCATCTGCTTTCAGCTTTTGTAAGATGATGGCAGAAATTTCTTGTGGTGTATAGTCAGTATCATCGATTTTCACTTTATGGTTCGTTCCCATATAGCGCTTGATCGAGCTGATAGTTTTGTCTGGATTCGTAATAGCCTGTCTTTTGGCAGTTTCACCAACCACACGCTCTCCGTCTTTCTTAAAACCAACTACGGATGGAGTAGTGCGGTTTCCTTCTGCGTTAGGAATAACTACAGCTTCTCCGCCTTCCATTACCGCTACGCATGAGTTTGTAGTACCTAAGTCAATACCAATTACTTTACTCATAAGATAATAATCCTCCTTTGGTATGGTTCCCCATTAACATTTTATACTTTTATACACTAACTTTAACCATTGCTGCTCTAACTACCTTATCTTTCAGCATGTATCCCTTTTGGACTTCTTCGACAACGATACCTTCTTCATACTCTTCGGATTCAACCTGCATAATTGCCTGATGATACTCCGGGTTAAAAGGCTGACCAACCGCATCGATTGGTGTTACGCCCTCCTGAACCAGCATTTGCTCTAACTGACGAAAGATTATGTCCAAGCCTTTCACTACAGCTTCGTAATCCTTCGTATCCTTACTTGATGAAAGAGCGCGATCGAAGTTATCGACTACCGGAAGAAGCTGTTCGATCAGTTTAAGTGAAGCGTATTTAGCAAACTCTTCCTTCTCCTGTCTTGCACGACGACGAAAGTTATCAAAATCCGCTTGAGTACGCAGATAACGTTGGTTATTTTCCTCAGCCTGCTTGCGCAGCTCTTCGAGCTGGCTATCCTCAATCACTACAGACTCTGCTTCATTCAGTAGCTCTTCAGCTTGATTGGCTTCAGCCTCGTGATGTTGTTTGCTCATTTCTTCAGCTGTTTGTGTACCATTCAAATCCTGTTCTGCGGTAAATTTTTCTCCAGAACTCAATTTCCTTCACCTCCTTATAAGCTCTCAGTATGTTCTTTAAGTATAAATTTTCTAAAGTATAACTTTCTAAGGTATAACTTTCTGTGTATAACTTATCATTAGTGCTAAGCTTGCCCATATTTAGCCTTCTTCAAAAGGCTGCTTCATCTTGATCACAGTATGAATTCTCAGCACGGCCGCGGCTACTTCGCCTGCAGCCCTGAGCGCGTGAATTTTGACATCCGTAGGGTCCAGGATGCCAGCATGGAGAAAATCCATTACCTTCCCTGTATCACAGTCGATGCCAATGGCATCGGTATCCCGGGAAAGCTGCGCAGCTTTCAGCTCTTCAACCTTCTCAAGCGGATTGTAGCCCGCATTGACAACGATTTGCGAGAGCGGCTTGCGCAGCGCCTGAGCGACCGCCGCAACACCGAAGCCTTCCATTCCCGTGAGCTTCTCACGGTGCCGATCCAGCTCATGGGCCACCGCCATTTCGACCGAGCCGCCTCCGGGCAAGTAGCCGCCTCGGATGGCGGCCTGGACGGCAGAAGCAGCGTCCATCGCAATTCTCGAGCGCTCGCCGACAACCTCACGGGTAGCGGCACCAACAATGATCGTCACATGCTGCTGTCCTTGCCCGCGTGAAACTCTCACGCGCTCCAGCCGCTCATCATATGCCGCATAGCCGGCATGACCCAGTGACGCTTCCAGCTCGTCAACATTTTTCTTCAGTGCGGTGCGCCGCAGCGGTCTGGCTCCGGTATATTCCGCCAACAATTCCATGTCCTTGCGGGAAACCCGCTGAACAATCAGAATACCATGATCTGAACAAAATTGCTCAGCCTCCGGATCAACACCCCGGTCCACAGCTATCAGACCAATCTGAAGCTTCAGCAGCTTATCAAAGTCATTGCGGAACTGTTCTCTAAGCAGCATATGACGCTGAAAACCAGATTCCGTTACTAACGCTTCTTCACTAACCGTTTCCGGTTCAAATGCATCCTGCAGCACCAAAACCCTGGTTTCGCGAGCGCTTTTATCCATACGCAAATTCATTGGCTTTTGATTCACAAATACACCTGGCCAAACTTCACTATCCGCTTCGTCATGAGACAGCACACAATCCGAGAATCGGTAGCCTTCTTCTCTAAGCTTGGACTCTCCAAGCTGTGAGGCAGCCGATACAATCAGATCGGCAATATCCTCCTGCTCGCGTCCAGCCGTAAAAGCGATCCGGCTAAGCTTCGGATCATCGAGCCCATGAATCGTTCTGCTGCGGGAACGCAAGCTTCGGACTGCAAGCTCGATTCCCTCCTGCATGCCGCTCACGACCTTCGCTACAGGAACGCCCCGCGTAACCTGCGCTACGCCTTCGGAGACCAGCGCACCGGCCAGCACCGTTGCCGTAGTAGTACCGTCACCGATCTGGCGCTGCTGGGATCTGGCCACCTGAATAAGCAGCCTCGCGGCAGGATGCGTAACGTCCATTTTTTCCAAAATAGTGACGCCATCATTGGTTATTATAACCTCGCCGCGGGCGCCTACCAGCATCGTGTCCAGACCCTTGGGTCCAAGGGTTCCTTCTACAGCCGAACAGATCGCGCGAATTGCCGATGCGTTATTGACCAGCGTGGAGTATCGTTCCTCTCCTTCGCCGTTTCCTTGCCCTGCTCCACTCATCGGTTAAACACCTTCTTTGTTTACATATGTCGAATAAGGTAGTTATTTGCCATACCAGCGACTTAAGGAAACCTCCAGATGCTTGGACATTACATTTAATAAATGGATGACCCGGGCATATTCCATTCGGGTTGGCCCTATGATGCCTATCGTTCCTATTGGGCTTCCGCCTATAGAATAGGATGCGGTTATCAAGCTGCAATTCGCTATCGCTGCAATGCTGTTTTCTGCGCCGATTTTCACATCAACACCCTCTATAGAAGGGGCGAACAGTTTCACTAGCGTAGGTGTTTCATCAAGAAGATCTAATATATTCTTGATTTTGTCTACATCCTTGAATTCCGGCTGAATTAACATGTTTGTCATGCCACTAAGAAAAATCCGGTCTTTCTCGTCATTTTGCAGGACACTTTCCACGACGGAAACAAATTCTTCATACCCGCTGACATACTTGCTAAGCTCCACAGAAATCTCATTGTACAGCTTGCTCTTGAACTGCAGCAGTGGTACATCCTTTAACCGGGCATTGAGAATATTGACAATTTTCTCGATTTCCGACATCGGTATTCCTTCGGGAATCGTCACTGTCTTATTTTCTACATGTCCTGTGTTAGTTACAATAATCGCCACTGCCGTCTTATCGTCCAGCGGAAGAATCTGCAGATGCTTAAGCGTCGTACTGAACACTTCCGGACCGAGAACAACAGACGTATAATTGGTAAGACTTGAAAGCATCCCTGCGACATGCTGGATGACTTCTTCCATCTCCTGAATTTTCTGGGCAAAAGACAGCTTCATCGTATCCAGCTCATGACCATCCAGCTGGCCCTGCTGAAGCAGATGATCGACATAATAGCGATACCCTTTATGTGAGGGAATCCGGCCAGCTGAGGTGTGCGGTTGCTCCAAAAAACCCATTTCCTCCAAATCAGACATTTCGTTACGAATCGTTGCAGGACTAAAGCCCACATTACCTCGTTTGGAAATGCTGCGGGAACCTACGGGCTCAGCAGAACGAACATAGTCATCTATTATGGCGCTAAGAATCATGCGCTGACGTTCCGACAACATATAGAAAACCTCCTCGCAAATCCATAGCTGCTGTGTCGTTAGCACTCTTATTTGACGAGTGCTAAAGCATACTACAAAAATAACAGACCCAAAGGCCTGTTGTCAAGTCAATCCAAGCGTTTCAGCACGGCAATTTCGTCACAGCAATACTGCTTCTTGCAGTGTATGCAATCTTTCCAAACCTTCTCGGGAAAAATCTCCTTCGGCACCAGGGTAAAGCCGTTCTTCAAGAAAAAGGCAACCTCATAGGTTAACGCCATAATTTTAACTATATTCATGCTGCGCGCCTGTCCCTCGAGGAAAGCAACGAGCTTGCCGCCGATCCCTTGTCCCTTATAGCCCTCTGAAATGCCTAGAGAGCGAATCTCCACTAAATCCGGCCCAAGTCGGGTCAAGGACCCGCAGCCAACTAACACTTCATCCAGCTCCGCTACCACAAAAGTATCGATCTGTTGATGAAGCGTCTCAATCGATCTCGGAAGCATAATTCCCTGCTGTGCATACCCTTGTATAATATGATAAAGCTTCTCTACGTCCTCTGAGGAAGCCTTTCTGACGGTTACTGTTGCTTTCATCTAATAATCCCACCATTCCACCTGCAAAAGTGCATATTCATGACCATATAAATGCAAAAATACATAAAACCCACCTGGGCGACTTCACGGGATATCCGCTCCGCACAAATGGATTTATGTATAAATATACAACACCACGTATAATTGCACAAGCACTTTTTTACCAGGATTGGACAAGAAGAACATGTTTCACAGATCAATAAAAGCGCCAAACACTTCATTGCCCAGCAATATCCCCTTTTGAGATAAACAGTAGCCTGCAATTGTTCGTTCCAACAGCTCACTTTGCAGCAGCTTCTCCAGTATCGGACCAAAAACAGCTTCTATAGTAATTCCGAACTGAGCGTTGAAATCCGCTTGACTGACACCTTCCAATAGGCGGAGTCCAACCATCATGAAGTCTTCCATAGCTTCTTTCTCCGAAACCTCAAAACGCTCCAATATCGGCAAACCACTTTTCGTTGCCTCTATATAAGGTCCAACACCCTTAACATTAACATGGCGATTACGGTTCATATAGCCGTGAGCCCCTGCACCTAATCCATAATAGGAACGATTTTTCCAGTACATCGAATTGTGCTTGCTTTCATAACCGGGCTTGGCGAAATTACTAATTTCATATTGTCCATATCCCGCAGCTTCAAGATGCTTCATAATCATCACGTACATCTCCACCTCTTCCTCTTCGGAAGGCAGCGGGAGCTGATTTTTTTGAAATAAATTGTGAAACAGCGTATTCTCTTCAACCTTCAGACCATATATGGAATAATGCTTTAAATCAAGGGCAAGTGCCGCATCCAGCGTCGACCTCATCATCTCCACGGTTTGCTTCGGCAGACCGAACATAAGATCAATCGAAAGATTGCTAAAGCCGATCTTCCTGGCGTTCTCAATGCTGCGGTAAACGTCATCCGTATTGTGAATGCGCCCAATAGCGGCCAGCAGCCCATTATCGAAGGACTGGACACCAAAGCTGATGCGGTTAATGCCCCCCGCTTTCATCGCAGCAAGCTTATCTTCATCCGTAGTCCCCGGATTAGCCTCCATCGTAAATTCCAGCTGTGGATTGGCGAGTGGGAAATAAGTATTCACAAGCTTTAAAAAGTGCTCCATCTGATCCGGTAAAAGCACAGTTGGCGTCCCGCCGCCTACGAATATCGTCTCAATACCTACAGGAGGGTGCTCCTTGACTGTAAGCTCCATCTCTCTTTCGAGAGCATCCAGATAATCCATAACGGGCTGGCCCTTGAGCACATAGGAGTTGAAATCGCAGTAATGACATTTATTCGTGCAAAAAGGGATATGGATATACACGGCTTTCGCGGCCGCTGTGGTTACAATCATAAGTCACATTCCTTTCTCTGGAAGGCTGGCGATGCAAAGAAGCCCCGCTGCAGATCCGTCTGTCAGCCAGGCTTCTTTGGGGAACCGCGTATCCGTTATTCGTCGATTTTCAATACGGCCATGAAAGCTTCCTGCGGCACTTCCACACTACCGACCTGCTTCATGCGCTTCTTCCCTTCCTTCTGCTTCTCCAGCAGCTTTCTTTTCCGGGAAATATCACCGCCATAGCATTTGGCTAGCACGTTCTTGCGCATCGCTCTAACCGTTTCGCGGGCAACAATTTTTTGACCGACCGCTGCTTGAATCGGAACCTCGAACATCTGCCGCGGAATTAAATCCTTGAGCTTGTCGCAAATGATTTTGCCGCGATTATAGGCTCCGTCTTTGTGGACAATAAAGGAAAGCGCATCTACCTGCTCATTGTTCAGCAAAATATCCATTTTGACGAGATTCGATTTCTTGTAGTTGGAAATTTCGTAATCAAAAGAAGCATAGCCTTTGGTCCTGGATTTCAACATATCGAAGAAATCGTAGACGATTTCCGATAGCGGCAGCTCATAGCTGAGCGTGACCCGGTTCGTATCCAAATATTCCATATTGATGAACTCGCCCCGTTTGCCTTGGCAAAGCTCCATAATTGTTCCTACATAATCATTTGGCACTATTACTTTAGCTGTTACATAAGGCTCTTCTACAAAATCTATACGCTGCTGCTCCGGATAATGGGAAGGGTTATCAATATCTATAACCTCGCCATTAGTAAGTGTAATGCGGTAAATTACGCTAGGGGCAGTAGTAATCAGCGGAATATTAAACTCCCGTTCAATCCGTTCCTGAATAATCTCCATATGAAGAAGTCCCAGGAAGCCGCAGCGGAAGCCAAAACCGAGCGCAGAAGAAGTCTCTGGTTCATAACGCAGTGATGCATCGTTAAGCTCTAATTTATCAAGAGCGTCGCGCAAATCGTTATAATCTGTTGATTCAATTGGATATAGTCCGCAGAATACCATCGGGTTAATTTTGCGGTAGCCAGGCAACGCTTCAGGAGCTGGATTTACAGCATCCGTTACGGTATCCCCTACCCGCGTGTCCCCGACCGTCTTAATGCCTGCGACGACAAATCCAACATCTCCTACATTCAATTCATCAACAATCGTCATACGCGGCTTGAATGCGCCAACCTCAATGACCTCAAAGTATTTACCCGTAGCCATCATCTTGATTTTTGTGCCTGATTTCATCTTGCCATCCACTACGCGCACATAGACAATAACACCCTTGTAGGGATCATAATGCGAATCGAAGATCAGAGCCTTTAACGGTTGATCCGGGTCCCCTGTAGGAGCTGGCACCTTCTCGCAAACCTGCTCCAGAATCTCCTTAATACCGATGCCTGATTTGGCCGAAGCGAGCACCGCTTCACTGGCATCAAGCCCAATTACATCTTCAATTTCCTGCTTCACCCGCTCGGGATCTGCGCTTGGTAAATCGATTTTATTAATGACTGGTAATATTTCCAAATTGTTTTCAAGCGCCAAATAGACGTTTGCGAGCGTCTGCGCTTCAATTCCCTGCGCCGCATCTACGACAAGCAGTGCGCCTTCGCAAGCAGCCAAGCTGCGTGATACTTCATAAGTGAAATCGACGTGTCCCGGCGTATCGATCAGGTTGAGAATATAATCCTCACCATTATCAGCGCGGTACGCCAGCCGGACAGCCTGCAGCTTAATCGTAATGCCCCGCTCCCGCTCCAGATCCATCTGGTCGAGCACCTGCACCTGCATTTCCCTTGAGGAAAGCGCTCCGGTATATTCCAAAATGCGGTCGGCCAGGGTTGATTTCCCGTGGTCGATATGAGCAATAATGGAAAAGTTACGTATTTTCTTTTGTCTGGCTCGAATGTCCGTCATGCTAAACGCTAACCCCCACCTACATGCAAATAATTTTCATTATAACAGTTGTGGGGATTGGCTTCAATGTTGATTGCATGTTATTTGCATGTCGCCTGCAGCAAAGCCTCTATTTGGCCTCTATTTCGTCCCCTTTATCCCTTACCCAGAACGGCATCAAAGATCGAAATAAACCACTTAATGCCGTGGTGCGCCATGATTTGCAGCAGCTCTCCCAGCTTGTTTCCTACCAGATTCAAGGAACGGTCACCTTTCCCGCCCGAATCTTTACTGGACTGAGCATCTTGCTTGGCCGCCTTGTCAGCTTTAGCTTGGGCATTAGCTTGGGCTTCAGCCTTCTTTTTAGCATCTGCTTCGGATTTGGCTTTGGATTGAGCTTTCGTTTTAGAGCCGGCATCAAGATCAGACTTAGACGAAGCCGCGTCAAACGATCCGACAGGAAGAGGTCCCTGAATCCGCTCCATACCTGTTGTGGCCAAACTCACTCCAAAAAAAATACAGAATAAGAACAGCAGCCCAAACCCGATAATTTTCAAATAAAAATGAGCCATCCAGCTTCCCCTCCCTTTTAGTTTGACTATCGTGCCGCTATTATTTGCCTGCAGTTACTGGTGCATTGACCTTCTTTGCATTTAATATAACTTCGGAGATTGCATCAGCCAGCCAGTCGGTCGTCCTGTAGCACTCCTCCAACGTGTTATAGGGCCCGCCAATCTCTATCAGGATATTATTCGGTGACATATTCTGATTGTACAGGCCATTACCTTCAGTTTCAGTCTTGGCATGAATCCCTTTCGATATGCCTGGATGCTTCTCTTCAAGAATTTGATGAATTTTGTTGGCGAATTCCTCATTCTTTTTCCAGTCCGGATTTTTACCTCCGATAATGAAATACACCTGGGCGTAATCCTTGTTATCAATCGTCACCGTTGTCCGTTTGCGAACAGAAGAGTCGCGGTGAATATCAAAGTAATAATTCAAATCGGGATGTGCGGCCATGGCCTCCTGCAAGGTTGTACGTGAATATTTATAGGAAAAAGGATATTTAAAGCCCTTTACTACGTTCGGATATACAGTATTGGAGTGGACCGCCCCTATGCCTACCTTTTCCAAATTTTCTGCCAGTCGCTTGCCAACCTGAATGACATTAATCTTATCGCTATAAGCTTCATCGGGCTCCGTGATTCCTTTCAGCTCAGGCAAGTACGATTCATTGCTATGTGTCTGATAAACGAAAGCGACATTATTTCCGGCTGTTTTTAAAGGCTTGGATGCCGGCGCCGGTGTTGGTGCTGCCGAAGAATCAGGTGTCAGAGGCTGCGGATCGGTCTGTCCATTTGACCCAGGAGCAGGGTCAGGCTCTGGATTTGTGGAACCGTTATTGGTTTGTACAGCCTCGGGAGCTGGCACCAAATCAACGGGCTCACTTGGATTATCCGCTTTACTGCTTCTTAGAACCGTAGTATTATTCATTTTCATGCCCGGCACTTCACTGGCGACCAGGCTCTTGGGATCCTGGGGATTTATATCCGTGACCATTTGAAAGGCGAAATGAAATATGTTTTGCTGGGAGAAAGTGAATTTTTGTGATTTGCTATTTAAGTGAGGAACTTCCATGCCCAGCATATCCATAAAAAACACGTTAGATACGGAAGCGGCCAGTCCCTTCATTGAGGATACGGGTGAGGTCGTCAACTCTTTAGCTTGCAAATAAGTACCGATGCCCAACAGCATAAAAAAAAGTAAAGAAGCTGTACTAAGTAAGACGAAGGTTCTCCCGACCGCTCCGATGCTCTGAAACGTTCTGCGGATATGGCTGAGATTCAGTGTGGCGGATGTCCTTTTCATTTGCGATTCCTCCTAATCTATCTTACTTAACTCTATGAACAGCTAAGGATCGATAGAACCAAAAACACTAGAAACATGTTGCTAGCAACATGCTATAGAAGGAAAAAAAGCCCCAGTGCGAAGAATATCGCTACTAGGGCTTGTCTTGATTAATGTGTGTAGGCTGCTACATTCGTTTTATCTACGGCTTCATGCAGAGCTGCGTTTAATCCACTAGCGATAACATTGGCTATATCTTCTATAAACTGATCTATCTCCTTAGGTGTTACGAGTAAATCATGACCTAGCGGGTCCAGCACTTCTTTAACGAGCTGCAGCCGTTCCTCTTCCTGCATACTGTCCAAAAGACCAAGAATTTGCCCCGTTTGGCTAGTCTGCTCCTGAAAATGCCGATGCATCAAGTCTATGCAATTGTTGACGATCGTTGAAGCATAAACGACTGTAGGAACTCCAATAGCAATAACAGGAACACCCAGTGTTTCTTGTGTCAATCCTTTACGTTTGTTGCCAATACCTGATCCAGGATGGATACCGGTATTCGAAATTTGGATGGTTGTATTTACCCTCTCCAGTGACTTTGAAGCCAAAGCATCAATGGCGATCACAAGATCCGGATTCGACTTCTCGACAATTCCTTGTACGATTTCGCTGCTCTCTATACCTGTTGTGCCCAGTACTCCCGGGGCGACAGCACTCACTGGCCGGTATCCCGGTCCAACATCGTCAGGCACCAGCTCAAAGTAATGCCTGGTTACCATCACATTTTCGACTACAAGGGGTCCTAACGCATCTGGCGTTACATTCCAGTTCCCCAAACCGATAATAAGTACTTTAGCAAGCTTTGGGATACCCAGTTCCTCGAGAAAAAGCGCGAACTCTTGAGCAAGCTTCGTTGCTACCCGATTTTGCAGACTGCTGTCCTTCTGCCTGAGTGCGGGCACCTCCAGCGTAATGTAGTGGCCTGGAAGCTTATTTATCGCTCGCGAGCCTTCCTCGTTCATAACATGAATTTTTGTCACTCTGATCCCGTTTTCCCTGCTGCTTTCAGAAATAACTCCCGGAATTGATTGTCCCTGGTTGGCGGCTTCAGCCAGCTCCCGCGCTTCCAAGGCCAGATCCGTTCTCACGGTGTATAGGCTTAAATCCATATCTGAACCCCTTTCTTGCGGCAATAGCCTTATTGTGCGATGAACTCCGCTCTCTTATGCAGGGCTCATCCCCCCTCTCCCTAAAACGCAATTACAGGAAACCAGTCCTGAAAGATCCCGAAAGATCCTTGCATTTTCCTATATGTCATGGTAAAATACTTAAAGTTGTCAGCGAAAGTAACGTTGAACGTGTTTTATGAAGTAGGAGGTGAATCGTCATGCCAAATATCAAATCCGCTATCAAAAGAGTAAAGGTCAGCGAAAAGCGTCGTCTTCGCAACGCCTCTCAGAAGTCTTCACTGCGTACAGCTGTGAAAGCCTTTGAAACTACCGTTGCTGGTAAAAATGCAGATTCCGCCAAAGAAGCTTTAGTATTTGCTTCCAAGAAATTGGACAAAGCAGCTTCCAAAGGTTTAATCCATAAAAATGCCGCTAACCGCAAGAAATCCCGCCTGGCTAAAAGGCTAAATGCACTTTCGGCTCAAGCCTAATCACTAACGAACATAATCGACAAAAGTCCACTCTCTTAAAGAGAATGGACTTTTTTACATTTCTGCAACTTCAGCTCTGTCTTGAGCCTGCAACCTGCTTAAGCAAAAAAAAGCCTAAGCAGCAAGCTTAAGCAGGAAAAGCTCCAGACCCAGCACTTTATCAATGCGCCCGCTTTTCATCTGGAAATCCAGATCGGCCAGCTGCGCTATGATTTGCCCCAACTTGGCGTTATCATATTTTTTCGCCTGACCTTCTGCTATTTTGACAGCAAAAGGATGGAGACCAATCTGCGAAGCTATCTGCGCATGTGAATAGCCTTGTCGGACCAGCTCCTTCACCTGCCAAATAATCCGAAACTGTCTGGCGATCAGCATCAAAATTTTTATTGGCTCTTCTCTCTGCATGAAAAGATCCTCAAGAATCACAAAAGCTCTTTCCAGGCGCAGCTGGACGATATCCTCAATAAGAATAAATACATTCTGCTCTGTGCTGCGGGCCACCAGCTGATCAACCACTTCGCAGGATGCCACACCGGATTCTCCGACATACAAGGAAATCTTTTCTATTTCCGCAGATAAAGCCTGCAGGTCGCCGCCCGTATACAAAATAATTTGCTCCAACGCTTCGTTCGAAAAGGAGAACCCCAAGTTCTGCGCCTGCTTGTACACCCAGGTCTGCAGCTCCTCCGGGTTCAAGGAGAGAAATGGGAGCGCGGCATCCCGGTCCTTCAGCAATTTCACTATTTTTTTGCGTTCATCCAGCTTATCGGCATCCACCGTAAATACAATAACCGTATAATCCACCGGCGATTTGAGATAATCCAGCAGCTTGTCGATTGGCTGTTCGATCTTAGTACGTTCTTTAGCGCCCGTAAAAAATAAAGCATTCGAAGCAATAATCAGCTTTCTTGGCACCATAAAAGGCAGTGTCTCTGCATCCTCCAGCACAGAATCAAGGCTGGTTTCCGACAGATCAAATTTGCTTACAGCAAATTCCCTTTGCTCCGGCTCTATCAATGAATCGGATAATGCTTGTATAAACGCCCTTCTTCTATACTTTTCCGGACCATAGCACAAATATACCGGCTCCGGCTTCCCGGCTTGTATGTTTTTCAAAGCTTTCTTCGGATCCATTAGTCGCCACCTCACCTACATCTTACCAACAAGAAAGGGACTTCGTCAAAATCAAATGATTTTGGACGAAATCCCCTTACTTTATTTAAACACCAGAGATAAGGCTCTAGAAACCTCGCGCTGATGATTGTAATACGGGAGCATTCACTAACAAGTGATATATGATAAGATATGCTCCAGTTTTCATTTGGTGCTTGAACTTTTATTTATTACAATCTCTGTTTTGCTGGCCGTATCGATTTGAAAACTCTGACTGGTTTGATTGCTGCTGACCTGGTAGGTTAGCTTGCCATCTTCCGACCATTCCACCAGAGTAATGCCCTCGCCTTCCTTCCAAACCCGCTCTGAGGAGAAAATCACCTCTGCTGTAGCCGCATCTTTAATCGTAACATGATGCTGTTCTATAGCGGCCAAATATTTATCATCCTTGGATTTCAAAGTTTCCTCAGGCATCAAAGAAGTGATCGCAGAGAAAGAAGGTTGCTTGACGCCTGCTTCATTTTTATACGCCTCACCACCAAGGCTTTTCTCTGTTGAAACTGACGGTGGAGCTGCGCCCGAAGTTAAAGGCTCATCATTCGCTTTATCACTCTGTATATTGGGGTCCTCTACATTCGAGGCCTCCATATCAGAGGGTTGGTCTGCAGATGTCCCGGTTGGAGAGGCACCAGGTGCAGTGGGAGCCCCCCCATTACTCGTTGCTCCTACAGCAGGTGCATCTTTCTTAATTTCTTTGTTAATTTCCCGATTCTCGCCTTTGTTCTTATCACCTTTGTTCTTATCATCTGTTCCCCGGGTTGGAGTAGCCGTTTGTTCTTCTACCTCCGGCTTCTCAGTAACCTCTAATTTATTCTGTAACTCTTTGTCGTTCTCTGCACCTGCAGCCGGGCTGGCAGAAGCAGATCCCTTCTGATCCTGGGCTTTCATATCACCGGACAAAGGAGCGTTCTCCTCTACCTTAGCTGAAAAGCTGTTGGCATTTCCTCCGGCACTATCGCTCGCACCCTCTGAGGTTGTTTCCATTTGGGTGCTCTTTGACTGAATCAAATCAAACGCTGAATCAGACAAAGGATTCTTCGGATTGTAAATAGCAAACCCCAGTACAAGCCCTGCGGCAACAACACCACTTACCAGCTTCCAGGAAATTTGCGATCCAAAACGTCGTCGTGTTCGAGGATTGGGTTGAGGCTGTTGATTGGCCGGGATTGTCTTAGAGCTTTGAGTACTTTCTTGACCAGAGCCTGCAATAACTTGCCTATCGATTTCACCTAGCTTGGGCAGAATAGCATCTACCAGGCTATAAGCAGGAACTACTTTCGGTAAGTTCGTCAGCTCGTCAGACAACATCTTCAACCGTTCAAATATTTCAGCACATTCCTTACAATACGCAATATGAGCAGATAGCTGTTCATGTTCCTGCGCATTCAAATCATCGTCCAGTTGTCTTTGCATTAGCTCCATCACCTCTTGGCAATTCATCCCCGAACACCTCCCTTCTGATATTCTTGGAGTAATGTTTGCAGCTGCTGTCTAGCTCTAAAGAGGTAGGATTTCACCGTATTCAGAGGTAAATCAAGTGATTCGGCAATTTCGTGATACGAAAAATCTTGAAGATAACGAAGAACCACTACAGAACGATGGTGATCCGGCAGTTTATCAATCGCCTCGCGAATGTCTTGAGCCAAATATCCGTCCATAATCTCATTCTCGACATTTTGGGACGAAGTGAAACTGAGCTCATGCTCATCAATGGAAATGGTTGGCTTCGTTTTACGAAATTTATCGATACAAATGTTAGTGACAATACGCTGCACCCACGTTTTAAAAAGCGCCTTCTCTTCGTAGGAGTTAATTTTGGTATAGATACGAATAAGCGCTTCTTGAGAAGCATCCATAGCATCCTGCTCGTTCCCCAAAATATAAAAAGCCGTACGATAGACGTGAGTTTCAATTTCTCGCAACAGGGTAATGAGAGCATCTCGATCACCGGTTTGAGCGTTTCTTACCAGTTCGGGCGCTACCACTGGGATCCCTCCCTCTTGCAACCTTACAGACGGCACTGCCGCAAATAATGTTGCACTCATATAGTAAAATACTTCTGTAATACATAATCTATAATAGAATAGCAAAAAAATATGCTCCAGTATATATATGAATCATAACTGCAAAAAACGATTCACACAAGAAATGACCTGTTAATCTCCTTTTAAGTAGACGACTGACAACCAAAAAAGTTTCATATAAACAAATTCCTTTCTTTGTCACCCGCCCCCTTCCGTGCGTCATACGTGATGATCAGCTAAATATTAATTTTTTATGAAATCTCGTGAGCTCAAAAAAAACGACTACTCCTCATTGTAACCCTGTGAATTCAAGGCATATAGTACTATGTTTTCCTAGTACCTTAGTAATTCAGAAACTATAAAAAATGCATTATTTCTCAGTCCAGCTTTGTCCGCTCATATAAGATACCGCTCTTTACCTTTATTTGCACCTCTCCCATTTGGTCCGTACGGTAAATGACCATATCCTGCTGTTCTAACCGCTGCAACACTTCAAGCGATGGATGCCCATAGCTGTTCGTCTCTCCCACAGAGATAACCGCAAGGCGAGGCTTCCAATAGTTAATCCATTCCTGTGTACTGGAGGTTTTGCTCCCATGGTGGGCCACCTTCAAAACATCAATTGGCGCAAATGTATTGTCCATGGTTAAAGACTCCAGCACATTTGCCTCCGTAGTTTTTTCCATATCACCTGTAAACAGCCACGTTGTTCCATCCATATGTAATAGAAAAACCAGGGATTGATTATTTTGTTCCTTCTCAAGCCTGATAGAAGCCTCTTTATTTGGAAACGGATAAAGAAATTGAAGGTTTGTTTTCGAGTCCACAGTTATAGTCTTGACTTGATTAGGGGACATAAGAGGAATATTACGTTCCAGCGCTGTACGAAACAATTGTTCCATCGCTTGATTCGATTTATAAGTACCGTTAAACCAAAACTGCTTAACAGGTATTTGCTCCAGAACCGCCTGCAAACCTCCGCTGTGATCAGCATCCTGATGCGTTAA
The DNA here is from genome assembly GCF_017874215.1 of Paenibacillus eucommiae. Lineage (GTDB taxonomy): Bacteria > Bacillota > Bacilli > Paenibacillales > NBRC-103111 > Paenibacillus_AI > Paenibacillus_AI eucommiae. The sequence continues at coordinate 199,723 of NZ_JAGGLB010000015.1, forward strand.
AATAACCATATCCAGCTGATGTACCCCCCGCTTTTTCAGGATCGGTACGAGCAGCTTTCGGCCAACTTCATAAGGGTTCTTCCGGTCCTTCCATTCTTCTCCCGGTTTGCGAAAGCTTAGTGTCCCCCCTCCATCAATTAGGATGTGCTTCCCCTCTGGTGTACGGATCAATATTCCGTCTCCTTGGCCCACATCAATAAATTGCACAGTACCTGCCTGATTCCAGCGCTCAGGTGTATACCCGATCCACAAAAGCAACATCAGACTGGCCAGAGAAAGAGTAAGACCTATTGATAATAACCGCGGCTTCAAGGACACTTGCATCAGTTGATCAGCTTCCTTACTGCTTCTTCTTTTTTCTAATAGCATGTAAAGGAGAATGAACAATAAATAATAGGCAGCCATCCAAAGCAAGCTTGGTGAAGGCCAAATGGTTTGAAAAAGGCGAAACTGCTGCAAATACGCAGTAAGCGCAAATATCATATCGTTCAGACCGGATATAAGCCAGCCGATGCTTCTGCCGAAAGGGATATAAATAAGTCCCAGTACCAGAGCAGCAATACCTGAGGGAAATACAACCATACTAATGAGTGGAACCAAAGCCATATTGGCCGCCCATGAAAGCAGCGAAAATTGATTGAAATAATAGATGGAGACAGGAAATGAAATAAGCTGAGAAACTATAGTGATGGACAAGGAATTTTTCAATGCGGGGGAAGCAATAGGGAGCAGCTTGTTTACTCTGGGAATTCCGACAATAAGGCCTAAAGTTACGAGGAAAGAAAGCTGGAAGCTGACATCAAGCAGATAATACGGATTCCAGAGCAGCATTAGCCAGGCGACAATTGCCGTTAAATGAAGGGCATCTTTCAAGAGGCCTTTTCTTGCCGCAAATAAAGCGATCATGGCCATCATTCCTGCGCGTACAATGGAAGGCGATGCTCCGGTAATTAGGATGTAGCAAGGCAGCAGAGCAATTGCCAGCAGTAAATAAGTTTCCTTGGTCACTCTGAGCCTGCGCATGAACCAGATGAAAACACCAAGGAAAACCGCAACATTCAGCCCTGATATAGCCAAAATATGGGTTAACCCCAAATTGGAAAATTGCTGAAAGCGCTCTGCATCCAGATCGTCCTGCAGGCCGATCAGAAGCGCCTTCATAAACCCGGCATGCTCCCCCGGAAAAATGCTGTTCATGCGTTTGTCCAGGGCGCTGCGCAGCCCGTCATTCCAGCGCAGCAGCTGGCCGATGCTGAAGCGCAGCGGTGTCGTCTCGACCTGCACCTGATCTGCTCCTTTGGCTGTCATCAGCCAATGTGTGCGGTGCAGGCGCAAGTAGCGGCGGTAATCAAAGCCGCCGAAGTTGCGGGCTGGCGAGGGGCTGCGCAGCGTGCCCTGCAGCGTCAGGGCGTCGCCCCGACGCCAGCCCGCCGCTAGCGCCTGCTCCTCTTCACGGAGCAGGCGCAGCGAAACCTGGACGCGTTCGCCCCGCATGGGGAACGCGTCCTTGCCTTCGAAGCGGATGGATTCCGCTTCAAGGGCAAAGCTGGCCCTGTCGCCATCGACGGCGACAGGGCCGGCCAGCCGGCCGCGCAGGCCTGCGCCGCTGCCGGAGAGCTCTTGCTCTTGCGCGAGCGGGAGCAGGACGGTAACATTGCGCTGGTCATGCCACTCATAATATCCCATGGATATGAGGACCAGCAGCAATGCGCAGACCGGCAGCCTGCCCGGCAGCCGGAAAACCATAAACAGCACTGCTGCACCTGCAAACAGCAGGCTCGAAAATAAGGATAACCACGGCAAGCTTACATATAACGCAAGCACATTCCCAGTTATCCACAAGCAAACCAAGAGTACAATGGGTCGCTTCAAGTCACCCCTCCTATCTTTCTTTGGGTATTTTTTTGCTTAATGCCTTTCCAACCCCAGCGCAAAAAAAAGCACCTTCCCCCGCTGCAGCTCGCATGCGGAAAAAGGTGCTCCCTTTTTACTGATTTAATATTCGGTTCAGCTTAATTACTAACTTCCATTATCACGCCATGAGGCGGCTCGTAAGCCTCCATACAGCGAAAGATCATGCCCCGGTGTGTCATTAAATCGATAACCTTGTCACTATCCTTTGGATATGCCCGATGGTAGACAATTTCCGTGATGCCGCTGTTAGCCAGCATATTGGCACAGGTCCAGCAGGGCTGGTCAGTTACATAAACCGTAGACCCTTCCCGATCCTCACGATCCGTGAACAACAGAAGATTCTGCTCCGCATGTATAGTTCGAATACAGCGCTGCTTGCGCACAAGCTCTTCTTTGCCGTCCTGCAGCTTCAGCTCAATTTCCTCTACAAGCATACAGCCAGCTTCCAGACAGTCAGGAATGCCCATAGGCGCACCGTTGTAGGCTGTTCCCAAGAGCTTCTTCCCTTGTACCAGTACGGCACCAACATGTCTGCGGCTGCACTGTGAGCGTGTCGAGGCCATATAAGCGATATCCATAAAATAAGTGTCCCAATCTTTGCGGCTTGTCATCGATTTCCTCCGTTAGTTTTGACTAGCTTGAATAGCTTGCTCGAGATCGAAGAGAATGTCTTCGATTCCTTCTGTTCCAATCGATAGACGAATTAAGCCAGGTGTTACGCCAGCTGAAAGCTGCTCCTGCTCTTTAAGCTGCAGATGCGTAGTGCTCGCAGGATGAATGATCAACGATTTGGAATCTCCAACATTGGCCAGATGTGAAAGCAGCTTAACAGCATTGATAAGCTTGCGTCCCGCCTCAAGACCGCCGCGGATTTCGAAAGTCAGGATCGCTCCCTGACCTTTAGGTAAGTAGTGCTGCGCCAGTCCAAAGGATGGGTGGCTCTTAAGACCAGCATAGCTTACCCATTCTACGGATTCGTGTTTCTCCAGAAATTCTGCAACCTGCTTGGCATTAGAGCAATGGCGCTCCATTCTCAAATGCAGCGTTTCAAGCCCTTGCAGCAGCAAGAACGAGTTAAATGGCGAAATCGAAGCTCCCATATCACGTAGCAGCTGCACGCGCGCTTTAATAATATATGCAACCGGACCAACAGCATCCGTATAGACTACACCATTGTAGCTTGGATCCGGCTCAGTAAGGCCGGGGAATTTACCGCTGGCCTTCCAATCGAACTTGCCGCCATCTACGATGATGCCTCCAATTGAAGTTCCATGCCCGCCAATAAATTTCGTGGCAGAATGAACAACGATATCGGCTCCATGCTCAATTGGACGAAGCAAATAAGGGCTTGGGAATGTATTGTCCACAATTAACGGAAGGCCATGCTCATGGGCAATCGCTGCGACAGCTTCTATATCGAGCACATCGCCTTTGGGATTGCCAATGGATTCAGCAAAAACGGCTTTTGTTTTATCGTTAATAGCTGCCCGGAAATTTTCCGGATTGGATGAATCAACAAAACGAACAGTGATCCCAAGCTTGGAGAGCGTCGTAGAAAATAAATTGTAAGTGCCTCCGTATAAAGTAGATGCGGATACAATTTCATCACCCGCTCCAGCAATATTAAGAATCGAATATGTAATGGCAGCTTGACCTGAAGCCGTAGCAAGCGCCGCCAATCCGCCTTCCAGTGCGGCTACCCTTTTCTCAAGCACATCGGTGGTTGGGTTCATGATGCGGGTATAAATATTGCCAAATTCCTTCAATGCGAATAAATCTGCGGCATGATCCGTATCACGAAAGCCGTAAGAAGTAGTTTGGTACAGCGGTACTGCCCGTGACATCGTGGTTGGATCAATTTCCTGTCCTGCATGTACAGCTAAAGTATCAAGAGATAATTTACGATCTTCAGACATCTTTTAACATTCCTCCTAGGTATATAACTTCCTTGTTATTTTCTCATAATTTCTAGCAAATAGAAAGCATTCTTACTGATTTTCAACATAGACATAAGGGATAAGCTTGGCAAGCATTTTGGGCCCAATGCCTTTTACTTCGATCAATTGCTCAACATTCTTAAAACTTCCTTGCTGAAGGCGGTAGGCGAGAATGGCTTTGGCTTTACTCTCCCCGATTCCGGGAAGATCATCCAACTGCTCTAGGGTTGCTGCGTTCAGATCAAGCCTGTCTTCTTCCTTTTTATTCGCACTGTCTTCCTTATTAGTACTGTTCATTCCTGATGCCGTGGACTGAGGAGCTGCGGTATTCGGCTGGGCAGACGCTTTGGCTGCAGGTGTTCCTGCAGTAAATTCATCTGGAGGAGCGCTCGACTTATTCTCAGCAGGAACAACGAGCTTTAGCTCGGACTTTGGATTGGGATTGGGATTGGGATTGGCATTGGCATTGGATGCTTTATTCTGCACCGAATTTTTTGACGTCTGATCAATCAGCTGGCTCATCTGTTCGTTGACTGGGGAAAATCCCATTGCGGATTCGTATCCACCCTGCCCGAACTGCCGCACAAGAACAAATATCAGCAGGACCGAAATGGCAGCAAGCAGAAATGGAACTCCTTTTTTTGTTATTAAATTCACAAATTCCCTCCTTTTGTAGGTCTATTTCAGATCGCCCCTGCATATACATGAGGAAGCTAGATTACTTTAATTGTTTATTCATAAGGGTCATAAAGTATTTTGATTACAATTCCAGCTGCATGTAAGCAAACACAAATAACGCAGCAGATTCCAAGGATGACTGAACTTTTCTGGGAGGGATTTCATGAAGGCGGGATTTATCGGCACTGGCAGCATGGGGAGTATACTTATTGAATCATTTATTCATTCGGGTGCGCTGTTACCGGATCAAATTATCGCCGGCAACCGTACGATCAGCAAAGTCGAAGAGCTTGCACATAAATATCAAGGGCTGCAAATAGCCCAATCCAACATAGAGGTCGTGCATGGAAGTGAGATCATTTTTCTTTGTATAAAGCCTAATGAGTACAAAAAAGTGATTGACGATATTCAAAATGAGGTGCTTCCGCATCAAATCGTGGTATCCATTACGAGTTCGATCTTGCTCAAGCATTTGCAGCAGCTGCTTCCAGCCAAAATCAGCAAGGCGATTCCAAGCATTACAAATTTCGTCTTAAGCGGAGTTACCTTATGTATGCATGGAGACCGCATGCAGCCGGAGGATCAGGAGCTCCTTGAGCATCTCTTTGCGAACATCAGTTCACCAATTCGTGTCTCCGAGGAGCACACTCGAATTAGCTCTGATCTATCCAGCTGCGGTCCCGCTTTTCTTGCTAATGTCATTCAATGCTTTATTGACGCCGCGGTAGCAGAAACAGGAATTTCTGCTGAAGAAGCAACATTCCTTGCCAGTGAAATGGCGCTTGGAACAGGAAAGCTGCTGACAACCGGAGGCTTCAGCCCTTCTACTCTTCAGCGGCGCGTATGCGTGCCGGGAGGTATCACAGCAGAAGGAATACGCATCATGAATGAGAATTTATCAGGCATGTTTAACAAGGTCATTCAAGCCACTCACGCTAAATATGAAGAGGATTTGGAAAAAGCAGAGCTGCTGTTTGCAGCTAAGCTTTAACCCCCCAGCCTATCCGGCAGTATGAACCGACTTTCATCAACCAACTACAATGTTCACCAATTTCCCTTTAACGACAATGACCTTGCGAACGGCTTTTCCAGCGCTCGCTTCTTTTACTTTGTCCAAGCCAAGCGCCAGCTCCTGCATCTCAGCTTCCTCGGTGTCTTTGGAAATCAATGCTCTATCGACGATTTTACCATTTACTTGAACGACGATTTCGATTTCATTATCTACTGTCCAAGCCTCATCATATTGTGGCCAAGGAACATAGGAAATGGATCCGCTGCCGCCAAGCTTTTCCCAAAGCTCTTCAGCCAAATGAGGTGCAATGGGTGACAGCATCTGTACAAAGTTTTTCATTGCTTCCAGTGGCAGGCGCTCCGTTTTGTAAGCTTCGTTGACGAAAATCATCAATTGGCTGATAGACGTATTGAACCGTAGAGCTTCATAGTCTTCGGTTATTTTCTTGATTGTCCGGTGCCATGTACGCTTGAAGGCTTCACTGCCCAATGTCTCATCACTGCTGATTTTGTCATGGACATTTCCATTCTCATCAACAAACAATCTCCAAACACGATTTAAGAAACGATAAATCCCTTCCACGCCCGTAGCATTCCACGGCTTGGTCGCTTCCAGCGGTCCCATGAACATTTCGTACATCCGCAGTGTATCCGCCCCGAACTCATTGACAATTTCATCGGGATTAATAACATTGCCGCGTGATTTACTCATCTTCTCCATGTTCTCACCGAGAATCATGCCTTGATTGACAAGCTTGTGGAACGGCTCCTTCGTAGCTACAACACCGAGGTCGTAAAGAACCTTATGCCAAAAGCGTGCATACAGCAGATGAAGCACCGCATGCTCAGCCCCACCAATATACAAATCTACTGGCAGCCACTGCTGCTGCTTCTCCGAGGAGCAAAGCTCCTTATCATTATGCGGGTCGATGAAACGCAGGTAATACCAGCAGCTTCCTGCCCATTGCGGCATTGTATTCGTTTCACGGCGAGCTTTCAGGCCAGTTTCCGCATCTATGGTGTTGATCCAGTCAGTTACATTAGCAAGCGGTGACTCCCCTGTACCCGAAGGCTTGATTTCATCCACCTCTGGCAAAAGCAGCGGAAGCTGATCCTCAGGAACAGTCTTCATCGTTCCGTCTTCCAGATGAATAATCGGAATCGGCTCTCCCCAATATCTTTGCCGGCTGAACAACCAGTCTCTGAGACGGTATGTGATTTTACCGCGGCCTTTCCCCTGCTTCTCCAGCCATTCAATCATAACGGCTATAGCCTGCTCATTGTGCAGTCCATCAAGCAGTCCTGAATTCGTATGGGCTCCGTCCCCGGAGAAAGCTTCCACCTCAGCATTGCCGCCCTGCACAACCTCAATGATCGGCAGATCAAATTGCTTCGCGAATTCCCAGTCACGCTGGTCATGGCCAGGCACAGCCATAATAGCTCCAGTACCATAACCGCCAAGCACGTAATCAGCAATCCAAATTGGCACCTTTGCACCATTTACCGGATTGATCGCATAAGTGCCCGTAAACACGCCGGATTTATCCTTCGCTAAATCTGTACGTTCCAAATCACTCTTGCGCGCTGCTTTTACCTGATAATCACTAACAGCCGCTGCCTGCTCTGGTGTCGTAATACGGCTTACCAGCTCCAGCTCCGGAGCAAGCACACAATAGGTCGCTCCGAACAGCGTATCAGGACGGGTAGTGAAAACAGTCAGAGAAGCTCCGCCTTGTCCTTCGATCTCAAACTGCACCTCAGCACCCTTGGACTTGCCGATCCAGTTGCGCTGCATATCCTTAATGCTCTCGGACCAATCAAGCTCCTCAAGATCTTCTAACAAACGCTCTGCATATTCGGTAATTCTCAGTATCCACTGGCGCATCGGCTTGCGGACAACGGGGTGGTTGCCGCGCTCACTAAGTCCGTTAATTACTTCTTCATTGGCAAGCACCGTGCCCAGAGCAGGACACCAGTTCACCGGAATTTCATCGACATAAGCGAGACCTTTGTTATAAAGCTGGATAAAAATCCATTGTGTCCATTTGTAATACTCAGGGTCCGTAGTACTGATTTCACGATCCCAATCATACGAAAAGCCGAGAGATTTAATTTGTCTGCGGAAATTGTTAATGTTCTTGACCGTAATTTCGCGCGGATGCTGGCCCGTATCAAGTGCATGCTGCTCTGCAGGCAAACCGAAAGCGTCCCAGCCCATAGGGTGGAGCACGTTATATCCCTTCATCCGCTTGAAGCGTGACAAAATATCACTAGCCGTATAGCCTTCAGGATGGCCTACATGCAGCCCCGTTCCAGAAGGATAAGGGAACATATCCAGTGCATAGAATTTGGGCTGATCTGTGTTTTCTGCAACTTTGAATGTTTTGTTCGCATCCCAATAAGCTTGCCACTTGGGCTCAATCGTTAGCGGGTTATAACCCAGCTGTTCCTTGGTTTCTTTTACTTCCTGTGACATTGATCCATTCCTCCTAAATTGACGCCAAGGTAAACGCTGCCGCTCTTTGCGGGCAGAAGCATTTGCCTAGAAATATAATGGTTGATATGTTCAGATATTTTAAAAAAACCTCCCATCGCTAGCGGATATCGCTAGGGACGAGAGGTCTGTTTCCCGTAGTACCACCCTAGTTAACACGCGGCATGCTTCGCCTGTGTTCACTCTGACCCTTAACGCGGGCGAAACGATCCGGCAATCGCCATGTGATTTCTTTTGATTATATGTAAAAAAAGACCGCATTGTCAAGTCGCAAATCTACTTGCGCGCCGCAAAAAAAGCCCGCTCACTAGCCCCTGTGGGCATTTGCCAGTGAAAATCAGCAGCCGTCCGGACCTCGCTAAAGCCAACCTCATACAATTGCTCCTCCAGCCATTTCAGTGGATATGCACGCTGTATGTGATGTTCTTCAATTCGGCGAAACGTACCAGCGGCAGCAGCATCTTTGACAAAAATCGTCAGCGCATGCTCAATTTCCATCCTGTCTTCATCCCATTCGGAAGTCCAGATGTAGGCAACATCCTCCTCGTTCAGAAAAAAAGGCTGTGATTCGGCATAAGCCTCAAGCTGCCGCGGCGTGTGCACATCAAAGAGAAAAACGCCTCCAGGCTTCAAGCCCTGATAGGTTTGACGGAGAGCCTCCAGAATATCTTGTTCTTCCAGCAAATAATTCATACTGTCGCAATAGCAGATAACAGCATCGACGGGCTCTGCCAGCTCCCACTCCCTAATATCCTGCTGTACCCAGCTGAGAGATCCGCTCTTAGGCCCTGGAGGCTGTCCATCCGCCTTATGCCGGGCAACCGCCAGCATATCCTCCGAAAGATCAATGCCTGTTACAGCAAGCCCTTCCAGCGATAAGGGGATCGCTAAATTGCCAGTCCCGCATCCAAGGTCGACTACCGATGCAGGCTGAAAGCCAAATTGGCTCCAGCCCTCTTTGGTGAAGCGGAGCCATTCCTCGTATGGCATCCCTTCCATCAATCGATCGTAAGTGTAAGCAAATTGTTGATAGCTCATAATTGCGATAGCTCCATCCCTAGCTTTCTTGCTTAGGAGCTTCTTGCGAAGCACCCTTTAGATCATCTTGCTGCGCTTCTCCTGAGTTCCCCTCTGAGGCTTCCGGCGAAGTCTTAAGCGAATTGTCTTGTGAATTATTTGGCGAAGCCTCCTGCGCGGATTCTTCCTCACGCTTCAGGTAACTCCAGTTTTCTTTCTGCACGATCAAGCCTTCTTTCATCAGCTTGCCAAGCGCTCTTTTGAAAGCCGCTTTACTCATGCTGAAACGGCTTGCAATTACATCTGCAGGAGTTTGATCAGAATAAGGCATAGCCCCGCCTGGACGCTCTTGTAGAAACTTCAGAATACGCTCGGAGTCTTCATCACGCCCCTGTTCCTTGAAAGGACGCATGGACAGGTTTACTCTGCCGTCATCCTCACGAACAAAGGTAACCCGCACCTTTACCCGTTCTCCAACGCGCAGCAGGCTGGTTCTCTCGGAAGCTGCGATCAGACCGATCACCCCAAAACCGAGTACGCCTGCATCACATACAACAAATGTGCCTATTTGCAGCGGCTTATAAACTCTGGCTTCCAGCCATAGGTTTTTCCAGCTGGAGGGGGCACGCACACAAAGAGGAGCAAGCTCCTCCTCGCCAGCCAGCTTGGCGATTAAACGCCCTTGACGGTCATGCGTCAAATATACAAATATATGGTCACCAACCTTGGGACGGAGCTCCTCCAGCTCAGGAACATGCTTATACGGCAGCAGCAAGTGGCGGCCAAGGCCCATTTCCAGAAAATAACCAAACCGTGGATGGACATCCACCACTTCAAGCAGCCCAACCTCACCAAGAACAAGAAGCGGACATTTCATCGTGGCAACCAGTCTATCCTGCGTATCAAAATAAAGGAAAACCTCTACCTTATCACCCGGCTGTACCGTATTCACTACTTCTCCGTAAGGAAGCAGCACGTCTTGTTTGCCATCTGTCAGGAAAAATCCGTTTGGAGAAACTTCCCTGGCAATTTTCAGGCTTACTAGAGCTCCTGCTTCCATACTCATACGCGTTCCACAACCTTGGCATCAGACCATAGTCGCTCAATATTATAATACTCCCGCTCATCCCTGTGAAACACATGCATCACAACATCACCCAGATCAAGCAGTACCCATCTTGCTTTATCAATGCCTTCAAAGCCTCTGATCCGCACGCCATGCTCCTGTGCTTTCTTTCTCGCTTCCGAGGCAATTGCTTGTACCTGTGTTTCCGAATTCCCGTGACAGATGACGAAATAATCGGCAATCAGAGAAATTCCCTGCAGATTCAGCGTGACAACATTCATCGCTTTTTTGTCTTCCGCAGCATCAACTACCAAATCCATTATGGCGTTCGGACTTAAACTCATACTTCGATTCCAGCTCCTTTTATTCTATATTCATTTTTTCTTCGTTCATTGTCTTCGTTCATGTCATCATTCATTTCTTCTCTTCTAAAGCTTTGCCATCTTCCAGCAATTTATTGCGGGTAAGCACCGTTAAAGGAAAAATTCGTTTGCCCTTACTGAGCAGAAAGCCAATTGTAGAATCAAAGCCGGCGATCAGCGCTTTATCCAGACTCTTTTCAGCCAGCTTGCGAATAGTATCTACTTCCGGAAAATGACGCCCGGGCTCGATATAATCGGCCAGGCATACTACCTTATCCAGAAGTGTCATCCGCTCTCTTCCTGAGGTATGGTAGCGGATGGCATCCAGCACTTCTTCATCCTCAATCCCAAACTGCGTCTTGGCCATATAAGCTCCGGCATGTGCATGCCACAGTTCCTTATCGAAATCCAGTACATCCTGGGATAAATGGTGGTCCTTTATCAGCTGCGCTTGCTGCTGAACCGGCCAGTTTTTACAATAATCATGCAGCAGCGCGGCTAAATCCGCTTTCACTGGATCAGCTCCATAACGATGGGCAAGCTGTACGGCCATATCCATAACTCCCAGTGTATGTATCCAGCGTTTCTCCGGCATATTTGCCTTTACAGCTTCCATTAGCTGCTCACGGTCCATATAATCGATTCACCTCTATATAATCATACACGCGTTCAGGCACCAAATAACGAATGGAGCCTTCCCTGGAGCGTTCTTCACGAATAGCACTAGAGGATATTTCCACAAGAGGCATATCCACCATCTTCACATGGTTTCTCATGGAAAGCGGAAGCGTGTCCTTCTTCAGATCATAGCCTGGTCTTCCAAGTCCAATAAAACGGATTTTGCGGACGATTTCATCAATGCGATGCCATTTGGGCAAGTATTCAACCATATCGCCACCGATGATGTACAAGAACTCCTTATCCGGATGTTGATTGCACAAGTAGTTAATAGTATCTATGCTGTAGGATATGCCGCCCTTTTTGATTTCGATATCTGTAGCATGAAAATGTGGATTGCCTTCCAACGCTCTGTTCACCATATCCCAGCGCTGCAGTGTTGTGGCCTTGGGCGCGTCTGGTTTGTGCGGGGAATGGTAGGTCGGCATAAACCACACCTCATCTAGCCCTTCAGCCACTCGTGCCCGTTCCGCTACGATCAAATGACCTGTATGAATTGGGTCAAAGGTTCCTCCCATAATGCCAACAAGCATACGACCACCTCACCGATTTTGTTTAAGCCTTGTCCCTAATCTTGTCCCTAATTAGGAAGCTGGATTTTCTTCTGATCGCGTGATTCCTTATACAGCACGATAATCTTGCCGATTACCTGCACAAGCTCCGCCTTGGACTTCTCTGCAAGCTGTGTGCCAACTTCCTTGCGGTCTTCCCCGCTGTTGTTAAGCACCGTAACTTTAATAAGCTCTCTCACTTCCAGGGCTTCTTCAATATGACGTATTAAATGATTGTTAACCCCGCCCTTACCCACTTGAAAAATTGGATCCAGATGGTGTGCCAATGAACGTAAATATCTGGTTTGCTTGCCTGTTAACATAATCTTTCCCTCTATTCTTAGTCTTCTAAGGATTGTTCCACGACCTGTCTCATGATTGCAGTAGGAGCGGGTGTTCCTGTCCAGTATTCAAAACCGTAAGCACCCTGGTAAATTAACATGCCCAATCCGCCATGAATGACAGCGCCGCGCGCCTCCGCTTCCTTCAAAAAACGGGTGATACGCGGGTTATAAATCAAATCGCTAACCACATGGTTGTTATTGATCAATTCACTTACTAATGGCAATTCAGAAACATGGGGATGCATCCCTAGTGATGTAGTATTTACTATAACGTCCGCTTCTTCTATGATTCTATCAAGCTCTTCATTATCCATTCCTATGCCTACCGATTGCGCAAATGCATCAATAGATGAAGCTAACTGAATCGCTTTATCCTGTGTACGGTTAGCAATCGTAATCCGACTAACTCCAGCTTTCGCAAAAGCGTAGGCTACACCTCTCGATGCGCCTCCCGCTCCAAGCATCAGCACACGCTTACCTTCAAGACGTATGCCTGTCTCCTCTTGAAGTGAACGGACGTAGCCGATCCCATCCGTGTTAAAGCCGGTTAGCTTACCGTTGTCGTTCACAATCGTATTGACAGCGCCGATGATCCTGGCCCCTTCATCAATTTCGTCCAGATACTGCATAACTTCGACTTTATGCGGGATGGTTACATTAACTCCACGAAAGCCTAACGCACGTATGCTGTTTACAGCATCCTTGAGTCCTTCGGGCTTTACATGAAAAGCCACATAAGCCGCATTGATTCCGCATTCCAGAAAAGCGCGATTCATCATAAGTGGTGACCGGGAATGCCGGACCGGATCACCGAATATGCCATATAACGTTGTGTGGCTGTCAAGACTCCGTGTATTTTCCAAAGTATCTCCAACTCCGATCAAATCAATGATTCTCTGATTGCAACCTTAACTCCCTTTGGAGCATGGATGGCTAGTTCAGCTCCCAAGTCGCTGTTGATTTTAATCCACCCGAGTCCAGATATTTGCACATCAAGGACTTTCCCTTTGGGAATATGAATCGGATGCTTCGCCAGCTTAGGCAAGTTCTCCAGCTCTTCCAGATTCGGCGGGTTCAAAAGCACACCTTTGTGATCAGCGTATAACTGATCTGCACGCTCCAGCTTCGTACGATGAATTTCTATCGCATTGGAGAGATAGCAGGTAAACGATTGACGAGGCCCCTGAATAAAATCAAATCTGGCTAAAGCCCCGAAAAACAGTGTCTGGCCTTCATTAAGCTGAAACACAATCGGTTTTATCGGTTTATCCGGCATTAAGCGGGTCAAGTCACGTTTGGAGACCAGCTCCGTCAAACGGTGCTCATAAACGATTCCTGGTGTATCTACAATAAACTTCCCGTCATCAAGCGGAATTTTCACGAGATCCAGCGTCGTTCCCGGATATTGCGAGGTCGTAAGCTCGGCTTCCAAATCGCTGAAATCAGCAATTAAGCGGTTGATCAATGTGGACTTTCCTACATTCGTTGCTCCTACAACATAAATATCACGGTTGCCGCGATGCTGTTGCAATGATTGAATTACGCGATCAAAGCCCTGGTTTTTCTTAGCACTGCAAAGCACAACATCAACAACTCTTAATCCGTGCTCTTTTGCCTGGCGCTGTATCCAATTGATCAATCTGTTTAGATTCGTGACTTTTGGCAGCAAATCTATTTTGTTGACTACTAGCAGAATCGGATTATTCCCGACAAACCGGGCCAGACCGCTGATCATGCTTCCCTCAAAATCGAATATATCGACAATGTTGATCACCAGTGCATTCGTTTGCCCAACATGACCAAGAAGCTTCAGGAAATCATCCTGTTTCAACGTAATACTCGATGATTCATTATAATGCTTAATACGGTAGCAACGCTGACAAATTACAGGTTCCTTATTAAAAGCCTCCGCCGGCACATAACCAAGCTTGCCCGGATCTTCCAGCTGAAGCTGTACGCCACAGCCAGCACAATACATTGTTTCTTCTTTACTCATGAATCCTCCCGAAAACCCTAATGTAAATCATTATTTTTTCATCCAAGACAAGGCAAGCTTCTCAATACGGCGGTTTACCTTCGTAAAAAAGCCTTCATCCAGTACAGATATAGGCTGTACCAGTATCGTAAACAAGCCCATTCTATTGCCGCCAAGCACATCAGTCAGCATCTGATCCCCAACGACAGCGGTTTGCTTGACACCTGTGCCCAGCAGTTGTAAAGCTCTGTGGAACGAAACGTTTGTAGGCTTCTTAGCCCTGAAAATAAACGGGATGCGCAGCGGTTCCGCAAAAGTGGACACCCTCACCCGATGATTATTCGAAACGATCACCACTTTAAAGCCAAGCTGCTCCAGATGCTTCAACCATTCTATCAGCTCAGGAGTAGCATGTGGATCCTTAGCGCCTACCAGCGTATTGTCAAGATCGGTAATAATCCCCCGTATACCTGAGTTCCACAGCTGCTGGGCATCAATATCGTAAATTGTACTTACGGAAAGTTTCGGTACCAGCTTTTGCAACAAAACAGCTTCCCTCCAAATGTTCCTCGATATATACGAAACTATACCATGTTGTCCTTTCTGTTGCAAAAGGCTTTTGATTGACACACCATGCACAACAGACAAGAAATCACCCATCAATGACGAGTGATTCCTCTTATTATTTCATTTGTGTCCGCAATTTATGAATGGTCTCGTTAAGGCTCATATAATCGGTTTCCGACGCCGCGGCCTTGCTGTATTTGGCTTTCTCGAAAAGCTTCAGCACCGTTTCCAGATCAGATTTCATCCCGTTGCTTTGCACACTCCATCTGGCAATAGCTTCACGGATCGTCTCATGCTCTTGGCGCAGATACCCTTTACGTTTACCATGTCGCAGCAGTCTTTCAAATTCAATAATCATTTTCTGGTTAAAGTTAGTCACCTGGTTTCTTCTTGCTTTATTCCGCCATCCTGTCAGCCAGCCAAATTTAAATGCCGCAAATAATCCGGCGAGCAAAAGAACAAGAACTGCACCAAGCACTGTAAACAGTCCAAAAGAAGAAGATGACGATTCTTCTACAACAGGCGCAGCAACCGGGGTAGCGGCAGGCACATCCTCAGGAACTGGAGTTACAGGGGCTGTTTCTTGCTGCACTGGAGCAGCCGGAAGCGCAAAACCCGCAGTAGGCTCAAACGGGATCCAGCCCCAGCCTTCAAAATACACTTCAACCCATGAATGCGCATCTGAATTACGTATGGTGTACACGCCTGGTCCGTCAGGATCCTGGCTCAGCAAGCCGCCATTGCCTGGCACATCAGGCCTCATCGCTATTTGTCCGGAGGAATACCCTTTTACCCAGCGTGCCGGGATACCGATAGTTCGCGCCATAACAACCATCGCTGTAGAAAAATAGTCGCAGTATCCTTCTTTGATTTCAAATAAAAAGCGGTCCACGAAGTCTTTGCTTACACCTTTACTGACATCTGGTTCATTGGTATAAGAAAAATTTTGACGCAAATACTGTTCGAGCTCTTTGACTTTATCGTATGGATTATCAGCATTCTGAGACAGCTGCATAGCAAGCTGCTGTATGCGCAGCGGAAGATCCTCGGGGAGCTGGAGATATTCTTCCCATTCCACTTGGTTTGAGTAATTGGCTGTCGTTTGGCGCAGCGCCTCTTCGTCTACAACAGGCTGCTGCGATAAGACTGAATACTGCCTGGGATAGTTTTTCTTTGCAACGAAGCGCAGCTCCGATTGTCTGGGCGACCATCTTAAAAAATCGAAGCCAATAGTAAATTCATTGACGGTCAGAATTTTTTGTAAGGAGAAGCCCGCAAACAAAACCGGATAGGTCTCTTCATTGTTCATTACAACCGTCTGTTTCACTTCCTTTGTCTTAAGTTCAGACAAGTTAAATCTGGGATCTGCCGGCAAATTGCCATCTTCAACAGAGCTCAATGGGAGCCGTTTTTCCGTAGCGCTAGGCTCCCAACCCGATTCATTGTAGAAAGATCGGGTCTCTCCACGGAAATAAGTTCTGCTGTCCGAATCGACTGTCATGACTGGGGTGTAATCAAATCTAAAGCTCCCCCCCAACTCCCGGTCATCTCTACTGTAGCCTGAGGATGTATTCGAGGAGGACGGGAATGTCACTGAAGAGCCTTTCCCCGCCATATTAACAGACTCTCCCCTGCTTACCTTCCATGCTGTATAAGGATCTGTAAGCACGGGATTCATCGAAGGAACAAGCGCCCCGACTAGTATTGTCGCTGCTATGAGCAGGATGATTGGAATGCCTATAGAGGTGGGATACTTCGCCAGCTTCTCCCAGCTCTTCGGTGCGCGATTTTTCAGCTCTGAGAAATGTCTGACGATCAGCAGCGAAAAGCCGCAAAATAAAATCATGGACACCTGCGGCCATAACGATAGCATACTGAATGAATCACGAATAGCAAAAAACAAAACGCTCATTAGAATCATAAGATAAATTCTCGATTTTGTTTGTGCCATCCAGATGGCTCCAAGATACACCAGCCAGGCAGATAAGCTAAACCAAATAAAAGGCTCAAATTGCAAATAGTTAGCAGCGACAGACTGTTTAAATCCGGCTAGCGTGCGAAATTGAAGGCCGTTAAAATGAAGACCGAACAGGCGCATCTGTACGATGACAACCAGAATAAACTGCAAAATACTGCGGTATGTCCAGTGCAGACGGGGAATAAAAAAAGTAAGCCCCACCCAAAAAAGCGTCCACTTTACTAATCGTACAGTCTCAATTAACCATATGACCTCTTCTTTCACGATCCAACTCACATATTGAAGCAGGAATACTCCTACAAGCAGTGCTGTTAGCCTTGATGACCAGCCCGAGTTCAACCATCCCTTCCAAGGCTTATTTTCGATAGGCATATCGCTTCGCTCCTCCCAGTACATCAGGCAGATCAGTCAAATTAGACAGCTCATAGCCCATATAACCCTGTGAACGAATTTTTTTGATCCATTCCTCTGGAGCATTCTCTGCCGGTCGCTCTTGGCTGGAATTGATGCAGATATGGCAAGGATTCAGTTGTCTTTCATGCAGCCAATTCAGAATTTGCAGCATGCCCGTTCCCTTTTGCGGAGAAATAAGAACGAAGAAACTGCCCGGCGGAAGCTGGCGCGACCGCTCCTTGACAATCTGAAACAGCGGGTAACTCCCATCAGCCTCTACATGAACCAAATGCTTCATAATTTGCTTATGGTGATTTTGACCCTGCTTCGGCTCCACATACACCGCGTCCGTACCTACGGTTAGAAGCCCTAGTGCAAGCTCGCGGCTTACACCGTACCGGAACAAGGACGCCGCCACAGATACCGCCAGCTCAAACTGACCTGAGTCCATGTAGGACTGCGAGGAGCGGTCCAGCATCAAAACCGTTTTGGGCAAGGACTCCCGTTCGAATTCCTTCGATTTCCAGGTTCCCGTTCTGGCTGTGGCATTCCAGTGAATTCTGGATAAACGGTCGCCGTATATATACTCTCTTACGCCATTGATTTGTGTCGTTTCACGATGCGCCCGTGTTGTGATGGAATGATGCTGCATGCCATTAAGCATTTGATGAAACTGCAGCCAGTCTTTAATCGCAACGGTTTGTGGTAGAACAGATAGCTGCTGGGGGAGCTCCAAGCGCCCCCTGTGCTGAAACAAGCCGAATACATCCTCGGTCGCGCATTCTGTGATACCGAATGTATATACCCCTCTTTTAAGCGGGGATGTGAGATAAGTCAGTTCCCCTCTACGTCTCCAATCGGGTACGAGAGAGCCTTCAAACACAGTTTCTTCACCGTTCTGACGAATGAGCCTGTCCTTGACCATAACGTAAGGAACTGGCCAAACGCCTGGAATTTGCAGCTGCAGCTGCACCTGGAGGGATTGTCCCGCATCAAGCCGGACTTCCTGCTCAGCATTGGCAAGCGTTCTCACCCCTTGGGCTCGCTTAATTCCGCTCCAATTGCCGAGCACCAGATACACGGACAGAATGGCCACTATGGTAAACAACATCGTAGCAAGCTTCCCGCCTTGAAACAAAAGAAAGAAAAAGCTAAATACAAAAACAGCCAGCACATACCAAAAAGCCTTTTGAACACGGGGGCGATCCCCCATTCTTTTCAAAAACGCTTCGTTCACCAGCCTCACTTCTCCAATCGGACCGGCACACGCACCTGCTCAAAAATCGATCGCAGCACGGAGGTGACGGACGCCCCGTCCAATCGGGCTTCGGAATGTAAGAGTATCCTGTGCCCAAGGACAAAAGGAGCTAGATATTTAATATCATCAGGTATAACATAATCCCTTCCGCTTAAAAATGCGAAGGCCTTAGAGGCAAGCACCAAAGACAGCGTGGCCCTTGGGCTTGCTCCCAGAAATACGGAGGAGTGCTCACGCGTGAACCTGGTAATAGAAACCAGATAGGCCGCTACCGCCTCATCGATATGGATATCTCTTACTTGGCTCTGCATATCGAGCACCCCTGCTGTATCCAGCACCGGCTCAAGCAGGTTCAGAGGATGGACTTTACTTTGTGAAAATATCATCCGCTGCTCGGTTACTTCGTCCGGATACCCAAGACTTAGCTTCATCATGAAACGATCCAGCTGCGCCTCTGGCAGCATATATGTACCTTCAAAATCAATCGGGTTCTGCGTTGCCAGCATCAGAAAAGGTGATGGCAGCTCATGGAGCTCGCCGTCTACAGTAATGTGACTCTCTTCCATAGCTTCTAGAAGAGCGGACTGCGTCTTGGTTGTAGCACGGTTTATTTCATCAACGAGTAAAATATTTGTCATGATTGGACCCGGTCTGAATATAAATCTCTCATCCTTCGGGTGATAGATAGAAACACCGGTTATATCTGTAGGGAGCAAATCGGGATTACATTGAATTCTACGAAATTGTCCCTGAATGGAGCTTGCCAGTGCTTTGATAAGTACTGTTTTTCCCGTGCCTGGAACATCCTCCAGCAGGACATGTCCTCCGGCCAGCATCGCTGTTAGCAAAAGCGTAATTTCGTCGCCTTTTCCGAGAATGCAAGATTCTAAATTGGCTTTTAACTTACCGAGAACCGCTACATGATTCTGTGCTAAAACTTCCATAGTCTCTGATCCTCCTTAAAGCTTCCCCGCAGGAAAACTATCTTCGTAAGCCTCTGCCTTTAATTATGGCCTATTACTAGTTTACAAGAATCCAAATAATTCGTATACTTCCAATTCATCTAAATTTATTTGTAAAATAAACCATTCAGCAAAAAGCCCTATTCTTATAGACGTATCAGCCGTGGTTTGAGTTGCGTAAAAATAGCATTTGATTAAAAATATTTCATACTGATGAGAAAGACGCCTTGCGGGCGTCCTTTGAGGTATGTGTTCATAATGTTGGTGGTTCGGGGAGGGAATGGCTGTGGGCTCCAGCCGCTGTTAAAGATTTGTTCCCTTGAATGGTATACATGAGGAGGTAGGAACAAATCTTTAAAGGCGGAC
>NZ_JAGGLB010000016.1 GCF_017874215.1 Paenibacillus eucommiae
TTTTCCGCTCTTGAACAACGCTCATATGGAGCTAATATGAAATCCCATTTTTCTGGAAGCGTTGTGGGTCAAGTTTAGGCAACCATGTCCGTTAGGAATCCGTCCGCTCTCCGCGTGCCGTTGCTCGGGCTGCTCGGCGTATCGTCTGAGAAGTTGCTTAACCTGACAACATTGGCCCACATCTCTTTCCTCCCCCCAACGAACCCACATCACGAACAAGCTCCTCAAAGGACGCCCAAGAAGGGCATCTTTCTTATTAACACGTGCTAACTTTCGGCTTCCGCTTACCTTTTGCCCATGCACTGAGTTTTAATAGTAATAAGTCTTACTCCTCGTAAATCATCCTGCGCGTCATTCCGCCATCAACTACCAAATTCGTTCCTGTTACGAAATCGTTATCCGCATCGGTTAAATAGAAGCAGGCCTTCACAATATCGCTCACTCTACCCACCCTTCCAGCAGGATGCTGTTCATGGTCAACCACACGAAGCGCTTCATAGTCTCCTGTCTCGATCCAACCTGGACTTATACAGTTCACCCGAATCGAATCACTGCCCAAGGAAACTGCAAGCGCATGAGTGAGCGCCACGATTCCACCTTTAGCGGCTGCGTAAGCTTCCGAGTTTGGTTCCGACATGATTGCACGGGTGGAAGCTATGTTAATGATACTGCCGCCATGCTTGTGTGCCTTCATAACCTTGGCTGCTTCACGGGCACAGAGGAAGGTTCCTGTCAGATTTGTAGCGATAACGTCGGACCAATCCTCCATAGAAAGCTCATAAGGGGATTTCCAGCGCCCGATTCCTGCATTGTTGATCATAATATCAACTGTGCCGAACGCTTCGGTTGCTTGTTGAATCAAATTTTCGATAGCCTGAATTTGTCTAACATCGGTTGCTACGGATACAGCTTGTCCGCCGTCTCTGCATATAGCATCAGCGACCACCTCGCAGGCTTCTATGTGAAGATCCGCCACTACAACTCGGGCTTCCTGCTCTCCATAAGCTAGAGCCAGCGCTTTACCTATACCTTGAGCTGCTCCTGTAACTATGACTACTTTATTTTTCCATTTCATAATCGCACCAGCTTTCTTTTTTACTTTTTTTCAACAAATTTGACAGATAAAGCACCTCATTGGGTGCGTGTTTGAGGGGGTGGGTTACTTTAAGAATGAAAAACATCGTTAAAGTGCCAGGTTTCTGAGGATTCCATCACCAAACGATGAAAAACATCGTTAAAAAGGGGGGAATAAGCTTCGGTCACGGTTCAAAGGGGCATTTAGTGATGAAAATATCGTTAAAGTCCATATTGTTGGGAATTGCATCAACTTAACGATGAAAAACATCGTTAAATCCTCATCGTTAAATCCTCATTTTTTATAGCAACATGGAATAGTTTGCAACATTCTAGATTTGCTAACATTTGAGTAGATTAGTTTGCTTTAGTTTGCTTTAGTTTGCTTTAGTTTGCTTTAGTTTGCTTTAGTTTGCTTTTAGTTTACATTAGATCGCTTTGGCTAACTTTGGTTAGCTTTGCTTTCCTTTGGGTTGCATTAGATTGCATCATTTTGTACCAAATTATATCATGATAAAGGAATTGGTACCCGCGGCGGCGAAAAAGAAATGATAATCGCTCTCATGTGGTGGGATAGGGTCAGCATTTATTGTTCATTATTCAAGCTTGAGAAGCTTGTGGAGGTTGCTTGATTTGGATTTTTCTAGTGTTACGGAACGAATAACGAATCGCAGAGCTAAGGAAATGTATGAATTTATCCGCAGGAACGGAACTGTGTCCAAAATCGATTTGCTCGACCATAGCGGAATGACGGTTAGTACGCTAACTCGTCTGGTGGAAGAGCTCACGGCTCAAGGGCTTATCCTGGAATCGGGATTTGGAGTTTCTACAGGCGGACGGAGACCGACCCTTTATGAAATGAATAGCACCTATGCTTACGTGTTCGGGCTGGAAATATCACGTACGATGTCGAGGTTGGTGCTGGTTGATCTTAGCTTGAACAAGCTGGAGGACTGCAGCTGGAAGATGAGCAGCGAGATGACTCCGCAGCGGTTGACGGCTTTGATCGTGGAAGAAGCACGGCTGATGATGAACAGGCATGCGCTAGATAGCTCCAAGATACTTGGAATGGGCATAGGGGCTGTTGGTCCATTGGACCGATTATCCGGCGTCATTCTTGAGCCGCTTTACTTTCCGGCGCCGGGTTGGCGTGATGTAGACATTTGCAGCCTTATAGGGGAGCCGCTTGGCATTCCCGTTCTGCTCGATAATGGTGCCAACACTGCCATTCTTGCGGAATCCTGGATGGACCGGGCGCGAAGCTACCGGCATCTGCTTTACATCCATGCGGGCATTGGTCTGCGTTCCGCTATTGTCTCCGAAGGCAAGGTGATTTATGGAGCCGTCGATATGGAGGGCTCAGTCGGGCAAATGATTATACAGACTGATGGAATTCCTTATCGCAATAAAAGCGGTAATTATGGCGCACTGGAATCCTATGCATCCTTATATGCCATAGAAAGAGCTGCGCAATCCGCGGTGAAGAAAGGAAGAAGCACCTTTCTTACTCAGCTTGTGTCGGATCCGGAGACTATTGAGTTCCATCATATCCGGGAAGCATTGGAAAAGAACGATCCCCTGGCTGTGGAGATCGTTACGGAAGCTGCAACTTATTTTGGTATTGGTCTTGCTAATTTACTGAACATTTTACATCCTGAGAAGGTGATACTCGGAGGTCCGTTAATTGCCGGAGATAAGCATTTCTTCCGCATAGCTACTCAAGTTGCGGTTCAGAAGGCTTACTACTATCCCACCTATCAGGTTGTTTTCAGCAGGGGGAGCCTGGGTGAAGAAGCGCTCGCCATCGGGGCAGCTGTTATGGTAATGGGTTATTTAACCTCTTAGCCCATTACTCTTTCAGCTTTCAGAGAAATCTGCCATATGCTGTTAGCCCTTGCCCTTCAGCCCTCAGCACATGGCCCCTCAGCTCCCAGCCTTTCGGCTCATTAGTCCTTCCGCTCACAGCACTCTGCCATCAGCTATTAGGCCTCGCTCTTCAGCCCTCAGCCCTCATCCCATCAGATCTCAGTCCCATCAGCTCTCAGTCCCATCAGCTCTCAGTCCCCCAGCCCCTGTAAAAACTCCAGCAGCGCTTTATTAAAGGCTTCGGGGTTTTCCATGGGGGTAAGATGGGCCGATTCTGGGATTTTCACAAACTGTGACTGATAAATCTGATCGGCCATTTGCTTCATTACCTCTATTGGAGTAACTTGATCCTCCTCACCGACAATAACAAGCGTAGGCACTGTGATTTGCGTTAACAATGCGGTGGCATCTTGTCGGAAGGCCATAGCTATACTGGCATGCACCAAGCTTAGCGGATTGGTTGATTCAATGATGGAATGAAGCTTGACCTCCAGGTGTGGGTTTTCATTTCGAGTTTTTTCTGTAAGCATTTTGGGAATCATGGCATCGCTAGCTGCTATGGAGCCCTTTTCGAATAGCGCTGCTGCCAGGTTCATTCTGTTCTTCTGGGCTTCCGGAGAGTCAGCTTCCGGCTTTGTATCAGCCAGTACCAGAGCTGTGAAGCGGTCCGGTGCTTTGCGCAGCATGGAGAAGGCGATATAGCCGCCCATGGAAAATCCGCCCAGAACGGCTTTGGGAATATCCAGGTGATCCAGCAGCGCCAGCACATCGTCGGCATAATTTTCCAATGAGATCGTATCTGTCGGTACCTCGGATCCACCCATTCCCCGCATATCCGGAGTTATGACGCGAAAGCCGCCTTCTTTCAGAGCGGTAGTCTGATGCTTCCACATATGATGATCCAGTGGGAAACCGTGCAGCAAAATAACTGGCAAGCCTTGACCTTCATCCTCGTAAGCGATTGTCACACCATGAACAGAAGCTTTCATTCGAATCTCCTCCTTAGGTAATGCTTATCCCCTTTATTACACTGTATCGAGCTTTCTGACTCTTTTCATCTTTTCATACTACACCACACGCAAGGCTCATTCCAATTTTGCCCGGTTTCCCTGTGTAACTATGCAATGTAAGTATACAATTATCGAACCGGGGGAGCTGATGAGCTGCGGACCCGAATGTCGGAAGGAAATATGAGGGTGCGCGGATTAGTCCCGGCATTGCCCTGGATTCGCTCCACAAGCAGCTGCATTCCCATCGATCCGAATTGATAAGCAGGCTGGGCCGCAACAGTGAGGAACGGATTCATCTCTGAGGCAAAGCCCAAATCATCATAGCAAACAAGCGAAATATCCTCAGGAACACTAAGACCAATACCTCTCAAAATCTTAATGATACCAAGAGCAAGAAGATTATTAGCGGCAAAAATAGCGGTAGGCGGATTTGGCAAAGTAAGCAGGGTGGACAAGACGGCTTCGTCCTCAAGGCCACGATAAGTAACTTCTTGCACTAATGCTTCATCAAAAGGAAGATCGCGCAGCTTCAAAGCTTCCCTGTACCCGAGATAACGGTAGCGGGCCGTTGAGGTGTCGCTGGAGCCATTGATTAATGCGATACGTGTATGCCCTAGATCAATTAAATGATCGATCAGCTTGCGCGCCCCTTCCTTGCTGTCGCCTTGAACTATATCGCTTTTAATGCCTGGGACTTCACGGTCCAAAAGAACAAAGGGGATGCCGCGCTTCTCCAAAAGCCGCAGGTGCTCCAAGGAAGTATCCCCGGTAGGTGCGAATAACACCCCATCAACCCTGGTGGAGAGGATCATGTCGACATAATCCTTTTCCTTAGCCATGCTTTCATCACTGTTGCCAAACAACAGCTTGTAGCCTAAGCGCTTGGCGGCATCCTCGGCACCTCTGGCTAGAGTTGTATAGAATGGATTCGTTATATCTGCGATAAGAAGAGACAGCATGTGGGTTTGCTGCAGCACAAGGCTTCTGGCCACCGTGTTAGGCACATAGCCAAGCTCCTCCATGACCTTACGAACCTTAATGCGGGTTGCCTCACTAATTCGTCCTTTGTTATTGATAACTCTAGAAACCGTCATCGCAGAGACATTAGCTTCTTTGGCAATATCATAGATAGTAACCAATGTCTACACACCCTTTTCTCTCATATATGAAGTTCATTGTATAGAAAAATACAAGGGACAGCAAGCAGAGAAGCGGCTAATTTCGTTCAATTAGAGTTTTCGATAACTCAGCATTTTATATGGTCAGGGAAATTGAAAAAAAGGAATAAAATGGATAATTATATGATGAGGAGGAAAAATGGTTCATTGTACCTAAATTTGTATGTCAATACCTGTGTCGAGCTTCTTCATAGATGAGGGACTAAATTCCGCTTTAATAGGGGTGAAATTACTTACCAGTAAAAAAAGCTATTATTATATAGGGAAAAAGCGGTATAATAAAAGAGATTGTATAATTAGCGACTGCTAAATATACAATCTCTTAATTATGGTGAGAGATTGGAATATTGCTTTGGTTAATCCCATGCGGTGGGCGGAGCTTTTGAAGTAGATTGCTGACTGTTAAAAGTTTTCGTAATCACTTCCGACTCCATATCCGATAAAGTGGGATGATAAATGAAGGGTTCTGCTGATTTTTGCTGTTTCGCACTTTTCATGCTTCTAATGATATTTTTTAGTTGCGGGGACAGTTCAATAGTGTGCATATAGTCTCACCTCCCTTTGCTTCGAAAGTACTATTAGCATATCAAATAAACTTCGCTTTGGGGAGTCTAATTATGAAAAAAAAAGTCGCAATATCGATCTTTGTGTCCATATTAATTTTTGTTCAAATATGGTGTTTTTTTATCTCATTTAAATATCCATACATAGGTTTGTATTTGGAAACAAATCCAAATCAGGAATGGATTGTTAGGGAGATTGACAAGAAAAGCTTAAGCTCAGAATTGGATATCAAATTAGGTGATAGGATTACAGAAATTGATGGCGGAGCTCCAGAGGATTTTTGGACTGTAGCCAAGTGGAGAGCTATTGAACAAGCTCATTCGGTGACGGTTTCCCGCGATGGGCAGGAGCCCAAGCTGCTGCTTACCAATCATGCTTCAACTAATTATGGCATATTCTCTCTTTTTTCGGGACTCGTTACGTTGTTTCTGGCCCTGCTTCTGTATCTGAAAATACCTAATTCACCTTCTGCGCGGCTGCTAGCCTTTGTTTTTCTAGCTATTGGTTTGACATGGACTGGCATAGGCGCATCATCAAGAGGCGATATTATTGGTAAAATTCTGGTCACTTCTTTAATGATGGCCATCCCTTTTATCTTTTATCATTTTCTGGTCATCTTTTTTCAGGAAAAGGGGAAAATATCCCTTCCTAAAAAAGCGCTGAAATATGTATATGTGCTCATAGGGTTAGGCTTCGGCATACGACTGCTTTACTTTATTCCCGCACTGGCTTACCCTATTTATCTTTACAATGGGAAAATAAGCTTGCTGTTCTTCATCATTGGTTTTTTGCTTAATATTTATATGCTTACCTATATTTACTTTAAGCACCGTAAGCCGAAGTCCTATTTATCTTCTATTATTAAAAGTGTCTGGATTTCTTTAATTATCTCTTTTTTACCTTCTATTATCCTATCATTCATTCCTCGTCTAAAGACAGGAAGCTTTTTCTTGGATGAGGAATTTACCAGCTTATTTATTCTGTTTCTTCCGATTTCATTCACCTATCTGATTGCTGCCGACCGGCTGTATGACATCGGTCTTGTCGTGAGGCGGTTCGTGTCTGCCGGAATGATTTCCTTATTGCCAAGCGCAATGCTTACAGGAGCGTATGTGGTGCTTTTTTCTGAGGATGTAGAAGTGAAGCATTTACTTTTTATTTTTTTCGCGCCATTGATTCTGATTTCACTGATTCTTTATTCTATGGAATATGTGACAACCAAATTTGAAAGCTTTTTGTTCCCTAGGAAATCTATGCTGCATACGACTCTAAAGAAAATATCCAAAAATCTTGGTGCGATTTCAAGCTTCAGGGAGTTAAAGGACATTGTGCTCGTTGATATAGTCAAGACGCTGGATGTAATTGGCGGGGCTATCGTAATTCAGTACAAGGATGAGATTGAGACTGTTCATGAAGGTGTGATTAATCTGGAGGAGATCAAGCAGCTCTTGTCCTCTTCGTCCTTACAGCAGCATCCCTTCTATTCTTGCATAGAGATTAATCATCACGAGGATTATACCGGTTACCTGGTAATGACCGGGAAGAAAACGAACACGATGCTTGGCAAAGAAGAGCTTCAGTGGCTCAATTTAATCATCTCCTATTTGGCTGTCAGCATGGAGAATGTTCATTTAATCCGCAAGCTGACATCCAAGCTCCAGCAATTGGCCGCGCAGCTGCCTAACGAACAGTCGGCACAGGATATACAGTGGTTCCGCAAGCTGATGTTCGAATTACAGGAGGAAGAGAGAATCCGGATTGCGAATGATTTGCACGATACGACGATGCAGGATCTGTTCTTCCTGAAAAGAAGGTTTATTGAGCTGTTGGAAGGGCAATTGCTGAATAAAGATGATAAAGAGCAGTTGAACAACATTATTAATTTTATAGAGCTTATCAACACGGGCCTCAGACAAAGCTGCTTCGAGCTTCATCCACATTTATTGCAGGAAATCGGTCTGATTCTTACGGTCCAGAGGCTGCTTGATAAAGAGACCTATAATTGTCCGTTTACCATTCAGTTTACCGGGGTGTCAGCTTACGCTATCGAGAATAGAGATTTGGTGTCCAAAAAGCATATATTCAGAATCGTCCAGGAACTGCTCAGCAACGCCAAAAAGCATTCGCACGCAACCGAGGTTACGTTCACAATGACTGTCGAAGCGGGGTTATTCTACTTATCTTACGAGGATAACGGAGTGGGGCTAGATGAAGTCCAGGCAGCCAGCACGAGACTGACCGGTCGATCCGGAATAGGAATGGAGCAAATCAAAAGCCGCGTGCTGCATCTGAACGGAGACATTGAGATGAACTCCAAAGCCGAGGGCGGCGTACATTTCCTGATCAGCATACCGATTATTGATGTGGTGGCTGTATAGATTTTTTTATGGAAAAGAACCAAAAGAAAAGAGAATGTACAATTAGCCGAAATGCTAATATACATTCTCTTTTTCTTTTGGTGAGATGATGGATTTGGAAATTAACCCCAAGCGGATCTGGGCTCATCTTGAGCTGGTCTTTTGAACTCTCGCATGAAAGCTTTAAATTCTGTTTTGGTTAAGGATTCTAAAGAAATCATTTTTTTATCGATTTTCATCATGCTAACAATCTTTTGTAACTGTGGGGATAAATGAATGGTTTGTATCTTTATTCACCTCCTTCAGTAATGGATTATGACTGCTATAAATTAATGCTATTTCTGCAATTAAAATCAAATATATGCATCTGATATGTCATTATTACAATATTACTACGGAAATTTTGTTTATTAAGTACTAGCGGGCGAAATACAAGATCCCTTTCCAATTCTTATGAGTGAGTTTTGAAAGCTACAAAGTGCAATCTGCAAATAAAAAGAAAAGAGAATGTAAAATTAGCAAATGCTAATATACATTCTCTTTTTCTTTTGGTAAAATAATGTAATAATATAGAAATTATCCCCAAATAGAAACAGGTTCTTTCGGTAATTTCGCTTTAGAATTTGAAGGAAGATTGAACGTTTTCATAAGTGCTTTGGATTCTTCATTAGAAACGGCAAATGCCGAGATCATTTTTTCTTTCATAGACGAAGATCCTGCAGAAGTTTTAAATAAATTTACGGCATTATGTAATTCTGGAGATAATTGGATGGTATGCATGTGTGTTCACCTCCTTTGTATCTAAAGTACTATAAGCATACCAAAAAAAAGTCGATTTGGGGAGTGTTTAATGAAAAAAAAGTATATAAAGTCGATATTTGTAATTTTAATATTTAGTCTTCAAGCATGGTTTTTTTTCATAACCTTTCATTATCCGCTTGTTGGAATTTACGTAGAGTCGAATCAACAGCACGAATGGGTCATTAGGGATGTAGATAAGAATAGTTTGAATCCATTACTTGATATACAAATAGGTGATATCGTAAAGCAGGTTGATAATGAAAAACCAGAGCTTTTCTGGGCGATTCAAAGATGGAGAACAATCGAGCAGGCGCATCAACTTGTATTATCTCGAGATGGCTATGATCGTGAAATATTTTTAGCAGACAATGATGTTATGAAGTATGGGATATTCTCTCTTTTTTCAGGATTGTTGACGATGATTTTGTCTGCTTTGCTATATATAAAAATGAATAATTCTCCCTCAGCTCGATTGCTTTCTCTTGTTTTTTTATCAATTGGGCTTATATGGATTTCTTTAGGGGCTTCAGCAAGAGGAGACGCTGTAGGGAAAATATTGATAACAAGCTTAATGTCGGCACTTCCATTTATTTTTTATCATTTTCTAGTAGTTTTCTTTAAAGAAAAGGGAAATATAATACTTCCCACAAAAGTCCTAAAATATTTGTACCTCATTTCAATATTAGGGTTTAGTATAAGATTATTAAGTTTCATACCTTCTTTATCTTATTCTATCTATCGTTATAATGAGGTTGTAACGCTATCCATTTTTATTGTCGGCTTTCTACTTAATATTTGTATATTATCGTTTCTGTATTTCAAATATGGGAAGGAAAAGTCGTCATTATCCTCGATCATAAAGAGCGTATGGTTTTCATTATTTGTATCTTTTTCACCTGTGATTCTTTTGTCTTTTATTCCTCGTTTAATGACGGGTAACTTTTTCATGGATGACGAGTACACCAGCTTGTTCATTTTATTCCTTCCGATCTCTTTTGCTTACTTGATTGCTTCCAATCAGCTCTACGATATTGGCCTTGTTGTTAGACGATTTGTCTACGCTGGAATGATTGCTGTCGTTCCCTGTGGTATTTTTGCCGCCGCTAATGCGGTTGCTTTTCCAAATGATACGGATCTAAAGCATCTCATGTTTACTTTCCTGCTCCCCGTGATTCTTCTTTCCGTTGTCCTTTATTCGATGGAGTATATGACGACTAAATTTGAAGGCTTTCTTTTTCCAAGAAAGTTTATACTGAACTCCGCACTCAAAAAAATATCCAAAAGTCTGGGCGCAATCTCAAGCTTTCGGGATTTAAAGGACATTGTACTTGTCGATATTGTAAATACTCTGGAAGTGATGGGTGGCGCGATAGTCATTAAATTTCAGGATGAGATGGAGACGATTCTTGAAGGTGATATGAATAAGAAGGAAGTCGAGCAGCTTGTGGCCTCTGGAGCTTTTGAGGAACATGCCTTCTATACTTGCATAGAGATTAATCATCATGAAGAATACACCGCATACCTGATTATGACCAGGAAGAAGACAAATACCCTGCTCGGTAAAGAAGAGCTTCAATGGCTCAATTTAATTATTTCTTATTTGGCAGTCAGTATGGAGAATGTTCATTTGATACGCAAAATGACCTCCAAGCTGCAGCAGTTAGCTTCCCAGCTCCCCGACGAGCAGGCGGCGCAGGATATTCAGTGGTTCCGCAAGCTGATGTTCGAATTACAGGAGGAAGAAAGGATTCGAATTGCTACCGATTTGCATGATACAACGATGCAGGATCTGTTTTTTCTCAAAAGAAGGTTTGTTGATTTACTGGAAAAGTATATAATGAATCAAGAAGATAAAGATCATTTAAACAATATTATCAATTTCATTGAGCTTATCAATACAGGCCTTCGGCAAAGCTGCTTCGAGCTTCACCCGCATTTGCTGCAGGAGGTCGGTTTAATCCTTACGGTGCAGAGGCTGCTGGAAAAAGAGAGCTATCATTGTCCGTTTACGATCGAGTTCACGGGAGATAAAGCGTTTGCCATCGAGAATAGAGATTTGGTTACCAAAAAGCATATTTTCAGAATCGTGCAAGAACTGCTTAATAATGCCAAGAAGCATTCACAGGCAACCGAGGTTCAGTTCAGAATGACCGTTGAGACGGGCTTCTTCTGTTTATCTTATGAGGATGATGGGGTGGGATTCGCCGAAAGCTCCACACCTCCGAGCAAGCCGTTCAAGCTGACTGGAATCGGCATGGAACAGGTCAAAAGCCGTGTGTTGTTCCTTGGCGGAGACATCGAGCTTCATTCTAAACTAACAGGTGGCGTGCATTTCCGGATCACAATACCGATGAAAGAGGTACAAGCTTTATGAGCGAATCTTTGAAAGCTCTTGTCGTTGACGATCACCCTCTAGTCGCACAAGCTACGAAAGAGCTGCTGGATAAAATAGAAGGCATCGAAGTCGTCGGCATTGCCGGCAGCGGAGAACAATGTATGTCTTATATAGCCAAGCATCAGCCGAAGCTTATTTTTCTTGATTATTCACTGCCTGATCAGACTGGCACACAAGTCGCCAAGCAAATTAAGAAGAACTATCCGGACATCCATATCGTTATTTTTACCGGATTTGATATGACGGAATTGCTTAATAATCTGATTGATCTGAAGGTTAGCGGTATTCTATCCAAGGAGTCGAGCGTGAGAACCATTAATAACATGGTGAATTGTATTATGGATAATCATACGATGCTGCCGCTGGATATTTTTCATCAGAGCCAGTTTAATGGCGAAACTGCAGACGAGGGCTATAGCCTCGAGAAGGAAGAAATCCGCATCATGTCCATGGTGGTAAAGGGCGCGACGATTGAGCAAATTGCCGACCAGATTCATATGAGCAGACGAACAGTCGATAATTATTTGAAGAAAATTTACAGTAAATTAGGCGTCAAATCAAGGATTGGGGCCGTCGAGAAGTTCGTCCAGAGCAGATATTATGTATAAAAAGTCTGGGGAAATATGAAGAGAGAAAGAGTAGATTATTAAAATAGGGGGCAGCTTGTATTGAGGCAGGATGTGCTGGAGCAAATGTACGCCATCATAGATGAGCATATTGATGTGGAAGAATTAAATGCGCTGCTAAAAATATTTATCCAGGAAAAGGAAAAAGAAAACAGCGTCTGGTCATCCATGACAGAATACACCCATTTGATGCTGGGAGGCACCTCCGAACAACTTGTCCGGGCTGCCGCGGCAACGGAGCTGGTCATTCTCTCCTTGGATATTGTAGATGATTTACAGGACCGGGACCAAGAAAGCAAGCCATGGATGCAATGTGCTGAAAGCTATACGCTGAATGCGATTCTGGCACTGCTGATGGGCTTTACTGGAGAGCTTGAGAAATTGCAGGCCAGGCACGGACAGGTTACTCCTGGCGGACAGCCTGCGCTTGATGGCAATCCTAAGCTAGAGATTCAGCAGGAAATTAGCAGGATTGTATCCAGATCCATCAATGGGCAGCATAAGGATATTAATCAAAGCGTGGTAACGGCTGACGATTATTTTGCCATGGTGCAGGAAAAATCCGGTTCCCTGATCAGGCTTGCATGCTGCATGGGCTGCTTCTCAACCGAATACACACAAGAAACGCTGGAGAAGCTGCACGCACTCGCTGACTACATAGGCCTGATCCACCAAATCCAGAATGACATCAAAGACATGCTCAATTTCGACCAGAAAAGTGATCTGATCCATAAGAAAAGAACACTCCCCGTCATCTACATCCTTGAATCACAGACTCCTTATCAGCCCATTAAAGATTATTATGAAGGAACCATCCAACTAGAAGAATTTTTAACAAAAAAGCAGGCATGCCTCCAGTACATCGAGGACAGCGGCTGTATCGAATACTCCAAAATCGTCCAATCCATTTGCATCACAAAAGCAGAAGAGATCTATGAAACCCTCGAAGCGATTTCTCCCTGGAAAGAGAAGTTTCGGGAGGCAACTTATGGGGGCTTTGTTTGAGGTTTAATGGGAATTTTCTACATATAAGTGTGAAAAAAGGATGCATGTTTTGTGTGTCTTTTTTTGTTGTGCTCGATATACATTATTCGACAAAAATTCCTAATGCAGGAATGCGTAAATTGTCGTATAGTTGATAATGTTTCCATATTATAGCGAAAGGAGTCTATATATATGCATAGACTTGGAAGAGTTGAGGGGAAAAGAAAGAGTAAGGTTTTGATAGTTTTGTGGAGTTTGTTTTTGATTTTGAGTGTAATTCCGCTTGGAGGAGTTGAGGCAGCGGCACCAATTAGTCCAAGCAAGGAGGTAGAGAATTCTACTATTCAAGGCACATTGACGGATCCAGAACAAAGAGTTGTTGTTGTTTTCAAAGATAAGGTAGACAAGTCAGTTATTCAAAAGGCAAAAGGTAAAGTGAAAAAGGATCTAAAAAAGCTAAAGGCTGTATCGAGTATTTCTATTCCGGCATCGGAAATCGAAAAGCTAAGAAGCAATCCGCTAGTGGCCTCGGTTGAACCGGACATTCAATTGCAAATCACTGCACAGACGATGGATTGGGGTGTTACTGTAGTTAATGCAACTTATGCTTGGAACAATGGGTATACAGGAAAAGGTATAAAGGTGGCAGTTTTAGATTCTGGGATTGAGATGCATCATGAAGATATAATGATAGCGGGCGGAGTTTCATTTGTTGACTACACACAATCTTATGACGATGATTTTGGACATGGTACACATGTAGCTGGAATCATAGGAGCGAAGAATAATAATATTGGTGTAGTTGGTGTAGCGCCTGATGCAGACTTGTATTCTGTTAAGGTTCTGGATTCTCATGGTGTAGGTTACTTGTCAGATGTTATTGCTGGCATAGATTGGGCAGTAGATAACAAAATGGATATTATTAATATGAGTATGGCAACAAGCGTTGATTCACCTGCACTTCATAACGTTGTTGATCAGGCTTATGCAAGTAATGTGTTGATTGTAGCATCTGCAGGAAATGCAGGGAATGCAGAGGGAACCGGGGAGACAATTCAATACCCAGCGAAATATAGTTCAGTTATCTCTGTTGGGGCAGTGGATCAGAACGGCCAACGTGCGACGTTTTCATCAACAGGTAGTGAGTTGGAGATTGTTGCGCCCGGAGTAGGAATTAATAGCACTTATTTGAGCAGTAGATATAAAGTGCTAAGCGGGACATCTATGGCATCAGCTTTTGTAACTGGCAAGTTAGCATTGTTAAAACAAATTTACGTAGATAGTACTTCAGAAGAGATGCGGTTAAAACTCCTTCATGAAGTTATGGGCATAGATAATAATGGGAAAGTCCCCTCTTCAAATTCTGTAACTGTATCGACATATCAAGATCTTTCTTTATCTCAGCTAATTTATGCGTCAAGTGCTTTAAATGGGAATTTCATTAAATCATTTAAAACCTTCGATTGGTCTATGTGCAATTGTGCAGTGGATGCATCGGGTTACACATATAAATATAGCGTGGACGGAGTAAACGTAGTAAATAATTCGACAATAGTCCCAGCAAATGCAAAGTGGGCAACATTAGATGGTTTTAAAACTTTCGATTGGTCTATGTGCAGTTGTGCAGTAAGCGCATCGGGTTACACATTCAAATATAGCGTTGACGGAGTAAACGTAATAAATAACTCGCCAACAGTCCCAGCAAATGCAAAGTGGGCAACATTAGATAATTTTAAAACGTCCGATTGGTCTATGTGCAATTGTGCAGTGGATGCATCGGGTTACACATATAAATATAGTGTTGACGGAGTAAACATAGTTAATAACTCGCCAACAGTCCCAGCAAATGCAAAATGGGCAACATTAGATAATTTTAAAACATTCGATTGGTCTATGTGCAATTGTGCTGTTAGTGCATCTGCTTACACATTTGGAAATTATGCAGTGAATTCAAGCCCAACTATTACTATAAATAACTCTTCTTCAAATCAATATGTTTATAATCAATTAGGAAATGCGATCATTACAATAACTGGTATCGTTAATGATGTAGATAATGATCCCATTTCTATTAGTGCAACTATAGGTGGAGTTACAAAATCAGTGATTATATCGAATACAAAAAACTCTTCAAATTGGTCATTACAATGGAATATCACTTCAGATCCTGTTTCTTACGGAATTTATTCTAATATAAGCATTTCGGCAAATGATAATTGGTTTATATCTACTGCTTCTTATAATGGATCAATCGTAGTTGATCAAGTTCCTAATGCTCCATCCGCACTTACACCAGGATCAACATCGTCCTCGACACCAACAATTGTCGCAGGAACAACACCTAATCTAGGCTGGACCTTTACCGACCCTGATATTGGAGATACACAGTCAGCCTACGATGTGCAAATTTACAATGCAGCAGGCAATACTTTAATCTATGACTCTGGTTGGGTTAATTCAACTACTTCATTATACACAGTCCCATTAGGTAAAATTACCCGAGGAACATCGTATAGTTGGAAGGTAGCGGTTAAAGACAGTAAAGGCGGTATATCAGCTTTTTCACCACTTCGTTACATCAAAGCTAATTCCTTACCTACCTTATCATTAACTTCTTATGCGAATGGACAGCAATTATCAGATAACGTGCTTACATTCACATGGACCTATGCTGATACTAACGGACAAACGCAAACGAGTTATAGAGTCCAAGGTTCTAAAGATAACTGGGCTACGATTGGCTATGATTCTGACGTTAAGACTGGCGCAGCAACAACTTTACAAACTACCGCATTGCCAGACGGAACGTGGAGTTTTAAAGTAACTGTTAATGACGGCATGGAATGGTCCTCGCCAGCTACAAGGAATAATTTAATCATTCCCAATACCTATGAACCCAATGATACATCAGCACAAGCTTTTGGTATCAATTACAACACAAGCTATACTTCGTCTATTAGTTCTGCAACAGATGTAGATTTCTTTAAATATATAGCACCTGTGACAGGCATTGATCGTATTACAATGACTGTACCTAATGGACTGAACTATGATGTCTATATTTATGATTCTAACAATAATCAAATTGCGTCAAGTACACGTGGAACAGGAATTGCTGAGAATGTACTATTTGAGGTGAACGCTGGAAATACTTACTACATCAAAGTTGTTGGTGGAAGTGGTAGCTTCAGTACAACAAACCCTTACGCATTAATTGTCAATAAGTTATCCATGCAGTTCCAAACTAACTATCAATTTGATTCAAATGGTAACATCATAGAAAAAACGACTACTAAAACAAACTAAGGAGGGCTACTCATTGAATAAACTATTTAATAGAGTACTCGCCATTGTGGTACTTTGTACTCTGCTGATCTCTTATTTACCAATAGCAGGTAATACTTCTTTTGCCGCTACTAGTGAAAAACAATTTAAACTGGAGAAGAATGGCGTTGCAGTGGAGAAGCGAAAAAAAATGCTGGAAGATGTCTACTCCATGTCTGATAATGAGTTACAAGATATTTTAGATCAAGGCTATACGTTAGAAGAAGCCGAGAATGCCTTGAAGGATCAAAAGACGACTAATGGGGCATTGAAGGCAAGCTTGGATAAAGTTAAACCACGCCCTGTAAATAAGTCTAAAGAAATCAAGAGTATTATAAACAGTGAGCTGGGAAATAATGATTTTTCGAGTGCATCTTTGTTTCAATCCTTAAATACAACGACACCTCCTCCTGTCCCAGATTACAGTTATGTGAACACGAAGGGCGATGAAGCTCCCTATTCAGTAAATTTAGGTCAAGAAACTGTTTCTACGTTATCTGGCAGCCTTTCCCTGCAAGCAGCCGATTTGAGTCTTCCAGGCAGGAATGGGCTTTCCTTCACGCTAGCAAGAAGCTATGACAGTGGATCTTCTCAGTTTGGCCAGATGGTCACCTACAATGGGACTACAAATGGCATCCTTCCTGCAAATGATGAAATGCTCTTTCCTATAGGAAAGGGCTGGAGTTGGAATCTCTCCTATATTGAATACAGTGGTAATAATAAATTCTTGCATTTAGGTGGATCAGGCACTTATAAAATTGATTCTAATAACGCATTAGTGGGATATCCCTGGAAGGATCTTACTTTTACTACAGGTACAACAGTTGTAAACGGCCAAACAGCCGCGTTTGTTCTCACATCGATTCAAAAAATCAGTCAGCACTTCAACGTAAATGGCCAATTGCTGCAAATTTCTGATGCTTATAATAATACTATTAACTTTGGCTATACCGTAGTGCAACCCTATGGATCAGTACTTACTTCCATAACGGACGCAATCGGAAACACCATAAACATTACCTACACCGATACTTCTGTTGTCCTAACAAAAGGTATTCAAACGGTAACTTATCTCAAAACCATGCGACAAGGTAAAGAGCTTCTTACCCAAGTTATTGACCCTATCGGCCGGACAACAACCTACGACTATGACATCAAAGATGCAAAGTTCAATGCGCTGGGGACAACGCCTGAAACCAGTAATCCTTACGTCTTGTTGACCGGGGTAACGCATCCAACTGGGGCTAAAAGCATATATACCTATGAGGACACAGCTATCACCCGCTACATAGGGACCAATTCTGTCAATCAGGTATACCGAGTGAAAGCACGAAAAGATCAGATTACCTTGTCCGATAATTCTTTTGAAATCAGTAATCTTAAGGACATATCCTATCCTTTAAGCGATATCGGCAGCTCATATAATACCAATTTTACATTCTCCGTGACTGTCGATGATGGACTGACGAAATCTACTTTTAACAACAAAAAAAATTATATCGATGAGGACACACCGCCAGTTTTCTATAACACAAGCATCGTATCTAGTGCTACTTATGGAGGAAACACTTATACGAATACGGCAGATTATATCTATGATGAAGTAAAAAAGTGGCCAGCACCAATTACAACGACGGAGACAAGGGCTGTATCCGGAAATCCTAACACTTTTGTCTCGGTCTCTTCAAAAGCCTATGATGACTACGGTAATGTCACCACTGATACTGATCCCATGGGTGTCGCTACAACGTACACGTACGATGTCAACTCTCATTTGCTCATTGGTGTTTCCCAGTCCGTATCTTCAGGACAAACGAGATATACGGAGTATGTCCGTGATCAAGTGCATAAGAATGTCACCACTGTCCGCGTTCGAGACGGGAGCGTGACAGGATCCATTTTGCAGGAAGTTATCAACAGCAGTTTTGACAGCTACGGTAATGTCACACAAACGAAAATTCTCAAAGGTACGGGAAATTACACGTTGGTAAATACAGAATATAATCCATCTGCTCCTTATCTCGGCGCATTTCCCACCAAGCAAACGGTAAACGTACACGATGCTGACAACACAGCAACTAATATTATCAAACAATTTGATTACATGACTACAAATGGAGCACTAACCAATTACATCGATGGTAACAACAATACCACAACCTACCAATATGACTTACTAGGGCGTGCCACGAAGGCGGTTCATCCGGATGATAGCTTTATTGCCATCCATTATCTGGATTACACCAATGAAATTCGACAGACGGATGAGACAGGTAGTCAGTCATTCACTAAATGGAATCCGCTAGGCTGGAAAACAGAGTCTGGCATCAACGAAGGGGGAATCTACAAAACTAAAGGCAAATATGGTTACGATGCTCATGGTCGAATGACTTGGTCAGAGGATGCCATTGGCAACCGTATGAGCTATGGCTATGATCAATGGAGCCGACAGAACCTGGTCACCTATCCAGACGCGGCAACTGCCAGTCTTCAATATGATGATATCGCCAACACCAAAACTAGTACCGATGCCGAAGGTTACATCCTTAAGCAATTTTTTGATAAAATGGGCAGATTGTTAACTCAAGAGGAAACGAAGAAGATAGGTAGTGGGGCGACAACCCAAACTAATCTGCTAGCAGCTTTTACCTATAATCACACAGGCCAGGTCATCACAGCCAAAGACAGTTTGACTCCGCAAAATACGACCACATATGGCTACGATGTCTTGGGCCAATTGACGAGTGTAAACAATGCGAAGAATGAGCTTACCTCATACCAGTACGACATACTGGGCAACCTGACCCAAGTCACGTATCCAGATACGAATGTTACCTCGAAGAAATATGATGAAATTGGAAGATTGATTCAAACGACTAATTCTGACAGCCAAATAGAGAAGTTCTACTATGACGATAATGGCAATCAGACGCGCTTATTGGATCGCAAGGGAAATCGTTTCAAGTATACATTTAACAATCGAAATTTTCAGATGAAAAAAGAAATTGTAGACGCAAGCTGGAATCCAATTGCAGGTGAAGAAACCATCTCTTACAACTATGATTTGGCAGGTCGCCGAACTCAGATGGTTGATGTCACGGGAACCACAGCTTATGATTTTAGTCCAGCAACAGGAGCGCTTAGTAAAGTAACATTTCCTGATCTCAAAACGATTAAGTACGACTATGACGCGGCGGGAAACCGTTTTGTGATGAACGATCCTTTTGGGCGCAATACGTACTATCATTATGATTCAAGGAACCGCTTGGATACTGTAGCAGCTTCAATTGATTTTACCGATGATTATGAGGCTAAGTATCAGTATTTCAAGAATGATCTGTTAAAACAAACCAAACAACGAAACGGAGTTACATCTGACTTTATTTACGATGGACATAGCCTAGGCTCTTTGACGCAAAAGAAGTCTGATGGGAGCCAGCTTAATGCATTCACCTATACTTATGACAAAAACGGCAACCAAAAAACCAAGATTGAGAACGGGGTCTCCAATTCGTTCGACTATGATCAACTGAATCGGATCTTGAATTCTACGGAGTTTAATGAGACCTATGGATATGATAACCGCGGGAATCGTACCAGTATGACGACCACCAATCCATTCGACCGACCCGATGCTGCTACAACCTACGATAAAAGGGACAGACTGACCCAAGTAGCTTTAACCAGCGGCGGTAGTGTGACTTACAAGTATAATGGAGATGGTCTGCTGTGGGAGCGCACCGAAAATGGTCAGACTACACGCTACTACTGGGATGGCGATCAGATTATTGCTGAAGCCCAGGTGACTGCCGGCAGCGCCGCGCTCAAAGCCCGCTATATCCGAGGGCAGGGACTGATTGCTCGAGAAGATGGACAGGGCAAAGCATTTTATCTTCAAAATGGACACGGTGATGTGATAGAATTAAGAGACAGTACTGGAAATACAAGGTTAAATCAGTACACTTACGATATCTTTGGCAACATCTCATCTCAGACGGAGAATATCCCTCAACCGTTCAAATACAGTGGCGAAATGATGGATGGTTCAACGGATCTACAGTATCTGCGAGCTAGATGGTATGATCCTAGCATAGGGCGGTTTATTAATGAGGATACGTATGAGGGGCAGATAAATAATCCTTTGAGTTTGAACCTTTATACGTATGTGCATAACAATCCGCTTACGAATATTGATCCGACGGGAAATTGGTGTACATCTCAGGATTTAAAGTGGTCAAAACCGGGTGGTTGTAATGGTGGTATTAATGGGCAGGAGGATGTTAATCGCAATGTTGGTACATCAAAATGGACACCGGATAGTGAACATAATGGTAATGGAATATTTCATGGTGGCGTTTTTCAAAAAGTGTATTACCACTCAATTCCTAGTGAAAGCAATAACAGTACGAATAATTCTTCAAGTCCATTTGTTTCGCAAGATGTTCTTGTTTATTTAACTGCTATCCACTATAATCGGAATGTTCTTAACAAAGCTCCATCGACGGAACAAGAAGCAATAGGTGCAGGCTGGAGAAAGCTAAAGGACTCAGAATCTATATACCATCGCATTGGTTTTGGAAATGAAAATAATGCTAAGTATGTTTCTCCTAGTGGCAATATGGAAGGAGTTTATGACCAAAAAGGTAATTTTGTTACCGACCCAGTTAATATGGGTACATATAATTTTAAAGGTCCAGATGATGCTGGAGGGCATACAAAATATGATGTTATACCATACTTTATCCTTGGAAATAGTCCAAATGACCCAACAACTTTTTGGGATAAGGTTTGGCTTACAATTAAAGCAGCTGCGATGAAGATTGGTGGCAAATGAATGAAAGATGGGAGGATGCCATGCTAAAAATTTTTCGGAGCAAATCTATTAAGATTGGGATAATATGTTGGACATTTATGATAATAACACTAATGATTCTTTGCATCAATTTTAACAGTATTGCTACGAATCAGATAGCGACTAATCTGCAAGTTATTATTACTATTCTAGTGCTGCTATCATTTTTTTTAGGTTTGCTTTCTCTTATAGGGGCTATATTAGCTGTTTATGAATATAAGAAGAGCAGAGAAAAAGATAAGCTCATTTTGGGTGTGTCCTTAAATGTAGTATATCTTTTTACAGTTGTTGTTCTTATTGTGATATTTTTATTTACGGCATTTGATGCACTTATGGGTATATAGTAGGTTGAATAACTAGAACCACCTTGTGCGAAACCTCGCTTGGTGGTTCTTTTTTGTGGACCGCGGCTTATCTAAAAAACAAATATCAGAGTTGTGAATATTATTATTTTGATGGGTATGAAAACAGGTTGAGTGAAGATGAAGTGGCAGAATTAGTTTTTAATGGAAGGAGGAACAGAACAATTGCTTGCAAGTAGTGGAGAGATCATCATTCCCAAACAGAGCTTTAGATCAGAGTGGAAAAAGGTACTACAAAATGTTGTTTTAGGTCTTCAATTCTCAGGCTATACTCCGAAAAAGTTAATAGGAATGGAAAGATTAATTAAAGAATATGAGTTACTAGAAAGAGAAGGAATTCTGTATTCATAAATAGGTGCCGCCGCGGCTACGGAAATTATCGCTTTAATGAAAGTAAAAAATCAAAAAAGGCTGTTCCAACGTCACTTTTTAGCGACCAACGGGACAGCCTTATTTGTTACGTATTGTTTTTGTTACAGATTGTTTTTGCTGTGAATTGTCACAGGTCACGGCTATTTGTCACAGGTCACGGCTATTTGTCACGGCTGTTCATCATCGCTATGTGTTTATGTGTTCTCTGGATCCAGAAACTCGCCGTCCTTCAGCCGGTTCACAAACTGTTGAAGCCAAGTATAATAGGTGACGCCGTGGCGCAGCTTGTGCAGATCACGAAGGCATTCTTGTCTTTCAGCATCTGTGGTTTCTTCGGCAAGTACGATTTCCGAAAGCTGGGGAATGACTTCATTGATTGCGGTGAGCATGACGTCGGTCTCCCGCTGCAGCTTCATGGTGAAGAAGTTGCGGAACGTCAGGAAGAAGTCGGTCTCCGCCACATACTGGTCCTTCCGATCTTTCTTTTCCTCCAGTTTGGTGACCATTCTGGCATCCAGCAAGGAGCGGACCGCGTAGCTCATATTGCTTTTGCTCATGTTCATGTAGTCCTTCATGTCTTCCAGTGTCATCGGTTTTTCCTCGAAAAACATAATTCCATACAGCTTGCCGAAGGAATGATTGGCTCCATATAGATCCATGGTTTGTGCGATGGCTTCGATAATTTGGGCACGCAATTCACTTCGGCGAGGAACTTCTAACTCCTCGGCATTCGATACGATTGGTTTCATGTAGCCACTCCTTCTATTTACATCCTGGATCTCGTTCGATTTACAAGAAATTAAAATGGGGTTAATCATGCGTTAACAGTTGAGGATTACATTTAATGTACAATATTTTTTGTACGAATGGTGATTTCGAGTTCTTATACGCTAATATTATCAAACTTTCAAAAAAAATTGAACAAAAAAATGGAAACTTAACAATTGAAGCTTAACTTTGAAGATAGCAGGGATGGAGGGTTCACGATGTCGAGTATTTCGTTGAGGTCATTATCAAAACAATATACGAATGAAAAACACACTTTAGAAAATATCAGCTTGGACATCAAAGACAAAGAGTTTCTCGTGCTGCTCGGACCTTCGGGATGTGGAAAGTCTACCTTGCTGAGGATGATTGCTGGCATCGAGGATATTACGCAGGGGGAAGTATACATCGGAGATGTGTGTGTAAATGAGCTTGAGCCGAAGGATCGGGAAGTAGCTATGGTTTTTCAAAATTATGCGCTATATCCTCATATGACGGTATATGAGAATATGGCTTATGGCCTGAAAATAAAAAAGGTAAAGAAGATTGAACGAGAGAAGCGGATTCAAGCGGCAGCCGATATTTTGCAAATC
Organism: Paenibacillus eucommiae; assembly: GCF_017874215.1. GTDB lineage: Bacteria > Bacillota > Bacilli > Paenibacillales > NBRC-103111 > Paenibacillus_AI > Paenibacillus_AI eucommiae. The sequence goes on from NZ_JAGGLB010000016.1 coordinate 23,124, forward strand.
AACCCGTTATTAAAAAGGCTCCCAAGTCAATTGTCAGGCGGACAAAAGCAGCGGGTTGCGATCGGCAGAGCCATTGTGAAAGAGCCGAAGGTTTTCCTGATGGACGAGCCATTATCCAATCTCGATGCAAAGCTGAGAAATGAAATGAGAATAGAAATTAAAAAACTGCACGAACGCTTAGATTCTACCTTTATTTATGTCACCCACGATCAAGTGGAGGCCGTTACGCTTGGGGATCGAATCGCCATTATGGCGGAAGGAAGGTTCAGGCAGATCGGAACACCGATGGAGATTATTGAAAGTCCCGTGGATATGTTTGTAGCTAATTTCATCAGCTCCCCTCCCATTAATTATTTGGACGCTGCTCTGGTTGAGCGTGATGGGCGAGTTTATGTGGATATAGATGGGGTGCTGCTGGAAGCGAATTTGCCTGTAGAAATGATGGAGCATCCTCCTCAGATCGTAGCTGGAATTAGACCCGAGCATTGCTCCATTACAGAGGACTCTACCGATGCACTATCAATGAACGTTCTATTTACTGAAATCATCGGTACCGATGTGCTGCTGCATTTATCTTATAAGGAGCTCCATTTTATCGTTAAAAAAAGCTTTGATCAAACGTACGCAAAAGGGCAGAGGTTGAACGTAGCACTTACATCGAAGCATGTCATTTTATTTGACCAACATACACAAAGAAATCTAAGGAGCCCGCAATGAATGTTCTCATCTCGTTAGACGGTTTAAGTTATAAGAGCTTTGAACGCTGGTCGCAGTCTTTCATTGATCTTGGTTTTTCGTATTGCAAAAAAATGATCACAACATTTCCATCAGTTACATTCAATGCTCATGCGACAGCGATAACAGGCAACAGTCATGATCAGCATCTCATCTTTGATAATGTGGTGGCCGATGTGGCAAATGCTGCAACGATAGAAAGGATAGCCCTATATGGCGATCATGAGTTGCTTTGCAATGAAGCGTTGCATAGACAGACCTTGTTCTACTCGCTGGCTATGCACGATTTGAAGAGCAGCTGCATTCACTGGCCGTTAACGACGGGCAATCCCTATATTCATTATCTGGTTGCGGAATCAAGCAGTAAAAAGAAGATTGAGCAAGCCGGCTCTGCAGCCGATCTGGACACTGTAGCACTACATGAGACGATTCAAGCCATAGAGAGCGGGTCATATGATTTTATTGCTGCAAGGTTCGTAGGATATGATGCTCTGTCGCATCAATATGGCAAGGATTCGATGGAGGCGATCCATTGCGCGGAAAGCTTGATCGGACATATTCATCACATCTATGACACGCTAAGCAAATCGCAGCAGGCGTTTAATTTGTTTATTTTTTCCGATCATGGTCAGAGCGATGTGCAGTCGTTTTTTTATCCAAATGAGATTTTGGCGCAGAGCCGCTGGCGCGAACATTTACTTAACAAGCAAATTCGATTCATCGGTGACGGGAGCGGATCCCTATTATTCTACAGCAGGCTGACGCAGCAGGAGAACCAGGAAATTATGAGTTATTTCAATCGTTGGGAGCAAGTGAATCATTTCTATGAATTAGGGAGCGGGAGCGGGGCTGAGTCTGGGCTTGGATTTGGGTCTGAGCCTGGATTTGGATCTGAGTCTGGGTCTGGGTCTGGGCTTGAATCTGGATCAGGATCAGGATCTGGGTTTGGAACTTGGCCTGGATCTGGATCAGCATTCAGACCAGTTGGTATCCTGGATTTGAAGCATACGATATGCGGTGAAGATATCCTGGCTCCGGAGCAGCCGCAATACGAGGCGATGAAAAGCTTGCACGGTTACCATCCTGACCAGGTCGAAGAAATGAATGGATTTATGCTAGGCATTGGGGACCGGATCAAGCAAGGTCAAATTATTGAGCAGTCCCATCTGGTGAACATTGCGCCTACGATAGCCAAGGTGTTTCAGATCCCACACCACTGCAAAGGCAGGGAGATTCAAAGCTTGATTAGCGACACGATTAAGGAGCACGAGTAAATGAACAGGTTAATGAGCAGAAATGTAAAAGACAACCTGTGGGCGCTGGGACTGCTGCTGCCGACACTTATCCCGCTGCTTATTTTTTGGATTTATCCGATGGTCAGGACTTTGCATATTAGCTTTACGGACTGGAACTATATTTCACCCACGTATCAATATGTGAATTTGGAGAACTATCAGAACTTTTTGGACGATTCATTTTTTAGGAAAGTATTGATAAATACGCTGGTATTCACCTTCTTCACAGTGGTTCCGCCGATTGTTATAGGGCTGTTTATAGCTGCTTTGCTTAACAAAATTAAAGTGCTGCGCAATTTCTTTGTTGCCGCGATCTTCTCCTCATGGATTACGCCAACGATTGTGGTGTCTATGGTATGGGTGAGCATATTTGATGGAGATTCCGGCATTGTAAATACCTTGCTGCGGGGAATCGGGCTTGAGCCAGTTGCATGGCTGGGCGGACAAACGACCTCTATGATCGTTGTCATTATTGTCACCACATGGCAATACATGGGGCTGGCTGTACTGCTGCTTGCCTCTGCTTTAGCCAAATTAGATCCGGAAGTGGAGAAAGCGAATGATTTGGATGGCGGCAAAGGGTTAAGGAAGCTGCTGAAAATAACGCTGCCGGCGATCTCGCCCATGCTTGTATTCTTATTTATTTTGTTCACGCTGGATTCGCTCAAAGCCTATGATCAGATTTATATTTTGACGCAAGGCGGTCCTTCGGGTGCAACTTCAACCATTTTGTATTATTTTTACGTGATGGCTTTTGAATGGTATGAGACTGGACCGGCATCGGCGCTTGCGGTGATCTTTCTTGTGATTTGCCTTTTGATTAGTGGACTCAATTACGTTGTATCGAAATATTTGTTTCAAAAATGAGGTGGAGGCTTTGTACTGGGCAAGATTGAAAACAGGCATCCATTATGCGGCTTTAACGTTGTTAAGCGTAATGATGGTGTTCCCTTATATTTGGATGTTCATGACTTCTGTTAAAGCAAAAGACAAGCTGTATAGCGGGAGTATATTTCCCTCCACATTTCATTTTGAGAACTATTTTAGAGTTTTTACAGAAACTAAAATGCTTTTGTATTTGTGGAACAGTATTTATGTCAGTGTGATCATCATTGTATTTCAAATTGTTTCCGCGATTTTAGCGGCTTATGTATTCGCAGCAATTAAGAAGAAATGGGTGCAATTTTGCTTCGTGCTTATATTGGCAACGTATATGCTGCCTGCAGCGATCACCTACATTCCCTCTTTTATTGTATTATCTAAAGCGGATCTGCTGGATACGCACTTAGGCTATATTTTTAGTGAAGCGATCAGCATTTTTGCGATATTTTTCTTACGGCAAGCGTTCGTACAAATGCCCAAAGAAGTGGTGCATGCGGCCAAATTGGATGGAGCAGGACACTTAAGGCTTATTTTCACGGTCTATATTCCCTATTCCAAAAACGCAATTGCTTCCTTGGTATTAATTACTTTTATCTATAGCTACAACAATTATATGTGGCCTTCCTTGCTAATCAAATCGGAAGAGAATATGTTCGTCACGATTGGCTTACGCAGATTGTTCATGAGTCAGGCCGGCTATGGAATGGACTTTCCACTGGCAATGGCTGCTTGTGCGGTGTCACTGCTGCCCATGTTTATTCTACTGGCAGTTTCCAGTAAAAAGATTATCCATTCGATGGCTAATCTCTATGTCAACAAATAAGGTGGTGATGTGCATTTAGCTGTATGCCAGAGATTAAACCTAGCAGCAGAACTGCAGTACTGAAGGTACAACCAAAATAGCTAATTATCGGGAGGAAACAAAGGTGAGAAATCAAAGTTTGAATATGAAGAAAGCAATGTTGTTGGTCATGTGTCTGGTATTTATTTGTATAGCAGCCGGCTGTTCCAGCAGCAGTTCCGCGGAGAAGGAAACGGGCTCAAAGCCAACAGCGGATAACAAAGATAAGGTGAAGCTCGAATTCTATTATGGATTGGGCGGCAAGCTTGGAGATACGATGAGTAAAATTATTCAAGATTTCAACAGCAGCAGTACAAAGTATGAAGTTGTACCGGTTATTCAAGGAAACTACAGCGAGACGCTACAGAAGCTGCAGGCCTCACTTGCGGCAAATAAACCGCCAGCTTTAGCGATCAATGGCTACCCTGAGTTTACGAAGCTGGCCAAAAATGAGGTGCTGCTGCCCCTGGATGCATATATCAACCAGCCAGAGTATAACAAAGACGATATTCTTTTGCTGGATCAGGGCAATTACAATAACGCAGTTTTAGGTGTTCCGTCATTTGTATCGACACAGATGATGTACTATCGGAAAGATATTTTTGATAAATACAATATTGATTACAATGCGCTGGAAAGCTTCGAGCAATTAGCTGATGCGGCCAAGACTATTAAAGAAAAAGAAGGCATTAACGGCTGGAGCATTATGTGGTATGCGGAGCATATGATCGATTACGCCCGTTCTGCTGGTGGAGATATTGCCAGTGAAGATGGCAAGACGATTACGATTGACTCGGAGGAATGGATCTATGCTTGGGACAGTATTCGCAAATGGATTCATGAGGACAAGACCATGAATACCGTATATGGCGGGAATGGCTGGGAATGGTGGTACAAAACGATCGATGGCGTGATGAATGGGAAGTCGGCTGGTTACACAGGCTCTTCTGGCGATGGCGGGGATTTGGATTTCACCAAAGTAGCAACCGGGATGCAGAAAGGACTTCATGGAAGCAAACCAAGACCTGTAGCCGTTTCTGTTATGTTCAACCTGTTCAAGGATTCTCCGAAAGAGCAGCAGGAGGGTGCATGGGAATTTGTGAAGTACTTCTCTGAAGCCGAGCAAACGGCTTACTGGGCTGTGGAAACAGGCTATATTCCGATTCGGGACAGTGCTGTGAATACCGAAATCTATCAAAACAAATTGAAAGAAAACCCTTATTTATCGGTTCCCCTGGAGCAAGCAAAAACGAATGGCATTGCACCCTATGTCGATCCGACAGGCGGCAAAATCTATGCTGAGATCGAACTAGCGAAGGACGAAGTGCTCATTGGCAACAAACCTGCAGCAGAAGTGCTGAAAGAAGCTAAGAAAAAAGCGCAGAATGAGCTGGATAAAGTTCTGAATCAAAAATAACGAGTTGAGTATAGATAAAGAGTATAAATAACGAGTATAGAAGGAGAGTTTTTTCGATGAACCATAACATACAATTAGCAGTTTTTGATTTGGCGGGAACACTGGTAGAGGATAATAACGGAGTCAGAGATTGCCTTTATCAAGCGGCTGCTGAGTACGGGTTAGATGTGACGAGAGATGAGATCAGCACGCATATGGGCACGAACAAAATTCATTTATATCAATTCTTGATAGCCAAAACAAGAGGGAATATCATTGACTTTAAAAATTTTGAGATTGAGATTGATGATTCCACGCATAGTGAGGCCGTCCAACTATATGAGAAGTACACGGAGTATATGATTGCTTACTATAAAGAGAACTGCCGTGAAATCGAAGGCGCTACTGAAACCTTGAGATGGTGCAAGGACAATGGAATTAAGGTAGCTACGGGCACAGGATTTCATAAAGAAATCAACAGCGTCATTATGGAATCGTTAGGCTGGCTGAAAAATGGTCTGATTGATTATGCGGTAGATCTGGACATGGTTCCGGAGGGAAAAGGGCGCCCGGCACCGTTCATGCTTTTCAAAGCGATGGAGTACTTGAATGTTCAAAACGTAAGACAGGTGATCAAAATTGGGGATACGCCTGCGGATATGCTGGAGGGCTACAATGCGGGCTGCCGCGCGGTAATTGGTGTAACCCAAGGCTCTACTCCCATTCAAGTGTGGGGCAAGTACTGGCATACACATGTAATTGATACCGTGAAAGAGCTGCCGGAGCTTATTATGACTGGCAAAATTGTATGATGCAGCAGCTTGAAAAAACAGCGGGCATAGGGATTGTACTGCCTAAGCTGTTTCCTTTTCCGCAAAGTAAGCCGGAGCAGATGATCACAAGTTTGCTATCGATTCTGGAGGATCCTTTCTTTACGGCTGTAGAAGTCTCCTATATTGCTGATCAGGCAACAAGAGCACTAGCCAAGAAGTATATGCAGTATAGCTGTGTGGAAATCCTTTTCAACGGTGGAGATGCTTTTCGGGAGCTAGACATTAATTTGAGTTCGTTGGATCCGGATGTAAGGCGAAAGTCCGTGCAGCAGTGCTTGATGCTGATTGACCATTGCTATGAAATGGATGCCAAAATCATGCACATCGTCACCGGCAAATTCGAAGGGGAAGAAAACAAGCGGCGCAGCTTAGAAGCTTTTATAGCTTCAACAATGGAGCTTTGCAAGTATGCGAAAACTAAAGCCGAATCTTATGAGCTTTGTATCAGCTTGGAAATCGGAGATCGCCATCTGGATCGCCACTATTTGCTGGGCCCTACCCGTGAGGCGGTTCAAGCAGCAAGAACGATTCAAAGTGAGTACAGTAATTTCGGGCTGCTGCTCGACCAAAGCCACCTTCCTCTTATGGAAGAGGATCCGCGCAAGTCACTATGGCTGGCCAAAGATTATTTAACTCATATTCATGTCGGCAATTGTTATATGAAAGATAGACAAGCTCCTTATTTTGGCGATAAGCATATCCCGTTCGGAGTGAAGGATTCGGAGGTTGGCGTTGCAGAGCTTACAGCATTCATTACTACTTTGAAGGAAATCGGATTTTTTACGAGTCCGAAGCCGACTAGAAAGCCTGTCATTACCTTTGAAGTAGGCTGTCTGGAGCAAGAATCTCCTAAGCTGGTTATTGCTAATCTTAAACGGACGTTTTTTGAAGCTTGGGCCAACGCATAAACAGTTAAGAGACTTATGAAACTTATGAAAGTTAAGAGTTAAGAGGGGAATGTGCTATACATGAATGTATTAATTACAGGTTATTTTAACGATCATTCCAAGCAGCAAGTTATACAGTCGTTTCCAAATGATTGGCCTATTCATATTGTTGAGCCGCATCGGATTGAAGCCTACATTGGGGATGCGGAAGTGTTGATCCCGGAGCATATCGAAGTTAACGATACGTTATTGGATCAAGCCCGGAGTTTGAAATTCGTTCAAACCGGAGCGGGTTTTGACAATGTGGATATCGAGGCATGTACGCGAAGAGGCATCTGGGTAAGCAACGCGGCTGGCGTTAATGCGAACGCAGTAGCCGAGCACATTATGGCGTTCATATTGAGCTATTATAAGAACATTTCGTATTTGGACCGTTTTATGAAGAATAAAGGGGATGAAACCAGGCTGTCGTACACGGGTGGCGAGCTGTCTGGGCGAACCATTGGGACCATAGGTTATGGTGCGATTGGATCCAGAGTTGGTGAGCTGGCTCAGGCTTTTAAGATGAAAGTGCTGGCGTATGACAAAAAAATGGCTCAAAATCTGGATCAAACTCCCGGTAAAAGCCTAGCTCAAAGCCTAGCTGAAAACCCAGCTTTAGACCCAGCTTTAGACGCAGCTCAAACATCCGTTCAACCCCCAGCTCTCCCAAGGGATAGTGTTGAATGGGTAAATCTGGACACGCTTCTGGCGAATTCCGATGTTGTGACTATTAATATTTTTCTTGATGAGTCTACTAGAAATTTAGTGGACCGGACATTTTTGAGTAAAATGAAAACCAATGCCCTGCTGGTAAATACGGCAAGAGGACCTATCGTATGTGAAGAGGATTTGATTGAGGCTTTGAAGCATAATATCATCGGCGGAGCTTGTCTTGATGTGTTCACAGAGGAGCCATTAAGCCTGAACAGTGAGCTAAGGTCGCTGGATAATGTGATCCTGACGCCTCATACAGCCGGAATGCCTGATGGAATGAAGTTTCATGAAACGAGGTATCGTTTCTTTGTAGACAACATTGTAAGAGTCAAAAATAATGAAACGCCAAAGAACAATTTGAATCAATTGAACTAAAATAGGTACACAAAAGTGGATGGTCTTATAGATCGTCTTCTTTTTGTGCTTTTCATTGAGATTGTTAAACCAAAATAGTGTTATGGAAGCAATCGGGATGATATAATTGGTGGTAATTGGGAAATCGAGGAACTGGATGTCCAGATTATGTAATCATAAAATGAAACACAGGTAGTGATTAAAATAACAAGACATCATGATATCGTGAAGACTTCGTATATGATTTCTACTACGCTGAGATAGAGAAATACCTTTCTGTAATACATGAAATAGTTGAAGAAATTCTTCAATTATTGAAAAAGCGCCAAAATGATAAGGTCTATCGTCTTGTCGATATCCACAACTTCCCTTTGAATTTACTGAATAATAAGCAATGGAACTCGAAGCGATTCTGGAAACATGAAGTTTCAAACTATAGAAAAGAATTTAATAGAACATCTTTTTTACTTGAAAGTCAGAAAAATTACTAACGCATAGTTTTTTTGATAAATTGTTATTTTGGAGATGATTATTGAGCAAATGGGAATGGAAAGTTATTTTGTGAGATTGCGTCCAAAAGAGGATGAGCATTTCCCGACAAATAAAGCTGATCTAATTCAGAAGTTTATTGAAGCTGGACTTTATGTCAAAATGAAAAAGCGAGACTACCTGCTTGAAGAATTATTCATAATGAGGATAGAGGAGAATAGTGAATCCATAGGAGAAATCACTATTGAGGGATGTTTTTCTTGGTTTGAAAAAGGTTTGGAACAATGCTTTACTAAGATTCAGGTTATCAATGATCAAGTGGGTTCAATCCAACCGTTAAAACCGGACAACACAGCGTTACAACTTTCTAAAGATGAATGTATCCTACAAATTAAACAATTCTACCATGATAACTATAAACATTTTTTGTTGAGATACGGAAACGTTGAGATCAGGAGCCTCCCTGGTAAGGCGTTTTATGACTTAAGAAAGATTAAGTCTTTTTTTATAAGATTATTTGGCTCAACCTAATCATCAGAGCTTGACAGTCAAGCTAACATCGATGGCGGTTAAAAGCTACGAAAATACCAGCTTTATAGCTGCCCGGTATTTATCACAGCTATTTTCATATCGGCGAGGGTAACACGACGTGCGCTAATGGTCACTTCAGTCCGTTAGAAGCGGAAATGCAGCGAAATGAGATTGTAACGGTCACGGATGACCCTTACAGGCTGAAAAGGGGGCGATTGGGGGGGAAACCGCCTGCTAATGGCCGCGGATGTCCATTAGCATCGTGAATATGGAAAAATCAGCCTTTAAAGGTCAGCGGTGACCGTTAGATTGAGGAATGCGAATCTATGAAAAAAGATAGGCGATTTTGCACGAAGACCAACTTGATCGGCATACCACAAGCAGTGCGTACGATAACAAAACCAAGGACATCCTCTTTTTTGGATTTTGGTAAGGTTGCGTACAATTTCTTTAGTGACAGACGTTTGTCACCGAGAATATAGCGCTGCTTCATATCGGTGATCATACCGATCACGGATAGTCCCTTAGACATTGCGCGTGTAACCATGGGAATGACTAGAGTGATGATGTTCATCTCACAGAAACGGTTTACTAATTTTGCTGAACTATACATCACAAACTCTAATCACATAGTTTTCCTCTTAAAAATATACGGCAGCATCTCTAACAACCGTCCACGTGTGATGGGATCTTCATAATTCCATGTAGCATCCATATAATGAATTTTACCGGGAGTTAACTCGGCTATAGCCGCGATCTGTGGACAGTGAGCAACTGTTTGTAATTCTAGGGGAGGAGCCAAGATAAAGTTGCGATCTCCAGCATAGTGATTTAATTGATGCTGCTGAATTTCTATCCATTCTTTCCTTTGCTCGATTAGGTTCATCACTCTGGCAGAGGGACGAAAGCCAAGTGTTTCATACAAGGTGGCTGCAAGCCCACTTTGGCCCATAATATAAACTTTAGCACCTAGCTTGAGATAAACAGTAGCCGTCTCCCCAGCAACATAAGCATGTTCTAATTGCCTACGCACCAGTCTAACTTTGTCCTCATATCTAGTAATCCACTTCTCCGCCGCTTTACTACGTTCAAATAGTTTAGCGAAATAGCGTAACCGCTCAAATAGATTAAGCTTATTGTTTAGTACAACAGCGGGAGCGATCGCATCCAATTCTGGCAAATCTTGTGAACGATAATTACCAAGTAATAATAACTCAGGCTGCAGTTGTGCTATTTTATCCGGCTCTGCACAGTAACCGATATTATGAATATTCCGCAGCTTATTACGATAAATCACTTGTTCCTTCATTATAGAGATGGCCGCTCCTATAGGGGATATGCCTAAAACTAGTAATTCTCCAAGTGTGTTTGTGCCAGCAGCGACAATACGTGATGTATCTTTAGGAACATGAACCTTTCGGCCAAGCGAATCGATAACAGTTCTTTTCTGAGTATGTAGATGGATATTGGCATATTCACGCGGAGTGTTTCCAGTTAATTTACGAAAGCACCTGCTGAAATAGTATTCATCCTTGAACCCAATTTGTCGAGATATTTTGCTCAATGGCTCGATGGAATTGCAAAGAAGTTTCTTTGCATGTTTTATACGTAAATGCATCAAATAATCAGTTGGCTTTCTGCCGGTCAATGTTTTAAACTGCTGACTATATTGCCATCTGACCATTCCGACCATGTTAGCTAGATGCTCTACTGTCAAGTCCTCATAATAATGCTGTTCCATATAATGTACAGTATGTTGTATCATTTTTATCTTTTCTTCGTTCTGCAAATGGGACGCTTGCTCATCTAACTGGGCCATCATACCTAGAATATGCTGAAGTCTACCTTGCATAATAGCCATTTCTGATGCGGAAAGAGAGAAGCAAAACTGTTTTCTCATCTCTGCTTCATTTCCTAATACTTGCTTGACTCGAGAAAATAACAGATTATAGGGACAACCACTAAGCAAGGGGGGATGAGCAACCGGATTCATGGACATTCCTTCTACGTCAAAGGTTTCAAAGGTAAAACGCGCAAGCTGTACTTCCCCGTTGCTTGCTTCCACGTTGTACCGTTGTACAGGTAAAACTATAATGCAGCTCCCTTGTCGCAGATCGATTGCAATTTTGTCTATATACAGCCGTATGCCATGACTGAGAGCTATTAATAATGTACATAAATTCGTTTCATTGTAATTCATTCCCTCATTATCGCTGATCGCTGGCGTCATCTGGTCAATTTGAAACCTATCATAGTGTTGTAGCCTAATATACAGGGAAGCTAGATTCATAAGCAACTCTCCAACTAATAAAAATGATTATCATTATCATTAATATAACATATAATGACATGCTATCAAACATAGCTCAGCTTTAATAGTTCGAGTAGGCATCTTTTTTGGAAAAGTAACAGTTTAAAGAACTTATGAGCAGATACAATTTCTTATGGCCGTTGCATCCATTGAGGCAGCTCTTTAAGCAATTGATCCAAAGCTAACAAGCCATCTGTATTCCACTTGGCAGAGGCGATGTAAACATTTCCCTTTTTAACGGCATGCAGAGTCCCCCATAGTGGGCTTTGTAGTACTCGATCAGCTTCTGTTTGACTTTCATCATTATCGAGTATAAGTACAAACAAATGATCACCAGCATACTCAGGAAGCAGTTCTTCTGAAACCGTAGCGAAAGTGAGCCCTTCATCAATAATATTCTTCTTTACAGCGGGTGGGATGGCAAAGCCTTGCTCTTGATAAATAATGGCACCAAGTGAACGATTGCCCATAACATATAACGTTTTACCTAACTGTAAGAAAACTGTTGCTGTTTCCCCTTCTGCCAATTGAAGCTTATCCCACATTTCTTGCGACTGTGCTTCAAATTTAGCAATCCATTGAGCTGCCTCTTCCTGTTTGCCAAAGATATTTCCAATCTCAGTTACACGTTCTCTATAAGGAAGCGCTGAGTTGAAGGGAACAGTAGGAGCAATTTTCGACAATGCCTCATTTCGGTTTGTATCCTGACTGTAAGTATTAATAATCAAATCGGGTTCTAAGTTCATAATCAACTCTAAGTCACCAGGATTTCCAACATCAACTATTCCTTCCGTTTTACCCTCATAGAATCTACCAGAAGCATGGACAAGGTTATTGCCAATAACCGGAATATCCATCGCCAAGAAATCGCCAAGCTTATCACCCAAATAAACGACATGTTGTGGATGTGCAGGTATTTCAATCTGTTCACCTGTGATCGTTGTATATTGAATTGTTTTCTTACTTTCCTCTACCTGCACATCAGATGCGTTGTCTCCAGAATTACTGCATGCCGATAATAGTAACAACAGGAGGAAAATCCCTCCCCATAGCATAATTCGCTTTCCGTGATGTCTCTTCACACTTGTTACCCCTTTCCTTCTCGCTTTTAAATGAAAATGATTATCATTCATTGCATTATTATAGCTTGTGCGAAAAGGGGAAACAATGAAAAAAAAACGCAATGATTATTTGGATAAATGTCAATAGCCAGGATATGATGTTCTTATGGCAATACTCAGTTAATGCATTGTTTTCAATGATTTTCACCAGAGATATAGAATTGGAAGGTTCAAGTGCATTTGATTGGAAGTAATTACCTAACCCAAATGAACTAGCAATTCTCCTTAAGAGCTTTTTTTGTCCCACGCGGCACCATATCTTTGTGAATAGCCGCTAATAAATAATTATGGAGGAAAATATATTGTCTGAACAACCACCCCAAATATTAGGGCTCCTAGAAATCGAATCTGAAGGTGAAGAAGACTCAGGAGATAATGAAATTATCAATCATTATTAGAACATTGTATACTATATAGTATGGCATGAAATAAATAAGAATCGTTAGGTTTGAAAATTGGAACGTTTTTTTTGGGCTGCAGTTTGGAGGTTGTTAGATAATTGACATGTAAGTAAGCTGGAAGAAAAGTAATGTTAATTTTAATAGTAATTGGAGGTAAGATGATGAACAATAAAATAATGTTGGAAAAGCTGCTTTCGACACAGGAATTAAGCCTTATGCAGTCCGAATTTGATTATTCTAAAGCTGAGGGTAGTGAACTGTTAACGTATTTGATCAATAAAAGCTTAATATTAATGGTTGACTGGTCGGGTGAAGCTGAAAAGTATAAAATCGGTACGTTCCTGCAGTCCAGATTGGATCAATTAAGCAACAAAAAATTTGTGATGAATCAAGAAGAAGTCTACATAGAGATTGAGAAGCAGGAGGATTTTGAGCGGGGGGATGCTGTAGCTTTTAGTATAAAACACTTTGAAAAGGTATTGAAAAAACAAGGGTTTTCTATCAGTCTGATTCAATTAGGTCACGATGCTTATTACATTGCTTTGTCTACATCGGATAGTGCCAAAAAGCTGAGAAAGCTAAAAAGCGATTTTTGGAATTTCACTTCTTTAGAACATAGTACAGGAGAGGTGCTCTATATAGTAGATTGTCCGGATTGTGGAAGTCAATCGATTTGGCAGCTCCCTATGGGAAGTCCTTCTCCCCAAAATGAACAGTGCGAATGTGGAAAGCCATTGTTCGATGATATGGGCGATGCGCTGGTAAAAGTTACGATAGACCCTATTTAACTCAGCCGCTAATCAAGAGGGAGATCTCTTCTTCTTTGTTTCGGCATAGACCTGCACGTTTTCATTTTCGGTAACGGTCGCTAGGATCACATCACGGATATTCGCAGGAGTAAATGCTATCTTTGCATGAAGCCATTCAAGATCTTTTCCAATTTCCTGAAGAAGTGACAGATCGATTGTGCCATCAATAATGATTGGTCTTGAGATCGTAAATGGTTGGGTCTCTAATTTCATGTCTGCGGGAGTAACCGGTTGGTATGGAGTATCCATGAACACGGATATGGTTCCACCGGGCTCCCAGATTGCAAGGGATACTTTTTGTATATCCTCTACTTTTTCTTTTCTAAGCTCAGAAAATAAAAAATCAATTGAGATTCTTGCTTTCGATAGGTTATGGAATTGAATAAGTCCGTCTTTAACGAGCGTGATTGGCGGTGGATCCAGGTATCTTTTGAGAAATGGCCACTTCAGGCTCAGCCACGTCACTGTAACATATAACAGAATCAGAACAATGGTGGTGATCATAGATCCTTTTAATCCCAATTCTTCATCTGAAAGTGGGTGAGCAATAATATTGCCAAGGGTCAGAGCAATAATGAAATCGAGAAACCTTAATTGAGAAATGGAACGTTGACCCATCAATTTAGCTGTAAGGAGTAAAAAAATAAAACTAACAATCCCTCTTAAGATCCATTCAATAGTTGTCAACGATTCTTTGCTTGCGAAAAAATCCAAAACATTCAGCCCCTCCCCAAAAATCCTGAAGTAATAAAAATAAGCTCCCCTTATTTTCCAATCTCTATACCCAAATACATAAAATCGTATACAATAGGACATCTTTAGGAAAACGATACATATTTCGAGGATGGGGAAGAGCATGCGTCAAAAATGGAGCCGGTTTTTGCTGATGATCCTACTGCTTATCATGACCTTTGCTTGCCAAAATCCAGAAGCTAAACCTGAAGAACAAGATTTAATACAAATTAAATCCATCAGAGGTGAACATACAAAGAAAATTATCTTTTTGATGATTGATTCTTTAATGGCTCAAGCGATTGATAAAGGCATCGATCGAAAAGAGCTTCCTGCTTTTCAATTTTTAATTGAACATGGGCACTATTACAAGGATATGGTCAGTTCTTTTCCTACAATGTCTGTAACGATCGATAGTTCATTGATCACTGGGGCCTATCCGAATGATCATCGTGTGCCAGGTCTCACTTGGTATTCTGCGGATGAAAAGAAAGTCATCAATTATGGAACCGGACCTACCGAAGTGTTTAGACATGGAGTGGGATCTGTATTGGTTGATGCTTTAATCAATTTGAACGGCAGCCATTTAAATCAACAATTACCTACGATTTATGAGGAGCTGGCAAGACTTGGTTTCAAATCGGGTTCTATTAATGGCTTGATGTATAGGGGAGAAACTAACCATAAGCTCTCCATTCCCGCTTGGATTGAAGTTCCTACTTCGCTGCCAAAAGAGATCCAAGTAAAAGGGCCGGATTTATTATCTTTGGGCTCATTGTCCAATCCACTTGCAGACATCAGAAATCTTAATGACGGTCTTACTAGCCGAATGGGGATAAATAATCAGTATTCCACAGAAACGCTCCTATATTTGATAAAAGAAAATAAATTGCCTGATTTTTTATATGTTTATTTGCCTGATTTGGATAAAGAACTTCATAAAAAAGGACCTTCCGATTCAAAGGGAATCAAAAAAATGGACAGGCAGCTTTTATCTATATTGCAATCATTTGGTTCGGCAGAAGAGGCTTTGAACCAAGTGATTTTTGTCATCGCGGGAGATAGTGGAATGGCCCAGATCAAGCCTGCAAATGAGAATCCGGTTATTGACCTGCCGTCTTTATTTAAGGATTACAATGTATTGCAGCCAGATGAAGAGGTAACTCCAGAAACAGAAATTATTCTTGCTGTAAATGAAACTATGGCTTATGTATATAAACATAAAACAGATCTATCCCTAAGAAGTATGGCTAGTTTATTAATAATGGACCCACGTATCGATTTTATATCATGGAAAGAAAAGGAATGGACCTACGTAGTGCAAGGAGAAACAGCCAAAGAGCTAAAATATAAAGCAAACGGAGAGTTAATGGACCCTTATCAACAAAAATGGCTGGTTGAATCGGAAGTTGAGGTGTTGGATTTAAAAGTAAACCGAGCGAATCACACATTGGATTACGGCCAATACCCTGATGCTTTGCAGCGGTTAACCGGAGCCTTGAATTCTCACCCTGGAGAATTTCTGGTAGTCACTGCGAAGCCAGGATATGAATTGACAGATAGAAGCTCTCCGACGCACAAAGGCGGCGGAGGCCACGGATCTCTTCATCAAGCTGAATCGCTAATTCCGCTAATCATTTCCGGCACGGATCTTAAACCGCAATTTTTGCGCATCGTGGATTTAAAATCATTTTTTCTCCAATTATTAATGGGCAAATGAAACAAATGAAACAAATGAACAAATCATGTACTTGTTAAGCGAAAAAAAGAGGGAATTCACTCTTCAAGTGATAAGGATCGCTACTTTTAAAAAATTCAATGCGATCTTTCTTTGCAGTATCCAAATTCAAAGCTTGGCTGTATTCTATGTTGTTTTCAGCAAGAAAATGTCGGGTCCAGTCTTTAGGAGAATCGTAGAACTGTCCGATTTCGTTAAAAGCAAATTCATTGATGAGATCGAGGTTATAAGCCTCTGTGAACAAGGGTCTATCGACAATTAAAGGTGAGATTACGGAAACATTATTTTTGCGTAGATTGTCGATACCTTCTTGACTTCGAACAGCAACAGAAAGCGTTTCAGTGAACGCTACGCCGAGATTTTGCAGCATGGGTATCCATCTTTTTAAATAACTGCTTGCTAGATTAATAATATCGGCCACGTGGAGGGCACTCATGTCTCGCAGCTCAAGTTCTATGGATTTTCCTTCATGATCAGTAATGTGATAATCCCCGGATTTAAATAAGAAGAGATGAGGGACTTGGAGCTTTTTAGCAATGGGTATCGAAAAGAACCAATCTCTTCTTTCGCCGCCAGAAATGATAGTGGGTTTGTAGGTGTTATTTAACTTGTAATAGTCCAAAAGGGCATCGATGGAAGCATTGTACGCTTGATCAGCGTCAACAGCTTGATTGATAATATCGAGAATGGCTCCCGCTTGGTGCTCCCTTGAAAGATTATCCTTTAAAAGATTGGTTATGTTCTCTAAAATCACCTCTGCCGCATGTTCTCCAGCAATGTTCTCAGTGTTTATATAGAACGGACCAGGCTTTCCTGATGTGTACCAATAAGCATCTTTTTCGCTGCTATTTCTAACAGAAAAACCGTTTGTTTCAGTTAATCGCTCCAGTAATACTTGAGTTGCAGCCTTGTTCGACATGAATCTTGCTCCTCTCTTAAATAGGCTACGTTTATTATACACTATTTGGTAGATTTTTTTTAAAAGGAAGTGCTGCTATGTCAATTATTCCTAAATCTTTACATAGGATTCTTTCTGTAATCGTAGGTGGGTACATTATGCTTCGATAATTCGATCCCGGCTCGAAGCTAAACCAAAAATCAGCATCAATATGGATATGATAAGCAGTACAATAAGCGGAACCTTCCATCCGTTCGTAGCATCATGCAAATAACCGAAAAGAGTGGGTCCTAAAGCTGCCAGCAGGTAACCGACAGACTGTGACATTCCGGATAATTCAGCTGCATCGTGAGCATTTGTAGTACGAAGCCCGAAAAACATCATAGCCAGGCTAAACGAACAGCCCGAGCCAACACCGATTAATACAGACCAGAGAAGGACTAGTGTATGATTGCCTGAAAGTAGCCCCCCAATGCCAATAAAGAAAAATGCGGCTGTCAGGAGCATAAGAGCTACCTGATTTTTCATTCTTCCTGCTAGAATGGGTACTAGAAAAGTGATGGGGAGTATTGCCAGCTGCATGAAGGATAGCGTCCAACCTGCTGAATCGGAGCTCATTCCCTGACTTTTCAGAATATCGGGAAGCCAAGAAACGACTACATAAAAAAGCATGGACTGCAAGCCCATGAATAGTGTAACCTGCCAGGCGAGTGAGGACTTCCACAAATTGGTTCGATGCTCGTTCAGAGCTGATGTTTTCGCTTTTTGCTGCTGTGTACGGCTTAATTGAGGGATCCACCAGAATAGTGCCGCTAAGGCTAGCAGGCTCCATATGCCAAGTGCTCCATTCCACCCCAAACCAGCTTGATTTGCCAACGGCACGCTGACTCCGGATGCAACCGCTCCGCATAAATTCATGGCAACCGAGTAAACGCCGATCATCATTCCAATTTTTAAAGGATACTTTTCTTTGATAAAGCTCGGCATTAGTACATTACAAATTGAAATCGCCAGGCCGAGAATGATTGTTCCGATCAGCAGAGTACCGATGCCCCAAGAAGAGCGTATTGCCATTCCTATTAAAAGAAGGACCAACGATCCGAAAAGAACGGATGAAGTACCGAAACGGCGAGCCAATTTAGGTGCTATAGGTGAAAGCAGGGCAAATGCCAGTAACGGCAGCGTGGTCATAAAGCCAGCTAAAGTATTCGAAATACCTAGGTCATCCCGAATGGTTCCAATGAGCGGACCAACTGAAGTTAAAGGAGCACGTAAATTTGCTGCGATCAAAATAATACCTAGCACGAGCAGCCAGCTTTTAGAAGCTGAAGTCGATTTGGTATCCGATTTAAGTTGTGAGGTCTGCACTTAGATTTCCTCCATCTCTATATCTCTTTTTATTTGTTCCATAAACTGCTGCACGATTCTAGCTGCTGCTGCTGCATCTTGGGCGACAATAGCGTCCACGAGTGGATGATGCGCGTTTTGGGGAAGAACTGCAGAAAATTTTTTTCTTAAATAAATCATTATGGATTCCTGGATTGCCTCAGTAATATGCGCATACAGCTCGATGAGCATGGGGTTGCCGGTCGATTCCACGATAGTCTGATGCAGTTTCATATCAGCGGCCGCATACTTCTCGATATCAAGGCTTGCAGCAAAAGAATTACATTCCAGCTGATAAAAGCGGAGTTTCTCCAAATCCTGTTCCGTCCGTCTTTCAGCGGATAGCCTGGCTGCTTCTTGCTCAAGCGCATTTCGGACTTCCAGCGTATCCAGCAAGCTCGATTTTTGAATACGCCGTTGAATGGCTGCGCCCAGCGTGCTGCTGGAGGAGACGTAGGTTCCATCCCCCTGTTTTGTCGTTAATACGCCGGCATGACACAGGGCCTTTACCCCTTCGCGTAACGTATTTCGGCTAACATTTAGTTCTACCACAAGCTCCGGTTCCGCGGGTATCTTTTTGCCTACCGGCCATTGACCGGATTCAATCAAGGCCTCGATTTGTAAAATAACTTGATCAACAAGAGTGAGGCGAGTAGTTTTAGTGAGCATATTTGAAACCTCCAAAGGTAGGATGATTGGTTCTATTTATAAAATACCACATCATTTCATTTATGTACATGAAATTCTACTCCCTGAAAATAAATAAAACGGCCAGATAGGATATCTGGCCGTTTGCCGCGATTTAAGCACTCACTGTGTTTCTTTTTTCGACAGCTTCTTTTGAAGGACGCTTAACAACTGTTGGTTGGTGACATGCTCTTGCTGTTTCTTGGTGTACGACTCGTCTAATCCGTCTAAGCTCCTGGCCAACTCTTTCCATGCTGCTTTGATTTTTTGCTGGATGGCAGAGGGTTTGTTTAATACCGCTTAGTACTTCACACTCCGTGACCGTTGAAAAGAATATCCGTCGTTTCTCTTCTTGGGCCTGTCGTACTAAATTAACAGCGGCATGATCATTGTCCAAAATCGCAATGACGACGTTAGAATCGAATAAGTAGCCGGAGTGGTTGTAGGTCACTTTCCCCAGCCCTCCCGAGACTCTTGTATGTGCTCCAATAATTCTTGAGCTTCTCCAGGTTTCAGATCACTGCAACACTCAAGATATCATCGACTGAGTAATCATCAAAGTCCTCAATGGTTTCTGCCTCGAGATCGATGACCAGCTTTTTGGTGGACATATTGTTTTCAGATAAAAACTCCCTTAAGTCCTTTGCTATATGAGGATGGAGTTTGCGAACCATTGACATGGAGAAGCACTCCTTTTTAAAATAGGATTCTGAATCGTATGATCCCTGCGAATCACTTCGATCTTTACTTACAAGTAATTACACCCGATAATGGAGCCACTGGATACTGGCGTTGAAGCGCCGCACGTTTTTTCATGTTCTGTACTGACCACCACTTGACTACATTTTAGCCACGCATTTATCGGGAGTAATATTTTTATCGGCGCCTAATGTTATGAGCAAATAGAAAAAGTTGCCAAACACTCAAATGTTTGATATGCTAATAGAACGACTAGGGTCGTCCAACACAAAAAACCTCTTTCGTTAGAAGAGGAGACTAATTTGCTTTGACAAGCACCACCTTGTTAAGCAGCTATTCTTTTGTGTTGCAGCCCCCATGAATGGAGGTGACAAATATGGCTAAAGACGTATTGTGCGAAGTTAATTCATGCCGCCACTGGGCTAATGAAAACCAATGTACAGCAAGCTCGATCTACATCGTAAATAATTCCGATAAAGACGCTCACAAATCCGCTGAAACGGATTGCAAAACTTTTGAAGAGAAGTAAGAACTACGATCGGAGGAACTCCCAAGGTTCCTTCTTTCTTTTTGTATTGTAGCAAGAATGATAATTATTATCAAGCCTTTTTTTTTGTAATTATTTTTAACCTCTAATTAACCCCTTTATTGAACTGGCATCTATATCGCCCGCGTGCTTACCTCAACCCATCAAATTCGATGAAACTCAATAAAACTCAAACTGACTCTCAACAAAATACTTACGGACATCACAGACGCTATTTGTGGCAAAATGACATGATTTGAAATGCTTACGGACACAGAAGCCGTTAATGAGGATGTTTTCTCCTGTTTTAGCCCTATGTAGGGCAAATAAGGTCCCTCATGTCCGCCAGGATATTCCGAGTGTTAATCTAATACAAAGCTGATGTTTATCTAATACTTCTCTAACAATTGCTTGGTAGACTTTAGTTATCCCGAATTCATCCAACAAGACGAGGCAAAATAATGGGTGTAAAGAAGAGATGAATGGAGTTGATTCAAGTGACAAAAAAAGCATGGTCAACACAAGAGCTAGATAGACTCATTCGACTATCCAAGGAATGTCCGCCTACCGTAATCGCCCATGAAATGTGCCGGCCTGTAACGTCGGTAAGGAAAAAAATGCGTGAAATTGGTATCAGCTACGTATCCGGAGAAGAGTGGAAGAAACGCCAAATTCAGTATTTGCTTTCGGAAGAAAGCAGTGCTTATAAAAGCAAGCTTCAGGCACAAGCACGTGCCTCTGAAATAGAATCTCCTGTTCTTGATGAGTTTTGGAAGACACTAGTAACGATGGCACGTGTTGCGAAAAAAAGAGGTAAACCCGTCGATGTTCTATCTTTTATAGACACGTATCGGAAAATCAGGCTTGGGGGTTAATTGCATACATGCGTATTTACGCACAAGTATGCAGGCTTATATGCCTACATGCCAAAAAAAAAAGGTGAAGCTCAGGATGTCCTGGTCTTCACCTTTTGGTTTGAATTATTTTGAAGTGTAGGCTACGCCCACTTTTTCAATGATCTTCTGGCTTTCATCGTTCAGGCCGCGAAGCGTAAGCTTTTTCCCCAGACTCTCATACTTCTCAACCACCTTGGCGATAGCGTTAATGCCGGAATGATCCCATACATGGGAGTGCCCAAAGTCAATTACGACATGAGCAGGATCCTTGTGGTAATCGAAAAGATGAATGAAATGAGTCATCGTAGCAAAAAATAGCTGCCCCGATATTACATATACTTTTTGACCGCTGCTTTCGAGACTTGAGGTTCCCTTAATCCGAGCCATCTTCCAACCAAATGACACTGCGCTAAGGATAATCCCAGCTAATACGCCGAGTGCCAGATTGGATGTCGCTACTACGATAGCTACGGTAACAATCAAGACTACCGCATCATCACGAGGAATCTTGTTCAAGGTGCGAAGGGAGCTCCAATCGAAGGTACTGAATGAAACCATAAACATCACACCAACCAAAGCAGCCATCGGAATTTGCTTGACGACACTACCGAGCATTAAAATTAGAAAGAGTAGAAATAAGCCTGCTACTAAGGTGGATAATCGCTTCCGGCCACCCGATTTAACGTTGATGACGGTTTGTCCGATCATGGCACATCCAGCCATACCGCCAAAAAATCCAGTAATCACATTGGCGATTCCTTGTCCGCGGATTTCACGGTTTTTATCGCTTGGGGTCTCTGTCATTTCATCGACAATCGTTGCCGTTAACAGAGATTCCGTCAATCCTACGATAGCAAGCGCTAGTGAAAGCGGCAAAATAATGAGCAAAGTGCTCAAGGACAAAGAGATTTCCGGGAGATGAAAAAAGGGCAGCTTTTGCAAAATCTCGCCCATATCCCCTACAGTGCGAACTCCGCTTCCAGTGACAATCGAGATGATCGTCATAACAACAATAGCTACCAGAGCAGAAGGAACGGCCTTGGTAATCCGCGGCAAGCCATAAATAATCAGCAGGGTCCCAGCTACAATCGTATACATCGGCCAGGATTCACCTTTAAAGTTCGACAGCTGTGCCATAAAAATAATAATAGCCAAAGCATTGACGAAGCCGATGATAACGGAATGAGGAACGAATGTAATAAAACGACCAAACTTGCATACGCCCAGGAGCCATTGAATGATACCCGTTAAAATGGTGGCGGCAAATAAATACTCGATGCCATACTTCACAACGATCGGTCCCATTAACGAAGCCATAGCACCAGTTGCCGCTGAAATCATCCCGGGCCGGCCTCCAAAAAAGGAAATGCTAACAGCAATCGTAAAGGAAGCGTACAAACCAACCATCGGATCCACACCAGCCATGATGGAGAACGCAATAGCTTCTGGAATTAAGGCAAAGGCGACCGTGATCCCAGAGAGGACATCCTTGCGGACATTACCAAAGAAACCTTGTCTAAGTTGCTGAAAAAACAAGAATTAACCACTTCCATTCTATTCAATTAGGGACGCTCCACTCTCAGGATTGTCGGGGCCGATATACACTGTTTACGATTATAACTAATATCCATTGTTTTTTCTAGTAAAAAAGCTGGCAGGTATAATTTCTCGGCCAAGAGCCGATTTTGAGCAATTTTAAGCAATATTTCAAGTACTTATCCAGATTCGTGACTATCGCTAAATTTCTAAGTAAAGTACCTGTACATGTAAGCTTTTTTTAAGGTTTTTGCGTTATGATATATATAGAGGAAATACGAGGAGTTGATGGTATGGAATCGCGCAGAGGCTGGTTAAAGCAATCGTTTGGTAAAAGATTAAATAAACTGCATACATGGAACGCTTGGATCGTGCTGATTTTAGCTGTGACTGGCATTATTTTGAGTATTGGAGCCATTCGTGGTGATTTAGGGAAATTCAGAGTGATGTTGAAGCAGGTGCATATTTGGATAGGGCTGGTATCGATTGTGCTGATTGCGCTTTACGGACCGATGGTTCGTAAGCATTGGAAGCAGCTTCGTGGCCGGATCAATCAGAAAGGCAATCTGCTGCTTGTGATTGCGCTGCTTGTCGGCCTCAGTATTTCGGGGCTTGTGCTGTGGCAGTTCAAAAATCTGCCTACGCATTGGAACAATGCCGCGCTGCTCGTTCATGATCTGCTGACCTGGGTCGGTATCCCGTATGTCATTTACCATTCCATCTCCCGCAGCCGCCTGCTTAAGCGTCAGCAGCAGCAGGAGCGCGCCGCAGCCGCTGCTGCTGCTAAAGCAAGCGCTCATGCTGCGAGTGCTGGAAGTGCAGCAAGTGCAGCAAGCGCAGGTAGTGTAGCAAATGCAGCAAATGCGGCTCCAGCAGCAATTACCGCGTCTGCGCCAGCGTCAGCCGCCGCCACAGCATCGCAGCCTGAGCCTGAGCCAGCTGCAGCGCAGCGGACCAAAGCGCAGGCGGTCATCGCCGTGCTGAAAAATTCGCCGATCACGCGCGCGTCTTTCCTGCGGCTGGCCGCAGGGTTGCTGCTGCTGATCGGCGTAGGGCCCGCCTTTTACCGCTGGCTCAAAGGCGCCTTTGACACTGGCGGCAGCGGGATCGCGCAGCTTAGTGAAACAGACGGCAATCGGATGCTTCCGCCGCCTGAGCCCTTGCCTGATTCCGCCGCGGTCGTCGGCGGAGGCGCCCAAGGGAATTTCCGTGTCTACACGGTTACGTCAATTCCCACATTTTCTTCGGATAACTGGCAATTCGCTTTATCCGGGTTAGTTGCCAATCCCAGGGCCTTCAGCTGGGAGGAGTTCCTGGAGCTTGAACGGACGGTTCAAGTGAGTGATTTTCACTGTGTTACGGGCTGGTCTGTCTACAGCGTTACATGGGAGGGAATTCCGCTCAAAAAATTGCTGGACATGGCTAATGTAAACAAAGAAGCTAAATTTGTGAAATTTTACTCGGGGGACAATGTGTATACTGACGCACTCTCTCTTGAGCAGGCTGATATGGAAGATGTGATGGTAGCTGTCATGATGGATGGCAAGCCGATTCCGCAAAAGCTGGGCGGACCAGTCCGTCTCATCGTTCCGAAAATGTACGCATACAAATCCGTGAAATGGCTGCAGGGTATTGAGCTGATCGAGAAGGAGCACACTGGTTATTGGGAGCTTCGAGGTTACGACAACGATGCTTGGGTTTAGCGGAGGAATTAGCAGTCATCTCGAGTGATATAATCTCATGTAAAAAAGAAGGGAGTTTGCTTGGTGAAGGTTACATCTATTAATGTAGGGAAGCCCCAAGTACTGATTGTAGACGGCAAGGAATTAATCACAGGCATTATGAAATTTCCATCTGACGCGCCTCTGTTTCTATCAAGTATCCAGCTGGAAGGCGATGGGCAGGCTGATTTGGCAGTTCATGGCGGTGTAGACAAAGCGCTGTGCGTTTACTGCCAGGAGCATTATTCCCATTGGGAGCAAGTGCTCGGGGAGAAGCTGGAATATGGCGCCTTCGGGGAAAATGTGACTGTGCTTGGCCTTCTGGAGTCGGATGTATGTATTGGTGACAGGTATGAGCTTGGGGCTGCCTTGGTGGAAGTGACCCAGCCGAGGCAGCCTTGCTTCAAGCTGGCGAAGCGGTATGGCAGGGTTGATTTACCCCTAATGGTGCAGAAAACCGGCTTTACTGGCTTTTATTTTCGCGTAATCCGCGAAGGCATAATTCCTGTTCAGCCGGATGTACGGCTTGTGTCCAGACATCCTGGCGGGGTCACTGTGCAGCTTGCGAATCAGCTTAAGTATCACGATGTGCGTAATATCGAGGGGATAAAGCGGATTTTAGCAGTGGAGGAACTGTCGGCGAGCTGGCGGGCTTCTTTCAGTAAACGTCTGATAGAGCTTGAGGAGGCTAATGTATGATGACTGGCGTCATACTGGCAGGCGGAATGAATAGGAGAATGGGCGGGAAGCTCAAGGCACTGCTGCCGATCGAAGGCATCCCGCTTATTCGCCTACAGCTGCAGGAGATGTCACAGCTCTGCCGCGATATCCTGATCGTGACACAAACGCCACAGCTGCTGAAGGATGCCATTGACGGCTTCGACTCTGCCAGAGTTAGGTATATGGCTGATATATGGCCTGGCAAAGGTCCGCTCAGCGGAATTCATGCTGCGTGCAAGGCATTAGAGTCAGCAAATTCACTAGAGTTAGTAGACGCAGCAGCACCAGCAGACTCACTAGAGTTAGTAGACTCAGTAGCACCAGCAGACTCATTAAAGCTAGTAGACTCAGAAGCGCCAGCGGATTCAATAGAGTTATTAGACTCAGTAGCATCAACCGAGTCAGCAGGGTACTCAGATACAGCAAATGAAAATCTGCTATGGATTGTAGGCTGTGACATGCCCTACATTTCTGCCGCGGCAGCAGAGGCGCTAGGCGGGTTGTGCCTGGATGGTGATGCCGATGCGGCAATTCCCGTTATTGGGGGAAGAATTCAGCCGCTGCATGGGGTGTATCATCGGAGAATAGCAGGCATTGCTGAGGAACTGCTCAGCAAAGAAACATACAGGCTTATGGGGCTTATGGAGCGAATAGAATGGAAGAAGGCGGATGATGAGTTTTTTTTGCAGCGGAAGATCGATCTTCAATTTACAATGAATCTGAATACCCATGAAGAATATAATGAGGCTGTAAATAAGGCAGTAAATAAAATTGTAAATAAGGCGGCAAAAGCAGATTCTGATTTACTCTGATTTACTTGCTGGCCGTGCATAAGTGCTGGGTTTTTATGAGGAATTATGCCATAATGGTAGGGAGAGAAGGTGATTCCCATGCAAAGATTGCTGATCGATCGTTTTGGACGGAAGCATGACTACTTGCGGATTTCCGTGACGGATCGGTGTAATTTACGATGTGTGTACTGTATGCCTGAGGAGGGCATGGAGTTTGAGCCTGAGGAGCGGCTGCTTTCCTTTGAGGAGATTACGGAGGTAGTTCGTGTTCTTGCCGGTTTGGGCGTACGGAAGCTGCGAATTACCGGTGGAGAGCCACTCGTCCGCAAAAATTTGGAGCAGCTTATCGCCATGCTGTCCGCCATTCCAGGCATTGAAGATATAGCATTAACGACGAATGGGATATTCTTCGCTTCCAGAGCTGAGAAGCTGCGCGCCGCGGGCTTGACTAGAGTAAATATTAGTCTCGATTCGCTCAAAGCGGACCGGTTCTCCCTGATTACAAGAGGCGGTAATATAAAACGGGTATTAGAAAGCATCGAAGCCGCTTACAGGATGGGGCTTGCTCCGATCAAGCTGAATGTGGTCTTGATGAAAGGACTTAACGACGACGAGATTGAGGATTTCTTGCAAATGACAGTTGAGCGTGCAATTCAGGTGAGATTTATTGAGTATATGCCGATAGGCCATAATGATGAAGCCTGGAAAGCCAGATATCTTTCGCTGAGTACGGTGCTGGAGCGTTGTGAGCAGCGGGGATGGAAGTTCGCGCCATCGGAGAACGTGTACGGCAACGGCCCCTCTCAAAATTATCGCATTGAAGGGGCGCTAGGCTCATTTGGCTTGATCCATCCGATCAGCGATCATTTCTGTGAGACTTGCAATCGCCTCAGGCTTACAGCCGACGGAAACATCAAGCCCTGCTTGTATTGGTCGCATGAGTTTAATGTACGTACCTATATCGGGGATAAGCAAGCGATGGAAGATTTGTTCTTCCGGGCGCTGGATATTAAGCCGCAAAATCATGAAATGGCTCAGGCACTGATGAATGAGGATCAGTCTCATAATCCGACGGAGCGGCGCATGTCGCAAATCGGAGGCTAGCGAAGGGACGAAGCTTGTGAATAAGGAACGTAATCTTAAGTTTGGACGCGAAACGATTTCGGTACAGCAAGCCAGGGAGAGACTTCTCCCTTACATAAAGCCTATCCAGACGGAGCAGGTTCCGTTAGTCCTCGCTTTCGGCAGGAGGATGGCACAAACGATCTATGCGGCGCATCCAGTGCCGCATTTTCGGCGTTCTGGTGTTGATGGATATGCGGTACGAGCTGTGGATATTGCAGCAGCCTCTGCTATCCATCCGGTGGAGCTGGAGGTTGTGGAGCATATTCCCTGCGGCACAATCCCGCTTAAGCGAGTGGGAGCAGGCGAGGCCTCCAGGATTATGACAGGGGCTCCGGTTCCTGATGGGGCCGATGCGGTTGTCATGCTAGAGATGACGCAAACTCAAGAGGATGGACAGCATGCTGCTGATCCAACAGTACTAAGAGGCAGCGGGAAAAAAGTATGGATTAAGAAAGCACTGCAGTCCGGCAACAATTTAACCCCGGTCGCTGGTGAAATTAGCCAGGGTGAGCTTCTGCTGTCCGAGGGGACTTGGATTGGCGCAGGAGTAGCGGCGATACTCGCTACCTTTGGTTGTGGAGATGTCGCCGTGTACAGGAAGCCGCGGGTTGCTATTTTTTCAACGGGATCTGAGCTATTGGACGTAACTATGGAGCTGGAGCCTGGACGAATACGCAACAGCAACAGCTATATGCTCGCTGCCCAAGTGGAAGCAGCGGGAGGAATTCCCGTTATCATGCCGGCATTATCTGATCATGCGGATCAGGTGCAGGCTGCTCTTATTCAGGCCTTCGAATCCGCCGATTGCGTGATTACTACAGGCGGTGTTTCGGTTGGAGACTATGATGTGCTTGTCGAAGTTTTTGGAAGCTGGCAGGGCACCTTGCTTTTCAATAAAGTAGCTATGCGGCCAGGAAGCCCAACAAGTGCGGCTGTTTGGCAGGATAAGCTGCTGTTCGCTTTGTCCGGCAATCCAGGTGCTTCTTTCGTCGGATTTGAGCTGTTTGTCAGGCCTGCACTGGAGAGTATGCAGGGGCATCAGCAGCCTTGCTGTGAAGCCGCTACTGCTTTTTTAGATGTGGATTATGACAAGGGCTCTGCTTACCCCAGATATGTAAGGGGAACTACACGTATAGAGAATGGCTGTTTGTGGGTAAGACCTGCAGGCGCAGATAAGTCAAGTATTATGGTTTCTATCAAGGATGCGGACTGTCTGATTCAGCTTCCCGCAGGGGGAAGCGGCTTTCGAAGAGGTGAGCTTGTTGCCATCCAGATGCTCGTGAATCGTTAGAAGGTTATCGCAAGTAAGCGCCCCCTCTTTTCAAAAATGAGAACAATCCAATACAAAAGTTTTTGCGAAGTATAGATAGGGGAGGAAAACTCGGAAAGGAGATCCTTCATGAATGGTACACTGACAGATCAGGAACTGATGCAACAGATTGTGAATAAAAATGCGGATTCGCTGAAGTTCCTTTATGAGCGGTATGAGAAACCGATATATGCTTTCGCTTATAGAATGGTCCAGGATCCGATGTTGGCCGAAGAAGTCGTCCAGGAGCTTTTTTTTCGCATCTGGAATGCAGCTGAGCGTTATGATGCTGCCCACGGCAAGCTGACGAGCTGGATGTTTACATTGACCCGCAATATTGCAGTAGATGGCCTACGCAAAAAGCAAAATCGGACCTCACAGCATGTTACTGAGACTGAACAAATGAACAGGGTCGCAGATACAGGGAAAAGCACGGAAGAGGTCGTTGAAGCCAATTTGGTAGGGGAACAGGTAAGGGAGGCTCTGCAGGGATTGAATGCGGAGCAGCAGCAGGTATTGGAGCTTATTTATTTTCGTGGATTCACACAGCAAGAGGTTTCGGATCAGCATGCGATCCCGCTCGGTACCGTTAAAAGCAGGGTCAGGCTTGCGCTAAAACAGTTAAAAAATCGGCTTGCAGGTGTGGGGAAGGAGGAGCTACAAGGATGAATAAGCGGCATGATCAATGCGAACAATTGGAGATGTATGCTGTGGATGGTTTAAATGCGGAAGAAAGAGCAGAATTTGAGCAGCATTTAATTGAATGTCAGAACTGTGTGGATTCGTTAGCGGAGCTTGCTTCCCTTGTTGACCTCCTTCCGCTTTCGTCAGAGCCGGTAGAGGTGCCTTCCGGGATGAAGGAGCGTATTCTGGGACATATTTTACAGCACACAGCAACCGAGGGTTCAAATGTGGAACCTGATGTCCAATCAGTTGGGAACCCTGAATCTGCAACAACGCGTGCCCAATCAGCAGGGCCGGGGAAATTTAGACCGTGGATATACAGTGGTTTAGCGGCTGCAGTTATTGTTCTTGGTATATATAATTTTAATTTGCAAAAGGATGTAAAAGATTTAAAGACGGAGCTTGCCAGCATCAACGAGCCTGTACAAGGTGTCAAAGTGAACAAGGCTGTTACCTTAAGCAGTGCTACGGCGGACATTGTGGCAAAAGGCTTGGCAACTATAGTTATTGATTCTAAGGGAACCCATCTGCTCGTACAAGCGGAGAAGCTGCCTGAGCTTAAAGGAACTGAAGCCTATCAGGTTTGGCTGGTAAAAGACGGTAATGTAGTTAATGCCGGCACATTTATGACCCATAATGGAAGCGGCGGGTTATACTATACGTTCGATCCAAGTGATTATGATCAAATTGCCATCACACTGGAGCCTGATGCCCATGGAGAGACACCTAGAGGAACAGCAGTGCTTGCTGCAAATTTATTAGGAAGCTAAGGCAAATGAGTGCAGTGCTTCTCGAACGATAAAGGAGAGCGGACGAATGGAAGAGATTCGCAGATTAAAGCAAGAAGAGCTGTTGGACAGTCTCACCTTATCCGAATTTGCTTTCCAATATGTTTTAACGGAAGAGGATAAGGCGCGGCGGATCGCCAGGACTGATCCAAAGCAAATATGGGGTTACTTTGTGGATGGCAAAATGGCCGCGAAGCTGACGATTCTGGAGCTCCAGATATGGCTGAATGGCAAGCGATATGCGATGGGTGGAATATCTGGTGTAGCGACCTGGCCTGAATACAGGCGTAAAGGAATGGTTAGCCAACTGCTGGAGCTATCCCTAAGGAAGATGAAAGAGGCGGGACAATCGGTCTCTTTCCTGCATCCTTTCAGTTTTTCTTTTTATCGTAAATTCGGCTGGGAAATGTTCATGGATTATGTGCAGTATGAGATTGAAGCTGGACAGCTGCCTCGTTTCGCCGCTAAGGAAGGCAGCAGAGTGGAGCGGGTTGCCCTGGATGCGGAACTGCTGCACCCCATTTATGAGGCATATGCCAGCCGCTTTAACGGTATGCTGGTGCGGGACCGGGATTGGTGGAATCATCGTGTTTTCAAGACGGGCAGCCATACGGCGGCAGTGTACCGAAATGCGCTGGGCGAGCTGACAGGCTATGTATATTATTCGATTAGCAATCATATTTTCACAGTACACGAGCTTGTTTTTCTGGATGAGGATGCCCGATGTGGATTATGGAAATTTATTTCTGATCATGACTCTATGATGACCACTACGATTGTTAAAGCTCCGGCTCAGGATAAGCTGTCCTTCCTCTTGGCTGATCCCAGGATGAAACAAGAACGGAAACCTTATTTTATGGCTCGCATCGTAGATGTGGAAGCCTTCATTAGTCAATATTCCTTTGTGGCCGCTTCTGTGATAACAGGTAATCCCGAAACTCACGATATTCCCGGAACTCCCGAAACTCTGATGACTTCGATGACTTCGATGTCTCCGAGGGCTTTAAGGGTTTCAAGGCCCTTCTACCTGCAGGTTTCGGATGCTTATGCCGAATGGAATCAAGGCCTTTTCGAGATTATTGTTGACGTCTCTGGTGAAGCGAAGGTCACTCGCCAGCCTGAATTGCAATTGAAGGAAGGCGCTGAGCTCCTTAGCTGTGACATTCAGACTTTGTCCTGTTTGCTGATGGGATATCAGAAAGCGTCCTTTCTTCACACCATTGGCAGAATCCAAGGAAATCAAGCAGAAGTAATGCGGCTAGAGGCTTTGATTCCTGATTGTACGACCTATTTGACGGATTATTTCTAGTCTTGTCGCAGGTCGGAATTGAACCTAGACCAAGGTCCAGGTATAGAAACGGTCGTTAGTCCGTTTTGCCTCGTTCGTTTTTTGTCTACAATAAAGACAATAAGAACAAGAACGAAGGGTGGAACGAACAATGTCAATCAATAAAAAGAGTGGCTTGGCTTTACTGCTAATTTTCTTTGGAACCTTTGTGCTTTTTAGAAGCTTCGGTTTTCATTTTGATTTAATGGGTTATGTGGTTCCTATAGCGATTGCTGGACTTGGTTATGTAGGGATTAAGAATGGTAAGAAAGTCGGCTGGTTTTTCGCCATATTTGGTTTGCTGCTCTTAAGCTTCAAGCTGTCGTGGCTTTTCTCCATCGTGTTTGCCGTGCTGCTCATTGGATTTGGAGTGTCTATGATCAAGAAGCAAAGTCCTTCCAATACGCAGGACTGGTAGGTTCCTATGAGGAGATGTGGGAGAGGCAGGAGAGAAACCGATGAATAGTGTACTTGTACGCATACGTCAATTAGCTGAAGCGGCCTGGCAGGAAGTAACGGAGCGGCCGGTAGACCCGCAGCGTGAAGTCGATAACTTTCTGGACTCACAGCGCAAGCAGCTGGATGAAATACAACGTCTCTGTGAGCTTACTTTAGAGCAGGCTGTTATGCTGCGTCAGCAGTTTACAGATGCTGAGGAGCTGGCTGCCAAGCGGGGAGAGCAAGCAATGTTGGCGATGCGGGTCGGAGAAGAGCAGCTTGCCCGGCTTGCCCTGCAGGAAAAGCTGCTGTCTGAGAAAGCAGCCGAGCAGTACCGCGCTGAGTACGAGCAGTGTCAGACGAGGGCGCTTAAGCTTGCCGAGGATCTGCAGCGGCTGCGTGCCAGCTATGCGGATGCTAGCGAGAAGCGCGAATACTACGCTGCCAAGCTCGAAGCAGAGCGGCTGCAGAAGCGTGTGGATCGGCACGGCGCGGCGGAGAATACTATGCGCGACCTTGGTGCGGCAGGCAGAGAGATCGGCCGCGATGTGAATGAGGCGCTGCGTGATGCAGGGCGAATCTCACGTGAGACGCTGAAGGAAGCAGGCGTAGTCCTTCAACGGGAGCTGGACGAAGCTTTCAATAAGCTGCGGCGTGACAAGAAATAATCAAGAAATAGTCCGTATTACTCTGAAAGTTGCATCTTGGAGACAGCCCTATCTTATGATATGCTAGGAAAGGTGCAAAAAGCCATAGGGCCGTATTGGTGCCGCTATGGCTTTTAGCCTTATCATCATTACTTGCATAATTACTTGCGCTTATAAAAAACGAACAGCCAGAGGAGGTGCGACATGGGAGAAGAAACCAAAAATAACAGGAACCGCAACACGGCGATGGTGCTCATTGGAGCCGGTCTATTTCTACTGCTGGATCATACAGTCGGTTTTTTCCCTATTTTCGCTGTCGGTCTCATTCTGCTTGGTATTTATCAGGTACGCAGCCGTTCTGAGCGCAAGGGCTATATATGGATTATTATCGGAGCGATAATTCTGCTGAGCAATAATTATTCCATCGTGGTAGGCTTCATTCTGATCGCGCTCGGTTACTTCTATTACAAATCCAAGCAAACGCATCGAGACGATTCTTATGTGCAAAAGCAAAAGCTGATAGACAGCATCCGGCTGGGCAAAGAGCCCTGGATTCTTAAGGACAGCAGCATCTGGTACTTGATTGGGGAAACCAACATGGACTTGTCGCTGGCGATCTTGGAGAAGAGGGAGACCACGCTTATTTTGCAGGGAGCGATTGGCGATGTGGATATTATGATTCCTGAGGATATCGGGGTATCCGTGGAAGCTTCCGTGGTTTTCGGTAAAATTGATGTGGCGAGTGACAGGGAGGCTGGAGTTATGAATAAGCTGCTCTGGCATTCACCAAATTATGAAAGCTGTGATCACAGAGTGAAACTAATGATCTCTTATATCGTAGGAGATGTAGATATTAAGTTTTTGTAGATAAGGCAAGGAGGTTCATCGCCTGTGGACGGCTATAAACGCAGACTTACAAATATGATATGGCGCAGCATAAGTGAATCGATCCTCCTAAGCCTGGTTATTTTGGCTGCTATCGCTTATTTCTTGTACTCGCGCAATTTTATAAGACCTTTTGTGGATTGGAAGGAAGGCGTGCAATTCAGCCTTATGATTATGGCTACGGTCGTTGTCATCGGCGCTGCATATGGCTATTGGTACAGCAATCGGATAACAAGAAGGCTGGAGCCTATTATGGAAACGATGCTGCTGCTGGAAAAAGGTAATTTCACCCGCACAGGCCTTCAGCTTGGCGAGGATGAAATTGGACGGCTCGGGGAGCAGCTGGAGCGCGTGACCAAAAAGTGGGAGGAGCAGGTAACCTCCCTGCAGCGGTTATCCAATGATAATGCGAAGCTGGCCGAGAAGGCCAAGTTCTCTGCAGTCATTGAAGAAAGGCAGCGCCTGGCGCGGGAACTGCATGATGCGGTGAGCCAGCAGCTTTTTGCCATTTCGATGACAGCTACTGCGGTAGGAAGAACGCTCGAGAAGGATTTCGATAAAGCCCAGCGGCAAATTAATCTGATTGAAGAGATGGCATCCGTAGCGCAGTCAGAGATGAGGGCGCTGCTGCTTCATCTGCGTCCTGTGCATCTGGAGGGCAAGCGTCTTTCGGAAGGTTTAGTCGGGCTGCTGAATGAGCTGAAAGCTAAGGTTCCCATGGATATTACCTGGGAAATGGATCATGAGATCCGGCTGCCGATGGGGATCGAGGATCATCTCTTCCGGATTGTACAGGAGGCGTTATCGAATGCTTTGCGGCATTCCAAAGCAACGAAGCTGGAGGTAAAGCTGCAACTTCGGCAGGACGGAATCCGTCTATCTATACGTGACAATGGTGTCGGCTTTAATCTGGACGAACAGAAGCATACTTCCTATGGAATTGTTTCCATGAAGGAACGGGTGAACGAAATCGGCGGATCACTTAACATTATTACTGCGCCTGATCGGGGAACCAGAATTGAAATTCGGGTATCCATATTTGTCAAAGGAGGAGAAGCGGATGGAGGAAGTGAGCATTAAGGTGCTGCTGGTTGACGATCATGAAATGGTTCGGATCGGACTAGCGGCTGTTCTTGGAACAGAAGATGGCATTGAGGTGGTCGGTGAAGCAAGCAATGGCCACGAAGGAATTCGTCTGGCACAGGAATATAAACCCGATGTTGTGCTTATGGATCTTGTGATGGAAGGCATGGATGGGATCGAGACGACCCGCAAGCTGCTTCAGCTGTATCCAGAGTGCAAGGTGATCGTATTAACAAGCTTTCTGGACGACGAAAAGATGTACCCCGTTATTGAAGCAGGGGCCTTCAGTTATTTGCTGAAAACGTCACGTGCGACTGAGATCGCCCAGGCTATACGCGCGGCAGTTAAGGGACAGTCAATTCTGGAGTCGCAGGTAGCCTCCAAGATTATGAATCGTTTCCGCCAACCGAAGGCTCTGCCTGAGCCGCATGAAGAGCTTACCGAACGGGAAATGGAGGTGCTAACGCTAATTGCCAAAGGCAAATCCAATCAGGAGGTTGCGGATGCACTGTTCATTGGTGTCAAGACGGTAAAATTCCATGTTACGAATGTGCTGGCCAAGCTGGGCGTTGAAGACCGCACACAAGCGGCCATTTATGCATTTCAACACGGATTGGCAGAATAATCAGGGCAGGAGAAATGGATAAAGATGATTAGACAACTGGGAAGCTGGTTCGGTTCTGTCCTCATTGCTTTTGTGGTGGTTTTATTTCTGGGTGTTTTTGTTTTTCAATCTACCAAGGTTCTTGGGGAGTCGATGGATCCTACCCTCCATAACAAGCAGCGGGTTTATGTATCCAAGCTTTCCCATACATTTTCAAATGAACCGGATTACGGAGATATCGTTATTATTGATAGCCGTGTAAATCAGCCAAGAACCTTTCTCAGTGATTTGAAGGATAGTCCCCTGCTCAGCTTGTTTGGCAATAAGAACGACCGGCATATTTGGATCAAGCGCGTTATCGGCAAGCCGGGAGACACGCTAGAATTCAAAGATCATCTAGTATACCGCAATGGAATCGCACTGGATGAGCCGTATATCAAGGAGAAAATGTCCTACATATCTGATAAGAAATGGGTTGTTCCCGAGAAACACATCTTCGTTATGGGGGATAACCGCAACAACAGCTCGGACAGCAGAGTGATAGGCTTCATACCTTTCGATCATGTACTGGGTGAAAAAGTGTTTTGAAAAAAACCTTTCTCCATTGAAGGACTGTGCTGCTCCAGTCCTTGGTAGAGAAAGGTTTTTTTCCAGAATGGATATGTTGTTCATTCAGAAGTTACACAAACCGGTCTAGTAATAATCCGTTCATCGGAACCGGCGGCTGGTAGGCCTGCAATCGAGATTGATATTGATTATATGGCTTCATAGAAGAACCTTTTAAATTAAACAACTCCTGGGGAGGTAGCTGCTCCAAGCTGCTGGATATGCCGGAGGCTTCCTTGTGAGTGAATTGTTTGTAGACGGTCTGATCGTAAGGAGTGGGAGGCTGCTGCCGTTTGGCTACAGGATTTACAGAGGATGCTTTGCGCGCCGCGCTGATCCGGTATAAATCATGGTTGGCTCTGTATGTATTCACCATAAACACGGGGCTTGTCGCGATCATGTATCTCACCTCTTTTGTCCGAATATTCGTTTATCTTAATTATAGCATAAGCTTTTTTAATTTGACTAGCGGGACTGCGGGCTTTTACAATACATAATATGAAAGTCGATGAGGAGAAGGAATTATGGATGTCACACAGACCATTGTTATAGGGCTTGTTATCGTTGGCTGCATTTTTTTCTCGTGGTTTGTGGTCAATAAATATAAGAAATAAGTCTGGGAGTAAACAAGCGGAAGCAATCCGCGCGGCCCTCTCATAAGATAGCATTATTGCTTCTTGTGGAGGCTTGCGCCATGATGATACGGGAAAGATTGCCTGCTATAGACGACAGTGTGATTTACAAATTGATTTTGGAGGAAATAGCTCCTTTCTCGAGGGAATTTAACGATTCCTCCGTCCTTACGCTGACCTCGATCCGCAAACGCCTGAGAAATAATGTGACCTTTGTAATGGCCAGGGGGAATCGGCGGCCCGTCGGCTTTATTACAATGTTTTGTAAAAATCGGGTGCTATACGTGGATATGCTGGCGATAAGCGGGCAAACTCAGGGACGAGGGCTGGGAAAGAAGCTTTTACTGGCAGGAGAGAGCTTTGGCAAAAGAAAAGCCTGTAAGAAGGCTCAACTGCTTGTGGATGAAAGCAATCCGAAGGCGATTGGTTTTTACCAGGCAATGGGCTTTGAGGCAGTCCGGTATTTAGCGGAGGTTGGCTGCTATTTGATGGAAATATCGCTGACTGTAAGCAAGCCGCGAAGGCTTCAGTAAATCGGGGCTGCGGGCAAATTCCGCAGTTCTCTCTGGAAATTCCCCGTAATTTTTTCACTTGACTTTGAAATCAAGTTGAATCCTCAGGCTAATTTAGGTATGCTAAGCGTATTACTTAATCTAAAACAGAAAGAATGATGCATAGATGAGTGGAACTGTATTTTTTATTTTTGGGGCTACAGGGGACTTGGCCAAAAGAAAGCTGTTCCCTGCTTTTTACAGCCTTTACCGGGAAGGGAAGCTGGGCGATAATTTTGCGGTAGTGGGATTAGCCCGCAGACCGCGCACTAACGAGCAGTTTCAAGCAGATGTGAAGCACTCGATAGGTGAGTTTGCCCGTTACAAAATCGATAATGAGGAGAATTGGACAAGCTTCGTCCAGCGCTTCGAATATATGTCGCTCGACATCAATAATATTGAGAACTTCCATCAGTTGAAGAAGCTTACAGACGGCCTCGACGAGAAATATGAGACGGGAGGCAACCGCTTGTTTTACTTGGCGCTGGCACCTGAGCTCTTCGGAAATGTTTCGGCGAACCTCCGTGAGGGCGGGCTTATGGACACAACAGGCTGGCACCGTCTCGTTATTGAGAAGCCCTTCGGCTATGACCTTGCTTCTGCCGAGAAGCTGAATGAACAGCTGCGTCAAGTATTTGAGGAGAAGGATATTTATCGCATCGATCATTATCTTGGCAAGGAAATGGTGCAAAATATCGAATTTGTGCGGTTTGCCAATGCATTTTTTGAGCCGCTGTGGAATAAAACATACATAGCGAATATTCAAATTACGCTGAGCGAGACGGTTGGTGTGGAAGAGCGTGGAGGCTATTACGATCAATCGGGTGCGCTTCGCGATATGGGACAGAATCATATGCTGCAAATGCTGATGATGATGGCTATGGAGCCGCCGAGCCGTCTAAATGCGGAGGATATCCGCGATGAGAAGGTGAAGGTGCTTCGTTCGCTGCGGCTGCTGGAAACAGTCGAGGATGTAAGGTCTAACACGGTTCGTGGACAATACACGACAGGGGGCTCCAATGGCAAGCCTCTGCCGGCTTATCGTCAGGAGGATTCCGTGCAGCCAGAGTCAACAACGGAAACTTATTTCGCTGCCAGGGTTTTTGTGGATAATTTCCGCTGGGCCGGTGTACCTTTCTATATACGTACAGGCAAAAGGCTCCCGGTAAAAACGACTGAGGTTGTAGTGGAGTTCAAGAACATACCAGACAATGTTTACCTCGCCAAAAAGCACGATTTGCAGCCGAATTTACTTGTTTTCCGGGTGAATCCGCTGGAAGGCATATACATGAAGATGAACGTGAAAAAGCCCGGCTCGGAAGGGGTTATTATTCCGATCGCTATGGATTTCTGCCAAAGCTGTCAGATTGGCATCAATACGCCTGAGGCTTATGAGCGGCTGCTGCATGATGCGCAAAGAGGCGACTCGACTTATTTCACCCGCTGGGATGAAGTGGCTCTGGCCTGGCAGTATGTGGACCGTATTGCGAAGGTGTGGCCGTTAAGTCCAGAGGATCTAAGCATGTATCCAGCCGGTTCATGGGGACCAGAGAGAGCGCAGGAGATGCTTGCTGAAGACGGGTTCAAGTGGTGGCCGGTCAACGGTCAGAACGAAGGGGAAGTAGACTGGATCGCCGAGCCTAAGCCCTCCGTTCTGACTTGATTGACTTGATTGCATCGCACCAATAGCGAAAGCCTACGTTCGATAAAGAAGGGGAATTTAATTAAATGACAACGCAGCTTGACAAAGAACTGGAAGCGGAAGTCGCAAAGCGGCGTACATTCGCCATCATATCTCACCCGGATGCGGGAAAAACGACATTGACCGAGAAGCTGCTGCTATTCGGCGGGGCGATCCGCCTTGCAGGTACGGTGAAAGGGCGTAAAGCCAGCAAGCACGCAACTTCAGACTGGATGGAGATTGAGAAGCAGAGAGGGATCTCGGTAACCTCAAGCGTGATGCAATTCGATTATGAAGGCCACAGAGTTAATATTCTGGATACTCCAGGTCACCAAGATTTCAGTGAAGACACTTACCGTACGCTTACAGCGGCGGATAGTGCCGTCATGCTCATAGACGTTGCCAAGGGTGTGGAAGCACAGACTAAGAAGCTGTTTCAGGTGTGCCGGTTGCGCGGCATTCCTATTTTCACCTTTATCAACAAACTTGACCGTGAGGGCAGAGATCCCTTCGAGCTGCTGGAAGAGCTTGAGGAAATTCTCGGCATACGTTCATATCCCATGAATTGGCCGATTGGTTCCGGCAAGCAGTTCTGCGGCGTTTATGATAGAGGAAAGTCACAGCTGGAGCTCTTTCAGGGAGACGATCACAAGCATATTGAAGTTCGCAAGGTGAGTGGTGTAGATGACCCTCTGGTGAAATCAATAGCTGGTGATTACCTGCATAGTCAGCTAAGCCAAGACATCGAATTACTGGATGTGGCCGGGGATCCTTTTGACATGGAGAAGGTGCTTAAAGGCGAGCTGACTCCGGTGTTCTTCGGTAGTGCTATCAACAATTTCGGCGTGCAGACTTTTCTGGAAAACTTCCTGCAGCTAGCTCCAAAGCCAGAGCCTAGAAACAGCAATATCGGAGCGATAGAGCCTACCAAAACTAACTTCTCCGGATATATTTTCAAAATTCAGGCTAATATGAACCCGGCTCATCGGGATCGTGTTGCTTTCCTAAGAATTGTCTCGGGCAAATTCTCGCGGGGGATGTCCGTTCGTCATATACGCGCGGGCAAAGATATTAAGCTCTCCCAGCCGCAGCAATTTCTTGCTCAGGACCGCGATATTGTGGAAGAAGCCTATCCCGGAGATATTATCGGCTTGTTTGATCCTGGTATTTTTCGAATTGGGGATTCTCTTAGCCAGGGCATGGAAATTGTTTTTGATGACTTGCCGAGCTTTTCACCGGAGCTGTTCAGCAAGGTTACGGTTAAAAATGCATTGAAGCATAAACCGTTTCAGAAGGGCATCGATCAGCTTACGGAAGAGGGCACTATTCAGGTGTTCACCACCATCGGCTTCGAGGACATGATCCTCGGTGTTGTCGGACAGCTGCAGTTCGAGGTATTGGAGCACCGGATGAAAAATGAATACGGAGTAGATATTCAGCTCCAGCGCCAAAATTACCAATTTGCCCGCTGGCTTGTGGACGATAAGATTGATCCCGGCAAATTCCGCATTAACTCGCAGCTTGTGAAGGATAAGAAGGGCAATTATGTAGTGTTATTCGAAAGTGAATACGCGCTGCGTTCTGCTATTGATAAAAATCCGACTGCGAAGTTCCTGACTAATTCACCTTAATGATGTATATATGACTGGAAGATGGAAGACCAATGCGTATTAAGTTATTGCGCCTTGGTCTTTTTGTTTGGTGCCCACGCATGTAGGGTGTGTGCTTCACTTAACGATGTTTTTCTACTACACAACCAGCAGTCCCAGTAATCCCAGCAGTCCCACCAGCCAGCAATCCAAAGCGCCATTGCCCACTAGAAAATATCCTTCAACCAAGTCAAAAACCATTGCTGGCTGTCCGTAGAGCATGGTGTTCGTGTGATTCGTGTGATTGCAGCTAAAGAGAGGGAATGGCTGTGGGCGGAAGAGCGGTAACGTCCGCCTTTAAAGATTTGTTCCTACCTCCTCTTCCATCCAATCAGGGAACAAATCTTTAACAGCGGCTGGAGCCCACAGCCAGTCCCTCCCCGAACTACCAACATTACGAACACGCTCCTCAAAGGACGCAGCAAGACGCTTTTCTTAATTAAAGGGGCTCCGCAAGTGCCGCGGCACCTACAATTGAGATTTGTAACGATGCCCAAATACATTGAGCCAGTGCCCTTAAATGGCAATATAGAGAGAAGCCTATACCCAATTCCTTCTTGGCATCATACACTAACAACGGATAGGAAGTAGGTTTAAGCAGTAGGTTTAGCAGTATGGTTGTGAAGTAGGGGTAAAGAAGTATGGTAGACCATAGGAAAGGCGGAGCTCAATGCGCAGGCATGTTTATAGCAAGTGGGCAAAAACAATTGCTCTTAACGCTCATTCCAATATACGCAAATATGTTCCAATAACGAAACGATTAAACAAAGAAAGCTTGAAGCAAATGCTGGAGCAGTATGGGATGGTTTATATTAAGCCTGATACAGGGACTTTTGGCAATGGTGTTATGCGTGTGGAATGGAATCCTGGTGAAAATGGGGCTTCGTATAAGTACCAATCTGGTCTTCGTATCAAAAGATTCCATGAATACTCGAAGCTGTATGCATCCATTCGCAAGGATATAAGGAAGAGAAACTATTTGGTGCAGAAGGGCATTCATCTTTTGAAGTATAAAGGGAATAGATTTGATCTGCGGGTAATGGTTCAGCAGGATCCTAATCGCAAATGGGAAACCACAGGCGTAATTGGCCGTGTGGCTCATCCTCGTAAAATTGTGACTAATTTCCATAATGGTGGCACATTGAAATCTGTGGATCAGCTGTTGGGCAGTTATTTATCCAGTACCAGCAGACAGCGTTATGTAGGGAAGCTTAAATCACTTGGGCTTGATGTGGCCAAGGCGATGCATAAGAAATACAGAGGTATAAAGGAAATTGGTCTTGATGTTGCGCTTGATAAGGAGCTGAATCCTTGGATTCTAGAGGTGAATACTTCCCCGGACCCGTTTATTTTTCGGAGGCTCAAGGATAAAAGCATTTTCGCTAAGATCGTGCGTT
This sequence comes from Paenibacillus eucommiae, assembly GCF_017874215.1. Taxonomy (GTDB): domain Bacteria; phylum Bacillota; class Bacilli; order Paenibacillales; family NBRC-103111; genus Paenibacillus_AI; species Paenibacillus_AI eucommiae. Next base: position 64,501 of record NZ_JAGGLB010000016.1, read on the forward strand.
ATGCAAAAAGATACAAACGGCTGTGAGCTTGCTCATGGCTGTTTTATTTTGGGAAAAGAAGTTGACAAAGGGGACTGAAGATGAGAAAATGAACGCGCGTACATAATGGATTTATTTATTTTTACTAGGAACAATGAAGGAGGATTTGGCGTGGTAACGAGAAAAGAAGTGGCCAAGCTGGCGGGGGTTTCCGAGGCTACGGTATCGCGTGTTTTCAATGGAGTAGGTCCGATGAAGGAAGGGACGAAGAGCAAGGTGCTGGCAGCAGCTAAGGAGCTGAATTACCATCCGAATGCGATTGCCCAAAACTTTGCGAGAAGACGCAGCGGAAACCTTGGTGTTGTACTGCCTTATACCCCTAAAGTGCATCTTTTCTCAACCTACTATTTCTCCGAGACACTAAGCGGAATTGGTGAGGAAGCACGTAAACAGGAATATGACATTCTTCTAATGCTCTTGTCTCCAGATGAACCGGTGGATTACGCTCGTCTTTATCGCTCCCAGAAGGTGGATGCCTGTGTGATTCTCGGGTCTATGGACACCCCGGAGCATCGGCAGTCGCTGATGCAGCTGCGTGATCTGAAGCTGCCCTTTTGCTTGGTCAATCAGCATTTTGCCGGAATGGATTTTAATGAGATCGATGCCGACCACGTTGAGGGGAGCTATACGGCTGTAAGGCATTTGCAAGAGCGTGGTTTTCAGAACATCGCTTTTCTTAATGGTTCTTCGTTCTATTCCAATAGCCTTGACAGGCTTGAAGGCTATGAGAAGGCGATTCGTGAGCAGAGTGTTGACGGCGGAATGAACGGGATAAATAAGATGAACTCACGGGAGCAGGTGAGGATTGAGGGCAATTACAGCCGCACAAGCGGTTATCAGGCTGCTGCTGAGCTTTGGGAACGGCGGTTATCTGTGGATGCCATATTTGCTGCGAATGACCGCATGGCGATCGGCCTTATGCAGGGGCTGCGGGAAAGGGGCTGGCACGCTGGCCGGGATTATGCAATTGTAGGCTGTGATGACTCTGATGCTGCCAGGCTTAGCAGTCCTTCACTATCCAGCATCTATGTCCCTTTCTTCGATATGGGAAAGCGGGCAGCTAAGGTTGCTTTGGAACAATTCGCAGCAGGTGATTCTGGACAAGTGATTCAAGAGAAGCTCCCAACAAAGCTTGTAGTTAGAGAAACCTCCGGGGAAGTAAGTGAAGTCTGATATCGCTGTGGCTGGCCTCTCTATGTAGAGATGATGGAGGAGATTATGGATGAAAAGTTTTAATATTGGGATGGTAGGGTATAAATTTATGGGAAAGGCTTACAAGAGTGCTGGCTACGGATCCTCCGCATGCTAGTAATGCAGGCTTGGTGGCCACCGGGTCATACAATTGGGTATGAGCATACTTTTTGCATGAGGTGGTTGAGCTTATACATGCAATATGTGAGGATTGGCAGCCAAATCCTAATTTTGTAGATGGCGTTAAATGCCAACAGGTGCTGGAAGCCGTAGAACAATCGATCACGCAGCGCCGCTGGATAAATGTTCAAGACGTATAAATGCTGAAGGGAGCTGGGCAGTATGAAACAAGCGTTGGTAGTTTGGGGAGGTTGGGATGGCCATCAGCCCGAGGAGGTTGCTGCGATCCTGGGTAATGTCCTGAAGGAGGAAGGCTTCGCTGTCGACATATCGGATACGCTGGATAGCTTCAAGGATTCCGAGAGACTGGAATCAGTCGATTTGATAGTTCCGGTATGGACAATGGGGACCATTCAATCCGATCAGTTAAGCTCGTTGATTCATGCTGTAAAAGTTGGAGGTACTGGTTTGGCAGGCTGCCATGGCGGCTTGGGGGACTCTTTTCGCAATGAAACTGAATTTCAATATATGGTTGGAGGCCAGTGGGTAGCGCATCCGGGTAATGACGGCGTCTCCTATGAGGTGAAGATGAAGGATCTTAATCATCCCTTAACACAGGGCATTGATGATTTTACGGTCGTTTCCGAGCAATATTATATGCATACAGATCCAGCTAATCAAGTGCATGTAGTGACCTATTTTGGCGATGTGGAGATGCCTGTAGTCTGGACGAAAATGTATGGTTCCGGCAAAGTGTACTACTGCTCTCTGGGTCACCAGGCGGATATTGTGTCAATGCCCGAGACCTTGGAATTAATGCGGCGGGGGATGTTGTGGGCGGCACGATAAAGCTTGATGAAGCTTGATGAGCCCAATGAAACTGATCAACTGTTGAAACTTGATTAAACTGATGAGCTGATGAGCTGATGAAATTTTAAATAATAATTGGGGAATTTTAAGGAGGATAAGGTAGATGTCTAAAGTAAAAGTAGGCATTATCGGCTGCGGCAATATCAGTGGTATTTATATGCAAAATATCCCCAAATTCAAGCACCTGGAGCTTGTAGCCTGTGCGGATCTCGATGTGGATAGAGCGAAAGCTAAGGCTGCTGAGTATGGAATAGGGCATGCTTATACGGTGGATGAGCTGCTCGCAGATCCAGAAATTCAAATTGTCATTAATTTGACCCTGCCAGCTGCTCATGCTGAGGTTTGTCTGAAGGTTCTAGAGGCCGGGAAACATGTTTATGTAGAAAAGCCATTAGCTGTTACCCGTGAGGATGGGCTAGAAATAGTCGAATTGGCGAGGAGCAAGGGACTTATGGCAGGTGGGGCGCCAGACACTTTTCTGGGTGGAGGCATTCAAACCTGTATTCAGTTGATCGCAGAGGGTGCTATTGGGACGCCTGTAGCTGCGACTGCGTTCATGATGTGTGGAGGGCATGAGTCCTGGCATCCGGCTCCAGAGTTTTATTATGAGCTTGGTGGAGGCCCTATGTATGATATGGGACCTTATTATTTGACAGCGTTGGTTGCGATGCTGGGTCCTATCCAGCGGGTGACAGGTTCAGCCCGGATTTCGTTTCCAGAACGGACCATTACTAGCCAGCCAAAAGCAGGCAGCAAAATTCAGGTACATACACCGACGCATGTAACAGGAGTTATTGATTTTGAGAGTGGCGCAATTGCTACTTTAATAACGAGCTTTGATGTTAAGGCTGCTACTGACCTTCCGAATATAGAGATTTATGGCAGCGCTGGAACGCTTCGTGTTCCGGATCCTAACTCCTTTGGGGGACCTGTGCTATTAAAGCGTCCTGGAGCGGATTGGGAAGAGATTGCGTTAACTCATGGTTATGCCCTTAACAATCGCGGTATTGGAGTTGCGGATATGGGGCACTCGATTCTTACCGGGACCCCACACCGCGCCAGTAGTGAGCTTGCTTATCATGTGCTTGAAGCCATGCATGGCTTTCATGAGGCTTCGTCTGAAGGTAGGCATTATGTGATGTGCAGTACATGCGGAAAGCCTGCCCCTCTGGCGGCAGGAGCTGTGCTCTAATTTTTAATTTTGCAGATGCTCGTGTAAAGTGGCGACAAGCTCATCCTGGATACTACTTTCGCTGTGCTGCCAAATAATCTCGAAGAGAACTCCCAATCCAGGCAGCAACCTTTCCTCGCCTCCTATGGAGTCTTCTATGACTTCATGGAGCTCTTCGCCCGATTTTTTTTGAACGCGTTGAACGATGGCCTGTCTAAGGTTAATATTCATATAGCACACTCGCTTCCTTTCGTTATCTTCCTTAATATGCGCATTCCTCCTGTGGGATATGCTTGTTTTTTTGAGGCAGGGATATGTGGGCTGCAGTGAGAATTTCCATCATTTTATGCTATAATACTTTATAATCATTCAGAAAAAGACAGGGAGCGGGGGCGCGGATGAAAAAGCAATTTGCCGTTATCGGTATGGGCAGGTTCGGTTCAAGTGTTGCCAAGACCTTGTCGCAAATGGGCTTCGAGGTACTGGCCATTGATCACAGAGAGGAACAAATTCAAGAAATTTCGGCCATTGTTACCCATGCTATTCAAGCGGATTCTACAGATGAAGAGGCGCTGCGGGCGTTAGGAATACGCAATTTTGACGTGGTGGTTGTGGCGATCGGAGAAGATATTCAGGCCAGTATATTGACAACTCTAATTGTAAAAGATATTGGGGTACGCAGTATTGTCGTTAAAGCTGTCAATGAGCTGCATGGCAAGGTACTGAAAAAAATTGGCGCCGACAAAGTCATTTACCCGGAGCGGGATATGGGTCAGAGGGTTGCCCATCATTTGATTTCTTCAAACATTCTTGATTACATAGAGCTTTCAGCAGATCACAGTATCTTAGAGATCAAAGCTTCCAGCCAAATGATTGGAAAAAATCTTAGACAGCTGGATATCCGCGCCAAGTATGGCTGCAACGTCATTGCAATCAAAGAAAACGAGCAGCTTATCATCCCGCCGAGCGGTGAAGACCTGATCAAAGATGAAGATATACTGGTTGTAGTAGGCAAAAATGAGAACCTTCAACGGTTCGAAGTTGCCTTTGCGGTGTAGCCGATGAGTATAGATATCGTATCGCCACAAAATGCCAGAGTCAAAGTATGGGCTCAACTGCTCGATCGCCGCGGCAGGGATAAGCAGCGTAAATTTTTGATTGAAGGTATCCATTTGGTAGAAGAAGCTGTGAAAGCGCAAGCAGAAGTATTGACCATTATTTATAGCTTGGACAAAGGGAAGCCGGCTGAATTGTATGAACGAACAGTGGGCTATATCGAGTGGGTTGGTGTTAGTCAGGCCGTTCTGGAGAAGTGCTCCGATACGCAATCGCCGCAGGGCATTATAGCTATAGTGCAAATGAACATTTCGCCTGCTGATCAAATTCTAGAGATGGCTCACGATTTGGTCGTTGTTGTCGATGGCGTCCAGGATCCTGGTAACCTGGGCACGATCATTCGCAGTGCCGATGCTGTGGGAGCTAGCGGAGTGCTGTTAGGACACGGAACCGTGGATGTATACAACCCCAAAACGATCCGTTCCACGATGGGATCCTTGTTCCATTTGCCGATTATATCAGCAGATTTGCTGGATGTGCTTCCAGCGGCTCGTGCTGCAGGGATTCAGCTTGTGACGACAAGCCTACAGGCAACTCATAGCTGCTACGAAACGGATCTTAGTAAGCCAACCTGGTTTATTTTGGGCAATGAGGCCAAGGGGGTCTCGGCTGAAGTCGCTGCTGAGGCAGATATGAAAGTCATTATCCCTATGCAAGGTCAGGCAGAGTCGCTTAATGTTGCTATGGCTGCTACTGTGCTTTTATTTGAGGCTTCACGGCAGCGGGCTGCTTTCACCAAACTATAATTCCTGACTTTTTTACCCAACTAATTGTCTAAGAGGATCGGGGGATGCTGGATGAAATGTCCGGGGGCTCTCCGATTCATTTTGCGTTGCAAGCAGGGAACAGCAAAAATAAAAGAAGTGTTGCAAAATGATGGTAAACTTTTCAGGAATTCAGAACGGAATACCCATATGCGAAAAAGCCCGTCAAATCAAGGTTCTACAGATTACATCAGATCAGATCCTAAGACAACATGTTCCTGTAAACGGTGCATGTGGAGGTCGTTTGTTCCTTGCTGTTTAAGGGTTTAAATATGCCGGTATATGAATGATGATCGTTGTCCCTTTGCCCATCTCACTGTTCAATTGAAAACGAGCTCCTTTAATTAGCGAAAGCTTTCTATATGGATTTGTAAAGCCCAATCGCTCATTTCGACCAAGCAATAGCTCTTGCTGCTTTTCTAGAGGAATCCCGACACCGTTATCCTCTATCGTGATTTTGATATGCTGCTGCTCCCGCTCGATAGTAAGGCGCAGCGTTCCACCATTTTTTCTTTTGGAAATCCCGTGATGAACAGCATTTTCCACTAACGGCTGCAGTGTCATTGATGGTATATAGGTTTGAATGGTTTCGTCGATATTATATTCGATATGAAGCCTTTCTTCGAAGCGCAGTTGTTCTATCGCTAAGTAAGCCTTTACTAATTGTATTTCTTCCTCCAAAGGGACGAGTGAGCGCTGCTTCTGGTAATCCAGCTTTCCTCGGAAATAGGTAGAAAGATGTTCTAATGCAGTTTGGGTTTTTTCCTGGTCAAACCAACTTAGCGCAATAATCGCATTGAGTGTGTTGTATAAAAAATGCGGTGTAATCTGAGCGTAAAAGTAGCTAAGTTCATGCTCCACAGCATCCTGTGCTGATTTTTTCATTAATAATAAGGACTCGATTCGCATCTCTAATTCCTTCAAATTAACAGGCTTTTGCAAGTAATCATTGGCTCCTAATTGGAAGGATACAACTAAGTCAGACAATTGTCCTGCTGCTGTTAATATGATGACAGGCAGATCTACTAAGTCTCGCTTCTGTCTGATCTCTTTGCAGACCTCATATCCCGTCATATGGGGCATCATTAAATCTAAAATTAATAGATCCACCTTTTCCGTGTCAATGATGTCGAGTGCTTCCTGCCCGCTGCCTACTGCCATTACGCTATAATGAAGCGAATGAAGCATATTAATAAGCACCTTTAAGTTGGCAGGCTCGTCATCTACAACTAATATTGTATACGGTTTTGATCCTTTCACTTTTGCAGGCAGAATAACATGCGACTGCTTTATCTCCCGATTATTTATTCGGGTAGACGCAATTTGTTGGTTCATGGCGTGATTGCTTATTTCATTATGCCCTAATAGCTGCTCATTAGTAGCCAATGGGATCGTGAAGGTAAAGCAGGAGCCTTTACCTATTTCAGAAGTTACCCAAATACGTCCGCCTGCACTCTCTACAATTTTCTTGGTAATGCTTAAACCCAAACCAAGTCCTTCTGATTCCCTGATCCGGCTGCTTTCAACTTGATAAAAGGTTGTAAATATGAGGTCTTGGTACTCTGCAGCAATACCTGGACCCGTATCCTTAACTGATATGTGCATCTGTTCCTCTATGATTTGGGCTGAAATCGTGATCGTACCCTGCTTGGTGAATTTAATCGCATTGTAGATCAGATTGAAGAAAACCTGCTTTAGCTTTTGCTCATCGGTGTGGACAAGCGGCAAATTTTCTGGGATCTTATTGATCAATTGAACAGGCGGAGCGGGTGGCATAACATAGGCAATCTCAGCGAGCACTTCCTCAACAATTCGAATTTCGATCGGTCTGGATGTAAAAGACACCTCACCTTGCTTTATTTTAGAAATAAATGAAAGATCCTTAACCAAGCCTGCCAATCTTCTACTTGCCGAGTGTATCAATATAACATTTTCTTGCTGTTTCCTTTTTAAAGGCCCCTCTACACCCTCCAGCAGCGATTGAGAAAGATTCATAATACCATGGAGCGGAGTGCCGAGCTCGTGTGATGTTTTGACTAGAAATTCATCCTTTATTCGGTCGAATTTAAGCAATTCATTAGATAGTTTCTCCGCTTTGTTGTATGCCTGCTGAGAACGGTGACTCAATAATAGCGCCAAGCTCATCACCATAATTAAAAACAAAAGAAGTGACGGCATTTCGATATTCACTTCAAATAACATGACAATTGCAAGCAGAACACCATAAACAGCAAAAGTAAAAACAACGATCAGCACATAGTCGGACTCATCCGTCTTTTGCCAATAGGCTTTTAGCAGCATAATAAAAATATACACGTAACCGATGGCGGTAGTCCCTGAAACAATGAGTTGAATGAGCGGAAATGGAACCTTTACCATTAGATCAATAGTCATGCTTAATACAAACACTGCCAAGGCTTGAAATCCTAGTATTGCACTTAATGCAGTGACGATCCTTCTGCTGGCAGACAAGTTGAAGAAATGATACACAAATAATAGGAAAAACAATACGAAAAGTGTAAGTGATATGGCTTGTATTTCTAGTTGTGAGGATGGGTTCAGCTCCGGAAATAGTAAGTAGATCCATCTTTCATTTATCGTTGATATATGTATAGCTTGCGCTAAACTGAATAGACTGAAATATAGCTCATACCGGAATTTTCGTTTGTGTTGCAAATATGCCGTAAAGTATATAAATGAAAACAGCAAATAGCCGGAAATGAGGAAGGCTTCAGTGAATTTTTCACGGCCTTGTTCTGCTAATATTTGATCGGCTAGACCGAAATGGAGCGAACTGACAATCCCGCCAACAGCATAGTCATAATTGGCAACTAGTATAACAAGCTCTATTTGTTTATCTTTACTATTTCCCAGCACGACATACTTTTTGTAATCGAAGCGATATTCTTCGGATCTTTTTGAAGGAACACCTGCTGAGCCAAGCTCCTCCCCGTTTAAATACACTTTATTGGCATTTCGAATCGTATTCAGCTTTACACCATAACGGTCATCCTTCGGAACATGAATAATCAAGCGATACGTGCCTGTCCCGTAAGGAGTAGCGTTCTTAGCCCTATAGCGATCCCACGCAGCAGGTACTGGAATGGATTGGCGTGTGTTCTTATAACGTTCAAAGACATCCTCAACCGGGCTGGGCACGATTAATTCATCTGGATAGAAGTCCCATTCTCCATCAAGCGTAATAATTTTTTCATCCTGCCGATCCCAATGCAGCAATGAAAGAACACCATTTTTCGCCGCGAATGTATTGGAGTCGAATACACGAAATGAGTGAAGGACTAAGTACGTTGTTAAGAGAGTGATAGAGACCATAATTAGAGTGAGAATCTTTCTATTTTTCACGCAGCCAATTCCTTTCACTATGAGAGCTTCGTCTTCAGTATAACAGCATCTGACAAATTCGACACATCCCAATTGTAAAGAAATGTTTGGTTGGGAACAAAAGACTCGGCATAAGTGACATTCAATTTGATGCGGTTGCAATTAGCGATTCGATTTAATCCTGTACATTGCCGTAAAACTGCCGTGAAAATTCGTGATAAGGTACAGTAAACAAAGCGAAAAGATGTTGCAGCACCTGCAAAAAGCTTGATTCTACGCGACATGAAACGACTATAACAGATGCCGTGGAAAAGGGATCACCTCCCGCATACAACACATGTGGAGTGCGTAATATTATTAGTTCGAAATGTAGTTATCCATCATTTTCTTTAAATAATTTCGAAAGTCTTCAACATATGTCTTGGGCTCTACGATTGTTAGATTTGTGCCGAAATTTGCTAAAAATTGAAATCCCGTACTGTTTTGAGGGACATAAATTGTTGCTAATAAAAATTCAGAACTATAGTTTTCAATACTCTTTCGACCGTACCTTTCAATGAATTGATCTTTTATGATAGGTGAAATCAATGCCTTAATAGCGACTAGTTGCGGTTGATAACTTGCTTCGTGTTCTTGTTCTAATAAATATTCTCTAGGGTTAAATGTTTTTTCATCCATATTAAGATTATCGATCCGAGATAATTTAAACGTTCTGTATCGCATACGATGTAAACAGAATCCTTTCAGATACCAACTCGTTTCGCTAAAATGAAGCTGATAAGGCTCGACAATTCTATTCGTCGTGGTGCCATTTTTATCTATATAATCAAATGAAACTAACCTTCTCTTTAATATTGATTCTTGACACGTCTTCAAGGTTTGAGTAATCTCAGACCGGCCTTCCCAACCGTAAAATGACAGTTGAATTGAACTTTTCAGAGACAATGGGCTAACCATCGCTTCTATTTTTTTTATAGTAATTTCAACTTCTTCGCTAATTAGAATTTGTTCCAATCCGCCGAGCGCAGTTAATATATTCTCTAAGTCGGAGCTGCTTAAAAGACGTTTATCAACCTTGTATTCATCCATAATAGCGTAGCCACCATTAACTCCATGGATCGAGTAGATCGGGATGTTTGATAAGCTGAGTGTCTCCATATCGCGAAGAATAGTTCTTTTGGAAACATTAAATAATTGCGCGAATTCTTTTGTTGAAACGACATTTTTTTTCAGCAATATCATGATTATAGAAATAAGTCTCTCAACCTTGTCCATATTTCCTCCTCCTCTTATTTCTCTACTTAATCTCAGAACGGTGACATACAGCTGTCACCTTTTGTAGATTATACTACATTTATAACAAGAAGGAGGTAATACTTTATGTCAGCTATTGCATATTTAAACTTTGATGGAATTACAGAACAAGTGATTGAATTTTATTCGGAGGCTTTAAGTTCAATTGAAGTAAAAAAAGTTAAATTTAGCGATATCCCACAAGATCCAAACTATCCATTGCCAGAAAATGAGTTAAATATGATTATGGAGTCTTCCATAGAATTCGCAGGCGGGAAAATAATGATGTCGGATATTTTGCCTTCAATGAAAATGGTAACAGGTGAGTTGGTGATAGGAAATAACGTACTGATTAGTATAGTCATCGATGATAAACAAAAACTGGAAGATTACTTTAATCATTTATCTGTTGGTGGCACTGTTATGATGCCGTTATCCAATACTCCCTGGTCTTCGTGCTTTGGAATGCTGGTTGATAAGTTTGGGGTTACCTGGAAATTTAATAGTGACGCAGATAAGTTTCTTGATAAAGTCATTGCCAACAAACAGTAACTCATTCTAAAAAATGGTCTTGCAATTGAAGACCATTTTTTTTGCTGTTTAAGCGATAGAACAATGAAGTATCATCCATGACAAAACATTACTCTATGATCTCTACTGAACCCCATTTATAATGAGAATCAGCTTAGCTGCTTCAACGGATATTAAGTGATATTAAGTGATATTAAGGAGGTGATCTTCTTAACACACGATGGAAACACATTGAAAGTAAGAGAACTGATTTAAACCTGGTTCTCAAAAAGAAAGCGTTAACAAATTTGTAAAAAGGATTGGTGGTTAATGGATTTTCAAAAAAAACCCCTACTGCGCTATGGCTTCGTAGGAATGATCGTCTTCCTGTTACTTGCTGCAGGATTGCCTGTTTCTCAAGTGTCTGCAGCTGCTACATCCTCAAACATCGCTGCAGGTAGAGGGCCGCATGCCGTTGCTGTAAATCCGGTAACTAGCAGGATCTACGTAGCCAATGCCGACAGCGACAGCGTGACCGTGCTGGAAGATACATATAGCGGGGGTGTTGTGACCGTGGCTAACGTCGAGGTTGGAACAACGCCTTATGCGGTAGCCGTTAATCCGGTGACGAACAAGATCTACGTGGCGAACGTGGATAGCGATACGGTAACAGTCATCGACGGTTTAACGAACAACACCATAGAGGTGGATGTTGGAATCCTGCCCTTTGCTGTAGCGGTCAATACGTTGACCAACAAAATTTATGTCGCCAACTTAGGCAGCGATACAGTGACGGTCATTGACGGTGCGACTACGGATACCGATACCGAAACTGCAACGGTGCAAGTCGGGGAAAGTCCGTTTGCCATTGCTGTTAATGAAGCGGCGAACAAGATGTATGTGGCGAACGTGGATGGTGATATGGTGACAGTCATTGACGGTGTCAGTAACAGTCCCTCCTCTGTTTCGACGGGTGCTGGACCCAATGCATTAGCGGTTAATCCACTTACAGGCAGTGTGTACGTGGCCAACTTCTACAGTAATACCGTTACTGTAATTGATGGAGCTACGGGAGATGTCTCTACTCTGAATGTTGGTATAACGCCGACTGCGGTGGAAGTCAATCCAGTGACTGGAATGATTTATGTGACTAATACGAGCAGTAACAATATGACGGTCATTGATGGTGCCAATCACAACCTCTCCACGGTATCCGTTGGATCCGGACCAAGTGCGCTGGCCATCAACGCAGTTACGAATAAGATTTATGTAGCGAATTATGACAGCAACAATGTGACTGTGATCGATGGAATGAGTCTGATGACGTCTACTATAGCGGCTGGAACGAACCCAATTGCTGCTGCTGTGAACACAGGACTGAACAAAGTCTATGTAGCCAACTTCAATAGTGACGAAATCACCGTCATCGCCGATGAGCGGGTCACGGATGCGGATTTGAGCACGTTATCGGTAAGCAGAGGGAGCCTTAGCCCGGCATTTGATCCGAGCATCAACAGCTATTCGGTTCATGTAGGAAATGAGGTAGAAAATGTTACCGTAACGGCTGCAGCGTATGATTCAGCTGCGAGCATTTCGGTCACAGATCAAGTGTACGGAAATAACGCGGAGATACCGGTGAGCCTGCATATAGGGGCAAACGTGCTGCCCATTGTCGTACATGCGGCAGATGAGCTGACAAGCAGGACGTACACGGTAACGATTTACCGGGCTGGTGATACCGAGCCGAATGCTGATCTAAGTGAAATCAGTGTTAGTGCAGGCGCTTTGCAGCCTTTGTTTGCTCCGGAAGTACTCTCTTATTCTGTTGAAGTCGGATATACCGTATCCAGCATCAGTGTGACAGCGGTTACATATGACCCTGCGACTACGATAAGAATCAATGGTCAATCGTATAACGGCGGTGTGTCGAATCCCGTAAGCCTTCAAGTAGGAAGCAATCAGGTCATGCTTGTGACTACGGCAGCAGATGGTTTAACTAGCAAGACCTACACCTTAACCGTAAATCGGGCAGAAGCCCCCATTGAATACAGACCTCCTACTCCTTCGGATACAAGCACTCTGGATAAGACGGATACCTTGAAACCGGAATCGGAAGATGTAAAGGAGACTACAAGTGGCGCAACGCTTACTAGCCGTGCGGCAGCATTCACCGTAAAGGCAGCTGCGGAAACGAACGGAAAAGCGGAGGCCACAGCAATGCTGCATGCGGACTCGTTAACGAAAGCATTTAGCATACTTAAAGGAAAAACAAAAGGGTCGCAAACCATTTTGTTTGAAATACCGGGTACGGAAGCTATTCGTAATGTTGGCATTCCGGCTAGATTGCTTACTGCGGCTGCTAATGAAAATCCCAATGCCTTAATCAAGATCAAGACGGAGAATGCCAGCTACACATTGCCAATCAACTTCCCTACGCTTACAGCTCAATTGAAGCAGCTCGGTGGCAAGCTGGAACAAGCCACTGTCTTCATTACGATGGAAACGATCACAGGTGCAGCCAAAGAACAGATGGCTCAGCAGGCGAAAGCAGCCGGCATGACGCTTGTAGGAGACATCATCGACTTCACCCTTAGTATCGAGGTGGATGGGAATAAACAAGTATTCACTGACTTCGGACGTACTTATGTGAGCAGAAGCATTGTTGCTGCGGGGACAGAGTCAGACAGAGGTTCGGATATGGATATGGCGACAGCAGTCAGGATCAATCCGCAAACCGGCGAATTCTCATTTGTTCCTTCTACTTTTACAACAACGAACGGATTAACGGAGGTCCATATCTTCCGCACCGGAAACAGTCTGTACACGATAGCTCAGTCCAAGAAATCCTTTGCCGATCTACAAGGCCACTGGTCGCAAACCGATGTGGAGCTGCTTGCCTCCAAGCTCATCGTAAATGGGCAGACCGAAGCGGACTTTGTTCCAGAAGGGAATGTCACTCGTGCAGAGTTCGTCAGCCTCATTATCCGTGCATTAGGGCTTGAAGAGGATTCGATGCCAGCTCAGATAAATGTTCCAACGAATACTCAGACCAATCCCCCAGCGTTTACGGATATTGCAGAAACCGACTGGTTCGCGGGTGCAATTGGCGCGGCGGTGAAGGCGCAAATCGTCAGCGGGTTTGAGGACGGAACCTTCCGGCCTAATGACACGATAACGAGAGAGCAGATGGCTGTGATGCTTTCAAATGCCTTATTGTTTGCTAATAAACCTATAGCTGTTGCAGGAAAGCTGCTTCCTCTGCTGGCTGTTTTCGAAGATAAATCGGCGATTAGCCCATGGGCACAGGTTGCAGCAGCACAAATGCTTGAATCCGGTATGATGACAGGTATCACAGAACATCAATTTGCACCTCAGGACAAGGCTACGCGCGCGCAGGCTGCTGTTGTTATTAAACGGATGCTGCAGACTGCAGGATTTATGAATTAAACAAATCCCATCTCAAAATAACAGGAGGAATGCACGATGTTAGACGATAAGGAATTGGAAAACCTGCAAAGCCCGGAACAAGAGAAAAGCATGATTAGCAGAAGAAAGCTGCTCGCTTCTTTGGGGATGGCTGGCGTTGCGCTTGCATCGTCAGGGCTGGTTAACGGAGCTATTTCAAAAGCCTACGCCGATCCGGCCGAGAACCGCACAAAGGTAAAGGATTTAATGAAGGGTAGTACAGTTACGGGTCCCTCCACGACGACCTTAACGCCGAATTTGAAGCTGAAGCAAACGGATCCTTTGGATAGTCTCGATGTAAATGGCAACTTTGAAATGATCGATACGGAGTTCGGCAAGCGCGCCGTTTCGCCTGATTATTACAAAGTTGGAACGGACTTTGATGATACCGACTGTGTACAAGCTGCTTTTGACTCGGGAAGGCCTGTCATTTTCACAAGGAATTACAATGTTAAATCCGTCAAAATGACGGGTAGCGATCAAAATATCGATTTTAACGGGTATTGGCTTTTCGGAATATCCGAAAGTACGGATACGGAAGCGATGAGAGATTGCGTGCTGGCGATTTCCGGCTTGTATTTGAATCTCTACAACATCAGGGTTGGCGCCGGCTTTAAACCTTACAAATGCGGCATTCATTGGGTATCGATAGGCGTGGGGAGGCCTGCAGAGCATATTAAAGTTTATGGGCTGCAGGTGAACCGCTGCCTGGTAGGCATCCAGTACGGTGCATACCTGGACGATCCGAATCCGCTTGACGTTCCGCAGAGCGAGAATTTTATTTTCGGCATTCACTTCCGGGCCGTGCAGAACTGTCTCATCCTCAATCAGCCGAACGGGGTACTGAAAATCATAGGCGGGCTGTTCGACTGTTCGCCTATCGAATGGGACAGTGTCCCCTCCAGTCCCTATTCAGCGGCGAATGCTTATTGCTTCTATGCGAAGGAGAGCTCGTTGTCTATCGATGCATGCGAAATTCTCAAAGTAGCCAGCACGGAAGGTTACGGCTTTAAAGGCAATAACTTTACCCTCAACAACTGCTCGATCGAGGTTGCGAGCACATGGGGATATATCGATGGCAATGCCACAATAACGCAAGACGACGCGGGATATCAGGGCGGTATCACTAACAATTTGTTTGAAATCGCTCCCGGGGCTGAGGGCAGATTGAATCTTAACGTTTTTTATGCAAAGCGGGCCGCCGGGTTCGATTCTGCGGCCTATATTATAAACGGCTTGGCGGCAGCGCCAAAGTTTCGCGTGAATATCGACAAGTCCTATTTCAGCGAATGGACCGCCAATAAAGTGACGAGCGCGCGCAGGGAAAATGTATATTTGCAAAACACGCGCTTTACGAAAGTCGTATCTGGAGTCACCTACGAATCGAACATTAATGATCAGGACCGCAATCTGAATATTGCCGCAAGCGTGGATACGACAGGGGAGAATATGTCCGCCGCAACGAATACGAATCAGAAGTCGGACTGGAATATGTATGTGTATACGGGAACGGGCACCGTCTATTTCCGCAAAAATACGGCCGACGTGCCAGCGGGCTTCCGCTCGTGCATCGAGCTGAAGGTAACTTCAGGCATCTCCTACATCTATTCTTCCAGATTTCCGGTGCTCGGAGGCGCTTCGCTCGTATTCAGCGGCTGGGCGAAATACACGGCGGGGACTTCGGAGCAGAAAGTATCCGTCGTATGGGTCGATGCGGCAAACAATGTTGCGGGAGAAGATCTGATGGTGCTTGCCGATCTTTCGACCACAGAGTGGAGACGAGTCGCAAAATCGGTTACTGCTCCGGCTTCGGCCGTAAGTGCCTATTTTCAAATTGTAGGAAGCGGCGGGTCCATACTGGTTACAGGACTAGGATTTACCGTGGAAGGCGATACCGCTCAGCATGCATCGCTTATTAATCAAATGAATGCAGCGCTTAACGTTGCCGGAGAAGGGCTTATTCTGAAATCTCCCAATAATACGAGCTATAAAATAACGGTAAGCGATGCAGGGGTATTAATGGCAACGGCTTATCCCTGATAGGTTCGGTCACTTAATTCCATAAAACAGCGTAATTGCTACGCGTAAATTTAGGGGCAAGCCAAATGTACTTATTTGGCTGCCCCTTCTGGCGATATGTTATGATAGGGATTAGAGAGATGATGGAAAAAAGGGGACGGATCCATGAAACTATCGACATTTTTCCCATTCAGATATGGGATTTTACTGAAGCTGTTCACAGTTTTCCTCATTGTACTCATTCCGATCTACATTATCGTCTCTTTAATGAGCAAGTCGGGCGTTAACATTATTAGAGAGCAAATTCTAATGTTGATGGAACAGAAATCGGATTATTTCGTATCCGCGACGGACTCGGAATTGGAGCGCATAGCCAAACTGCAGAAGGATCTGTCGGATGATCCGGATCTGCAAAGCCTCAGCATCCGACCGGATACGCTGAGGGATTATGAAAGAGCGAAAGCGATTAACGATCTGCAGTCCAAATTGCATACGCTTTCGGAATCGAGCAGATACATCAAGGAAGCTTTCGTTATTATTCCGAGCATAGAACGGCGAATATCCTCGCTCTCTGGCATGAAGGATATCAATCAGGATGAATTTGACCGTTTTCTTACCAATAAGGCGTCAGCTTCGGGATTAACATCGATTGATCAGCGGATTTTTTTCGTGCTGGGAGTTCCCCACATAACCAAGATCAATTACTTAATGGTCGTTGAGCTATCGATATCCAAACTCAGCGTCGATCTGGGCAGCCTGAATTCAACCGGAAACGGCACGGTTTTCATCTGGAGCAATGAAATGAACAAACCTTCGATCATTCCGGCCGTCGGCGTAACGGATGAAATCATGCGGTTCAATCTGCAAAGCTCGGAACAGGAGGGGACTGCTTTTCAAATGGACGATAAAAACTATCTCCGTTTTACTAAAGCGTTCGACTTTCCTGATTGGTCGCTTGTAACCGTCGTCGAAGAGGATCAAATTCTGCTTCCCGTTCATTCCTTCAAGGGCTGGCTGATGGTGCTGTCCGTCATTTCCGCCGTCTTGTTCGTTATTGCTTCTTTCCTGCTGTATCGCTTCATTCATAAGCCGCTCCTGAAGATGATGCGGGCGTTCAAAAAGGTGGAGATAGGCCAATTCGATACGAATCTCGCTCATACGAACAAAGATGAGTTTTATTATTTGTTCCAGCAATTCAATCGGATGACTAGCCAGCTTAAAATACTCATTCAACAAATTTACGAGCAAAAAATTCATAGTCAAAGATCGGAACTCAAGCATTTGCAATCGCAGGTTAATCCGCATTTTATGTATAACAGTTTGTACACCGTCGCGGTGATGGCCAAAGAGGAGGATTACGAGGGGGTAACCTCGATGTCCAGGCATTTGGGCGATTACTTCAAATTCGTTACGCAGAATAAAGCCGATCTCATCCCGCTCGAGAAGGAAGTGCAGCACGCGAAAGTTTACAGTTCCATACAGGAAGTCAGATTCGGCAGCCGAATACGGTTCGAATTTCAAGAAACAGGCGAAATTGCGATGTGGGAGGTACCCCGTCTGATCATCCAGCCTTTTTTGGAAAATGCGATTATGCACGGTTTGGAGGATGTTCGTCAGGGTGGACGGCTTTGCGTACGCGTTAATGCCAGTCAGATGAGCTTAATCATCGAAATCGAAGACAACGGCAAAGGGATGCCCCCGGATAAGCTCAAGAAGTGGCAGGAAGCGAGCATCATTCCCCATGAATGGGAAGACCACGCGCTGTGGAACGTGCATCGCCGCTTGCGGCTGCGTTACGGTGACAGGAGCGGTATCAAGCTGCAAACTAACGTTGACGGTGGATTGACGGTTGCTTTGCTAATTTATTTGGAAGCGGGAGAAAAAGATGAATAACGTACTTGTAATCGACGACGAGCCTATCATTCTGGAAGCACTCTACAATACGCTCATGAGAATGGAGGAGCATGATCTTATCATTTGGAAAGCATCTTCAGCCATTGAGGGCATTGAAATCATGAGAAGCAACCGCATCGATATTCTGATGACAGATGTTCGCATGCCGGTCATGTCCGGTCTGGAACTGGTTGGACTCGTTCGCAAGCAATGGGAACGCTGCAAAATCATTATTTTGTCGGGGTATTCCGATTATGAATATTTGCAGCCAGCCCTTCAACAAAACGTGTTCGATTATTTGTTAAAGCCGATTGACGAGGAGGTCATTGTCGAGACGATAAGTCGGGTCATCACGGAAATCGAGACGAATATGCAAATGCAGGATCTCATGGCCAAAGCTGAAAACCAGCTTCAGAAGGCGCAGTCATTACTGCATAAGGACTTCTCGGAAAATTTGTTCTCGGGCGACCTGCTCACCCAGAAGATGATCGCCGAATCGGTTGAGATGCTGCAAATACCGGTTCGTTGCGATCAGGACGTCATTGTTGTCGTGGGGAGGACCGATCGTTGGCCGCAGGGCTACTCGCTGAAGGAGAAGCTGTTGATGCACTACGCAATTAACAATATCATGAATGAGTATTTGAACAGTGCTTGCAGGATTGTCCCCTTCATCGAGAAAGGATACATGGTTTGGCTGATTCAAGTAGCGGAGAGCGATGGCGATAACCGCGAATATCAGGATTTGAATACACTGCACTGGTATATTGGCGAAGTTCTTGACAAAATACAGCAATCGATACGGCAATATCTTAAGCTGCCTATCTCCTTATTGTTATCCAAGCCCAATATCGGCTGGCTGTCAATCGCGCGTACGTTCAAGGAAATGTGCGCATGGCTGCAAAGCGGGATCGGACTTGAAGAGGAAATCATCTTCATAGAGCAAATTGACAATATGAAGCCGAACTATGAAGGCAGGGAACAATCGTATATCGATATCAAGAGGAGCATGAATCAGCTGCTCAATTTGATTGAATCAGGCAATCTAGCCACCTTTCAGAAAGAGCTCTCCGACTTTTTTCGTTCGATGCAAGGGACTGTTTTTTTGGAATATTCATTGCAATTGGAAATTTACGTTCATCTTTCAGGAATGTTCCTGTCTTACATCAATAACCGTAAAATCTCGCCGTTCATTGACGGAGATCTGGAGATGCAGTATTTGTCCAATTACAGTCTGTTTCCGCAATGGTCCGATATGGAGGCCTACTTTCTGCGGCTGACTGATCATTTGTTCTCCCTTGCACAGGGCGAGAATAGGAGCCAAAAGAAAGAAATCGTCGACGAGATCGACGCCTATATCATCGAGTCCTTTTCGTCCGAATACATTTCGCTAAGCCATCTCGCCAAGACGTTTCATCTCAGTACTTCCTATCTGTCCCGCCTGTATCATTCGGAGAAAGGTATATGTCTCACCGAACGAATGAAGCAGCTGCGATTGATGCGGGCCAAGGAACTGCTGCTCGTCGAGGGCAAAAAAATCCAGGATGTCGCGCTTGAGCTTGGCTTCTACAACGCCCCTTATTTTACCAAATTTTTCAAAAAGAACATCGGCATAACACCTCAGGAGTATAAGCAAAATCTCGGGATTGCCCCAGGGGGAAGCTCGGCCGGTAATGACAATAAATGACGGGTGACATCAAGACATTACTATTGTTGGCAGTTGCCTTCTCCTTTATTATTAAATTAACACACCGGTGTGTAACACAATTCATAGGGGGGCTTTAATTGAACAAACGAATGGGCAAACGAGTCATGACTGGGTTACTGGCGACGATCCTTATTTTATTGACAGCATGCAGCAGCAACGGAAATAACGCACCAGCATCAAGCGAGCCATCACCCAAACCCGCAAGCTCAACTTCACCTTCTGGAGAAACGGCTTCGGCGGATGGACCGCTTACGAAATTCGATCCGGCCATTGAAGTCAGAATCGGCAGAACCGGGGACGGATTAAAGTTCGAGCCTGGACAAGATATCGATAAAAACCTTGTTTCAGACTTTTACGAAAGCGAACTTGGCGTAAAGATTATCAATGAATGGGTCGTGAATTGGGATCAGTACGACAGCAAGGTGAACGTCTCGATTTCTTCCGGCAGCATTCCGGATTTGATCCAGGTTACCGGCAGTCAGCTGAAGACACTCGTCGAAGCCGATATGATTGAGGACTTGACTGACGTATTCGCCAAATACGTTAGTCCGGAAACGAAAAAGGTAATGACGGAAGACGGAGGCTTTGCGATTAACGCTGCGACGATTGACGGCAAAATGTACGGGATTCCTCATACGACTCCCGGTTACGGTACTTCCTCCATGATATGGGTTCGCCAGGACTGGCTCGATAAGCTGGGGCTGCAGCCGCCTAAAACCGTGGATGAAGTCGTTAAAATCGCAACAGCCTTCAAGGAAAACAATCTCGGCGGCGATAAAGGCACTTACGGCTTAGGGCTCAGCAAGGATTTAATGAAGGGGCAGCACGTATTCGGATTGTTCAACAGTTATCATGCCTATCCGGGTCAATGGTATAAAGACGCTGACGGCAAGACGGTTTATGGCAGCGTACAGCCTGAAATGAGGGCGCCGCTGCTGAAGCTTGCGGAATTGTACAAGGCAGGATTGATTGACAAAGAGTTTGCTGTTAAAGATGATGCCAAAATGCAGGAGTCCATTATTGCCGGGAAGCTAGGCTTGTTCTATGGTAACTTCGCGATGGGATGGTACTTAAGAGACTTTATCGTCAACAATCCGGATGCTGTATTAAGCGCTTATCCGCTGCCATCTGCGGATGAAACACCCGCGAAAGCTTTTCTGGGACCGACGGCCAACACATTCTGGGTCGTCAAAAAAGGATTCAAGCATCCTGAAGTCGTCGTGAAGCTGGCTAATTTCTGGCAGGAGCACTGGTATACGAATCCGAAGCTTGAATATTCCACCAACCAAGAAACAGGTATAGCATATTATCCATACGCGGTAGTTACATTCGATTCCGTTATGGGAGCCGTTGTAGAGAGCAATAACGTGAGAGCCTCGATCGAGGCCAATCTGGAGCCGGACGATAAAACGATGACGGCCAACGAGTTCGGATATCTTAGGGGAATTTACAAGTATAAAAAGGATAAACTGAATACGAAAGACCCGGAAATCGCCACGGGTTGGATCTACCATACGACGGTGGGAACGCCGAACAGCGGCGGGGAAATTTTAAGCCATTACTATAAAAACAATTTGACGGTCGGAACCGGACTAACGGCGTCATCCACACCGACGATGGCGGAGAAATGGGCGACACTTACGAAAATGGAAGAAGTCATGATCACGAAGATTGTCATGGGAGAAGCAGGAATCAGCGAGTTCGACAAGTTCGTGCAGGATTGGAACAAACAAGGCGGAGAGAAGATTACGCAGGAAGTTAACGAATAAAGAGTTGAAGCAAGAGCTCGGGGGTTGGTCCTTAAGACAACCCCTTCCTTAGTAATGGGTTTTTGCAGGTGAGGAGGTTGCTGACAGGATGAAGAAAAAATACGCGATGAACTTGCCGCTTCATATCATGATGATTCCGGCCCTTGTTTTTACGATTATGTTTGCCTACGTTCCGATGACAGGCATCGTAATTGCATTCCAGAAGTTTATTCCGAATCGGGGATTTTTCAATTCAAAATGGGTAGGCTGGGACAATTTCACTTTTATGCTGAATATGCCCGATTTCACCCAAGTTATTTATAACACGATCTTCATCGCGGTTATGAAAATCATTGCCGGAATCTTCGTGCCGGTGGTGGTCGCTTTGTTGTTGAACGAAGCCAGAAGCAAATATTTCGCAAGATCGATCCAGACGATGATCTATCTTCCGCACTTTCTGTCATGGGTTATTTTGGGCGGTATCTTGATCGATATTCTTTCCATCGATGGCGGGATCGTCAACAGGGTCATTCTTTGGTTCGGGCTTGAGCCCGTGTTTTTCCTCGGCAATAATGATTGGTTTCCCTTTACCCTCGTCTTGTCTGACGTGTGGAAGGAATTCGGATTCGCGACAATCGTCTACTTGGCTGCCCTTACGTCAATCGATCCCACCTTGTACGAAGCCGCGTACATCGATGGAGCGAACCGCTGGAAACAAACTTTGCACGTGACGATTCCGGGCATGGTGCCGATCATCGTTCTGCTATCGGTTCTGAGTTTAAGCAACGTGCTCAATGCTGGATTCGAGCAGGTTTTCATTTTATATAGTCCGTCCGTCTATGAGTCCGGAGACATCATCGATACACTGTTGTATCGGGTCGGGTTCGTGGAAGCACAATACGGCGTCTCGACAGCCGTTAGCTTGTTCAAATCGTTGATCGGCATGATTCTGATAGCGACGTCTTACGGGCTCGCTTACCGTTATGCCAATTATCGTATTTTCTGATTGAGGGTGATCACGTCATGGTAAAGTCAAAAAACTTATCCGTTAGAATAACTTATGTTGTCATTCACTTGATTTTGATCATGCTGGGGATACTGTGTTTGCTGCCGTTCGTTCACGTGCTGGCTTTTTCTTTAAGCAATCCTGGTAAAGCTGGCGCCGGTTTAGTTACGTTATGGCCTGTCGGCTTTAATCTTGACGCCTACGCTTATATTTTGCGCGAGCCTAAATTTATAAGTGCGCTATGGATTTCGGTGCAGCGGGTTGTGCTGGGGACGAGTATCGGACTGTTCTTCACGGTTATTACGGCTTATCCACTTTCTAAAGAATCGCAAAAATTCCGCATGAGAACATTTTATGTATGGTTTCTTGTCGTGACGATGCTTTTCAGCGGAGGGCTCATTCCGACGTTTATCGCCATCAAAAGCTATGGGCTGATCGATTCGCTTTGGGCGCTTGTGCTGCCGTCGGCAGTGAACGTATTTCTGATCACGCTTATGCTTAACTTTTTTCGCAACTTGCCGAAAGAACTGGAGGAATCGGCATTCGTGGATGGCGCAGGCCATTGGGTCATTCTGTTTCGCGTGTATTTGCCCCTTTCGATGCCTTCGCTCGCTACCATTGCCTTGTTCACGATGGTTAACCATTGGAACTCTTGGTTCGACGGCTTGATCTATATGAATAAAACCGATCACTATCCGTTGCAGACGTATTTGCAATCGATCGTGACGAAGCCGGACATGAGCAAAGTGGCCAATCTTAACGAACTGCTCAATGTTTCCTCGCGAACCGTAAAGACAGCCCAGTTGTTTCTAGGGATGCTGCCCATTATTATCGTGTATCCCTTCTTGCAGCGATTTTTCGTGAAAGGAATCGTGCTGGGAAGCGTTAAGGGTTGAGTTTGCTTTGTGAGGGATAGAAGCATAGAAAGACGCAAAAGAAGCGGTGGATGGGTGGATGGGCGGATGGGCGAAGAAAAAAAATGAGTCGGCATGCGTCTGTCCGTAAGAAACAATTGGAATATACTGGCGCGCTTGATGGGAGCTGACTGGAATGAACGTATTCATGGGAAATGTCGTAGTACATGGCATCCCCTGGATCCGAGGGTTCCAGAATTCTACACGCTAATCGTTGATAAAACTGATATATTGATATATTGATATGCAATTATCCCGTAGTAAATTGTGTAAAACTCTATAAAACCGTGTAAAACCATGTAAAACCTGCAGATTGATGTGCAGGTTTTTTTTAACATCAAAGAGAAGAACTCCTTTCTAACTGAACTACAAGTAAGTTTAAGTTTTAGGGGAGAGAATACCCCGAAGCAGTTCGCCTTCCGCCGAAATGTGAGAGCGTGTGTGCTGTGTGCGCCACTTAACGATGTTTTTCATCGTTAAAGTAGCAGGTTCTCTCCATAGTCCACGCTGGCGGGACCGTTCTTCAGTCCAGCGGCTAGGCCAGCGGGGAAATCCCCTCCAATCAAGAGAAAACCCTTGCTGGTATTCCGTTCGAGCTTTGTAGGAGCTTTGTTTAAGTCTGGTTTGAGCCTGGTATGAGTCTGGTTTAAGATTTGTTCGAGCTTTGTTTGAGCCTGGTTTGAGCCTGGTATGAGCCTGGTATGAGCCTGGTATGAGCCTGGTTTGAGCCTGGTATGAGCCTGGTATGAGCCTGGTATGAGCCTGGTATGAGCCTGGTTTGAGCCTGGTTTGAGCTTGGTTTGAGCTTGGTTTGAGTTGAGCTGGTTGGAGCTTTGTTTGAGTCTGGTTTAAGATTTGTTTGAGCTTCGTTTGAACTCTGTTTGAGCATGGTATGAACTTGGTGTTAGTGCCAATCGCACGATTGTAGCTGAGAAGAGGGAATGGCTGTGGGTGGAAGAGCGGTAGCGTCCGCCTTTAAAGATTTGTTCCTACCCCCTCATCGATACCATTCAAGGGAACAAATCTTTAACAGCGGCTGGATCCCACAGCCATTCCCTCCCCGAACCACCAACATTATGAACACGCTTGTTGCATATTGCAGACGGGTAGATTATCATAGTGACAAAGAATGGGAGGTATCAATCATGAGTAAAGGTTTAAGTGTAAATGCTATGTTTACAGATCATATGGTGCTGCAGAGAGGGGTGGAGGTCCCTGTGTGGGGGGAAGGGGCTGACGGTGCAGTCGTTAGAGTTAGGTGCCGCGGTGAGCAAGTGGAGACTAGAGTGGAGAACGGCTCTTGGATGATAGCGCTTCCATCGATAGAAGCAGGAGGTCCTTTCGAGCTTATCATCGAGAGTGAAGGGCATTCGATCGTCATTCGGGACGTGCTGTTTGGTGATGTTTGGCTAGCTGGCGGGCAATCGAATATGGAATGGCCGTTATCCGAAGCACAAGGCGGGCCAGCTGAAATTGAGCATATACATCTCCCCAATCTTCGTTATTATGATGTGCCGAAGGTTGCGTATGAGGATCGTGCAGCGGATGGTGCAGCGCATGATACAGCACATGGTGCAGCACATAGCTCTTCATGGAAGGTTTGCACGCCGGAACATGCCGGGGCATTCTCAGCTGTTGCTTTTTACTTCGCAAGACAAATCATCATCGAACAGGGCGTGCCGATCGGAATCATTGGCTGCAACTGGGGTGGCACCTCCGCATCCTGCTGGGTGCCAGAGCATGTTTTAACTGACGATTCTGAGCTGCGGATCTATGCAGATGAATTTATAGAAATAATCAAGAACTTTGACCCTGCAGCGTTTGCAATTGAAGAGGCTGAACATAATGTAGCACTTGCCGAGTTTAATCGTAAACATGCAGCGGGACTGCGGGGTAAAGAGCTTGGTGATTATCCTTGGCCAATCCCTATAAGTCCTAGCTACTTTTTACGACCGTATGGTGTATACGGTACCATGCTGCTCAAAGTAGTCCCGTTTGGATTAAAGGGTTTCCTCTATTACCAGGGCGAGGGAGATACTCATCGATCACTTCTCTATGATAAGCTCATGGAAGCATTGATCGGCCATTGGCGAGCGCTCTGGAATCAACCGAAGCTGCCGTTTCTATTCGTCCAGCTTCCGGCATTCGGGTGTAACGGCAATGAGCTTGGGGAGGAGTGGCCCTTGCTGCGTGAATCACAATTAATTGTAACCGAACGGGTAGCCAACACGGGGATGGTTGTAGCCATAGATTGCGGTGAACGGGAAGATATCCATCCGATTAATAAGAAGCCTGTAGGTGAACGCCTGGCTTTATTAGCGCTAGAGCAAGTTTATGGACAGTCTGTGGAAAGCTCTGGTCCCGTATTTCATTCTTTGAAGATAGCTGATGGCAAAGCCATACTAAGCTTCGACCATAGCGGGGAAGGACTTTCAGCAGGAGATTTTCCACTAACCGGCTTTGAAATCACAGATGATTCAAACGTATATGTACCCGCTCAAGCTATTTGTAAAGGCAATGAAGTTGAAGTTTGGAGTGAGCAGGTGCAGCAGCCTTCTGCTGTTCGATATGGCTGGGCTAATTACACGGAAGCCAACTTGGTTAACAGCTTTGGTCTGCCAGCAGGGCCGTTCCGTACAAAGCGGGTTCGTACTTAACGTTGTCAACATGTGTTCAGATATCTTTGTAGAGGTGATTGCCATGTATAACATTTTGATTGTTGATGATGAATACGAAATCCGCCAAGGCTTGGAGGACTATGATTGGGCCAGCATGAATATTCAAGTAGCAGGAAGCTGTGATAATGGATTGGCGGCTTTTCAAAAGGTGCTGGCGGGGCCGGTAGACATCCTCTTGACAGATATTCGTATGCCCTTTATGGACGGTTTTGAATTGATTCAGAAGGTCAGGCAGGAGTTTCCTTATATTAAAATTGTGATTTTGACAGGGTATAGTGATTTTTCCTATGCTAAGCAGGGGATTCAATTTGGCATTTCTGATTATTTATTGAAGCCGGCTAATGATAAAGATATTAAAGAGGCTTTTGGGAAAATTATTGAAGAATTGAATGTTAAAAAGATGATTGAAATCAGGAACACGGCCTTGGAGCGAAAAGCTAAGCTCTCCACCCAATTTCTCCGCAAGCGTTTTATGCAAAAGCTGCTTTTTCAGAGCATAACCCAAGACGAGATAGAGGAAGGGTGCTCCGAGGGGGAAATGATTCTGGAAAGCAGCCATTACGCCATTTCTATGATTCGGCTGGATCGAAAAGAAGAGCAAAGTCAGTATTATTCACACCGGGAATGGGATTTAATTATGTTTGCGCTTGGGAACGTATTGTCTGAGGTTTGGGACGATCAGGGACACGGGTATCATTGGATCGATGAGAACACAGGCAAATGTTATTTATTATGCACGAATCCTGAGCTTCTTCAAGCTGAGAATTCTGATGCTTCCCTGTTCATGGAGAAAACGTCAAGCATCACCAATAATCTGCAGCGTTTTCGGGGTTTATTGTTATCTACGGTATCTTTAGGAGTGGGGCCAGTTGTTGATCGGGCTACGCATATATATGAATCCTGCTTATCGATTGCCCAAGCTTTGGATCTAAATAAAAATAAACAAATCTGCATAACCGAGTCCAGCATTTCTAATTCTACTCTATCTGTTTTGCAGGATACTAACACGACAGAGATTGCGAATCCAGTAAAAGAAGGCTCCCCACAAGGCATTATTGAAGAAGCGAAACGTTACATTGATCAAAATTTCGAAAGGTCCATCACGCTGCAGGACGTCGCGGAGCATATCCACTTCAATCCCAATTATTTAAGCTCATTATTCAGGAAAGCAACAGGGAAAAATTACATTCACTATTTAACAGACTGCCGCATGCAGATGGCCATGAAACACCTCCAGCATTCCAATTATAAGGTGTATGAAATATCCGAGATGGTGGGGTATTCCACTACGGCGTATTTCATCGACCGGTTTCGCAAGCATACGGGACAAACTCCACAGGAATTCCGGTCTATGCAGGGAGTCAATGGGGAGGAAATCCATTGAAGTGGACGCACCGCAAACGGATTATTGTAGCGGCGGTAGGCTTGTCTTTATGTGCTCAGATTCTAATGGTGGGAATGGGGATTCTCAATGCTGGAAGAGTGGATGAAGATATTGAAGCAAGCTCTCGTTTGAAAATGCTGGATTCCGCCAGTTACAATATTACAACGTATTTAAGCCATATCAATTCCATGCTGAACTATTTGCAATCCAATGAGCTTTCTGAATACGTACGCTCCTTTCTAGCCTTGGAGGATCCCGCTATTGCAAAGCAGAAGACGGAAGAGGTTAATTTGCTGCTGAAGCAAATCCGGTTTTCCGATAATTTAATCGATAAGGTCTATATTCTTGGCAACTATTCGTTTCAAAAAAATATTGTGATCCATCAGGGCCAGAATGATATGTCTGAGGAATACACACCTAATATCTCTGATCTCGCTTCAGCCCAATTGCTGCCCATTTTGCAATATTATCGCAACCATCCCACTGTTTTTGCAGCCGGGGAGCTAACGGATCGTCTTAAGTTCTCAGCGTCTATGCTTCCTGAGCAAAAAACTGCCGTTAAGCAGCTGGCTCAGGATTTAGAAGGACGTGTCGTCCTTAATGGAGGCGTTATTGACGGCAATCCTAAATCTTTTATGGTTATCCTAGTAATGAAAAAAGACCTGCTTTCCCATTTAGTAGAAAGTGATTCGTTCACTTCCTTCGCGTTAATGGATAACAATCAGAAGCTGATTGATCAGACGCCTCCGCTGAAAGGTACAAAAATGATCAGTCAAATGAAAACAATCAATTCCTCGGGCTTAAAGTTGGAGATGTTTTCACAGCGAAAAATGGAAAGCATGGCCAATAAACAAGCCTTTTTAATTAAATATATGCTGTTTTTTATGATCATTTTAGTTGTCACTTTTCTCATTACTTTCATTTATTCCCACTATCTGATTTTGCCATTTCGAAAAATCTCGCATCGCATGAACAAGCAGCATCTCCTGTTCCCCCTGCAATTTCTGGATAAGGAGAAGGTCAGCAAAGGGGGGATTCCTACCTTATCTCTAAGAAAGAAACTCATTATTTTATTTTCCTTATCCGTGTGTATCCCTGCTGTTTCTTCCGCGTTTGCTTATTATCAGTTTATTAATGCCTATTCCAAGCAGCAGATGAAGCCTTATGCAGAGCAATTCGCACAGCAAGTCAATAAGAATGTTCACCGGCAAGCGATAATCTATGAGGATCTAATTAGCAAGCTAACGCTTAATCCTACCTTTGTCAGCCTGCTTATTTATCAAAATTTCAATAATTTAAATATGAAACAAGAGCCGGACATTTCCTTCCTCCAATATTCTGGAATTAGTGATGTGTCGTATTTTGTGTTATATAACCTGCTGGGTACGCAAACCTATTCCAATCAAAACTCCGATTTTTTGAATTATTTTTCTTTGGACACGAATATCAGAAAAGAAATTGATTCATCCAACACGATTGTTTGGTCCACGAATATGAAGGATCTCTATAATCAACCGACGGTTTCTTTAATTAAGCAAATTTTTGACGCGGCGGGGCCAACTCCCAAACCAATCGGATATATTCAGATTGTCCTGAATCAATCGGCGTTTCAAGCCGTGCTGCCTGATAAAAATGATTATTTATTAGCGTTGAACGCAGCCGGAAACGTGCTCTTTCAGAATGAGCCAACGAAAAAGGCGTTCAAGGAAGTCATGCAAACCAGAGAAGAAGTGCTGGCGCATGAGGGGAATCCGCTCCAATACGCAGTAATAAATGGAGTCGAGGGGATTGCCAATGTCCACACCATCGAGGGGATGAACTGGAATACCTTTCTTTTAGAATCTATGGAGAGCTTACTTACAGAGCAAAAAAAGCTGTCTCTCAGTTATTTAATTGTTATTTTCTCAACCATTGTAATCGCGATGATATTTGCTTACGGACTTACGAAATGGCTTATTCGTTCACTAGAGCACTTGAAGCTGGCTATGGAGCAGCAAATCGTGGAAGTGAAGATGGATAAACGGATTGTTTATAAGGATCGGGACGAAATCAGTGACCTTATTGACAGCTATAATCGGATGATGGCACAGATCAATCAGCTGATGGTTGAAAATATTCAAATTGCCCAGGAAAATAGCTTGAATCAAATGAAGCAGCAGGAGCTGTTATCTTTAAAGACACAAGCAGAATTAAAAATGCTGCAGCTGCAAATCAACCCGCATTTTCTTTACAATACGCTGCAAAGCATAGGAATGAGAGCGAAGAGAGCGGGAGAAGAGGAAGTCGGTTTTATGGTATATGCTTTAGCGGACTTATTCCGTTACAGCATTAGCCATGATAGTAATTTTGTTGATCTCTCCGATGAAATTGAGCATACACGAAATTATATTGCGATTCAGGAGTTTAGATTCAAGGATAAATTTACAGTGGAATGGGACGTATCCGAGGAGGCACTGCAATGCAAAGTGATTAAATTCGCTCTACAGCCGCTCGTGGAGAATGCAATTTCTCATGGCATACTCAGCTCAATCCGTGAAGGGAAAATATGGATTAAAGCCTTTGTTGACCAGGAAATGCTGAGCATAACTATAGCAGATAACGGAGTGGGGATTGAGGAGGGGCGCTTGATTTCTATACTAGATCAATGGCAGCTGGGCAATTCCCAGCGTTCAGGCCGCTCAAATGGGGAAAGCAAAGGTGGATTAGGCTTAAACAACGTTTTTTTTCGCTTGCAATTGATTTATAACGGTCGCGGCACGATGACAATCCAAAGTGAAACCTTCGAAGGTACAACGATTCAATTAAGGATTCCGCAAGATGTGTAAAAAACGATATGGATTCTGTATTTTCTGTCATTGAGGTCAAGCAAGTTCACTGTTAAATTAAGAATATGAATTGCGGCCGCAATCAAAAACTCGAATTCACAGGGGGAAATACGGTGCCCAAAAATAAGTTGTTTCAATTCGTAGCGATACTTTTATCCTTTTCTTTGCTACTAGTAGGCTGCAGCAGCAATGGATCGCAATCTCCGGCTGCTACGGATAAAGCCACAGAGACTCAAGGAGAGGCAACAGCTGCGCCTAACAGTACGGAAAAGGTGACGATTCGGATTCATTTGGCCGAAGGTGAAATAACAAAGGAACAGATTCAGGAGTTTGAGGCGGAGCATACCAATATTAAGATAGAACGGGTGGATACCGACTTTAATAAATTGATGGGACAGATCGCGGCTAATTCCGAGATTACTCCAGATATTTTCAGACTTTTTGGGGCAAGTGAATTTCCCTTCTACGCCAGCAGAGGATTGGCACTGAATTTGCAGCCTTATTTTGATGCCAGCAGTTTATTTAAGAAAGATGATCTTCTGGATGCAACCAATATTTACAGATGGGACGGAAAGGTTCCGGGCCAAGGAGATATATATGGGTTTCCGAAAGACTGGGCTCCAGACTTTAACCTTTTTATCAATAAAAAGCTGTTTGAAGAAGCCGGTATCCCAATCCCCAGTGATAAAGAGTCTTTAACCTGGGAGAAGGTCATGGAATACGCTCAAAAGCTAACGAAAAAAGATGGAGACAGTGTAACACAATGGGGTTTATATGATCCATTAGGCGGTGGCGTAGCGGTAAATCAGGATCTCTTGCTTGCGCAACTAGCTTCGTTGGGCCAGAAATTATACAGCGATGATAACAGCGAGATTAAATTGAACACGCCGGAAGCGAAGAAGGTTCTGCAATATTGGGTGGATGCTGTCAAGCAGCCGGTTGGACCCAGCTCGTTACATTCCGAAGCTTTAAGTTTTGTTGATCTTTTTTCGCAAAATAAACTGGGCATGATGATCGTCGGATACTGGTTCAGCGGCATGCTGCGCAGCAATGAGCTTACCAAAAGCCATATTGATGATTTCATGATGCTGCCTTCACCAAAAATGGACGGCGGTGTACGTGTAGAAGCAACCCGCAGCGGAACCGGCGGAATTATTTATAGCAAAACCAAGCACCCGAAAGAGGCCTGGACTGTATTTGAATGGTTCTATGGCGGCAAGCCGGCAGATGAACGCGCTAAAGGCGGTTGGGGTTTACCTGGTTTTAAATCGAAGATTGCACTGATTCCGAAGGATACAAGCTTTGATAAACAAACGTATGATGTCATCAACGACGATCTGAACAATCTTTCGACATTACCGTACAACCCCTATATTTCTGCAACTGCCATGGGGACTATTTTTGATAAGTATCTGACTCCGGTATATTTTGGCAAGGATACGCTGGATGGAGCTATTGAGAAGATTAGCAAGGAAGCCAAAATTCAAATTCAAGAGAATAAAGATATTGTTGGTGCAAACTAAATCATGTAGAGGAGGAAGTGATGAAAACTCACTTCCTCTTTCATGAAGCGGAAGGGTGATGGACTGAACATGGGCAAGAGCGAACGGAGAGAAACGAAGGAGTTCTATATTCTAACATTTCCATGGATAATCATATTTCTTTTTCTTTCTCTTATCCCTCTGTTATATGGATTTTACTTGAGCTTTACTAACTTTGCCGGCTTTAACTTTGATCATGTCCGAAATGTGGGCTTGCGTAATTACAACAATGTATTTAACGATAGCGACGCGATGTATTCGCTGGGCAGATCTTTTATGGTAGGTGCCTTAAATGTTTTTTTTAGCACGGTTATCGGTTTTATGATCGCTGTGTTACTTAACAATAATTTTAAAGCCATTGGCTTCTTCAGGTCACTTTATTATTTGCCTGCGATTCTGCCTATCACTGCGGTGGGGCTGATGTGGAAATATATATTTGCAGATAATGGAATATTAAACAGCTTCCTGCATGTTATAGGCTTTAACCCGATCCAGTGGCTCGGCTATGACCATGCTACGCTCTCGCTGGTTATTTTGTTAAGCTGGGGCTGCGGTGGCGGAATTATTATATACCTGGCAGGGTTAAAAGGGATTTCTCCAGAGCTCTACGAGGCGGCAGCCATTGATGGAGCGGGACCCTTCTACCGGTTTCGTCTAATTACCATTCCGCTGATGACACCTGTGATTTTCTTTAATCTTGTGTTTGGAATTATTGGCTCCTTGCAAATATTTGCCCAAGCCACTTTGCTTACATCCAATAGCGGATTAATGGGGGTTCCCATCCGGCCGATTTATTTATATTTGGTGCATACGTACCAGCAAATTTTTATGTTCCAACGTTATGCCTATGGTTTAGCGCTGTTATGGGTGCTTTTTATCATTACGATCCTGCTTACCCTGATTGTCTTTGGTACCAGCCGGTTATGGGTTCATTATGAAACGGATGATCGGAAAGGAAGATAAGCAATGCCGCAAACTAGAATGACACGTATTTCCTTATACGCTTTATTAATTTTACTTGCTGTACTTTTTTCATTTCCGCTGTATTGGATGATCGTCAATTCGCTTCAGCCGCTTCTTACCGGAGTAACCTGGTTTCCGCTTCGACCGACGCTTAGCAACTACCATCTCGCATTCACCCTTCAACCATTTTGGATGTACTTCAAAAACTCTTGTATCCTTGCTTTAATCTCCGTGGGCATACCGATTATTACCAGCTTTTTTTCGGCGTTTGCATTTGCCAGGTTGAGGGCTAAATTCAAGGGATTTTTGTTTATGGTCATTTTGGCAACGATGATGGTGCCGGCAACCGTTACTCAGATCCCGCAATATGTGCTTTTTCATCAATATGGTCTTCTTGGTACTTACTGGCCTTGGATTCTTGGAGGACTCGGCGGCAGCCCTTTTATTATCTTTCTGTATCGGCAGTTCTTTATGAACGTTCCCAGAGAGCTTGATGAGGCTGCACGTATAGATGGCTGCTCCACATACGGAATCATTTTCCGGATTTATATGCCGATTTCTTTGCCAGTGATTGCGACTGCGGGGATATTATTGTTTAATGCAAGCTGGGGCGGGGATTATCTGGCGCCTTATATGTTCTTGCAGGAAAGACAATATCCATTGGCGACACAGCTGATGCAGGTGGGCTATATTATGCCTAATGCTCCTAGTGTTAGCTTGTTTCAAGTGCAGGAAGCGGCTTTGGTTATCTTCATTTTGCCTATTCTGATTGTGTTTATGGTTGGCCAGCGTTATCTCATAAGCGGAATTATGACGGGGGCCGTTAAGTCCTAGGGAAGTGATACTAGGTGCTTGTAAATCATGTGAAAAAATCGATATCGAATCTTAATTATCTCACATTGAGGCTCAAAGAATACCATGGTAAGGTAAATGTGCTTATCCAGGAATGTATATGTATCCAGGAATTGCTGCGGAAAGGATGTTCAACCAGCCATGTGCGCAAAATCAATCCGGGTTACTCAAGGTGTAGAGCCTTGGGCAATCCTTCAGCAAGAGGAAGGATTCGCCAAGCTATTGCTTGAAGGCGTATGGGAGTGCGAGAAAGCTTATGATCCAGCATCTATAGCGATCTCAATTCGGGTTATTTTAGAGGAAACCGGTAAAATTGTCGCACGATCCACATCGAATCGGATGCTGGCGGAAGGCAGCTGGACTGCGGAAATTTTGCAGATTCCTTCAGGCGGTTTATATCGGATTGAGCCGTATATGACCAGCTTGAAGGCTGAGGATAGCTGGGAATTCCGCGGGGAAATGATCCATCATGTTGGCGTCGGCGATATCTGGGTCATTGCAGGCCAGAGCAACGCTCAAGGCGCTGGAGCCGGTGATTATTCGGACCTGCCCGAGTTAGGCATCCATTTGTTTCGCAACAACCAGCAATGGGATCTAGCCACTCATCCGCTGCGGGATGATGCGCTTCATTCACCTTTTATGACATTCGCGAAAGAAGTGAAGAAAGCCGTACACCATCCAATCGGATTGCTGCAAACTGCGGTTGGTGCTACTTACCTGCAGCTGTGGAATCCGGCAGAAAATGGCTGCCTGTACCGCAGCATGCTCGATGTGATTAAGCGGGTGGGAGGCAAGGTAAGAGGGGTGTTATGGTATCAGGGGGAGTCGGACGCAGCTTGGTATTGGTATGAGGATTGTAGCTCCGAGGAGCCCCATACTTATTTATCCAGGTTTTCACAAATGGTGGAGACGAGCCGGCAGGATCTGGGGAACGCGGAGCTTCCCTACTTGACCTTACAATTAAACCGAACGGCGTTTACCGGATACCCTGGGGAAAATCACTCGTGGGGGAGCTTGCGTGAGATGCAGCGAAGGGCTGCTAGCACGATGAAGCATGTGTACGTGATGCCGACACTGGATTGTGCTTTGTCTGATCCCATTCATAACGGAACTCAAGGCAATAAAACCATTGGTGAACGATTGGCCAAGACAGCGCTGGCTGAGGTGTATGGGATAGCTATGGCATACAGAGCGCCTAACCTGATTCATGCAGTCTATGGGGGAGCGACAGAAGAAGGCAAACAGACAATCGAGCTTCAATTCGAGCATGTACAGGGCAGTCTGCGGGCAATTGATCCTCAAGCTCAGGTTTTTAGTGTGGAAGACGATGTGGGTTTAGTTCAGATAGATGTATGGCAGGTAAAAGAAAACGATAAGATCGTCGTTGTATTGAAGCGCGATTGTTGTGGTAAGGCGGTGATTCATGGGGCGCATGAAGCTAATCCTGCCTATTCGCTGCCGATGGACTCCGTTACTGGCCTTCCAATTCTTGCGTTTTACAGCTTTGAAGTGAGGGGAGGCTAACGGGATGATCGGGACCGTATGGCGTATCTCTTCTTATAAGGGTCATCTCAGCATCATTGGAGAAAATGCGCAAATCCGCACCGAGCTTGTTCCTGCAAGAGGCAGCAAATTGGTCTCCTTGATGAATAAGCAAACAGGGCGGGAATGGATCTATACGGCGGATCAATCGAATCATGCAGAGCATGCGAACGATGCGGATCAATCGAACCATACAGACCGCTTCTGGAAGGAGCCATTAAGCAGCGGAATGGCTTGGGACGCGGCAGATCGTTCCGGTTGGGATGAATTGTTTCCAACGATTTCCCCTTGTTTAAGTCCGGATGCTGCTTTTTCAGGCCGACAGCTTCCTGATCATGGTGAAGTGTGGAGCTTGCCTTGGGAGTATGCGATCAAGGGGGACGATCTGGAGCTTTGGGTGAAGGGTGTACAATTGCCCTATCTTTTCAGAAAAACCTATCGTATAGAGGAATCTGCGCTCCATATCCAATATGAGCTGCAGAATTGCTCTTCGCATTCATTTTCTTATATTTGGGCACCTCATTGTCTCTTGAAAATTGAAGCAGGTATGAAGCTTGCAGGGAAGCCGTTTGCAGGGATACAGCCCCCGCAGCAGATACTTATGCGTCATTCAAAGATGGAACGATTTGAGAGTGAGGCTGTATACAGCACTTATCCTTTCATTAAAACGAAGGAGGGTCAAATCATAGATATGAGAATTGTTGAACCTAAGCTTCAATTACATGCCGAGAAATACTGGTTTGTGAATAGAGTTACTGAGGGAAATATCAGCATCCAAGCTCCGCAAACGAAGGAGTCCTTTCAATTTGAATATTCAGCTGAAGATTTGCCCTACCTCGCGATTTGGAGCAATTACGGCGGATATTGGAACGATTATAACCTGGCGATCGAGCCGTCGACTTCCTTTTTGGATGATGTGGAAAGCTCGTCTTATGCCGGCAAAGTCAAAACAATCCAAGGACACAGTACTGAAAGCTGGTATTTGAAAGTATCCCTGCAACAGGACATGTAATGAACTTTGTTCATCTTCCAAAAACAGAAAGGTGGATTAACCATGAGAATATCCTCGATTCAAGTGATTCACGTATTACCCAGATTCTCCTTTCTGAAAATGAGCACTGATGAGGGAATCACAGGCTATGGGGAAGCTATTGTTGAAGGAAGGTCAAGAACAGTAGAAATGGCCATTAAAGAGCTTGAGCCGCACTTGATCGGTCAGGATCCCAGAAGAATTGAGCATTTGTGGCAGCTGATGTATCGG
This sequence comes from Paenibacillus eucommiae, assembly GCF_017874215.1. Classification (GTDB taxonomy): domain Bacteria; phylum Bacillota; class Bacilli; order Paenibacillales; family NBRC-103111; genus Paenibacillus_AI; species Paenibacillus_AI eucommiae. The sequence continues at coordinate 100,713 of NZ_JAGGLB010000016.1, forward strand.
GGAACTTTTTACCGGGGCGGTCCTATTCTGACCAGCGCCATAAGCGGCTTAGAGCAAGCGATGTGGGATATATTGGGGAAGTCGTTAGGTGTTCCCGTGTACCAGCTTCTTGGTGGAAACGTGCGAAATCGCATAAGGATGTATAAGCACATTGGGGGTGAAACGACTCAGGAGCTTTACGAATCTGCGAAAAATGCCGTCAATGAAGGCTTTACCATGGTGAAAACGCCGATAGAGATTGCAAGGATTCTAGAAACGCCCGCTTACCTGATTCGGCAAATGGAACGTATCGAAGCTGTTCGTGCAGCAATTGGCAACAATGTCGATCTTGCGATTGATTTTCACGGACGCATCAGCCCTGCGCTGGCTATAAAGCTGGCAAAGGGATTAGAACGTTTTGATCCGCTTTTTATCGAGGAGCCTTGTTTGCCAGAAAATGTGGATGCCATGGCGATGATTGCGCGATCAACCAGCATTCCGATTGCAACCGGCGAAAGACTGTTTGCGAAATATGCATTCAGAGAGGTGCTGGAGAAGCAAGCTGCAGCGGTGGTACAGCCAGACCTGGCCCATTGCGGCGGGATTATGGAAGGCAAGAAAATAGCAGCAATGGCGGAAGCTCACTATGCGGCCTTCGCCTCGCACAACCCGTTAGGGCCAATTAACTTGGCTGCGAGCCTGCAGCTTGCGGCAAATGTTCCGAACTTCCTTGTGCAAGAATACGCTTCGCTTGGTGAGGGATTGCTCAAGAAGCCGTTTGTGATTCGGGACGGGTATATGGATTTGCCGGAAGGTCCCGGTCTTGGTGTTGAGTTTGATGAAGAGGCGTTAGAGGAAAAGCGCTATTCTGGTGATTTTGACCTCCCTAAAGTATTTCATGCTGATGATCAATCGGTAGCGGACTGGTAGGAGATAAAGAAAGAAGGGGTTGGAGGATGTCATTAGAGCATAAAGTAGTCATTGTAACTGGAGGAGCAGCCAGCATAGGGAAAGGGATCGCCGAATGCTTTGCCAAGGAAAGCGCGAGGATTGTGATTGCAGATTGCAATGAAGAAGACGGGATGGCTGCGAAAGCTTATTTGGAGCGTATGGGCTGTGAGGTTCTGTTCATTAAAATGGATGCTGCGATAGAAGAAGATACGGAAAGAGCCGTTGCTTTGACGCTAGAAAAGTGGGGGCAAATTGATGTGCTGGTGAATAATGTGGGCACACATTTATATAAACCATTGGTAGATATAAAGACGCAGGAATGGGATTATTTGATGGCCGTAGATTTGAAGGGCTGCTTTTTAATGTCAAGGAATGTGCTCCCGCATATGAGATCGCGCAATCAAGGATGCATTATTAATATTTCCTCCGTGCATGCGAATGCTTCGAGTAAACATTTCACGGCATATTCAGCGGCCAAAGGTGGAGTAGTTTCTATGACCCGAAGCATGGCGGCTGAATATGCAGCTGACGGAATCCGGGTGAATGCTGTATTGCCGGGATGGACCCGCAGCAAGACAACGGACAAGGACTTATCGCATTACGATGAAGCGGAGAGAAGTAGTGTGCTTGCCCGGTGGGGAAGGGCGATCCCAATCGGACGCCTTGCAGAGCCAGTGGAGATCGGACATTCCGTTGTATTCCTGGCAAGTGATAAAGCTTCCTACATTACTGGAGCCTGCTTGTCAGTCGATGGAGGATTATCCAGCACTTTAATCATGAATACCGACCACTAAGGGGTGAGGAAATGGCTATTGCCATTCAAGAGCATACAATAACAATCGCAAGTTCTAGCGTAAAGTTGGGAATCAACAAGGATCGCTTGGAGTCTATTGAGATAAACGGGCAAAGCTGGCTGGTGGAGCCGACCCCTCTCCTGACTTTTTTATTTGCTGGCGAGAAAGAGGCGCCCTTTGAAGCTAGCAGCTGCAGCATAGTTCCATTGGGGGAGCATGCCGTGGATCTGATTTATGATGGAATGCTGGGACATGTCAATGTGCGAATTGAAGTATATGGCGAGGATATTTGGATCACTCCCTGTGCGATTACAACGAGGACTGGATTTAAAGCCCTGAGCTTAAACTTAGGCAGGATGGATGCGAATCGCGATTTAATAATTCCGACCTATCAAGGGGTTAGGATTGATAGGGACTGTCCTTATTTAAGGAAGGAACGGCTGGCTTGGCCTTATGCCTGGGAAGCAGCCATTCTTTTTATGGAAAATGCAGCGGGTGAATGCTTCTATGCCTGGACAGAGGATCCGGAGGATCGCTATAAGGCATTAAACATAAATCGGGATGCCGACGGCATACAGATCGGACTTGAAACAGAAAATAACGGACCCTTTCATGATAAAAAAGAAGTAGGCGGGCATACATGGAGATTAGCTGCTTCCATCAACGGGTGGCAGGCTGCGGCGGAAAGATATGCCGATTGGCTGGAATCGGCCTGGAAGCTGAAGGAAATCCGCGCGCAAAGAGCCGCATGGCAGGAGGAGATTCGTTTTGCCGTTTCATGGTGTCCGGCTGACCCGCAGGTGCTTGATGCAATAGCCCAATATATAGCACCTAAGCATGTTCTGATTCACTTTCCAGGGTGGAGGTCAGATCCGTATGACCGCAATTATCCGAATTATGTATTGGATCCCCATATCCGCCCTTTTCTGGATAAAGCCAGAGCCATGGGCTTTCATGTCATGCTGCACTTTAATGTTTTTAGCATATCAACCAATCATGAATTATTTCGCCTTTTCAGTGAATACCAATACAGGGATGTGGAAACGGCAGCGTTAATGGCCTGGTATACAGGATTGAATAACGGTAATTTTGCTTCCTGCCCGCAGAATCCGCTTCTGGAGAGGTATGCGGAGACGGACGTATTATTGTCTTATACTCATATGGGCTTGACCCGCTGGAGAAATGAAATTACCAAGCAGGTTCTGACCGTCCTGAATCCGGAGCAAAGCGACTGTGTATTCCTGGACCAAACCAATGGACTGCCGAATATTCAAAATGCCGTCCTTGAAGGCAGGACATGCATAGATGGCGTACAGATGATTATGGGCGATCTAACGCGGATGAAGCCTGGGCTTATCATTGGAGGAGAGGGCTTGAACGAGGTTTCCATGCGTTATCAAGCTTTTACCCAGCTGCACTTGTTTCAATCTCATCGTGTAAGCATAGAAGGCTTGGAGCAATATGCCTATAGGGTTTGTGATCTGCTCTATCGCGGGCATACGAAGTTTATCGCCTATTGCAACAATGATGGACATGATGAAGCATCAGAACTGCGGATTCGGGTACATGAACAATTAGGCGGAATGCCCAGCATGACATTAAATGATCGAACCATTGATGATTTATTGAAGCCCAATCAATCGGTTCGCGATTTGTTCGATCGGGCCAATGGATTAAGAAACTAAAGTGTTCAGCTTACGCCGGAAGGATGTTAAATGATGCTAACAATGAGCTACTCGGAATATTTAAATAAAGTCCACGGAGGATGGCTGGGAAAATGCATTGGAGGTACGATCGGAGCAAGGATGGAGAATCATAAAGATCTGCTCGATTTTACTATAGATACTGTATTTCCTGAAATCATACCTCCCAACGATGATTTGGATTTGCAAATTTTATGGCTGCATGTTCTGGAGCAAAAAGGTGCTGGAATCGATAGCCGTGATTTAGCTGATGGCTGGCTGGAGCATTGCTGGTATCCTTTTAATGAATATGGCTATTTTGTCAAAAACTATAGAATGGGCATTGCTCCCCCCTATTCCGGTGTATTTAATAATGATTATTTCAGCAATTCAATGGGCTGTCCTATTCGCTCTGAAATTTGGGGATTTATTTGTCCGGGGGATTCCGGGCTTGCCGCAAAGTATGCTCATATGGATGGCGTATTGGATCACGATTCACTGGCGGTTTATGGAGAGCAATTTTTTGCTGCCTTAGAGGCACAAGCATTTTTTGAACACGATATTTTTCGGCTGATTGATCATGGATTGCAATTTGTTCCTAAGGATTCGGAATTAACCCGCTGTGTGCGATTTGTAATAGACGCGTTCCACGAAGGCTTGGATTGGAAAGAAGCAAGGCTGTTGATGTTAAGGCATTATGCTTCTCCAGATGCATCCCATTGCGTGCAAAATATTGGCTTGACCGTCTTGGCGCTTCTGTTTGGCAGGGGAGATTTTACGGAAACGATGATGATTGCTGTCAATAGCGGTTATGATACCGACTGTACAGCAGCGACCTCCGGGGCTATTCTGGGGCAGCTTCTTGGGGCGAATGGAATTCCCGCTCTGTGGCTTGACAAGATGGGAACGGAATATGTAATGTGGTTTGAATTGAACAGGCGTTCCAAGCTGATTAAAGATTTGGCTGAGGATACTTGTGCCGCCGGACTTTCACTTATTAGAGACCGGCTGCTGCCCATTGAAATCACCGATATTCCAGAACATATAAGGCCATCACTGCCAAAATGTACGGAGGATTTTTCTGATTCTCCTGATTCTCCTTGTTCCATTGAAATTCAATATGAGGGAAATCCGTCGATAGGTTATGGCGAGACAGCTCGAGTGACACTTATTTTGCATAATCAAGGGGAACGGGCACAAACTGGAATCATTCATATTCATTCTGCTGAAAGCTTAGTGGTTAGTTTTGAGCAAGCCCATATAAGATTGGAAGCGGGAGAAAAGCAGGAAATGCTGCTGACCTTCCGGGTCAAACCGGATCTCACGGCAATTCCGCAAACGAACCTCTCGACTGTACAATGGCTTGGACCCAATGGTGGGGTCATGGCTGAGGAGAAATTTGGTTTGGCAGGCGCTGCCCGTGTGAAAATTATTGGTCCGTTTTGGGATATCTATGACACTCGCATTCATCAAAATCATCCATTTTATAGAGGACGGCCAAGCGGAAGAGCGAATTTTAACAACTACGTCAATATTGATAAAGCTTATATCGATGAATCCTTTGAAGAGGTTAATAGCCTTGAAGGAACCTATGCCAATCTGCACACGGATAAATTCGCATTAAATGATGTCTATGCGCTAAAAGGGCAAGCTTGCGTTTATGTGATCCACAATGTGTATGCTCCAACGGAACGTGATGTTTTTGCTGCAATTGGTCACAACGATGCCTACAAATTTTGGCTTAATGGAGAGCTGAAAGGTGAAGCCAATGAGCATACGCTGTGGATGCCATTTAACGACGATATTCCCATGCATATGAAAAAGGGGCACAATCAGCTCATTTTCAAAGTGGTACGTTCAGACAGCAATTTCGAGTTTAGCTTTGGCATTAGGGGAGACTTGCCCTTTGAGAATGAACCGAATTTCACACATTGGTATATTGATTTTTCTAGTTTGATTGAACCGTTTTCATAATATATTTATATTTCAACAGCAGTGAGGACAGTCGAATTATTTTCGGCTTGTCCTTTTATTTTGTGCATAGATTCACTACCCTTTAACGTACATTCCTCAGTTTGAAACTTTTTGAAACCAAGTATTGATTTCGTAATTTCATGGATGGATTTGCAATATTTTTCCTAATTATGGTATTATCTCTTTGGGTCAAACTATTATTTTTTACTATTTTTAGGGAGAGTGTTGAATTGAGACGTTTTAATCTTGTTTTGGTTTTAATAGTAGGCTTGTCGATTGTACTGGCTGGATGTAGTTTAAAGGGAAATAAAGATAGCGATAGTACGGTTATGAAAGCATTGGAAAAAGACGAGAAGGTAACGATTAAAGTCATGTATTATGATGAAAGAAGTTTCTTTCAGCAATATGGAAACTTATTCTATTCTAAATTCCCCAATGTGGATATCGAGGTGATATCGAACCAAAGTATGCGCGGCGAAGGCAAGGATCCAGAGAAGGAATTTGATAAAATAATTGAGGAACAAAAACCAGATGTTTTGATGTTGGATATCAATCAATACGAAAAAATGGCTGCGGATGGGAAGCTTCTGGACTTAGATGTAGTGATCCAAAAGGACAAGTTCGATATTGAGAATATTTTACCTGCGGTTACGGATATCCTCAGAAGCAAAGGGAATGGCAGACTGTATGGTTTGGCAGCGTCCTTTTATAGTAACGTTCTAATGTATAATAGAGATCTTTTCGAGCAGTATGGGATTGAAGTGCCAAGGGATCAAATGAGTTGGAGCGAGGTGCTGGATTTAGCCAAACGATTCCCGACTACAGGCGAAGAAGACAAACGTATTTATGGTTTTTTCCAGAATAATTATGGACAGGCCTCAGTCTATCAGTTTGCTAGCATGATTGGTGGAACTGAGAAATTATCGATAATAGACCCTGAAAATCTAAAAGTAACGATTAATACGGACGATTGGAAAAGAGTTTTTCAGACCAGTATAGATGCACTGAACTCAAAGGCGATGAATTCTTCTAAAGCAGAAAATAATAACATGCAGACTACCTATGGGGACTTCTTAAAAAGAGATTATTTCATATCAGGAAGAGCAGCAATGACTATAGGCAGCTACTATATGTTGGACCAAATTAAACAAGCTAAAAATGAAATAAAGGATTTCAAGCCATTCAATTGGGATCTCGTTACAGCCCCAGTCGATCTTAAAAATCCAGATTTGACGAACAGCTTTGGTGTAAGTGAACTGATGGCTATTAATGCCCAATCGACTGAACAACGGGCGGCTTGGGAGTTTATCAAATATTTAAACAGTGACGAATTCGCGAAAATCATATCACGCTCCACCCAGCAGCTTCTTTCTCGAACTAGCTATATTAAAGATAAGGACGGTCACAACTTAGAAGCTTTTTACAAGCTTAAAGCCGATCCAGACCTGTATAAAGGTTATGAAAAAGTACCTCAGAATTTCTATCCAGCCTTTAATCAAATTATTGATGAGGAAATGAAACAAATGGTAGAGGGTAAGAAATCGTTGGATGAAGCGCTGCTTATCATACAAAATAAAGGGCAGGAAGCTATGGATAAGGCCAAAATTGAAGCAGAAGCAGAAGCAGAAGCAGATGCTAAGACAGAAAATTGATAATGCCGCCGCAACAGAAATAGAGGCAGAAGCAGGAGCAACAACCGAACGAAAGATAAATAAGGAATGTCTAAATCGTCAATGATCCATTGGCGGTTTATCTTTGAGACCTTAAGAATGCGTATTGTCTGGACGAAATTAAACATACATGCCTATAGAGGAATATTTTAAGGCGAGTTTTGTGAATGATCGTTACTTGTTGGTAAATTTCGGAGGATTAATATGGTAGGAAAACTTTATTTGTTCAAAAAAATTATAGTTATAGCTCCATTCTTTTTATTGATTTTAGATTTAGTGACTGCAAGGTATGGTTATTTATTACCGAATGATTTAACAATAACTCACATTTCAGATATTTTATTAAATACAGTACCTTTGACTATTTTTGTGTTGATTGATACTTTAAGGAGAAAACAAACATTCATTTTTCTGATATTTGTACAAGCCAGTTTCTATATATATGTTTTGTCTGTTTTTAATTTAACAATCTTTCCGTTGTCCTTCGAGAATGCCTTTACAAATTCCTATTGGATAAGAAGAATCAACATCGTCCCTTTTAATATTTTAAGTGATTATCATTTATTAGATAGACAAATCATCGGGAATTTTATTATGCTGATGCCTTTGGGAATTTATCTTCACTTTCTTTTTAAACAATTTACAACAGCGAAAAAATCATTATTCGTAATTTTCTTGGCTTCCTTTTCAATTGAAATTACGCAGTTAATATTTTCAGCTGGGAGCACTGATATTGATGATATTATTCTCAACACAGCAGGCGGATATATTGCTTTTTTGTTATTCAAGCTTGTCATTCTATTGTACAAGAAAAATAAGTAAGTAAGTCAGACGCTCATAGAAGGGTTATCGAGTGCCAACCCTTCCTCCGCTAGGGGGCAAGACGTAATGGAATAGGAACAGCATCTGCAGAAGTCTAGAGAATGAGGGGGCTGACATTGAATTTATAGCTGCAGAATTTGCTTAAGATAATAAAGAAGGGGGGGAAGCAAAATGGGTATAATAATGTTTATCATTTATGCGTTGGTGGGTGCACTAATTATAAAAGCAGGGGTAGATAATTCAAGAAGTACTCAGTATTCAAAAGAAATCTTAAATGAATTGCGCGAGATTAAAGAACTTATGAAGAGTAATAAGAACGAATAGTTCTAATAGGCTTTATCAATAACGAATTGCCTTTCTTATTCGAATATATATCACAAAGTGGATATTACTTACAGACTAGTAATTTCAAACATGATAAGATATTTTTAGCACTAATGTGAAGTAGGTCTATGGCTAGCAGCATCAATAGTACATTCTCGGGGCTCATGAAAGGAGAAAGCATGGAAGGAAACAAAATTGAGTATGAATCAATTGATGACTATATTTCAAAATTTTCATCTGAGGTTCAGGAAATACTTCATGCGTTAAGAACGTTCATAGCAGAGTTGGTACCGGATGCAAAGGAAAAGATAAGTTATCAAATGCCAACTTTTGTGCTGCAAGGAAATCTGGTGCATTTTGCCGCTTATAAAAATCATATAGGATTTCGGAATACAAGAGCCCGAAGGGAGCCATACAATTTCCTATAGAAAAGCTGCTGCTTATGAATTAATAAGCAGCAAGATCGTTAATTTTAGAGCCGCTGAGAATATAGAGATAGCAATTGACAAAATGAAAAAGAAGAAATAAATTATGTCGCGATTTTAGCTGTGTAACTCAAGCATCACTTGATATACAAAAATAAGAGTAATAGATACACTAAAAGTATCATGAACGAAGAGGTGATAACAATGTTTGATATGGCGAAGGTAGGTAAAAATATTATGCAGTTAAGAAAGAGACAGGGGATTACCCAAATGGGGCTAGCAGATAGACTCGGCATCAGTTACCAAGCGGTAAGCAATTGGGAACGAGGAGAAACCATGCCTGATATTTCTAAACTTCCTCAGATCGCAGACATTTTCAGTGTAAGTATCGATGAGATTCTAGACGAAGGTAAAGGGACACAATTACTTAAAAATATGTTGGATCATACAACTAAAGATTATTTACAACATAATGAAGTGTCGCTCGAAGAGATTTCAGAAATCGCACCATTGCTCAGAGCGGAGCAAGTCGATGAAGTTGTTGAGAACGTCAAAGATAAATTCGAAATAAGCGATTTCATGTCCATAGCTCCCTTTGTCAGCGAGGAGACCATAGACAAAATTGCAATGCAATTTTTTTACAAAGAGGGCTTCAATGCCTTGGTAACGATGGCGCCATTTATAAGTGAGGAAATGATGGACGAATGTGCAAAGCGTACTTTTGACAAAGAGGGCTTCAATGCGCTAGTAACGATGGCTCCATTTATAAGTGAGGAAACGATGGACGAATGTGCAAAGCGTACTTTTGACAAAGAGGGCTTCAATGCGCTAGTAACGATGGTGCCATTTATAAGCGAGGAAACGATAGACGAATGTGCAAAGATTACTTTTGAAAAAGAGGGCCTGAATGCGCTAGTAACGATGGCCCGATTTATAAGTGAGGAAACGATAGACGAATGTGCAAAGCGAGCCTTTGAAAAAGAAGGCGCAAAAGCACTGGTATCCATAGCACCATTTGTCAGTGAAGAGGTAATGGATGAATGTGCACGAAAGGCTTTTTTATTATAATTAGATCCATGAATGAGAGAGACCTTATCTGGGACCGTAAAGTATTTGAGTACGAACAACGTCTATTGGTGTATTCACTGGTATCTCTAGAAAATATTCCAACTGCCATTTCTGAGTTTTTTGAGCCTGACGGCTCGTAGGATTGTCCCAAGGCGGGTAAACGCGGAGTGCTCTTTTCCCGCCTTCACCTTTATTGGATAATACATTTTGATCACATAGAACTGCTTTTGGAAATATAAACTGCCCAAAGTCACTACCTTTACGTGTACTAATAACGAAGAAATCGACTGGGTCGGATACGTCATAGGGCTGGATAGGCCCATCTCCAAGTCTCTCCCATAACGTCACAAATTGTCCGACCTTGGTAGGAGTGGTTCTTGCGACACGAAATCTAATGGAGAAGGCATTCAAGTTAAATACATATGCTCCGTATTCAGCATTTTGTACTTCTGGGAGTGGCTGAGAGCAATCAAACCTGCACGGCTTATAGACAAGATCCTTGGTGGCAAGTAGGTCACTATGAATTGAGTCAGAGGAATTCCAGGAATTTTGATCGATAGGGCATGCTTCTGAAAAGTCTTGATCTTTTTCATTCATTTGTTCAAATCCCCCATGTTCCATATAGCACTCCATTGTTGTTCTTAATGTTTCACTATCATAATGCAAATGCAGCTAGTTCACAAGTTCATTTCAGCTAATCAGACACGGTAGAACAATACCAAAGAGCTGTCAAGGAAAGGATGGTTACTATCATAAGACGAATAATTCTTATGGTTTCAGTTCGGAAGTTAAGAGTGGAAATGGATCTGATGAGGGAGATAGCAGCTTAAAGTAAAATTACCCAATAAAAATTGGGAAAAGGAATTTAAACATGGAGTGTTCTTGGTTTGGGCTTAATGAAGTTGATTCTAGTGAAATTAAATATGTCGTGATGATAACCGTATATCAAAATCAGCTAATTATTATACGGAACAAGCAACGTCAACTATGGGAATTACCTGGGGGGAAGAGAGAGCAGAATGAGGATTTAATTCAGGCGGCAAGTAGAGAGTTGTACGAAGAAACCGGGGCAGTCCAATTTGAACTAACACCATTTGGAGTATACTTAATGAATGAGAGTTACGGCATGATTTTCTTTGTCAAAGTTAAAGAATTACACGAATTACCCGATTATGAAATTGAGGAAATTAGGTTAGTTAAGAAACTTCCTGAGAACTTATTATATGGACTAATTTATTATGAGATGTATGAAAGATGTGAGGATATAGATCACTGTAGTTTGAAGACATATGAAATTGACTATAGAGATTTAAAACTTTGATTTAGGAGAGAGCATTAGGCTAGTTTAAGCTGCCAAAAACGAACTTTTATTAGGTTCGAAAAGATATTTAACCATCAAAGAAAAATTAATAAATCTCAATGGTAGTTTCAACTGCTAAAATTACATGTTTACAACCCATGGTTGTATGTTTATCAACTGTGTTTACATTGCTTCTCACCAACTCATATGTAATGATAAAACTAGTCAAGCAGAGGTGGTGGGTGGCTTTATGTCAGAATCAAATAAATTAAATGAACGTTTAAGAGCTCTTCGACTTGAACATGATTTTACACAGCAGGAGTTAGGGGATTTATTGGGTGTAACTGCACAAGCCGTATCCAAATGGGAAACAGGAATGGCGACGCCTGACATAACATTATTACCGAAAATATCAACTTTGTTTAAATGTTCTATTGATTCATTATTCTTTGGTAGCGAGACCGTTGGTGCACAAGACAAAAAAATGACTATGATAAGGGCTGATTTCTCGGAAGTCAAAATTGAAAGTTCTGATTTACAAGGTATTGTGATGCGTGATGTTAATTTAGATGGGGCTGAAATATTTGATAGTCGTTTAAACGATATGCGAATTCACCATGGAGGTATGGCTAATCTCACATTGAGGCACCTCGATCTTGATGGCCTTTCTATTGGATTTAGTCAGATGAATGGAGCGGTAATTCATGATCTAGGGGGACACACGGTACCCATTCGCTTTTCAGAAAATGATTTCAAACGGAGTACTATTGACCGTTGCGATTTAGCGGGAGTCGAAATAATTGATTGTAATTTATCAGGGGTAAAAATCAAGGGTTCAACACTTAAAGATAGTTGGTTACTCCAACCCGAAACGTGTGAACCAATCTACATAGAGGATGTTAATTTACGAGATAGTGTGATCAAAAACTGCGATTTGTCAGGTTTGAACATACAAGAATGTCAGATTGATGGCTTAATAATCAACGGAATATCAATTAAATGTTTGCTGGAAGCGTATGAGCGAAGTAAATAGTAATTGCAGCAGACAAAAGGTTATGTAATTGCTAAATTAATCCGGGGCGATAGCAGCTTTCACGACTTTAAGCCGAGAGGCAGGATAACATGCTGAATTATTGCAACCCTTTCTAACTTGCCTACGTCTTACTTATATTGGAATATATCAGTAAAAGTCAGACTAGGGAGGCTTGAAATTTGTTAGGACAACGAGTATTTAAATGGGCGACCTTCATGATTATTGGATTATTGGTTGTAGGAGCATTTATTTTCTTAACACCCTTAGGAAATAACGCAATAGCTGATTTAGTCTCGAATACAAGGTATGAGGGTTATGCTAAGAGCGTCGGTATTAAAATACATAAGAAATCTCCTCCCATTCCCAAAGTAACTTCAGGGACTACAGAGATCCCGGTCGTCCAAAGTAGTTATTGCTGGGGGAAATTAGGCTGTGCGGATTATGCAGGGGGAAAAGCTATGGTAGAAGCAAAATCTACTACGGTTGTTTCTCCCGGTTCCTCAATCCGTGTTTCGTTTGACTATAAGCCCTTGCCTACTCAATTGATTGTACAACAGTACCAAAATGATGAAATTATTGAAATTCCTTTGTCAGATGGGTATTATGTTGTTCCTAAAGAAAGAGGAGTCTACTATTATGGTATTTCAGCCTTCTGGCAATCTGAAGATGGTAAATATTCAAAGGGAGATATTTCATCTGTGTTTGTAATAGAAGTGATTTGAAACATCGATATTACACAAACGAGAAACAATAGTTGTAGAGGACCTTGCTATGCGGCATCTCACGGGTTCTACAACCACGTTCGGCGGGTTGGAGAACGTTAGTAGCAGCGTCTCCCCCGAATGGAGCGTATGTTCCACTTAACGATGTTTTTGATCGTTAAAGGGAGTGTTCCTAGGTCAAACCGTCACGTTAATGATGATTTTCATCGTTAAAGGAGGACGTATGGCCTCTTTGGGTGGCAAAAAAGGATTTTAACGATGATTTTCATTGTTAAAGTAAGTATTGGAGGGGATTCGGTACTTTTAACGATGAAAAACATCGCTAAGTAGCAGCTCTTCATCCCCATCGCCTTTGCACGCTAGGAATCCCTTCCAACCAAGAGGAAAAATCTTTCTTGCATTTTCTGTTTGATTTTCCTGAAGTTTCCTGGTTCTACACAGTTGTTGTAGATAAGATTACATGTAGTTCATGAAGTTGTAAAATATAAACAATTTAAACATGGGAATATATGGGATAATTGATTTTGAGGTCATTATTTTTTGTGCTAAATTAACTAATCCCTGGAGGTGATTGCGATGGAAAAAGACCAGTTGCCTAAAAAAATCAGTAGAAGGTCGTTTCTGAGCACAACAGGTAAGTTGACGCTGGGGGCGGCGGGTATATTGGCGGGGAGTGCGGGGTTGTTCTATTACGGTGCCCTCCAACAACGTAAAGGGATGGAAAAGAGTTCGGCGGAAATACCGGAAAACGTCGTGAACCTTGGAGAGTTCGATTGGTTCCAGACTGCGCAAGGTGTTGAAAAGATAGATTATGAAGCCGTCATTCGTGATGCGTGGGCAACAAAGCCCGTAAAAGGTTTTGTGTATGTGACCAAAGACGAGACAGGTAAATTAGTAGTATTTTCACCCGTGTGCACACACCTAGGTTGCACAATAAACCCTTCATCCGAGACGGAGAAGAAATCGCGGCCAGAGATGCTTTTTTCCTGTCCATGTCATGGTGCTCAATACGATGCAAAGGGAAACGAGATCCGCTTGCAGCTTCCTCCCTTGGACACTTATGAACCTATTATTGCGGGCGGCAGTGTTTATATTGATATTTCGGCTCCTATAAAGCGACAACGGAGTTGATTTTCAATGAATGGCCTTTTCATTGAACTGGAAGGATACCTTTGTGGAGGAGTTGCTTTAAGCGGCTTCTCTTTTTTGATGTTCGTTCAAAATCATGGTGTTAGCGGCCAGTTGAAAAAAATAAAGGTTGTTCACTCTCCATTCATAACTTTTTGATACACTAACATTTGCTAACATTCAATGAAAAGGAGTGATCCCATGCTGGTTCAAAAGATTCCCACTTTGCTTAAGACTGCCATCATCAGTGCGGGCATGATATCCCTGTTTTTATCGTTTCATAACAAGCCTTCCCAAGCGGTACTTTGTATTGTTCTAGCGGGAGTGCTTACCGGATTTGACAGTTATTTCGTGAATAAACTAGGTCTGGCCAACGAATTTGGCAAAGTGTTCCGTTCGCTCGCAGCACTGATTTCCTTCGGCGCGGCCCCGTCCTTGATTGTATATTTGGTCATTTTGCACAAAATGCCGGTCTCTGGCCTGCTGCTTAATGTCAGTCGGATTAAAATTCCCAAAATCACCAAACCCAATCTTATCAACAAAAAAAGTTACTGAGGCAACTTCGGCAAATCAGCATCCTCGGAATTCTCAGTATTCTCAGTATCCTTCCAGAAGAAACGGAGCGTGGACACTATAGCTTTCCTACAAGATATGATTGTTCAATACGGATACATCGCCATTTTCTTCTGTCTGGCTCTTGGTATTATTGGCTTGCCTATCCCCGATGAAATCCTGATGACCGTTGTCGGCTATCTCGCCTCTGAGGGGCTGCTTCTCTTCCCGGTATCCGTTGTAGTTAGCTTCTTCGGCGCCATGACCGGCATGCTGTGCAGCTACGCCCTTGGGAGGAAATTCGGCAAATCACTGCTCTGGAAATATGGGAAATGGATCAGGCTTACGGCAAAAAGGCTTGAAAAAAACGAGATTTGGTTCGAGCGCTACGGACCTTGGGTAATTTGCATGGGCTACTACATTCCGGGCATTCGCCATCTAACCTGCTACATGGCAGGGGTAAGCGATATGAGCCTGCGAAAATATTTGCTTTTTGCGGGAATGGGAGCTTTGTGCTGGTGCCTTATTTTTATTTCAATCGGTTACTTCGTCGGGGCATCCGTCGATCTGCCCACTTTTTATTCTTCTTTGCTGGGGTTATTTTTCTAGCCACACGCTCTTTTTGTTACTGATGGATAATTGCTTTGTTTTTTTCAAAAAAACGATCATTATGAGAAGAAACACCAGCCATATCTGAAGCTGCCGGGTCCAGATAGAGCTTTGCACTATTGACAGCTAGAACGGCGTCATTAAAGGCGCCTGCGATTAGACGGACTTTACTGCCATAGGTAATAAAATCACCAGCGCCGAAAATACCCGGCATGCTTGTTCGCATTCGCGGATCAACAGAGACGCCATAGTCTTCTTTGTCTAGCCCCCATTTCAGTAAACCGCCAAAATCCCGGTCAAATCCATGGCTCACTATAACCTCATCTACTTCAATTTGCTCGATAGCACCAGTATCTGAATGTTCGAGAACTACGCTTTTAATCTGATCGCCCGCACCATGTAAGCGAGAGATTCTATATGGTGTCATTACCTCAGCAGATGCTTTCATTTGCGCTACAGGCAGTTCGTGTGCGGTAAATTCATTTCGTCTATGAACAACGATGACTTGTTTGGCCAGTTTTACAATTTCATTTGCCCAGTCAACGGCAGAATCGCCACCGCCTGAAATAAGAACACGTTTATCTTTAAATCTCGACAAATCTGTAATCGTATAGTGAAGATTCGTCAATTCATAACGGTTGGCCCCTTCAACATCCAGCTTTTGAACTTGCGTCATTCCCCTGCCGGCACATAATAATAGGGTGCGTGTATAATGACGTTCCCCCGTTTTCGCTGTCAAAACAAAGATCTGATCATCGCGCCGTTCCAAATGGGCAATTTCCTGGCCTAACACCAGAGTTGGATCGAATGTTTTCGCTTGAAGCTCCAGAATATCAATCAATTTTTCACAACGTATCGGACCAACTCCGCCTACATCCCAAACTAACTTCTCCGGATAAGTGCGCATGAAGCCCCCTAATTCTTCTTTAGCATCAATCAACTTGGTGCGCATTGCTCTCATTCCGCTATAGAAAGCCGCATACATACCGGCAGGACCGCCGCCAACAATCGTTATATCGTAAATATCAAGTTGTTCTGTATTCATTTAAGGCACCAGTTTTTCTACAATATAGTCAATGAGCAGGCTTGTTCCAATGGGTCCTTTAGCTGAAATATAATCATTGGTGCGCAGCGGAAATACATGATTATTCTTTACGGCATCCAAGCCTTTCCACAAAGGGTTCTCTTCCAATTCCTTCAATGATTCTGAGCTGTCATAGTTTTCCATGCTTCTTTTTTCTACAAAAATATAATCCGCTTTGATATCAGGCAAGATTTCTAAGGAGAAGGGTGTGAACCATTCTGTTGTATCTTTAAAAATTTCAGGAATTTTTAGTCCTAGTGTTTCATAAAAGAACCTGCTAACATCATCGTCAGCCTTTGCTCCTAAATAACGATATCGCTTTGGCTCCACTCGGAGTACGAGTACGGTTTTGTCACCAATCGCTTGATGAATTTTTTCTTTTGCCGCTTTCGCCTTCTGATCAAATTCAGCCAAAACTTTTTCAGATTGTTCTTTCTTATCGAATAGCTCGGCCAGCTTTGGCATCGCATCATGCATGCCGATACCTGAAGTCAAAGCGATAGTCGGCGCAACTTTGGACAATTCTTCATATACTTTTGTCTCCATGCCTCTTCCTGATGCAATAATTAAATCCGGTGATAAGCCCAGCAATTGCTCATAGTTATATTCATATTGTGCGTTTTCGATCATTTCAACACCATGTTCTTGTAAATAGGGTGCACGGTAATCGGGTTCAATTTCAGGAACTACTAATACTAACTGGGGTGTAACTCCCATCTCAATTAAATATTCTGCATAACTTGAATTCGATACAAGTATATTTTTCGGATTGGCTGGAATGGTCACGTCTCCAAAAATATCCTTCACCACTCTTGTTGCAGGCTTCTCTGGATCTTCAGTAGAAGTTGCTTGCTTCTTATCCGAAGAATTGGAACATGCCACTAAGATAATGGCTAGTAATGCTGTTCCAAAAAGTAAAATAAATCGTCTCGACATTAGGTATTCGCCCCTTTTTTTAATTGATAATAATTATCACTATCAAAGATTATCAAATAAGAGGACAGCATTCCATAGCTGATGGTGCGTATTAAGGTGGATTATTGTGCTCCGTGCTTTAGCGATTTAATAGACTGCTAACAATTTGACCGATGATAAGGTGATGCCCCGTGACTCCGCAGCCATCTACCCAAAGACTGGTATCCACATAGAAAACCCGATTCTCTTTTACCGCTTTTAAATGTTTCCACTGGTTGCTTTCCATTAGTTTCTCCATATTTTCCTCTGCGCTAAAATTCTCCATCACACGTTTCTCCACAAATAAATAATCTGGATCCGCCAGAAGTAATTGCTCAATGGAGCAAGGGTTAAACCACGCCTCGCCCGTCTTTAACGATTCAGGGAGTGATAGACCGAGCTTTCTATAAAGCAATTTGGATACTCCGTTTGCGTTTCCTCCCAAATACCGGTATCCGAAAGGCTCAACCCGTAAAACCATTACAGTAGCAGAGGCAGGAATCCCGGATTGAAGCTGCTTCTTTGCTCTATTCACTTCATGCTGCATATGAGCCTGGAGTTTAGCTGCTGCTTCTTTTTTATTAAAAATAGCTGCAAATAGCTGAAGAAGAGTCTCCATATCGTTCGTGAGACCTGCTAGCAGGGGTGCGATTGGGCGCAATTTCTTCTTCATATTTTCGCTTACAAAATTTCCGATAATTAATTCCGGCTGCTCCTGTTGTATGAACTCCGGATGTATCACATACTGCGGTACTTCCAGCAGCCTAACCTGATGCTCGTTAAACAGCTGCCGTTGATGCTGAGGCAAAAGTAAAGGAGTGACCATGACAGCATGCGGTATGATGCCTAATTCGATTAAAACTTCAGCACAGAGCGGAGAAATCGATACTATTTTTCGTTGGAGCAGGGTTTGAGCATAATTTCTCGGGGACACTCCTGTAAAATGCTTGAAGCGGCGGCTAAAATAATGGGCATCCTCAAACCTACTTTTTTGGCAATCTCCTGAGATTTCGCTGAAGTTAATAGCAGCTCTTCCTGGGCACGATAGATCCTGTAATTTGTTAGATAATCTAAGGGCGGTTTGCCGCATAGCTCACTAAACTTTCGAGAATAATGCCACTGGCTTACTCCTGCAATTTGCGCTAATTGCTCGCGCGTGATCACCTCATCATAATGCTCCTGCATATAGGCAATCGAACGCATAATTCCTTTTTCGGTTGTCTGCTGATCCGCGGGCTGTTTCTGGTATACATTTTTTAATAATCCATATAAAAGATGCTGATTTTCAATCATCGATTCATTGACATCATGAAGCAAATCTTCACTCAAACGATCACTGATACTTGTTAAAAAACCGCCCGTTAACTGCATGATCTGATAGCTGCTACCCAGCGGCACATGCCACTCAAATTTCATTGCTTCCCGTTCTTTATTGAACAAAGAATACGTACTAAAATCAATTTGCCAGCCTGCCAAATCCAGATTCCCGCCCTCAACTACCTCGATAACCGAGTTCTCTTCAATGGCAATTAAATGACCGAAAGCTACATGAATATGGTGCCCATTAATATTCCAAACAGCATGGCCGTCCGTTATAATTATGAATGCATGACTTAAGCAATAATGGAGTTCCCCCTCAGTCATCCATTTAGCTGTTAACGGCTTGGTTGACTCCCATTGAGCGATCCATTGGCTCACATTTTGTTGTGGTTCTATCCAATTCATCATTACTATGCTCCTTTTGAAAAAAGAGGAATAATCTCATCATTTAACCGCTCACTTAGTGGTGATAATCATATGTTATAATAGTAATAATATGATATCCCCGGTAAACGGCGCAAGACGAAAACCTGATATAGGAGTCCAAGTGAGTAATCAAAATATTGGTAAGAAGCGGTGGTTATGAAAATGGAGAATGACGTTTCATTAAGGGCTCAATTACTTGAACTGGAAGAACGGTTGTTAAAAACAGAGGTTCGTACATCTCCAGAAGAACTTTCATTATTACTAGCAGACGATTTTTTTGAATTTGGAAGCTCAGGTGACATATGGTATAAAAGCAATGGGGTTGCTGAAGAGGGAATAGGTGCAGTGAAAATGATACTTAGTAATTTTGAAATACATCCCCTGTCTAACGAATCAGTGCTAACTACATACCGAATATTCAACGAAGTAAAAATGCAGCATACATTGCGCAGTTCAATTTGGAGATATAGAGATGGCAGATGGAAGATGTTTTTTCATCAAGGGACACCTAGTAAACACTGCTGATTTTTTATGATTAAATGAAAGGAAGACAACAGTGAGGAAGAATATGAACATAGTTCTTATAGGTATGTCTGGGGCTGGTAAAAGCACTTTAGGTGTGCTGCTCGCAAAAGCATTAGGAATGGATTTCGTGGATACAGATATTGTTATACAACAACATGAAGGCAGGTTGCTACAGGATATACTTGATAATGATGGTATCGAAAAATTTATGCAAGTCGAAGAAAAAATTGTGTCAGAGCTGCAACTTAAAAATTGCATTATATCTACAGGCGGAAGTGTAATATATTCAGAAAAAGCTATGAATGTCCTTAAACAAGGTGGACGGATTATTTATTTACATGTGCCATATGAAGAAATAAATAAGAGACTAATAAACATAACAACCAGAGGCATTGTAATAAAGAAAGGAAATAGTCTTAAGGATGTTTACGAGGAAAGAGTTCCATTATACCTGAAGTATAGTGATAAAACTCTTGATTGCTCAAATAAGGATATAGAACAATGTGTTAGTGAAATTATAGAGAAAATACAAGAAAGTCATTGTGATAATTCAACTAACGGTGAATGATAGTGAGGAGCTTCTTCTGGGCAACTCCTAGTCTCTAACATTTAATTTTGTTAGCATAAAAAAACCTTCCGAAAGGAAGGTTTAAAATAATAATTTTATCTTAAGCTTCTTTGGAGGTTTCACTATATTTTTTAAAATTGTCTAGAATCGACTGCCAGCCTGCTTCCTGCATTTCAATGGAATTGGTGGTTTCTGCTTCAAAAGTTTCAATTACCTTAGTGTCGTTTTCTTGGCTAATAAAAGTAATCGTAACTGTTCTTCCATCTCCAATAGTGTAAGAAATAAATTCATTTACTCTCACTTCATCATAAACTCCACTAAAATCAAATCCGAAACTTCCATCCTTAGCTTCCATTCTTGTTAGAAAACTCCCGCCAACCCTTAAATCATTTTCGGCTTTTGGTACATGCCAGTCATCAGAAGCATTATTCCATTTTGTTATATGCTGTGGCTCTGTCCAATATTTCCATACTTCTCCAACCGGTTTATGAACTGTGGTTTCTATCGTTATTGTTTTATTACCTGTTTCCATTATAACTACCGCCTCACTAGGTTAAATTTAAATTCTATGAGTAATTATACCATAAAAATTCCTATGTGATTTCTTATGGATTGCTGTTTGCTAACCTGTTTTTTGAACCTTGATAAGTATATTATGGTAAAATGTACAAGGAACTATTCATACAGGAGGGAAGAAAAAGTGGTCGATATTATCGAAAAACAGCAGTTTTCAGTTATTGGTAAAATGGGGGAAGGACTTGCGATTGAAGGATCCAAGTGGATACCTCCATTATGGCAAGAGGCAAATAGTAGCTTTGCTGAGATAAGCAGTTTCGCGAAGTTGGATGCTGAAGGTAATATTACTGGAATTTGGGGTGCTATGAGTGATGTGGATGAGAAATTTGAAAGGTGGAAAGAAGAAGGTAAATATTTAGCAGGATGCGAAGTTACAGACGATGCTATTGCCCCAAAGGGATGGACAAAATGGGTCATTCCAGCATTCAAATATGTTGTAATAAAATGCACTCAAGATTCTTATCAGAACATGTTTAATCAAATGATTACAGATTATTTACCTCAAAACAATTATCAAATCGTTGGAGCCATTCAAGAATTTTATAATCCTAAAGATGATACCGGAGAATTGTACTTATACTTCCCAGTTGAAAGAATATAATTATACTCAACACGCCTCCAATACGTTAACAAGCCACGATAGTTCGACAAAAAAGCAGCATCGCGGCGGCGTATTGTTGCTACGTTTAGAAGAGATTGATGTACAAAGGATAATTTAGTTATATCCATTTTCCACGGTCCTATAATGGTATAATTTGTTGTATATTAGGAATTTGAACTTTTTAGGGAGTGTTAATATGTTTAGTTTTAAGAACACGACAATGGAAATTTCATCAAGTGGGATTGATACTGTTGTTTTGTCAGTAGGAGCAACGGAACAGTTTGGACCGTACTTACCCATGCATTTGGATACGCTTATCGCAGAGTTATACGCTGATGCTTATGGGAGAGAACTAAATGCGTACGTGTTACCTACAATCCCGTTTAATACCTCTGAGGAACATGCCAATTTCAAGGGAACAGTGACGGTAAGCCCCAATATTTTAACAGCCATGTTGGAGGAAATTATTTGCAACTTAACAAGGCAAGGCTTTAAGAAGTTCTTGGTCTGTACTGGACATGGTGGATCCTATTGGGAGGGAGCCTTCGTCAAGCATATGAACTACAAGTACCCTCATATTATCTTAATCTCCGCAAATCATAATAATCATATTGCATGGGAAGAGGCAGTTGAAAAGGCAGGTTTACAAGGTTTAAACGAAATGCATGGCGGGTTATTGTCCGTTTGTACAGCTATGTGGCTTTGTCCTGAATTGGTTAAAATGAATTCTATGGGTTCAGACATACCTCCAGAAAACCGTCTTTATGCAGATTACTTAGGTTGGGAAAAGCTAACTCAGGATGGTTGTTGGGGAAAGTTTGAAGAAGGAAAATATTCACATGAGGAACTGGCTGAAAAAGGTAAAATATTTTGGAATACATATATTCAAAAAAGAACTGAAGGTCTGAAACTAATCCTTGAAAAGGGATATTGGCGAAAAACCCAAGGATGATTCAGCATATTAATTTTATAACAGGAGGTAACATGAAGCCAATCAGAAATTCTGCTAAAGCAATAATTATTCAAGATGAAAAGATTTTATTGACCAAAAACAAAGATGATTTTGGTTTCTTTTATTTATTTCCCGGTGGGGGGCAAGATCATGGAGAAGAACTGAAAGATACTGTTTATAGAGAGTGTTTAGAGGAGATTGGGGAAAAAGTAATGGTTAGTGATCTTGTTTATGTACGTGAGTATATTGGAAAAAGTCATGAATTCGCAGAATGGGACTCAGATGCTCATCAAGTTGAATTTTATTTTAGCTGCTCATTAGCTTCAAATGATTCACCATGCGTGAATGGTACGAATCCTGATAAAGATCAGGTAGGTGTTGAGTGGATTGAAATTAAGAAACTTCATGAAATTAGATTGTATCCTAAAGCGCTCGGCAAAATCATTATAAACAATGAAATAGAAATTCGTTATCTTGGGGATGTGAACTAGGAATAAGTTCGATACGGAAAGGACGGACGCCAATGCTTCCGATCTACAAAACATTATCCGATCGTGCCCTTAGAGGGGTTGTCGATAAGGTACATCCTGGAGCAAGCGTTCTTTCCGTTCAACAGCTCCAAGGGGGAATCGATAGCTTTAAAGATAAAGGTAAACACCAAGTACTCGCGAGGATGGATTATCTACGGAAAGATAAATTTCTTTACAAGTAAAGGAAAAAAATTGGACACAAATACTATTGATCAAATTATCTGAGAATAACCATTTTGGTGACAACGAAACGTAGGTCTTATCGTGACTCATTAGTTTGAGAAAATCCCAGATTTCCTCAAATTCTTTTATCTGATGGGGTTCAACAGAATCTTTAGATAAAGGCTCCACACATGTTCTATTTAATTTCACTTCCTTAAAATCTCCTGAAGCCACATACCGACCATAATAATGATAAAAATCCAGAACAAATGGGTTAATCTTTTTTTGGTTCATTAATGATAGGAATGCTTCTTTTGATGCAGCTTTTAGATTATTTAGTCTTGCTTCAATAGGAATTTTTTTTGATGTAACAATTTGTAAGCTTTCAAAATGACATATTATTTGCTTCATGGCATCTCCATGTAAATCAATATCATGCAAGGCAATATTTATAGTAAGTTCATTTTCAATTTCATAAAATATAAATGGAGCTATAAAATATTGAGCTATTGGTGATAGGAAATTTGATGAGGCTTCCAGGATATCCAGAGAATTTATATTTAAATCTTCATATTTTGTATATTTCAAATTTCTATGTTTTAAGTAAACACGTTTATCTACTATTTCAAAATATTCCACTTTTAATCCTGCTCCTATCGTGTATTTCTCTATTTTGATTATATTACCTTATTTTTCTAATTCCCAGAGACTTAAGTCGCAAAATGTGAAATACTAGGATAAACAAGAACGGGTTAATATAAATAATGTTCAGTAATCATTGGGTTTACTTGGAGGCTGATGCGAATGAATTCAACTAACCAATTTGAATACACAAACAACGTTTTCACGATTGAGTGTGCCGATATTATTTTGCGTGAGTATAGAATTGAGGATTTGGACGAATTTTACGCTCTTACCCAGCAATCTGAAATAACAGAATTTTTGCCAGGATGGGATGTATCCAAGGAACAACGGTTAGAGTGGTTAATTAATCACGAATTAATAGAAAACAAACAGTTCTTAAAGGCTGTCTCGGAGGGTGGCAATATTGCGCAGCTTCGTTTACGGTTAGGAATTATATCAAAGGAGACCGGGGAGTTTATCGGTTGGTGTTGCACTGGAATAAAAGAGGAATTGCCGCCTCCGAACAGGGAGATCATGTTTGCCATATCAAAGCATCACAGAAATAATGGCTATACAACTCAAGCGACACAAGGCATTATCAAGTTTTTATTTGAGAAAACAGATGTACAGGAAATTAACATAATTGCTCTGATACGTAACATTCCCTCCAATAGAGTCATACAAAAATGTGGTTTTCGTTTTATAAATGTTATGGAGATTGAAGGCGAGAAAATTAATTGTTACAAACTTAGTAAGGAAACAAGATCCCATGTTTAGTATTTAGTGGAGGATAGCTAATCACATGTACAATAATGATAAAAATGAACATTACGGTATTATTAATGAAACACTTAAATTATTTGTTTCTTCAGAGGCTGAGATTTTAAAAGTAGAGGAGCAGGCAATAGCTAAGGGGTTTTCAGCTGAAGATATCGTACGCCATAAAATTATTATAATGGATAACAAGGAAGAAAAAGTAATAACTTTTATAACCAAAAGATCAACTTTGATCGAACGTCGTGTTCTTTCCCGATTATACAAGCAATCAGCTAATGTACCGTTTAACTTCTCATATAATTATGAATCAGATGAACCAAGTACTATCTACATGCAAGATATAGATTTTGACACAGACTATAGTAAACTCAACATAGAAAAGATTCTTAGAAGTGAGTATAAACTTTTAGCACATATTCATAGTAAAAACTATGGACTTAAGGACGACCTCGCTTGGTTACCCGTTGCTGACCGTGTTTATATTATAAAAATGCTCGATGAACGTTGGAAACCTTTTTGGGATAAAGCGCTTGAAAACGAACAATTTTTAGAAACTTTTGCTGCTTATATTCCAGAAATCAAAGCAGTTGCTGCTCTAATAATTGATGATATGGAGATTGTTATAAATGATGAAAGTTCACATACTTTGATCCATACAGATATGCATCCAGGAAATGTATTAGTCGGTAGTAATGATGATCTTTATTTTATTGACTGGGAAGAAGCTCATTATGGATCCTTTTATTTTGACATACCCCTTCGATTTAATACTTATGAAAAAGCAGAGAAATACCGTCAAGAACTTGTTTTACAAGGGATAGAAATACAGCAGAATTACTTTGCTGAACGATATAAAGTTGCCTCACGTTATATTGGATTACGGTATATGGCATGGACTTTGGGATCGTGGGAAAATAATCATCATTCTTTGGAGTCACTTCAAAGCTATATTAATATGATCGTAGGTAAAGATATTTAGGAACAAGTATTCGGGGAGGTTGTAGTATAGTTGAAAAAGGAATTTAAATTCAAATCTCGAATATCTAATGTAATCGAATAGCTGAAAATTTGATGATAGACAGGAGTTAGATACGATGATAAAAGGTTTCGGAGGAATATTTTGGAGAACTAAGAATCTTGAAGTTATAAAAAAATGGTACAGTGAAGTGTTGAAGATTGAAATAGATAATTGGAATGGGACTGTGATAAAACCCGAATTAGGCAATGAGACTATCTTTTCTTTCTTTACTGAGAATGACAGTTATTTTCCAACAGAACAACAAGTGATGTTAAATTTCCAAGTACATAATCTGAACGAGACTATTAAGCATCTTGAACATATTGGTGTACCTCTTGCAAAGAAAAAAGAGATTAGTGAATTTGGACAGTTTGTTTGGATTGAAGATCCTGATGGTCGACTGATCGAGCTTTGGGAGAAATAAGCCTATTAAATAAATGGCAAAAGGACCTGACGAGGTATCGTCAGGTCCTTTTCTAAGGCAAGAAGCTGTCAGCTATTGCAGCTTATTTCGAAGTAAAGTCAGTTGAAGCTGCGATAATATCTGAAAATGCCCAGTGAGTGGATGGGACATCTGTGAAGCTGGTTGTTACGGGAGCTTGTTTAACATCGCGCTTCAGAATACGATTAATAATTGCTGCAGCTTCTGCACGTGTCAAAGGTTGATTAGGCTTGAACGTTCCATCCTGCAAATCCGTCATGATCCCTGCCTGACTGGCCTGCTTGATGTAAGCTGATGCCCAGTGCCCGCTAATGTCGCTGGCTTGCGACTGGCCTTCGCCGGTCAGGTTCAGCCAACGGCTGGATATAGCTGCCATCTCAGCACGTGTAATAGCTTGTCCCGGGGCAAAAACATTACCCGACACGCCGTCCATCAATCCGGCTGTTTGCGTATAGAGGATGGCCTGAAGTGCCCAATGGGAGGACGGGACATCAGAATAAGGAGCTGCCGCTGAAGCTGGAGTGGATGTTCCTGCCTCTAGACGCGATAGAATCATGGCCATCTCAGCGCGGCTCATAGTATGATCCGGTCTGAACGTGCCATCCAGATATCCTTGCATATATCCTTTGTACAGGATGGATGGCTTGTTTGGCACTTCAACTTCTTGTTGCGGCAAATCCACAATTGTGAATGTGCTGAATTTTGTTACTGTGAATTTCAATCCCAATTTTCCTTCTTGAAAATTAACGACTTGCGGCTGAATCAGCTCTTTCTCCCCGTCACTGTGCTCAACGAAAATGGAGAGACGGCTTAGCCATTGCTTGCGTGCTGCTGCATCCTGCGGAACGATCTGTGGGTCCAGAGGAAGCACCAGCTCCACCGCGCGGCTTTGCAGATTGGTCTCAATCGTCATAGGACGGCCAACAATGCTGATAGTCCCTCTGCCAATTGCCTTAGTTACAATTTTCTCCTGCTTTGCCCGATCCTCGACTTCATTCTGAGCGGATTTCTCCTTGATCGGAACGATATGGAAATACACATCTTCCGTATAATTTGTCAAGGATGCTGCCGGAATAGAGACAATGACATCGTTCATATGAATTTCGATGCTAATATTAGCTTCTGCCAGCAGTTTGGCTGCTGAGTGGGTGAAGGATACCTTCACCTGTTCGACTTCATCCTTAGTGTCCGGAAGAATCAGTCTGGCGATTGTTTGCTTCGCTGCCTGCAGGCTTGAGATGGTTTCAAGTGCGTTGCCTTGAGAAAAGGTGACTTCATCCTTTTTTTGACCATTGGCCCCGCTTGTACGTGTAAGAGTAGCTGTTGCGTTTGAGAGGTTTTGGCCTGTGCTATCTTTGACGGCCAGTGTAATCTTCTCTCCAACACTCGTGGGAGCAGGAGATGGCACGCTTGTTACGGTTACGACAGCTGTGTCGGTAAAGTCGCCGTCAACTGTACTGGCAGTAATTGTTGTGGTTCCCGCGCTAACGGGACGTACAATTCCGTCCGTAACTGTCGCGATGTTAGGGTCGCTGCTTTCCCAGATGATAGTCTTATTTGCTGCATTTGCTGGCAAGACCTCCGCATTTAAGGTTGAAGAAGTGCCGTTCGCTTCCAGGTTCAACGTCTTTTGGTCCAGAGTAATCCCTGTTACAGCAATGGGAGATTCCACTATGACCGTGCGTTTAACTTCGGCAGCCTTCAGTCCTAAAGGATTGGTCACATTATAGTGTACCTTATAGGTACCTGCGACTCCAGTATTAACGCGGTCTACTTGAAGGCCATCTTTGGAGTAAGTGATTTGTGCGATTAAATTTTCATGTTTTTCGTCAACTATGGTTACACCAGCTTCTTCATACTCTTCACCAAAGCCTATGTTAATGACGGCAGGTCCATTTAGAGTGATGACAGGAGGGGATTGAAAACTGATTTCAGTAATTACACCCGCATTGCCAGTATAAGATCTACCATCAGGTAAAAATGTAAGGCCATATACTTCTCCTCTTTTACCTGTGTTAACCATTGAGCTGCTGGTTAGTGGAGCACTGAAAGCTTCATAGGAGATTTTGTAGAAATTGCCGTTAATATTGTTTAGATATAAGTTCCCAGCATTATCGAAGGCAATTGCATAGAAATTAGCAGCAGGAGTTATATCCGCCAACAATTGCGTGGATGTGGAGCTGTCCTTGGGTAAGACGAATATACCATTGGAGTTGTAGCCTGCGAAATAAAGGTCACCAGCGGAGTTGAAGGCAAGCCCATAAACATAATTGAAAGAGGCTTGGTGGTACACAGTAGAGATTGCTGCGAGTTCATTTGCCGTTAAGGGCAGTTGACCGCTCAGGGCGCTGCGTGGTATTTTATTTATTTTATTGCTGCTGTCTACAGTATAAAATAAATCCCCTTCCTGATTCACTGCAATAGACATAAAGGATTGATTTGAGGCAACGATTTGCGTTACAGCCCCAGTGGCTAACGTGAACTTCGATATTCCCTTATCACGCTGAGCTACGTATACTTCTCCATCATAATAAGCCAGTCCATAGGGGGATGAAATACCAGATTGGTCGAGTGTAACCGTATCTCCGTTATCAGGATTAGCATGGACATACGTTCCTGTCAGGTTAACTCCGATAAACAATAAAGCAAGTATTGAGATTAAGACACTCCTCATGTTAGTCTCCCTTTCACTTCTCTTGTAGTTATGCTGCTGAACTAGAGTATAAATGAAGCCGCTGTACAAATTCTAAACATAGGACCCCTTATTCCGACAAAAAAGCCTAAATTCCTATGTTCTTCAATCGGATGATTTGATACAATGATCATGTTGGTAAAAATGGGCAGCTCTGGTTTTGCCAGTGAACCAATAGCACTTTGTGCAGAGTCAATCTAGTCAGCTTGCAATGAATTAAAAACACTTTACAGGAGTTGATGCTCATTAGTTTGTAGGGTTGTTGTTGCATCAGTTGTAAAATAAGAGGTTGTGCCGCGCCAATAGCGGGAACAACTGTGGAGGGTTCCTTGACAAATGAATAACTTTAAACGAAGAGTATCAATTTTGGTAGCTTTTATGTTCATTTGTAATCTACTAGCAGGAGTTATTCTCCCTACACAAAAAGCTGGTGCAGAAGACCTGACTAATCAGGTTTGGTTTGGTCATAACAAAGTGACTGCTGGTGATTTTGTTTTATTCAGTGGAAGACTCTGGAATGTGATTGCAGATAATTACTTGATTAGTAGTGAAGTTTCACCTGAAGTTCCTTATGGACCCACTTTTGATGCAGTTGATCCTGAAAGCGTGGCTCATTATTTAAACACTACATTCTATGATACTATCAGCCCTGAGGACAAATCGTATATACATACCAGAACCTGGTACTTAGGACACACTGTGCCCACGGTAGGCGGGGTATACAAGATTGTCGTAGCCAGTATTGGTTTACTAAGCACTCAAGAATATGAGGCTTACAAGGGGAGCATACCTTCCACACCCCAGGAATACTGGTTATTAAACCGGGAAACAAAGGATTCACCCCATATTAGCTTCGCAACAGCGGCAGGGATTCACGCTAAGTCTTCGGACTCTCTAAGTGGTGTCAGACCAGCCCTATACTTAAAGCCTGATACACTTATTGAGACAGGAAAAGGAACGGTAGAAGATCCGCATAGAGTTGGAGAAGATATTGTTATTCAAAAGCCGGCTCATTTTATTGTCGAGCATGCAGCTGATGATTATGTCGATATCCGTTGGTCAGAGGTTTCAAAGGCATCGGGTTACAACCTGTATAGGGATGGAGAATTAGTTTACTCAGGAACCCAGACATCCTTTACCGACACAGGCTTGCGCAGCCAGTCACCCTACTCTTACTCAGTAACGGCGACAATAGAGGGCTTTGAAAGTCAATTTTTACATACCAAGGGTACAGTACTAACATCCGGATATCCATTACTGCCAATGACGTCAAAGTTCGAGAAGACGGTAACAGGCGATACCTACCTCAGCCTTAGCTGGTCACCCATAGAAGGGGCATCGGGCTATAAATTAAGCAGAGACGGCAAAGAAATTGCCGATTCAACTAACCTTAGCTATGAGGATAAGGATTTAACCCCAGATACTAACTATGTGTATTCCCTTCAAGGCTATAGCCTGGATGGTCAACTTAGTAAAAAAGCTGTTTTAACTGTAAAGACAGATCGTGCAAAATCAGCAAACAATCTTCTTTCCAGTCTGAGTATCAGTGGCGTAGAGCTAACACCCGGGTTCGACAAAGATACAATCCGTTACATAATTAAGAGTTCTATAACACCAGTCATACTTAATGCGGTAACAGAAGATACCAACGCTAAAATAAGTTACAACGGGATTCCTTTAGAATCAGGGGTAGATTCACAGCCTTTGCTTCTTAAAGCCGAAGATACATTAGTTATTTCTGTTCTTTCAGAGTCAGGAGTTCTAAAAGAGTACACGATACTTGTAAAGCAGGAGTTTTCTTCTGAAAACAGTTTAACAGCTATTCTTTTAACTGGCGCAGTATTGAATGAGCCTTTTGATGAAAACTTGCTTCACTACACCTCGAACGTTCCATATGGAACTGACTCCATGAGTTTTACAGTTTTTTCTTCAAGTACCTTCTCTAACATCAAGATCAACAATCAGCCTGTAGCTAAAAATGAGCGTTCTGGCGATTTCCCTTTGGGAGAAGGAGTCAGTGATTTCAGTATTGCTGTAGAAGCTGAGGATGGGCAAACGAAAATTTACACCATTCGTATAACTAGAGATGAACAATCGGAAGTTAAGAGTGAGAATGCTGATTTACAATCTGTAGAGATACCTAATATTTCATTTAGTCCTGTTTTTGACCCGGCAGAGACCTCATACACATCAACAGTTCCAACTGAAGTAGATTCTATTTTGCTAATAGCTGACAAAGTGGATACAAACGCAATAATCTTCATAAATGGTAATCTGACAACAAGTGGCTCTCCTTCTGATCCATTATCTCTACAGGAGGGACTAAATCCAATTTCAATCGAAGTGGTAGCACAAAACGGAAATAAAAAGGTCTATACGTTCTTAGTAACTCGTGAAAAGTCTGACCCAAAACCTCCTATTGTAGTGCCAGAACCAGGAGCAACAACATTTAAGGCTTCTGAGATAACAAAAACCTCAGTAAAATTAGTTTGGGATCCGGTTGAAAATGCCGAGTCTTATCTGATCTCACGGGATAACAACGCTCCAGTAATGGTAGCAGGTTCAGGTACGACATTTTTCGAAGATTCGGATCTGCTTGAGTTTACTAGATATACGTACTCATTGATTGCACGTAACAATCTGGGAGACTCGGTAATAGCAACTACATCAGTAGAAACCTTGGGCTCTGTACCTACAACCCCTGAGAACTTAACCGCTACTAAGGTTTCACATGAATCAGTCAGCCTTAATTGGGGGAGCGTGAATAATGTAACTTCATATGTTATAACGCGGGATAACAATGAACAGGAACAGAAATCGGAACAGAAATCGGAACAGAAATCGGAACAGAAATCGGAACAGAAATCGGAACAGAAACCGGTATACGAAGGTATCCTAACAGAATTTGTTGATACATCAGTGAGCCCTTTATCTACCTATACCTATACTCTAACTGCGAAGAATGCCGTCGGGGCGTCTGGATCTACTCAAGTGTCCGTTTCAACTCTTCCTCTTCCAGTAACTGAGCCTGGCACAGAGCCTGGTACTGATCCCGGTACTGAGCCGATAGAAATACCAGCAGTTTTAGTTGGAGAGAGGGTGGAATTTTACTTCCCGATTCGTGCAGATGTTGAAGAGTATCACGTAGATCGTAACCCGCGGTGGACATACCTGAAAAATCCAGATGGGACTTTTCATGCAACTTACTTTAATGCGGTCACAAATGAAAGTAAAGATATTGGTAACTACTCTGTAGTAGCTGGAAAATTACCATTTTACGAAGACAATTTATCCGCTGGGGACCACACGTACACCATTACATCAATTGTAAATAACCTTGATGGTACAACCACATCGGTTGTAGAACAAATTGTCAATGTTAGTGTCTTGGAACAAGAGAAAACTGACCCACCTGCTGGTGGAGGAAATATAGGCGGGTGTTGTTTTGGCGGTAACTACAGTGAAAGCGGTCTGACAGGAGCCCCTAAGCTTGAGGGAAAAGAAAACGAGGGCCTTTCTTCTTCAGCCTTGAAATGGGAGGAAGATGAAACGAAGACATTCTTCACTTCTTTTTCAGATGTTGGAAACCACTGGGCTAAGCAGGCAATCGAATCACTGCAGCAAAAAAAGGTGATCAACGGCTACGAAGACAACACATTCAGACCAGACAACAACATAACAAGAGCCGAATTAACAACATTATTAGTAAACTCCCTAGAAGGTGTATCTGAAGATGTTCCAGAAATAGCATACACAGATGTACCGAGGGCATCCTGGTATTACAACAAAATAGCAATAGGCAGCCATACTGGTCTTGTAAATGGAGTATCTCGAAACATATTTTCACCAGAGGTCTTCGTTACAAGAGAGCAAATGCTGGCTATCATCGGACGATATTCCGAATTGCTGGAAGCTGACTTAAATGGAACGAGAAACGTCCTGACGGAGACCTTGGCCGAACAATTACTTAACAAATTCCATGATAATTCTACCATAAGCGACTGGGCAAAAATGGACATAGCCACTGCAATCCAAAAAGGATTTGTACAAGGACATCCAGATGGATCATTAAAGCCTAAAGCTCTTGGTACACGGGCTGAAGTTGCAATGTTAGTCAATTCAGTTCTTGAGAAATATAATAAATAGGACACAGGAAGAACGACTTAATAAAGAGTTAGGGATGAGTTATTGTCTCTAACTCTTTTTCTCTGTGCAGTTTTTTTTTGATTTAAAACATAAAGTCGGGTTTTATTCACCAGGTTTAACATTACTTTTGCATGTAAATTGCTTAACGGCATCATGGATATGTTTCTCGAAATTATCTCGACCAGGATCATACTTATCTAATGAATTAATATTTTTTAAACCGAACCCCTTCATACCTTCAGCCTCAAAATCATTGTTTTTTTCAACAAGATGTACTGGAGAATACCATGCATACCCATCCTGTCGAACAAACCAAGCACCGCCTCCACTTTCATATTCATAAAAGTCCTCTATATATACCATTGCATTAGACCATTTCTCAGCGTCAGAACCTCTAGTAAAATCTTCACAAAGAGCCTTTAGCTTGGTCTCTAAAGCCGCTATCATCCTATCCTTACGCGAAGATGTGCCATAATTGGGTTTGTGAGGCTGTTTCACTTCAACTGAAAATGTTTCAATTACCTCAAACTTGTCTTGGGGCCAGAGGTTTTCATCTTTACTGACTTGGCCATCACAGTAGACGATTCCATTTTTTATCTCAAATATGGCCAGCCACTCGCCAATGCTCGTATGGGCATATACTTTCTTCTTTCCAGAGATATCGGAATATAAACGAACTTCAATATCAATTGTTTGACCGATATAGGGATCAAAACTTTTGGCGGAGTAATTCCCCTGGACTTTTTCTGGATAAAACCACAACCTATAATTTATATATTCTTCAAGAGAGCTTTTGATATTTACTTTCGTGAAGCCGGTTGGCAGTTTTTCCTCCGGATTCGGTGAAACATAGTTCTCCGTTACCTGTATGGTTTCCTTGGGTATGTCCCTGCTGGCGATCACTACGCCATTTCTAGGGTTGCTTGTTGTGGAACAAGAGCAAATAAGTAGGGTTATCCCTGTTACTAAGCCGATGAACGGTATCTTTTTCTTCATCTTCCACACTCCTGATTCTAGCAAAATAATGTGAAAATTATATCGTAGTGCAACAGGGAGCATTTATAATTTTTCCTGTTGTATTAGGATAATTAATATATAAGCTATTTCAATTTTTTAATAGTCATCATTCCTTTTTTGTATTTAAACATTTATGAAAATGTAAGTATATGGGTAAATTATACTAAATAATGGGTAAATTATTATTTATTCATTTAAAATAAAAAGACCACAATCACTTGTTAAGATTTAAGGAGATTTAAAACCATGATTTGTAGTATTTCATCTTAGTTTTGTTAAAGTAAAGGGGCAGGATAACTACATAATGCGATAACTAATCTTTGCTTTTAGTATTGCATATTGTATCATTAATCAACGAAGTAATCGTATAACTGATGGAAGAGGTGTGGGTATTGATTGTCATAAAAATCCCAAAAGAAGATAAAGAAAACTTAGTAAAACGGCTGCAAAATTATTTTTATGAAGAACGATCAGAGGAAATTGGTGATTTGGCTGCAGAGTTTTTACTTGATTTTATGATAAAAGAAATGGGCCCAGTTATTTACAATCAGGCTATTGATGACTCGGTAAAACTTGTCGGACAAAAAATGATTGCTATGGAAGAAGACCTTCAATCAATTAAACAGACAATGAAGAGGAATTGAAAGTGGTGAGTAAATGATACTCCCTAATGGAATAACTGGTTTTTATGACTCAAAAAACAATAAACCTCCATATGTCGATGGAAAGCAATTCAAACAAATTTGTTTTGCTATTGCAACTGATAATGGAGGTGAGGTGTTAGAGTTTAGAGAACCACAATATCCAATGAACTTTTATAATGTTAAAGTTGAGATTTTTAATAATCATTTTCATATATTACTTAATGAGCATTATCATTATCTTGCTTTTGCTGCTATTGTTGAATTTGGATACATAAACTTTATTGATGAATCTAGGCTATTGAAATCTTTTAGTTCTTTTTACAAAGTTTTGAGTACAAAGGAACTAAATGAGCCCTTACTTCCAAGGCATGAGTTAAATACTGCTGAATTGGCGCAGGTAGCGTATTGGAAGCCTGAAAAAATTGGTGAGGTTATTTATAACTACTGGGATTAAATTAATAAAACGTGAGCTTCTGTAGCGATAAAAACTGCAACATTTACTCGATAGTTAAGGAGCTTGCTTTGCTGCGGCTTCTTTTTTATTTGTTGACCTGCTGACGATAGTAGTTAATATAACGCTAACGGAGAACGAGAGTGAACCAGCATACAGTGGAAGGAATATTTAACGATACGTGGAATAAATAACCATATGATTTTGCAAGCAGGGGGTATTTTATTGAAAGTAAGACTAGCTGATTATAGTGAAAATTGGGTTAAGTTATTTCAAGATGAAATTGAGTTTCTGAGGAAGATATTTGGAGATGAAATAGTGCGTTTTGAACATTTTGGAAGTACATCCGTTCCTGGCTTAAAGGCTAAGCCTGTTATCGACATGATGTGTATGGTAAATGACATTGGAATAGTAGATTTATTCAACGATCAAATGTATACACTCGGATATGATGTTGCAGGAGAATGGGGCATTCCAGGAAGAAGGTTATTTCAAAAAGGCGGAGAGAACAGAACCCATCACATTCATTTCTATAAATCCGATAACCCTCAAATTGAACGGCATCTTATATTTAGAGATTACTTGAGATGCCATCCTGAAGAAATAGCCAGGTACAGTCGTTTTAAAGAAGAATTAGTTCAGAGGTTTGAACATACAAGCGATTATAGCCCAGCTAAAAAAACATTCGTAAAGGAAATGGAACAACTTGCACTTGCATGGTTTAATGAAACCTAATAGAAAATTGGTCAATAGGAGGCGGAATAATGGAATTTCAACTTATACCTTTGACTGTTGAAAACTATAAAGATAAGGTGAGCGAATGTGGAGCAACTCAGCTTTCATATGAAGTTCTACTTTACCAAGAAAAGATTCGGACCGAGGAAACATTGCTCAAGCGTATTGGAGCTGTGACTGACCACGGAGAATTGATTGGATTTGGTCTTGCGGTTAGCGGGCCATGGGATCCCATTACAAAACCAGGGCACTTTCTTCTCCAAATAAAGGTTGATCCTCAGTGGTGCAGGCGAGGCATAGGAAACAAAATTTATCAAGAGTTATTGCGCTATGTAACTGCCCATGAGGCGATCGTATTAGAAACAAACGTTGGGGATAATAATTATGAGGACCTTGCGTGGGCTGAAAAGCGAGGGTTTGTTATAGCCCGAAATGTATTCGCTTCCAAGCTGAATCTTTATCAGTTGGATATGTCTAGACTTATCGAAAGTGTGGGAAATAAAGAGACGGAGGGCTTTAGGTTTGTATCACTCGCGGATTATTCCATGAATGATGGAATGGTTGATAGACTCCTACATTTTCATTATGAACTGATGAAGGATGTTCCCAGTATAGGTGAAGTAGATTCGACGGAGCTGATGAAACTGAAGAAAATAATAACCGAGTCGGATGGCTGGGAACCAAGTGGAGTCAAGATAGCTATATATAATGACTGTTGGGTTGCAATGGCATGGGTTATCCGGCGCCCTGACGGAAATTATTACAGTTATATGACTGGCGTTTTAAGAGAGTACCGCGGGCAAGGATTAGGTCTTGCTGTGAAAATCAAGTCAATTGAATATGCACAGGAGCAGAACGCCGAGTTTGTGTTTACGCATAATGACTCCAGCAATACAGCTATGCTTGCTATTAATAAAGGTTTAGGATTTCAATCAGAACACGGAATTTATTGTTTAGTTCAAACAATGCGTCAAGCAAACGAGAAAAGATAGTTGAATAACAGAGGCTGCCTCGTGCAGCCTTTTTTTGACAATATAGAATTTATAAGTTTTCGGGGTGGGAGTAGGGGCTTCTATTCCGTATTTATTTTTGGTAAATTTAGAGTATGGAGACGAACATTCTGAAACGAATTTTCTTTGATGAGCGTGGTCATTGGGACCGATTTGTAAAAAAACATAAAAATAAACTTCGTTCTAACGTAGTGAAGGAAGTGGAGAAATTCCGCAAATGCGGCGATCCGCGAAATGGTTTTAAGCTGTTGGTCTGTGAAGGTTGTCATGATCTACGGCTTGTTCCGTATCGCTCTAAAGGAAGATTCTGTACGACCTGTTCCTGCGGAGAAACAGAGGAGTGGGCGCGGATCTTGGAACAAGATGTATTTCAAGTGAACCATCGCCATGTGGTCTTCACCATCGACGAAGGATTACGTGAAGTCTTTCTACTCCATCGGGAGAAATTACTCAAAGGATTCATGGATGAGGCTGTGCGCATAATCAAGGAATATTTTGAGAAGAAGCACAAGGTAACTCCTGGGATAATAGCCGGGCTGCATACGTTCGGTGCGCGGCTCAATTTTAATCCTCATGTGCATATGCTAGTGACCATGGGTGGAATGAAAAAGAATGGTGAGTGGAAAACATACGACTTCATTCCATTTGAGATGCTGCGCAAACAATGGCAGACGGTCGTGTTAAAACTGCTACGCCAAAAGCTAGGTGGACTGAAGAAAAAGCAGATACAGCAACGTTTGCAAAGAGCCTATTCGGAGAACGGAGAAGGGTTCTATATATATGCCCCAAAACAGAAAGGGAATGTGAAAGAGCAGCTGGGATACATCGGGCGTTATATGAGAAGACCAGCGATAGCGGTAAGTCGAATCGAAGCGTATGATGGGCAGTGGGTAACCTTTCGATACCGGGATAAGAGCGATGGAGAAGAGAAAAGGGAGACCATCTCCGTGGAAGAATTTATGGGAAGACTGATACGGCATATCCCGGATGAAAACTTTAAGACCATTCGCTACTATGGGGTATACTCGAGGCGGATCAAGAGTCTTTGCAAGAAGTTAGTAAGTCAGTGGCAACAAACAGCCAGAAGATGGATTGTAAAGGCGAAACGAATGTTAACACGAAGAACATGGAGTGAGCGGATCAAAGAGCAGACAGGGAAGCCGCCTTGTTGTCTAAAGTGCGAAGGCTACTATGAATACAAGGGAGAAGTATGTCTTGAAGACGGGAAATTAAGGGTGAAGTACGCTGTGTGCTCCACCTCAAAGGCATGTCTAGAAAGGATGATACAAGATGTCACCAGTGTCCAAGAAAAGAAAAGCGGACAAGAAAAAGAAAGCAAAGCAATTGAGCGTAAGCAAGTACCAGCAGTTCAAGGAGGTCGTCAATTATGTGTGTTTGATATGCTCAAGGAACGAAGAGATCCCGCTTAGTGTGGTACGTGATTTTGACAGGATGGACGACGGTGATCCAGAAGTGCCGCCCCAGTTTTCTTGCGAAGCGTGTGGAGGAGAAATGTATCCCGAGTATTACAAGGGAGTTCACGGATATGAGTACCGGATTGAAGACCGGATCGGTACTAGAGAAGTAGAAGGAAGCACCAAGTAGAAGAAAGGGAATGGATATGGGGTGGAAAAGCGATAGCGGCCGCCTTTAAAGTCGTGTTCAAACCACTTCAACCATTCAAAGAACACGACTTTAAAGGCGGTTGGAACCCCATGTCCATTTCCCTCCTATGCTCAAATGTATCGATTTCGACAAGGACCTAGCCGCAGGCTAGGTTTTTCTTACTAATGGGCAGACTCTATAGGTTAATAACAAGTTGTTTGCATAACGAGAAAGATCACGGAAGATTCCTTAATAATAAAGGGATTTTTGGACTGTGAAACGAATTTATTATCAAAAGGTTTGAGTGCACTACGACTGTGTGAATTAGGTTTTTATTGGCAAAGGAGCGATAAGCATGGATATAAGAACTGCACTACAAAGTGATCTTGAAGCCATTGTGCGCTTATTAGCTGATGATGAGCTAGGAGTAAGCCGTGAGCGGTTTGAAACTCCATTACCTCAAGCTTACATTGATGCTTTCTCGGAAATCCAGGGGCAGAAAGGAAATTCAATACTCGTTGCTGTAGAAGATAATGAGGTTATTGGCTGTCTGCAACTTACATTTGTACCAGGGCTAGCTCGATTAGGAATGACACGTGCTCAAATTGAGGGTGTACGTGTTGATAAGCAATATCGTAGTAGAGGTATTGGAGAAGCTCTCTTTCGTCACGCCATCGATTCCGCAAAGGCTAATTGCTGCGGGCTAGTTCAATTAACAACGGATAAGAAGCGTAATGATGCTCATCGATTTTATGAACGGCTAGGATTTGTATCCAGTCACGAAGGTATGAAATTATCTCTATAAGCGAGCATCCTCAGGGGGGATATATTCTGTTTGAAATCATTGATGTTAATCAAGAAAATGTGCATGAAAAAGGTTTTTTTTGCATGAGAAGTAAACCCAAATCGGAAGGTTATCATCAAAAGCTTTCTTGGTTATTGGAACGATTTCAAGAAGGATTGCAGCTAAAAACGATTGAAGAAGATGGAGTTCCTAAAGGGTTCATTGAATATATTCCGAGTGAGTATAACTGGAGAGGAATTTCGGGTGCTAATTATATGATAATCCATTGTCTATGGATTGTTGGGAAAGGCAAAGGTAAGGGATACGGTTCCGCGTTACTTAAAGCATGTTTAAACGATGCGAAACTTCAAAATAAGTCGGGTGTTGCAATGGTTACGAGTTCCGAAACTTGGTTATCGGATAAATCGTTTTTCATGAAATATGGCTTTCGATCAGTTGACACTGCGCCACCTTGTTTTGAATTAATAGTAAATAGCTTTGATAATCATCCAGTTCCTCATTTTAACCATGGCTGGGAGCAGAGGGCGGAAAAACATGGGCAAGGAATAACTATTATCCGGTCAGACCAATGCCCATATTTTGAGGATGCTGTAAATTCAATATTGGAGGTTGCTGCGGATAGAGGGCTTCCAGCACAAATAATTCGTATAGAGAACTGCAAAGATGCGCAGCTTGCACCTTCTGCATATGGTGTTTTCAATGTGCTTTTAGATGGCAGACTCATCACTTATCATCCGCTGAATAAGCGAGAACTGAACAAATTATTGGATACATACAGCGGATAACGAATAATTTATTTGTTGCAATAAAAAAATGGGTATGATAAAATGCATGTAATTTAATGAATGGAGTTGAAAAGTATAATGTAATTTTTCTTGCAAACAATATAAACTAATAAAACAATAGAAGCGGTATTTTTCGCATGTTTTATTTTTTATATGCAAGAGAGTTACTACATCTTTTCACTCAAACAATATGTCCTAATCTAACTCTATGGCGGGTTGGATTAACTGTATTTATTTGAGCTACAAGAAGGTAACTTTCTTGTAGCTTTTATATTTTCATACAGGAGGATAATTTGATGTCATTAATAAATGTTACAAACCTGACGTTTGCCTATGATGGCAGTTACGATAACATATTTGAAAACGTGAATTTTCAATTAGATACCGATTGGAAATTAGGATTTACGGGAAGAAATGGTAGAGGGAAAACTACATTTCTGGGCCTGCTGCTTGGTAAATATGAATACAGCGGAAATATATCAGCGAATGTCAGTTTTGAATATTTCCCATTTCATGTTGAAAACAAAGAAAATAATACCCTTGATGTCATTCAAGACATTTATCCAGACTATCTGCACTGGGAATTAATGCGTGAACTATCATTGCTTAAGGTTTCTGAAGATGTTTTATATCGGCCCTTTGATTCATTATCGAACGGAGAGCAGACGAAAGTATTGTTGGCTGCATTATTTCTTAAGGAAAATAGTTATTTGTTAATTGATGAACCAACCAATCATCTTGACATGAATGCAAGAAAACTTGTCAGTGATTATCTGAAAACCAAAAGCGGTTTTATTCTGGTGTCTCACGACAGAGCATTTCTTGATAACTGCGTAGATCATATACTTTCAATCAATAAGACCAACGTAGAGATACAAAAAGGTAATTTCTCCGATTGGTGGGAAAATAAAGTGAGACAAGATAACTTTGAGCTTGCAGAGAACGAAAAGCTAAGAAAAGACATTAAACGCTTGTCGGAATCTGCTAAACGAACGAGTAACTGGTCACACGAAGTGGAAAAAACTAAAAATGGTACAAGAAATTCCGGTTCCAAGGTAGATAAAGGGTATATTGGTCACAAGGCTGCTAAAATGATGAAACGCTCTAAAGCAATTGAGAATAGACAGCAATCTGCTATTGATGAAAGGTCTATGCTCCTTAAAAATATTGAAAGCTCCGATAGCTTAAAGATTTCACAACTTGTTTTTCATAAAATTCAGCTTGCTGAACTTGACAATGTTTCTATTTATTACGGTGAGAAGAAGGTTTGCACAGATATAAGTTTTACTATTGAGCAAGGTGATCGAATTTCACTTACAGGTAAAAATGGCTCCGGGAAATCAAGCATTATTAAACTGATCTGCGGCGAGGATATAAACTATACAGGCACTTTCAGAAAAGGCAGCCAGCTTAAAATATCCTATGTTTCACAAGACACTTCACATTTACAGGGGAATTTAACGGATTACGCTTTAGAAAATGGGATTGATGAAAGTCTTTTTAAATCTATTTTAAGAAAACTTGATTTTTCCAGAGTTCAATTTGAAAAGGATATTTCAGCTTTTAGCGGCGGCCAAAAGAAAAAAGTGCTGATTGCAAAAAGTCTTTGTGAACAAGTTCATTTGCATATTTGGGATGAACCGCTTAATTTTATTGATGTTATTTCTCGCATGCAGATTGAGGAGTTACTGCTTGAATTCTCGCCAACCATTCTTTTTGTGGAGCATGACAGTGATTTTTGCAAAAATATTGCTACAAAGATCATAAAGCTCCAATAAACTGACTTCTTGATTATGGTGAGAATGTATGCTATGTTGTTTTTTGTATTTAGTAATTACAATTTTAAGGAGGATGAAAGTGATGGCTGAAGTTGTAGATGTTAATGTGAACCTGTCATTTAAAATGATCGTTGACATGGTTCACCAAATAACTAAGCAGCCACCGGAACTTTATCCTTCTATATATAAATACACTAAACGATGACTTCTATAATCGCTTAGATTTTTTGTACTATAGTTTGGTTAATGTAAAACGCAAAAAAGCGCCGGTCGACTGGTGCTTTTTTGCGTTTTTCTCCGTGCTAAAAGGAGAAAACAATGAAACCAAAATCAAAATATAAAATGATTCAGCACATATTATCGAGCCTTAAACAGCCAGGTTACAGATATCTTCAGATCATAGAAGCTATTTTCAAACAAAAAATCGGTGAATTTGAACATATGACCATGTTACCTAAGTTTGTACGGGACGAATTGATCAATGAGCTTGGACATCATGTATCCAGCATTACACCGGTATTAGAAAAAAAATCAAATCAGGTCAGCAAGCTTCTGTTTGCCATAGCAGGTGGTGAGCGTATAGAGGCAGTTAGGTTAAGTTATAAACGCGGGTGGGAATCGTATTGCATATCCTCCCAGTGTGGTTGCGGGTTTGGTTGTAGTTTTTGTGCTACAGGTACAATCGGCTTGAAAAGAAATCTTACAACCGATGAAATAACCGACCAACTGCTGCACTTTCACTTGAATGGCCATGCTTTGGACAGTGTCTCTTTTATGGGAATGGGGGAGGCGCTTGCTAATCCTCATATATTTGATGCGCTGGAGACACTGACCGACCCGCAAATATTTGGTTTAGGGCATCGAAGAATAACTGTTTCTACAATTGGTATTTTGCCGGGAATATACAGACTGATGAAGGACTTCCCACAAGTTAACTTGACCTTTTCGCTGCATTCACCATTTGATGCTCAGAGAAGTGAACTGATGCCCATTAATGAGCGGTTCCCACTGCATGAAGTAATGAAAGCGTTGGATAGCCATATACAGCATACCGGGAGAAAGGTATATATCGCTTATATAATGCTTAGAGGGATAAATGATTCAACCGAACATGCGGATGCTGTTGCTGCTTTATTGTTGGGAAGAGGATTATGGGAGCATCTCTACCATGTTAACTTGATACCCTATAACTCGACCGATGAGACGCCCCAAAGCTATGGGCAGTCTGACCGGAACAGTGTCAAAATGTTCGTTCAAATATTAAAGTCAAGGGGAATCCAGGTCACAGTCAGAACCCAATTTGGATCAGATATTAATGCTGCCTGTGGTCAGCTGTATGGATCAAATTAATCCATCTTGAAACTTGTTTAGAAGCAGATAGTCTTAAAGCAGCGTATGTCCGTATGTTGCATGAGGCTGTCTGCTTTTTTTTATGGTTTTTGTTCATTCTCCAAGGGAATCAGAAAGGAAGCGGAGATTTTCCCTATCTTCACTATCCCTTCGCCTCAGGAAGCAAATTTTGCTGGTGGCCCGTTTGAGCGTGTGCTTCACTTAACGATGTTTTTCATCGTTAAAGTAAATGTTTCCAGGTAATCAGCCACGTTAGTGATGTTTTTCATCGTTAAAAGAGGCCGGACGGGCCCATCTGGGTGGATAACAGGGATTTAACGATGTTTTTCATCATTAAAGTAAGCTTGTGGAGACGAGATGTTGCTTTTAACGATGAAAAACATCGTTAAAGCAACACTCCTTCTCAAATCTTCATTCACAGCGCTTCCGACCCCTAGGAAGTCTTGGGAGAATGGTCTGTTCAGCACTTAGCAGCTGTGGACGGAATAGCGGTATCGTCCGCATTTAAAGATGTGTACCCACCTCACTTGTAACGCACCCTAGTCACTAAATACGCTCCTCAAAGTGCCTTTCGAATCTAAACATCAAAAATAAGAAATAAAAATGAAGTAAGTTTCTCTTTTTTAGAAAAATTAACTTCTTTATGATATAGAAGGAAGGCCGATATTGAGAAAAATTGTAAATAATTCATACAAGCTGGGGGTTATCGAATGGTCGAACGTATCGTATTAATATCGTTACTTACCCTGATAATCCATTCTGCTGAAACGCTCTCCTATGCGGTGAGAATGGCAGGAATTCGGACGGGGAAGCTAGCTATTGCACTTTCTTTAACAGGTATGATTGTTCTTGTTTCGAGAACGTCAAATATTGCTCAGGGAACAATGACCGGCAAAATCGTTGATTTTGCCAAGAGCCATTTGGAATTTAACCTGGCTGGTAACTTTCGGATTATTTTAGCCGCAGCTTCCCTTGGTACGCTACTAGCAATAGCATTATTCCCTACGTTTGTGGGCTTATCTGGACGTATGGTATCGCATCTGGAGAAGGCGGGATCAATCCCGAAAATGATAAAACACGCACTCCGAGTCAGTGTTATTCAAAATATTTTCTACCATA
This sequence comes from Paenibacillus eucommiae, assembly GCF_017874215.1. Lineage (GTDB taxonomy): Bacteria > Bacillota > Bacilli > Paenibacillales > NBRC-103111 > Paenibacillus_AI > Paenibacillus_AI eucommiae. The sequence goes on from NZ_JAGGLB010000016.1 coordinate 144,442, forward strand.
TTCGAATGCCGAAATGGGAAATGCTTCAACGCCTTCATGCAGGTGGGGTCCCAAAACGCTTGATGCTTATGAACTGCTTTGTCACAGCTATTTATACCGTGGGCGTATTGGCAGCTTTATATGCAACATTTTTGCCTGGGCCATACAGCATTGGAGCTTCTCAATCCTCGGGATTAATAAACGGAGTGGCCACTATACTATTGACCATACTGATTGATCCGCAGGTTGCATTATTGACAGATAAAGCTTTGAGAAAAGAAGCGAAATTATCATCCATTAATAAAGTTTTTGGTGCTCTCATGTTCTCTAGATTTTGCGGGACGTTATTAGCACAAGTCATATTTATACCTGCAGCTTATTGGATAAAAGCAATTGTCCCTTACTTATAAATCCTATAATCAGATCACTATATGATTTAGTTGATTTCTCTTTATATTCCCTCGTAAATACAAGTGGTGATCGTGTTCTACCTTAAATACAGCATTGTTCAAAATAAATCGTTGGGGTAAAATAGGTTTGCAGAGGACGAATTCGGCGATTTCGCTGCATGATCCGAAGGGGAATTTGTTGGAAAGATGGGGCAGCATTAGAGCGGATATGGAGCATCTGATTTTTTTAGATAGTGAACAGCCTTTTCAAAGAAAAATTGGACGATAGTGGAGGCATCTTAATGAGTCAACGATATAGAATTACAAGAGCATTTCAGGAAAACGGCAATTCGGTGCAAACGATATCTTTGGAAGAGTGCAAACGGTATTTTACTTCCAAACCTGATTTTTCCTATACATCTGTGTTTACTGTAGCAGGTTCTACCAGCATGTCCATTGAGGGAGATTTTTTCATGTGGAGCTACGGCGATATAAAGATCCCATTTCGGCATTATCAGGGGGATATTTACGTATCTGGCACTAATGAAGCTGTGATCCCTAAGATGATTGAGGTTGCAGGTGAATTGATGGCGGATGTAGTGGAAGGGTGATTTCATATTGAAGAAAGAGGTGAATATCAGAAACGCTGCCGCGCGGCTGTCCTTTTCTCTATTTTCCGAAAGGATGAATAATCTTTTTGATAAATTTCAAATGATGGAAAGGAGGGAAGTTAGTGATGCTGCCGATATATGTGGTTGATGCTTTTACGGATAAAACTTTCAAGGGAAATCCTGCAGCTGTTTGTTTAACGCCTGGCCCGCTAGATGATGATCAAATGCAAAGTATTGCCGCAGAAATGAACTTATCTGAAACGGCCTTTTTGTTTCCCTATCAAGATGGATATTCACTAAGATGGTTCACGCCAAACACTGAGGTTGATTTGTGTGGTCATGCTACTTTGGCAAGTGCTCATATTTTATGGGAAAAGGAAATGTTGACTGTAGACCAACAGGCTAACTTTTACACAAAGAGTGGTCTTTTGACTGCCATAAAAAGCGGGTCTTGGATCCAACTGAATTTCCCCATGGAACCAGAGATTGCTTGCAGCTGCCCATCGGAACTCATCGAAGCTTTACAAATAACACCGATTTACGTAGGGCGAAATAGACTAGATTATTTAATTGAAATAGAATCCGAAGATGTTCTCAAAAATCTAAAGCCAAACTTCTCCTTGTTGGAAAAAGTTCAAACGAGAGGGATCATTGTAACGAGCAAATCGGTTGAATTTGACTTTATTTCAAGGTGTTTTTTCCCAGCGCTAGGGGTTAATGAAGACCCGGTTACAGGTTCAGCCCACTGTTGCCTTGCACCTTATTGGAGCAATAAGTTAAAGAAAAATGAATTATACGCTTATCAGGCCTCAGCACGTGGGGGTATACTTAAAATTACTATAAAAAACGATAGAATTATGATGGCAGGACAAGCTGTTACCGTTATTAAAAGTGAATTGTTAATATCAAAGTAAGTGAAGTGATATACAGTAAATGATAGTTGCGAGAGATTATGAGATTCTTGCTTTGCTTTAACTATAGATTAAGGGATGTGTGCTGATTGACTAATAAATTAATGATCTCTGCAAGATTGTTATTACTGATAACTCTTTTATTTATCGGGACTGGAATTGTCAAAACAGAAGCTTCAACAGTTACGGACAACAATATTCAAGTTTCTTTAGACGCGAATTCAATTGCATTTAGCTACCCGCCTTTTATTGAAAACTCGACAACACTTGTTCAATTCAGACCTATTTTCGAAAAGATGGGACTAGAAATCTCATGGGATAATCACACTCGCACGATCATAGGACGTAAGCAAGGTATACAAATCGAACTACAGATTGATAATCCGGTAGCCAAAGTAAATGGTAATTCTGTCACGCTGCCAGTGGCGCCTAAGTTGAAAGAGGGACATACATTTGTTCCAGTGCGCTTTATCTCGGAATCCGTTCAGGCAAAGGTTGAATGGGATGAAAGAGACCGTACGGTAGCGATCCACAGTAAGAAAGAATATACGAGCAGCGACGCCAAATTTCATTTTACCGTTTATGGTCTATGGAGAAATATGGCGGGGCTAGAAAAAAATAAATCAGAAGTAGATGAGAGGGTTCAGGATTTCGCGACCGTCGAGGATGTTGAGAATCTTCAGTTAGCTATACGTTACTTCAATTTCACGATGTTATTTATATCGGCCGAGCCCCAAACTGACGAGACGGAAGACATAACATTAATTGATTATTTGGATCGTGCTAAACAGAAGGCTGCTATTTCTAATGATTCCATTATTGAAGAAAAACAAATGAAACTGTTTGGATTTGACGCTATGCAATTGACCTATGTGAATGATACTGACTGGGATAAGCGAATAGATACCCTCATCGTATTTAAGTCTGATCTCCAGTTTTATAGTATTAGGTATTCCTCCTACCAGGTTACATATAAGAGTTCAATTCTATATTTCAAAGAGTTACTAGAAAGTATGGAATTTCAAGAATAGTAAGTAATTAAGCCCAATCGGTTAAATGGATAAAAAATGCCTCAATGAATCCGCTCCTATTTGTTTTTGAGGTAAGAAAAATATAGCCTTCATATTAACGCCTTAACGCCTTGTCTGCTGACTTGGCGTCTATTGTTGTATTTGACGTTCATGCATCTTTCTATATGCCTTGGGTGTAAGTCCTTTGGTGTTATGGAATACGCGCAGGAAGGTGCGGACGGAATCGAAACCAGTCTCTGCTGAGATATCTACAATCGGCATATTGGTAGAAAGTAGCAGGTTAACTGCAGATTCAATGCGCAGCTGATGCAGGTAGGTAAGAAAGCTTTGGCCTGTGTAATGCTTAAATATCCGACTAATATAGGGAGCGCTTACACCGAAGTGATCTGCGAGACTTTCCCTGGACAGTCTACTGGTGTAGTGCACATGCAGATATTGAATAATGGGCCAGAAGGGCTGCTGCAAATCAGGGATGACGACGAGGTTATCCATCGTCTTATGGGTACTGACAGCACGTACAAATACCAATAGAGCTTCTGTTAATAAGGAACGGATCATGCCGCTCCGGCCTGGAAGCGGGACAGGGCGGGTGCTTTCTACTAACAATTTATGGAACGTTTCTTTCAACCCTTGGCTTTCCGCAGCTGTGAATTCAGCATATGAGGGGAATTGAGTGCCGATTTCATACAACAAGGCACACCAGTCCGAATCGTAGGAGGAGCCCAGCAGCATATGGAAGTCGAACATGCAGCAATACTTGCGAACGGTTTGACCTGTATGACTATGAATTTCATGAATGTGATGCGGAAGCAGGAAGGAGGCTACCCCAGGGCGAAGCGTGTGTTTTTTTCCATTGATGCTCTCTATGCCGCTCCCTTCAATGACGAATGAAAACTCAACAAAATCGTGGTGATGCAAAGGGGTTTGATCTGTAATATCATGGACGCCAATGTAAAAGGGCAGAGATCCTTTCTGGGTATCCAGATTGATCGTTACATCTATATGCTCGGGAATAATGGTCATTTGTTGCTCCTCCCATTGCAATATCGGCTCATGTTCCCTAATTCCTGAGGCTTATTTGGCCAAGGTTCTATAGTGTCAGTAAAATGCTCGCTTTTGACACCTGTTGCAACTGCTTTCATTCTATCATATAAGTGATGACGAAGAGAAGATGATTCCGAAAGGAGGCTACAGGGTTTTTGAGGGGTCAGGGAGGATTGAGCAGAGCAGGATTGGCAGCGTCATTTGGTGGACCATCATTTTTATATACCCATATTATTGGAGGTGCAGTATGATTATAGTTCCTAAAAAACTCAGCAGAACGATTATTCTTCTGTTGGCGTTTTGTCTTGTTTTTACTTCATTTGGCACATCAGTGGCACCAGCTTTCGGTGCAAGTTCAGACTCTAGTCGTGATGTTTCTGTTTCTTCACCTGCATTTTCCGATTTAAGTGGACATTGGGCAGAGAAGCAGGTGGAGAAATGGGTCGAAGACAGGCAGATTGAAGGCTATGAAGACGGCACATTCAGACCTGATAACAAGGTAAGCCGGGGAGAAATATTTGCTCTGATCAACCGGTCCTTTGAATTTACAGCCGCCGCCGATATCCGTTTTTCAGATCTTGACAGCTCATACTGGGCCTATGGTGATGCAGCCAAAGCAGTTCAGGCCGGTTATGTGCAGGGCTATGCCGATGGTACAATCGGAGCGAAGCGGTCGATCAGCCGGCAGGAAATAGCTGTCATGATTGCCCGGCTGCTTGATCTGAGCCAGCAAAGTACTGAAAAGATTGAAAGCGGTTTTACAGATGCAGGGCAAATTGCTCCATGGGCAGCTGAAGCTGTTGCAGCGGCTGCCGCAGTCAAGGTGATGGAAGGCTATCCAGACAAAAGCTTCCAGCCTAGCGCTTCCATTACACGGGCAGAGGCAGTCGTGACGTTGGAGCGGGCGCTTAAGCTGAAGGCCCAGGAGACACTGGTCTACAGTAAAGCAGGTACATACGGGCCTGTAAGCGGTGTTCAAACGATACAAGGAAATGTCGTTGTTGAAGTGCCGGGCGTAACTCTGCAAAATATGGAGATCAAGGGCAGCTTGCTGCTTGCAAAAGGAATTGGAGAAGGAGATGTCACGCTTCAGCAGGTGACTGTGAAAGGCACAACTACGATTAACGGAGGTGGCAGTAACAGTATTCATGTGGCAAACAGCTTCCTGGCTTCCGTTATCGTAGATAGGGCTGAAGGGACTGTACGGATCGTCTTAGAAAATAACGGAAAAATTGCGGCGATCAGAGTTAAGTCTTCTGTAATTCTGGAGCAAGCCCAATCAGATACCGGTATCGGATTTGAACTCGTTCAAATTATGGAAACCCTGAAGAAGGGGGTGACGGTTGTCCTGAAGGGGCACTTCAATCAAGTGGAAGTGACGGACCCGGATGTGACCATCGAGCTTCTGAGTGGAAAGATAGAGAAATTGAAGATAGGTGAGCAGGCACAAGGGAGCAGCTTGAAGGTGGCGACAGAAGCGACAATTGTTGACATTATCCTGGATACGATTGTAAAGGTGCTGGGCCAGGGAGTGATCCAGACTGCAACGGTGAATGAGAAGGCGAAGGGCAGTGAGTTTGAAAAGCGGCCTCAGCAGCTCAAAGGGGCAGGTGTGTCCAATTCAGTTACTTCAGGATCCGCAGGAAACGGTGGGAATAATGGAACACCAACGCCAACGCCAACCCAAACACCGGGACCGACGCAAACACCAGAGCCGACAGAAACACCGGGACCAACCACAACGCCGGAGCCAACTCCGATTGTTATCGTCTCGGTTATTGCTTCTAACGGGAAAGTAGATGTAGCCTTGGATGGAGTCCAGGCTGCCGAACCCGTGTTAAGTGATTTTATCGTAGAACAAATCATCAATGGAGGAAGCCCTGTTATCGTGTCACCTGTCAAGCTAAAATGGGACGAAGCAGTTAAAGAAGCCTCCCTTACCATTCCACCTGTTGCTGCAAGCGGGGTAGCGCAGTCAGTCCTCTATCGGGTTAGCTATCTAGGAACAGCTGCAGTGGATTCCGCAGCCTTTGTGATTCCGGCAGGAACTCAGATTGTTGCGAACGGTCAAGCCCAAGCGGTCGTTGTTATTCCTTCTGATTTGCCGTTGGCCGTTGACCAGATCCCGGGGTGGTTTTCCCATAATACGTTTCTAAAAGGGAACGTACGGGTGACCGATATCAGGCATAATAGCGGCAGCAACAGCCTGCATATCAACGATGACAATGAATTTAACTATACGGTGGAAAGCAACCTGATGGAGGTTACTCCAGGAGTCAGTTACACGGCAAGTGCTTACTATTATCTGGAATCAGGTGAATTGAACCCGGCTTTAATCATCTATTTTTACGATGCCAATAAAACCTTGCTGACATATCCCGCTGTTGTGGGCATAACGGCTGAACAATGGGAGAAGCTGACTGTTACGGGAAGTGCCCCCCAAAATGCCAAATATGCATCGGTTGTAATGCAGTCTGATTCTATCGGAAGAAGAAGTGTATACTTTGACGATATCGAGTTTAAAGAAACGAGCGGGAATGTCTTAACTGTAGAGAATCCCGGATTTGAGCAGGATTCTAGCATCGCAGCTGAAACATTAGTCAAGTATATAAATAAATCTACTGGAGTCGAGCTGCCCGTTGTGACCGAAGAACAATTGCTGGAGGAGGAATGGCAGAATACAGATCATGTTCGTATTTATGTTGGCGGAGGTGTTCCTTCGGAAGAGACCTCACTTCATCAATTATTGGGGAGCCTGAATAGCGAGGGCTTTGTTATTCAAACAACGGATGATGTGATTAGAATTTCGGGTTCTACCAGCTGGGGAACAGAGTTTGGAGTGTATGAATTTTTGGAGCGTTATTTGGGGATTCGTTGGCTGATGCCGGGAGAAGATGGCGAGCATGTGCCTACCCGTAATGCTATCGTTCTGCCGCGCGAAACGGTCAGTGATGAGCCAACCTCACAATCCCGTCATATTTTCTGGATGGAAACGCCAGCAGAGAATCCGGAGTGGCTGCGCTTGAACCGGATGCACGACAATATTCAGTTCCATCATAATCTGGAGCACCTATTCGATCCTGTTGTATTTGCCGATCATCCGGAATATTATCCCGGTAATGTGGTACCCGAGCCTGGAAGCTTTGAATGGAATCCATGTTTAAACTCGGATACGGCAGCGGCAGCGGTTGAAAGAATTGTAGAGTATTTCGAAAAGAACCCGGGGGCTACCTCGTTTTCTCTGGGAGTGACGGATAGCAGGGCACACTGTGAATCGGACCCGTCACATCCAAATTATCCCGGAGCAGATCACCTAAATTCAGTAGGCTTGCTGAATATGTCGGATTTATATTATCCTTGGGTGAATGAGATTGTAGAAGGTGTACTGAATTATCATAACGGTACAGCACAGGAAGGGAAGCTTGCTGATAAATACTTCGGTATGCTGGCCTATGCCCAAGTGTATGATCCGCCGAAGAACGAGGATGGATCTCCTTATAAGCTGCATCCTAACGTAGTCCCCTATATCACGGACGACCGGTTAACGTGGCTGGATTCGGATATAGATGCCGAGGCGCAAATACTGATGGATAAATGGCTGCAATCGGCGACCCATATCGGGTTCTACGAGTATTTATTCGGTTCACCTTATAATTTACCACGAATGTACTTGCAGAAGATGGCGGACAATTATAAATATGCTGAGGAGAACCGCGTAATCGGGCATGTAGCGGAATGGCTACCGAACTTTGGTGAAGGGCCTAAGCTGTGGCTGGCAGCCAAAATGCAGTGGAATGCCGACCAGGATGTCGATGCCTTGACCGAGGAATGGTATGAGACTGCTGTCGGGCCGGATGCAGCTCCTTACCTGCAGCAATATTACGAACACTGGGAGGAATTCTGGACTACGCGCATATTTGAATCAGACTGGTATTTACAATGGAAATACACAAAGCCTAGATCCAATTATTTGAATATTTATACGCATGAGTATTTAACGATGATTACGAAGGAAGAGCTGCAAGCTGCTCGTGAGTTGATGGAGCAAGTGGTTAATGAGGCGCAGACGAAAGGAACCGCAGAGCAGCAGAAACGCGCGGCTTATCTGATGGGGACCTTCGAATTCTATGAGGCATCAGCACTGAGCTTCCCGCGTGAGGATGAAGTGGAGCCACCGGTGAATGAAACCGAAGCCTTGGCCATGCTCGCAGATTTCAAATTAAGCCTGCAGAAGGCCGCAGAGCGTAAGCAGTATATTGAAGCGAATCAAATGAGATATATGCAGATGTGGGATGGTGTACAGCAGGTTCTGATGAATGCTTTGCTAAGCTATGTAGAGGCTCATGAAGACGAGAACGGTATCATTCGCGGGGAAATCAATCAGATTCTGGCTGAGCATCCGGGAATGATCAAGCATCCGGCTTATGCCGTCAAAACGACTGCAAGTAAAGATATCATTTTGCAATCATTGGATTTTGAACAAGGTCCTTGGGTAAACGCTAAACCGTTTAACGATTTTCTGATTACACCATCCAAGGAGCAGCCAACAGCGGAAACAAAGGTGCGCCTGCTGTGGGATGATGCGTATATATATGTAGGATATGAAAACTTTGATCCTAACATTAGCGGGATGATTACGAATGATGCTATCAATTCTGCTATTAATTGGTGGAATGGGGCAACTCCGGACTCGGTGGAAACCTTCCTTGGAGATACGAAAGTGATGTATAAAGGATTTTTCAGCAATTTTAATGATAAGAAAATAGGCTTTACCATGGGTGTCAACCCGCCGACAGGCAGACAGGCGGCACCGGATATGCCTTGGGAAGTCCGGTCCCAGGTATACAGCGACCGATGGAATACGATACAGGCGATACCATTCAGCAGTATCGGGATCGATCCGGATCAGGTTTCTTCGCTGATGGGATTCTTTTTGCGGAATTATCATGGCGGACCTCCGTATTTTAGCTGGTATGGCGGTAATACATGGGCAACCGGAGATTTTAATATGATTTATTTGGAAGACCAGCCAAGTGGAGAAGATGTATTTGCAGTTGCAGTGAATGGCAAGCTGACCGTTAAATTGCCTGCCGGGTCTACAGAGCCCTCATCAGGGGACTTCAGCATCGAGCGGGTTGTTAACGGGGGGACAGCAGAAGCGGTAACGGCGGCGGTCCAGGCATGGAGCTCCGAAACCGGGATTGCTGAGCTAATAGTTCCAATCCTGGCTGCAGCTACGACCGATCAATCGGTAGTATACCGGATTAGCTATAAGGGCGGGTCAGTAGTTCAAGCCCCTGCCTTCGTGATCGCGGCTGAACAAGAGAGCCTTGTTATTGTGGAAGAGGGGCAAGCCCGGGCGATTGTAGTCGTGCCGACGCCAACTGATGATAAGATTGCGGGCTGGAAGCTTACACATCCTATTAATGAGATGGTAGCAGGCAAGATGAAGGTTGTCTCATCCAGGAAAGCCAGCGGAAGTTACAGCGTTCATATTAATGATGAAAATATTTGGCCCAAGCAGGTGCAGGGTTTGCAGACGAATTTTATACCCGTAACTGCAGGAGAAACTTATACGGCCAGTGCAAAGACTTACAGTGAATCCGGATCCTTGCCGTTAATTCTAATTATTTATTATGATAGTCAGTATAATACGATTACGGCAGCTTATAAAGAAGGCGGAATTCAAGGTGAATGGGCCGATATTTCATTAAGCCTGTTTGCTCCGGCCAATACCGCATACGCTTCGATCCAGCTTTTCTCGGATTCAGACGGAATTCGCAATATGTACTTTGACGATATTCAATTCAAGGATTCGAGCGGTCAGGATCTGATTCTGGAAAACCCGGGATTTGAACAGATTTCGAGCAGCGCTGCAGATACATTGGTTGATTATATCAAGCAGTCGTCCAATGCTGAATTGGAGATTATAACCGAAGAAAGGCTGCAGCAGGAAGCAGCGCTTTATCAAGACTTGATCCGGATTGAAGTAGGAGGCAGCGCCCCTACAGGAGATACTGGGCTTGATCTGAAGCTGGGTCAACTGGTGAATGATGAATACGTGATTTGGGTGAAGGGCAGGACGATCAAAATTATGGGATTGACGGATGCAGGTATAGAAGCCGGGGTAAGGGCATTCTTGGAACGCTATCTGGGCGTTGTCTGGGAAACTCCGGAAACACCTGAGGTTATCCCTGCTCATCCGACCATAACGATTCAGCCGGACTAATGTTGGAATTGAAGCTACAAAAGAAGAAAGCCTGCGGCTAACTCCGCAGGTTTTTCTTTTACAATGAGCACCGATAGTTAAATAAATCCGTTTACGAATAGCTGATGCATGCGATATGATGATAGTGGTTAATATTACCAGATGATATTGGCATCCACGTGTGTGGTGCTCAAGGAGGAGAATTGAATGCCAATTCAGCAATTGGGGAGTGTGTTCTTACCCGTCAGTAATTTAGAACAATCCATAGTATTTTATACAGAAATTCTTGGACTTGTTTGTCGGGGGATCGAGGACTGGGGCGATGGCAGCAGGGGGGCGACCTTGTTTTGCGATCCTCATCCCGATCATGCGGCACTGTTAACCTTGGCGGAGATGAAGGGATCAATCCCAGTTTACGAACGCCCTGTATTCAATTTCAAGTGCATCAGTGTTCCGGAAATGCATGCCGATTTAAAGCTGAGAGGGTGCCGCGTTACTGAGCTTGAGTCGTGGGATTCTCCCTGGAATCATCATGTGCTGTTCGATGTATTTGATCCGGATGGGCATATGATTAACATGATCGATATGGTACCGATTAAAGATGTACAAGCTACATAGAGTATTAAATGCCAAAAAGGGCTGCCTCATGGCGGCCCATTAAAGTGCTATTGGCAGTAGTTTAGTGGATAATCTTCATCTATGTTATTAGGCTAACTCTACGAATCTTTCTAGACATCATGTGGAATGAGGAAAAGAATGAGTACATTTATTAGATCCTTAATGAAGGTCCTGATAGGACTTATACCTACACTTTTTATGTTCTATATTTTAATTGAGCTGTTTCCATACACAGGATTAGGGAGAATTGTTGCTTTACCATCTATTTTTATTTTAAACACCATCATTATAGTTTTGGGAGTCTACATCACTCACAGATTAAATAGAAAGCGCCTTAGCTACACGTTGGCGTGGTTTACAATTTTGCTCTTAACCGTGCTGAATACCATTGTGCTTTATCCCCAAGAGTTTAGCCCAAGCGTTTCTAAGCAAGTATGGTATAGTATTTCAGCTATTAAAAATTTTGATGATTCGCCAATAAAAGATATGAAATTACCAATTTCTCATACCAATGAGGGTGCAAACGAAAAATATATTGTAGCGTTGTATAAATACAGACTACAAATTCCCTTGGATGGTTCTTATTTTATTTATAGAGAGTATAAAAGTGATATGAGTAGCAATGATACTGCAATAAAAACTATAGAGGACATTCCAACAAAACTAAAGGGTCATCATAAACTGATCTGGTGGTTTCTTGAAACAACTAGGAGATGATGAGCTGTTAATCTCTAAAACAGAATAGTTGATTAAAATTAAATTGTATCTTGAGTTCCTTTCAGAAAAATCCTACTATTGGAGACACAATTGGATCCTTCACCCATGAGGGGTCCTATCAGTAACTACCTAAAGAAGAATAATTATTCGGAGGTGTAAAATTGGCTTTATTTCCTGCAGCATACTCACTATTGTCGACAGCGGCGATATTATCTCATATAAAAAATAATTATGTGATCCATAAACCAGTTAGTTTCCAGTACTTCCTTAGAGGAATGAACGATACTTATGTTTTAGTAACTGAGCAAGCCAAATATATCTTTAGAGTCTATCGTGCTGATAGGAGAAATCATTCAGAAGTTGCTTTTGAATTAGATTTATTGAATGATCTCCATGCGAAAGGTGTAAACGTTTCAATACCAATTTTAAAAAAAGATGGAACTTTTATAAATGAATTTTTCGTGCCCGAAGGTGTAAAGTATGGGGTTATGTTTAGTTTTGCTGAAGGCAATGAAAAGCCTATACATTCCGTAGAAGATAGTTTTTTATTTGGAAAAGGGGTTGCGCAAATTCACAAAGCTGCTGACAGCTTTAAAAGTGAACACGTAAGAGCTGATCTTGATTTTGAGCATCTGATTGAAGGGCCGCTTAGTACAATTAAATTACATATGGCACATCGTCAAGAGGATTATGATTTTCTTTATGGACTTGCTATGCGATTAAAACAGAAGATTATGGACCATCTGGGAAAAGGTTTGGATTGGGGAATATGTCATGGGGATTTACATGGCAATACAAATGCAGCCTTTACGGATGATGGGCAGCTGACGCATTATGATTTCGATATTTGTGGGTATGGATGGCGAGCCTATGATATTGCTGAGTTTAGGTTGGCTAGAGAAATCCATAGTAGAGACAATAAAGATGAAGTTGAAAGGCTTTGGGCAGCTTTTCTGGATGGATACAGGGACATTAGACATTTTAGTGAAAATGATGTTGACGCCGTGCCTATATTCGTTGCGCTCAGACAGCTCTGGCTCTTTGGTTTGTGCTTAAGTGAAGCAGAGTTTTCAGGAATTGCTGATTATGATGCTGGATTTATAGATAGTAAGGTGGCTTATTTCAGAAATTTAGGTGACATATTTAAAGATTGCTAAATAAATGTTAAAGAGGCGATGCAAATGTCTTGTTTTATCTGTGATAAACATGCTGGCATTACTAATCACCAACCACCTGGGGGGTATATTTATGAAGATGAGCACTGGATGGTCTGCCATTTTCCTGCGGAACAATCGGTTGTGGGACAATTAGTGATAGAATCTAAGCGGCATTTTCTTGATTTTGCTGATATGACTGATGAAGAGGCGGCATCGTATGGTTTCTTGGTTAAAAAACTGTATGCCTTTATCAAACAGATAACGGGTGCGGAACGTGTTTATTCATTGGTGACGATCGATGGTGTCCCGCACTTCCATGCACACTTCATTCCTCGTACGAGTGATAGCTTAACCAAAGGTATTAATTACATTTCACAGGAAAAGTCATGTGACGAAAAAGACGCAATAGAAATAGCTCAGAAGCTGCATGCTATGTTCAATTAGATCCTTGCTTCTCATGATTAAGCAGCCAGTTTTTACGAGTTAAGCCTCCTCCATAGCCGCCCAACCCGCCATTTGTGTTGATGACACGATGACATGGGATAACGATAGCAAGCTGGTTTGCACCATTAGCCTGAGCCACAGCACGGAAGGCATTTGGGTTTCCAACCGTAAGGGCTATATCAGAATATGAACGTGTTTCCCCTGATGGTATTTTTATTAATTGCTCCCAGACACTCTTTTGAAAAGGAGATCCGAATAACATTAAGGGAGTTTTGAATTCGCTTAGTTTACCATCAAAATATTGTGCCAGTTCGCTTTCAATAGATCGAATCGGATTGGTGATACCAGGTATAATCGCTGATTTCGTTTTTTGCCGAAGTCGTTCAATTTCGCGCTCTAGACCTCGGCGGTCAACAAATTCCAAAAGATAGAGTGCTTCCTCATTGGCGATTGCTATCATAGGGCCAAGCGGAGTATCCAGCCATGATGCTTTTAAGAGATTACTATCGTCTAATAAAGTAGGTGCCGCTCCCATAATACGAGAAAATGCGTCCCTGAAACCACTGCTGGAATCATAGCCGGTTGAAAGTTGAGCATCAATTACAGTCTGACCAGCTCTTATGCTTTTCAAGGCGAGTCCCATGCGGCGTGCACGTGCGTATTTAACAAATGTCATTCCGAATCGTTTTTTGAACTGACGGCGTGCCGTTGATGCATCAATGGATAGATTCTCGAAATCTTGATCTTTCCATCGTTTCTCTGGATTTTCCTCAACGGCTTCTACAAGCAAACGAACAAGCTCTGAGACCTGATTAGGGTGGGACAGCGGACGACAGCGTTGACAAGGCCGAAAGGAAGCTAGAAGTGCCTGCTCGGCGGTCTCGTAAAATTCGCAGTTTTCAAACTTTGGTTTCCTGGCCGGACATGTTGGGCGGCAGAATACACCTGTTGTCTTAACGCCTACATAAAAAACACCCTCGTATTCCGTCCTTTTTTCTAATAAAGCCCTATAATATTCTTCTTTACGATCGGCTAGTATCATTCTTATCTCCTTAAACTTTGTGGTGTTCCTAAATTATAGCTTTTTTTATACGAATACGCCGCCGAAAATCAGGCATTCATTTTTTTAGAGAGGGTTGAGCTATTGATCAAAAATGATGCTCCTAATATTGAATTAGTGTTACAACTAGTAAGAGATTGCCTGAATTCCAAATCTTTTAAGCTAGAAAGAGTATTTAGTGGTGTATCTACCTATGTATATCGTATTCAGTTTGGTGAGGATATTTTGTATCTGCGGATTCTTCCAGAACAAGGTTTAAGTTTTGGTGTGGAAGTATATGTACATTCATTGCTTAGACAAAAAGAAGTTCAAGTTCCAGAAGTTATACACTTTGAGCATTTTAATGAAACCATAGGGATGTCAATGATGCTTGTTAAAGAAATCTGTGGTTCCAATGTTAAGGATTGTTCTTCAGTAGACGAATACGAGGGTGTACTTTTTGAGGCAGGAAAACAACTTGCGATTATAAATCAAGTGAAAGTTGATGGTTTTGGCTGGATTAAAAGAGGTGAAGAGGAATACGGAACCACTTTACGAGGCGAAAAGAACTCATTATATGATTACATCTATGAATTTTTAGACGAAGATTTAGCTTTATTATCAAAGCAAGTATTCAGTAAGAGTGACATATCCCAAATCACAAGTTTTTTTAGTTCTGGAATTGAATTGATGTTAAGACATAAAGCCAGTTTAATCCATGGGGATTTCGACGATTCACATATTTTTCAGCAAGCCGGGAAATATACTGGAATTATTGATTTTGGAGAGATTCAAGGAAACAGTCCTCTGTATGATTTAGGGCATTTCAAAATACATGACGGTCAATATCAGCGTTATTATGGTTATAATTCCTTAGCAAGGGGATATGACGAAGCCAGACATCTCTCTAGTAATGACCGTTTAGAAATAGACCTCTGGGCATTATGGATAGGCATTAGACGGCTAGGGGCCGTATGCAAGAGAACTTGGGGAAGTTATCATGAGCATTTAATTAAAGCTATAAAGATTGAAATGGACCTATTAAGCAAAAAATTATAATGACTTCAAAGGAGATTTTATTAAAAGAAGTTCTTTCAAAGGAGCCAAAATATTCTTTGACTTCCCTGGAAAAACTTCAAAATCACTATACTTATCACACAGATTATGGTAAAATTATGAAAAAGAACGTTTGTTCTTGTTTTAATGGCATGTACTTTCCATTGCTACGTGGATACATGTAGTTTAATTTTCGATTACTGTTAACCTTGATAAGGTGAATGTTTCAAAAATCCAACTCAATTAGACGACGAAAGGAAGTAGTTCAATGTCAAATCCAAAACTGACCACATTGGATAGCATCTATATCCCAGTTAAAGAGCGAACAAAATCTATGAATTGGTTTTTGCAGCATTTCGACCTTATTGTTGAAGGAGACCATTTGAAAATTGGAAGTACAGAATTATTTTTTTTAGAGACAATGGATGAAACAACAACAAATTTTACAACCAGTGCTTGGCAGCAGGAAGAGAAGCATTATGAAATGCCTGCGTTTTGTTTTAGGACAGAGAATCTTAGGCAATTGCATGAAAAGCTAATAAATGGAAATGTAAGAGTAACTGAAGTCATAAGTCATAGTTGGTTTGAAGAGTTTGATTTTTATGACTTAGATAATAATAAATTTAAAGTTTGGAGACCAAGTGAAGCCTAACATTGTGAGCAAATGTTTCCGATGTTGAAGATTTTACTCCTCAAATATGGAGATTAGTATCGATGATGAACTACGCTAGGATAACGACTTTGAATACGGTTCTAGGACTCAATACTGAACAACTAGATTACATATATGATTCTGAAAGTAATTCAAAGTGCAAGGGGAATGACGAGATGAGGCTTGGGGAAAATTTTTTGAATAATCGAAGTCTGAGTTTATGTGATTATGGTTATGAGCCCGATCCTGGATGTATTGAACATACTGATAATGGCAATATCGTTTTTTACCATTACACAAGAGAAGATAGATTAGAACAAATTTTTTCGCTTAATAGCGGTTTGTTTGCCCGCTTACCTGTTGACGTGTGTCCGAATCCACCCAATGAGTTCATAGGTTGTTTTATGGTCGAGGGTCTTCTTGAACCGCTTCCCACGTGGTTAACAAACTGTCCCTATTTTGGTGACCTGGGTATAGAAATGATGAGAAGATATGTTGGGAACGTACTACTAAGAATTGAAGTACCTAGCACATACGAAGGTCTTTTCACAGCTGACTATGCGCATATCATGGAAGCTAAACACTTAGAATTTAAAGGATCAAGCCCATTAAATCTTGGCTATGATTGTAGTACAGGGAAAGAAGTAACTCAAGCATATGTTAACTCCTATGTATCTGCAGACAAATACAAAAACAGACATATCGCTCCTGTCATGCAAGCTGCTCGGAAGGAACAGGGAATAGTTATTCCAAGGGACTATATCTCAGTCGCTTTGAAGCAGCCATTGAAGTAAAGGGACTGTTCAACTTAAAGTACGATGACTAATAGTTGGAGGTATACAAATGCAGAAAGACAGTATAATCAATTTTAATAATATGATAAGGCTTGATAATTACAAATTTACTGGATTGGATGCTTCTCTAATCGGAGCAATTAAGTCTGTTGTTGACTATTATCAAATTCCTGTAACGGCATCATGGATCTATGGCATGACAGGAGTTGCTTTTTTACATGTACTTGATGAAAATCTGGTTGAACCGAATGGGGGACCACCGGAGCCAGAAGTTTTTCGACTTGCTCGCAATACCGGAATTGAGATTAATGGACTGCACGTTTATGCTGAAGGTGAAGATTTTAATAGCTTACAGGCTGAGGCATGGGAGAAAGCAAGACTTGCAATGAACGCCAAGCAACCCGTGTTTGCAAAAAATTTAGATATCGAAAATCAAACGTCAGTCGTCTATGCTTTAGATGATATCGGTTATTATACACATTCCTGGCATACAGGGTACGAGAACAGTGAAGATGTGCTGCCTTGGAGCTGCCTGGGTCTAAGCCTTTGCCCTTGTATCAATTGTGTAAATTACCGGAAGTCATCCGAAATTGTTAACCCGGAGGGTGGTTTAATTTCTTTGCATTGGGCTAATCCAATCCCAGCAGTAGATGAACTGACCGCTCTTAAGGAAGCACTCGAATTAGTTATTCGTTTAAATGAGGAGGGGGCTTATACCTGGGGGGGTAAAACGTATCTGGTTGGTTCAAGAGCCTATGATAAGTGGTTAACTGCGCTGGAAAGCAATGATCTTGATAAGTACTTTTTTAGCCTTTTCGTAGAAATTTTGAACGAAGCAAGGGCTCATGCAGTTAAATTTCTGACAGAAATAAAGGATAGATTGACTGAGACAACCGCGCGGCTGATTGACGAGGGTATACATATATACAGCGAGATTGCTGCTAGATATAAAATTTTGAGAGACATGTATCCATACATGGAGCCGCGTGAGAGCGAAATAAAACAGAAAGCACAATGTGCTGCAATAATTGAAGAGTTGATGGAATTAGAGAGAAACGCCCTTGCAACTATTAAAGAAATCTACGCAAGTATATGATAATTAGAGTAGGGATGGCTCATTTCAACGTTAGGGAAACAAATCAGGAAGCCTTGGTGTCTAATATTTCGTGACGATCTTGCATATATACGAACAATTGAGGAAGAAGGAAGAGGCGAAACTCGTGAATAGGAAAGCCATTCTATTTTTGGCATTGGGGCTGCTGGCGGGCGCGTTGCCCGGTCAAATGGCTGTAACGGCACAAACGGCAGGTGTCTTGCAGGCCGCAACATCAACGGATGAAAGCCTGATGTTGTTTGAAACAACGGCGCTTCGAGACGATCATGGACTGGAAGTGGGGGCGGTCTCGCCGCAGAAAGTCCGTGTCTTGCAAACTTCCAGCATACGAAGAGGTCATGGGGAAGGGTACTTAGTACCGATGTATTTGATTTCCACCTGGCTTGGCGATAAATGGATCATCCCCAATAACGCGCTAAAGGGCAGCGAGGAGAAGATTGACACGTATCTTGAGCTGTCGCATGAGGAAAAACTGTACGCCGATCCCGGACTTCTTTCGGAAAAGGGAACGATCGGCAAGCAAACTGTCAAAGTATTGTCCCGCTGGGATGGAAGGTATAAGATCGCGACTTCGGATGGTGAGCGCTGGATTGCGCCCAGATGGCTGGCAGTCGCTGGGGTCAATCCGATTAAAGCGGATGTACAGCTGAAAGAGCGAACGAAACTCTTCTACTTTCCGAACGAATACGATACCGGAGCGAGCGTATCCCCGCAGCTTATGCACGTAACCGCAGTATGGCGCGACTGGTATCGGGCGGATTCGTGGCTTGGGCCGGTCTGGTTCCGGCTGCATGAGCTGGACGCGGTCGACGGCGGTGATAATGTTGAAGTAGGGCTGGGAGCTCGATATTTTGACGGGAAACAGACACAGATTCGTGCGCAGGTGCAGCTCGGAACGAAGTGGCGCGAGCAGAGCAAGACCATTCCGGCAGGCTTCAGAGTCGCGTTCTATGACGACAAGGGAGAGCGGATAGGCGTCTCCTCGGAAGCGACCGTCCGTCTTATCAGCGGGAAGCAGACAACCGTTGATCTGACAGTGGATCAGGACATCAATCAGTTTGCGTTTGCGATCGTCGAGCTCGGCATGTTTAATGGGAAAATCACAAACCTTATCGCACCCGGCGATCCCATGGCCGTTGTGGACGCAGCTAATCAAGATTTGCGGATTGGTGCCATTCAGGTAAGGCAGGAAGGCGCGTTCGGCGTCATTGCGGGCCAATATGCGTATAAACTTGCCGGCGCGCATCATTTGCTAGCAGATCTGTCCTTCCTGAACGCTGACGGAAAATCGATCGCGCGAATGCCACTTAGCCTTGTGTTCGACGATGCCTACCCGGGAAGCGGCGCGCTTCGGCCGTTCGAAGCAGTCGTACCCGCAGACATTACGAAGTACGCGTCGGTGTCGCTTAAAGTGCTGGAAGTAAAGCAGATGAACAAATAGGTGTATATCCAAAGATAACTGAAGAAATAACCGACGGATCCCAATAGCCCCCTTTTCATAAATTAATTTACTAATAGGTTTGACGAACGCTCTTTGTTTATGTATGCTAAGGATAAAACCTATAAGGGGAATAAGGCTATGACTGTAAGGAAAAAAGATATTGCTGAATATCTGGGCGTATCCAGAGCGGCCGTTTCACTCGCGCTCAATAATACGCCTGGCAGCACTATTTCCCAGGAGACGAGAAATAAAATATTGCAAGCAGCCTCCGAGTTAGGATATAAAGATTTTGTATCAAGTGATCAAATTGGTTTTATATTGTACAATCGTGAATCGGATGATCCCCGATACATTTGCATATTGAAAGAAATCGAAAAAACATTGAAAGAATTTCACTGCAATTTGCTGTTTATGAATATAAGCTCTTTGCCGTTGGAACATCTTAATCTTAGGCAATTCCTCGCATCGCAGAAGGTGAAAGGGATTATTGTCTCGGGGGACATGGATGATACGATTATTGAATTGATAGAAGATTCGGGCATTCCTTATGTTATTTACGGCGGAAGTGCGCGCGAAGATCTGCATATGGTCATTCCGGATCACCGGAAAGCGGCTTACGAAGCGGTTAAATATTTAATCCGGCTCGGACATCGTAAAATCGCGCTGTTCAACGGCAGCCTTGATTTAGAAATTCATAAGCTCAGCTTGGAAGGCTACCAGCAGGCCCTGGAGGACTTTGGGGTAGAGGTTAACAAAGAATTGGTACAAATCGGCAAGGAAGAAGACGGCTATGAAATGTGTGGGAGAATGGAAGCCTTGAAGATTGAATATTCGGCTGTTTTTTGCGTGAACACGATTATTCAATTTGGTGCCTTGCAGCGGCTCAAGGAAATGGGAGTAAAAATCCCGGCTGAAAAAAGCCTGATTGGTTACGGCTACACGGAGTTGATTCATATCAGTATTCCACAATTGACTGCTGTGTTTGTGGAACAGTCAGCGGAAAGGCCGGTCAGAAGGTTAATGGATATTATTCAAAACCAAAATCGGAAAAAGGAAGTTCTTTACTTGTCGGAAATGAGCTTTTTTGATGGGGGCACATGCGCATTACATCGTGAAAAGCAGGAATAACAAGTCCCTTATGCAGGAAATTAGATCGATACTGATATTAACGCAACGGTCAGCAACCGTTGTTTTTTTTGCGTGGAAAGACCCCATTTTTTATAAATGAATTTATGAGATAAACCATTTGTGAAGCAGCGGCAATGCGAATTGTGGCTCTTTTTTTATGAATACGAATAAATCAGTTTATGTATTGACAATAATAATTAATTAATTTATATTTGGTCTATGCTTCAAAGATGAAAACAATCAGGAGGCTATTTGAGGTTACATATAGGAGGCTTTATGAGAGATGAAAGATATGCTGCAAAATAAAGTGATTTGGGTTACTGGAGCCATGGGGTTAATTGGGATGGCCTCGTTGGAGGCTTTTCTTGCCAGGGGAGCTTTCGTCTTTGGGACGGATATCCGGGGGGGTGAGGGCAATGCTTACATTCAGCGCTTGCAGGCAACATATGCCGATAAGCTTGTGCTGTGCATTTCAGATGCCACAAATGAGCAGCAAGTGAAGGAAAGTGTGCTTAAAATCAAAGAAGTGTTCGGGCGGATTGATGGACTTTTCCATAACGTGTACACCCAGATCTGGAAAGGAGTCCTCGATCTGAGTCTTGAAGAATGGGAAGCTGTTACTACAGGAACACTCACGAGTACCTTTCTCGTCAATAAATATACGATTCAGGCCATGATTGAAACTGGAGGGGGCTCGATCGTGAATACGTCCTCTATTTTGGGTAAAATCCCGGTGAAAAATACAACGGCAGCTTACAGCTCAGCGAAGGCAGCGGTCAACCATCTGACCCGTATTATTGCAGTCGAATATGCCAAGCATGGATTACGTGCTAACGCTATCGTTCCTGGAGATATTAAAAATGCCGAGAGTTTGCAACAAGACACTAACAACCTGATAGGACGCAGTGGGAGACCAGAGGAAGTTGCTGAGCTTGCTGCATTCCTGCTATCTGACTCATCTTCCTATGTCACAGGTTCTTTGTATCCGATCGATGGTGGCTTTATGCGTTAAGAGACTAAGAAGAACATATTCGGCGGTAAGATCTTGCTATGAAATGCATTTTTCAGGCAAGATCATACTCGCGTTAAAAATAAATGAGAAACAGCTTCTACTGATCAAAGAGAAAGATAAAAGGGGGTGATTAGCAGGAGATTAATTGACATAATATGTAAACGTTTCCTTTTGGCACATGAACTGAATGAAAGCGCTATTAAATTGAAAAAATTATAGAACCAGGGAGATGAAGTTAGCATGAGTAGAACATTCAAACGCGGTTTGTCCATCATCATGACTATTTGTATAATGATCACAACGATTCTGCCTTTAGGCTCAACGGTTTTGGGCAACAGTCCTAAGCCGGATGACTATGGTGGTCTGGATCAGTCTGATCTGGCAGGACATTGGGCAAAGCCTGTTATGGGCAAATGGATTAACCAAGGACTTATACAAGGCTACGGAGATAACGAGTATCGTCCGGATCGGTTAGCTACAAGAGCTGAGTTTGTTGTGTTGATGAATCAAATTTTTCAGTGTGCTCAAAGCACAGGGGGCCAACCTTTCGCGGATGTACAAACCAATGCGTGGTATGCGGAGGACGTTTCCAACATATATGCCGCAGGCATCATTGAAGGTGTGGGCGGTGGCAAGTTCGAGCCAGAAGCACAAATTTCACGCGAGGATGCAGCGGTCATTGTGGCCAGAGCCTTCCGCATCGCTTTCAACAGCAAGGATAATCAAGGAACAGCAGTAGCAGAATTTACAGATTACAACCAGATCTCTTCCTATGCGCTTGAGGCTGTAACAGGATTACAGGCGGGCGGCTATATTCAGGGGCGAGAGAATCAGCAATTTGTTCCTAAAGGTAAGATCACCCGGGCAGAAATTGTGCAGTTGATCGATAACGTAATGGGAACGCTAATTAATGAGCCAGGAACGGATAGCAGTGAAGTTGCCGGAAATTTAGTTGTGAATACGGATGGCGTTACGCTGAAAGATAAGGTTATATCCGGTGATTTGTATGTAACCCAAGGTGTCGGAGAAGGTGACCTGATTCTCGAGGGCGTTACAGTGAAAGGGAACATGTATGTGATGGGCGGTGGCATAAACAGTATCATCGTTCGGAACTCACTGCTACAAGGAATACTCGTCATAAACAAATGGAACGGACAAGTGAGAATTGCGGTTTCGGGGACGACGGAAATAGCACAAACCATGATGCTATCCGGAGGAATTCTGGAGGAAAGCGAACTCGCAACTCCTGAAAGCGGCTTTATAGATGTTGAGGTGAACATTCCTGATACTGTGCAGCCCAAGGGTGTAAGTCTCAAAGGAACT
The DNA here is from genome assembly GCF_017874215.1 of Paenibacillus eucommiae. Classification (GTDB taxonomy): domain Bacteria; phylum Bacillota; class Bacilli; order Paenibacillales; family NBRC-103111; genus Paenibacillus_AI; species Paenibacillus_AI eucommiae. The sequence continues at coordinate 167,110 of NZ_JAGGLB010000016.1, forward strand.
TTCCGCAATGTGCTTAATACTGCGAAAGGCCCAAGCATTGAACTGGAATTGAACTCAATCATCGGCACGTTGATAGTTGAGGCAGCGGCGCAGTTCAAAGGAAAAGGAACGGTTAAACTTGCCAAGCTTCATGTAAGTGGTGCTATGCTGGAGCAGTGGCCGGATGAAGTGAGCTTTGCAAGCGGAGTGTCAGCTACAATCGCTTCGCAATTAGTCACAGAGGATAAGCGTAAACAGGTAAAGGTTTCAAGCTTTGGCCCCTCTGCGGGTGGAGAATATGTAAGCCCATCCCCCACGCCGACCTTAAGTCCACCGCTGCAAATTGTGGATAATAGTCAACCAGCAGCTGTGATAAGGGTGGCATTGAATGCAGATAATCAGACACAGGATGCGGCTGCCAAGCTGGCAGCTTATGTGAAGAAGTCTACGGGAGCGGAGCTTCCGATTCTAATCGATGATCCTGCTTCAGTGGAAAGCCTGCCTGCCGGTATCGAGGTCGAAATCTATGTAGGTGCCCAGGGGCTCCCGACAGGTGAGGGTCAGACGAACCCGCTTGCCGGGATGGATGGGGACGGCTTCGTTATTCAGCAGCATGAAGTGCGTATTACGATTGCGGGTCCGACTGCATGGGGAACGGAGTTTGGCGTTGATGAATTTCTGGAGCGCTACTTAGGTGTCCGCTGGCTGGGACCAGGGGAAGATTGGGAGGATGTGCCGCAGCATGCCGATCTATCCGTGCCTGCAAATGATTTTATTCGTCAGGAGCCTGCCTTCTTCTCCCGTGAATATGATGTTCATGCTACGAATACTCCGGAGCGTGCAGACTGGGCTCGAAGCAATCGGATGCATGGACGCGTTGAATTCAAACATAATTTATTTAATTTGTTCCCGCCTGAGATATACAAGACTTCCAATCCGGACTTTTATCCGGCTGGAGCTTATCTGGACACGCATGGTGGCTGGCAGCCGTGTTTTACAGCAGAAGGGATTGTGGAAGAGGCCGTTAAGAACATCAACGCCTATTTCGCAGCAAATCCGGAGGCTACCTCCTATTCACTAGGTGTGAATGACGGCTTGGCTAACGGAAGCGGTTATTGTGAGGATAATCCGAACCATCCTGATTACCCGAATAAAGTCAATTCAGTCGGCTTTACCGATATGTCCGATATTTATTACAACTGGGTAAATGAAGTATCCAAAGGCGTGTTTGCTGTGAACCCGGATAAATATTTGGGACTCCTTGCGTATGTGGAGGTGTATGATCCGCCGACGAATATCACGCTTGATCCGCGGGTTATTGTTTATATTACAGATGATCGTCTGTCTTGGGGAGACCCGAATCTAAAAACTGCAGGACATGAATTAACGGAAAATTGGGCGGAAGCAGCCCCGGGACTGGCCTTTTACGAATACTTATTTGGAACACCTTATATGGTTCCGCGAACATACCTCCATATATTAGATGATAATTATAAATACGCCAAAGATGCAGGCGTTGTTGCGCATTATGCCGAGCTGGTGCCGAATTTTGGAGAAGGTCCGAAGCCATGGGTCACGACCCGATTACAGTGGGACCCGGAGCAGGATGTAAATGCTCTAACGAACGAATGGTATGAACGTGTTGCGGGCACAGAGGCGGCTGCCGATTTGGCAGCGTACTATGAGATTTGGAGAGACTTCTGGGAAAACCGGATGTTCCAAACGAAGTGGTATTCCGATTGGGCACAGTCAAATCCGCGTATGAACTATATGAGCTTCCTCGATGACAGTTATCTGAATGCAGTCACCCCTCAGGATATGGCGCTAAGCCGCAGCCTGCTGGAATCGGTTGTAGCGAAGGCTGTTACTGTCAAGCAAAAGAAGCGCGCCCAGGCGCTGCTGCGTTCATTCGAATACTACGAAGCATCTGCAATAAGCCACAATGTGGAGGAAAGAGCTGTTCCTCTACCAACCGATGAGACGACGGCGCTAGCATTGGTGCAGACCGTCATGGAGAAAATAAGGCTCGCAGAAAAGCGGAAGGATTTAGTTGAGGCTTTCGCAGAGGATTCATTCCTCCAGCAAGCACTTAGTCCCTATTTTATTGGCACTAAAACCCTTGGAGGGTACTCGCGTATTTGGTCGGGTATAACCAAAAATGAAATGGACGCGATACTTTTCTGGCTGGAGCAAGAGGATGCACAAGGGGCAGTTCATCTGCTGCTCAATGATTTGTATCTGAATGATCAGGTAAGGTCTGTTCGCAGCTATGCCTACATCTTGTTAAGGAGTTCAGATCCCGAAGCGAGAAAGCTGATGAACGCCAATCCGGGCTTTGAGGTCGCTGGAACTACTGCAGATTTGGCCGATACATGGAGCTTGTGGCTGCATAATGGTCTTGAAATGAAGAGAACTGATGAAGTGAAAAAGAATGGAGCCTACAGTATTAAGTCCAAAGGGATTAAATTAGGCGGTGTGATACAGTCGGTTGCGGTACAGCCCGGTGTTCATGAGATGTCATTTGCCTATTATTCGCCAGAAGGAACTACAGGCAAGGGAACGATTCGCATACAGATTGATCTCTGGAATGCGAAGAATGAATATGTCGGAACAGTTCAGCCGCAAATGAAGCGCATCGCAGATACTGCAGGAGATTGGGTAAGCATGTATTGGGCAGGTGAATTGCCAGAGGGTGTCGTTAGAGTGGAGGCTGATGCCATACTGGAAAATTTCGATGACGATCAGGTGGTCTACATTGACGATTTCTACCTCAACCGCTTGAGCCCGGACATATATGCCGACTATTCGAGAACGCGGATTAACGCGAATGCGTCCTTCGAAACAGCAGGTGCAACTCCTGAGACTACCGATGCTTGGAGCTATTGGGTGTATCAAGAGAATGGCACGATACAGAGGACCTCGGATGCGAAAAAGAGCGAAGCATATGGTCTCAAGGCCACAGGCATTGGTGTTGTTGGAGGTGTTTTTCAATCCGCAGAGGTTCAAGAAGGCCTTTATGAAATGTCCACCGCTTATTATTCACCAGAAGGATCAACAGGCAACGGCACCATTAAGCTTCAGTTGGAATTCTATGATGCGCAGAACAACTATATGAGTGATATTAGAACTGTTGCCAAGCGGGCTATCGCTTCTTCAGGGGTCTGGTCTAAACTAGAATGGATTGGAGAAATACCTGAAGGAGCAAGCAGAGTAAATATAGGTGTTATTCTGGAAAGTTTCGCTCCTGACCAGGTACTCTACGTGGACGATGCCTACTTCAACCGTTTGAGTCCGGATATACATGTCGAAAATCCGAAAACACCTATTAACGTGAATTCTTCCTTCGAAACAGCAGGTGCGACTCTAGAGACTAGCGATTATTGGGGTTACTGGATTTTTCAAGAAGATGGCATGATACAGAGAAGCACCGATGCGAAAAAGAGCGAAGCATATGGTCTCAAGGCCACAGGCATTGGAATCATTGGAGGTATTTTTCAATCCGTAACGGTTCAATCCGGTGTGTATGGAATGTCCGCCTCCTATTATTCACCAGAGGGATCAACAGGCAGTGGAACCATCCGGCTTCAGTTGGATCTCTATGATGCGGAGAACAATTTTGTGGGCGAAATAAAACCTGCCGCTAAGCTCATTAGCAGCTCCGCTGGGGGCTGGTCTGAAATTGAATGGGTTGGAGAAATACCAGCAGGGGTAAGCAGAGTAAATATGAGTGTCCTTTTAGAAGCTTTCGATGCTGAACAGGAAATCTACTTGGATGATGTGAAATTTTGGCTAGGTGAAACATAAATCATATTCTGAAACCCTGATGGCCTCTATCTCAAAGAAACCAGCTGCTTAATTGCACTGGTTTCTTTTTTTTATATTGAGGTAGAAGAAACTTTATGAAAAACAGTAGAAAATGCCTCTGTTATCCTGATCAACACTTTCATAAACTATTTTACTAACGTGCTTAATGAACAGTCTTTATTAATATGCACTATAGAAATAAGCAGTGAAGTGAACAGGGTTACAACTGCAGAAAAGAAAATTTGCCAAATAACGCAGAGTTTTTAAGGTGATTGTCTCGTTTATGCTTAATGGCACACCTAGTAATACCATTCCAAGGCGTAAACTTGGGATGCATATGTTTTTCATTTTTTTCCTCCTTTCAGATGAAATAAATAGATTTATGTATTGACAACATTAATAAAATTATTTTATATTAAGGGTGCTACATAAATAATGGTAAGGGGGGAGAAGAAACAGAGCTTACATATCGAACAGATTGGTTAGAAAAGGAAAGGGCAGGTGATATTTGCTCGGAAAATGGCTGCCTTAAACAGAAAAAGTAAAATTAAAATTTGTTATAAATGAAATCGCTTACATGAAGTGTGAATGTTTTGAAGCATCGATGTAAGACTACAGAAAAGATGCGTCATAGGAGGCCATACTAGATGAAAGAAATGCTGCAAAATAAAGTAATTTGGGTAACTGGAGCAATGGGGTTAATTGGTTTGGCATCACTTGAGGTATTTCTTGCCAAGGGCGCATTCGTCTTTGGGACGGATATCCGGGACGATAAGGAAAGTCCTTACATTCAGCGCTTACGTGAAACATATGGCGGGAAGCTTGTGCTGTACGTTTCAGATGCTACAGATGAGCAGCAGGTGAAGGAAAGCGTGCTTAAATTGAAAGAAGAATTCGGACGCATTGATGGACTTTTTCATAATGTGTATACACAGATTTGGAAAGGCGTACGTGATTTGACCCTGCAGGAATGGGAAGCAGTCACCAATGGAACGCTCACCAGCACCTTTCTTGTCAATAAATACGCGATTGCAGCCATGATTGAAACAGGTGGGGGATCGATAGTCAACACATCTTCTATCTTAGGGAAAGTTCCGGTGAAGAATACACCCGCGGCTTACAGTTCAGCGAAAGCAGCTGTCAATCACCTAACGAGCATTATTGCAGTTGAGTATGCCAAATACGGAATACGAGCCAACACAATTGTACCGGGAGATATCAAAAATGTCGACGACCTGCAAGATGTTAACAACCTGCTAGGACGTAGTGGGAGACCGGAGGAAGTCGCAGAACTTGCTGCTTTTCTGCTGTCTGACTCTTCTTCCTATATGACAGGCTCCCTATATCCTATTGATGGGGGATTTAATCGTTGATGGGAAAAGCAGAGACAGCGGAAATACTTTTGGAGATACTTTTGTTTACAAAAAGCAATCGATTACTAATTGGTTAAAGGGAGATGATTAAATGAGATATAGGATGCCTAAGCGGATAGTACCGCTATTGTTAACGATTTGCTTGCTTGTTTCAGCATGGGGACCGTTCACGACTCTAGCCGCTGAAGAAGCGGGACGTTTGCAACAGACAGATTTAGCCGGTCATTGGGCGGAAAAGACGCTTGGCGAATGGTTGACGAAGGGATGGATTCGCACGGATTCGGAGGGGTCTGTACAACCTGACCGTCCCATTCTCAGGGGAGAAATGATTGCTTTTGCAAACCGTGCTTTCGGTCTCACAGAAAAAGCAGACATTGCTTTCTCCGATTTATCTGTATCCGATTGGGAGTATGATGAAGTATCCATCGCTGTGAAGACCGGTTATATTCAAGGGTATGAAGATGGAACTATTCGTGTGAGAAATAAGATTACACGACAAGAAATTGCGGCTCTAATTGCCGGGATGCTTGAATTACAGATGAACGCGGGACGAAAGCCAAACGAATCGGCAACTTTCAAGGATCATGCACAAATTGCAAGCTGGAGCGATAAGGCCGTTGCTTCGATGACTGCGCACAACATTATAGATGGTTACGAGGATGGCAGCTTTCGTCCGAATGAATGGGTGACTCGTGCTGAAGCGATCGTCATGCTGGATCGGGCAAAGTATCGCCAAGGCGATCAAATTATGGATGAGGCTGGCACCTTCGGGCCCAAGCATGTGATTCAAACGGTCAATGGCCAAGTCACTATAAAAGCTGGTGGAGTCAGTCTTAGAAACATGCTCATTAACGGAGATGTTGTTATTGATCCAAGCGTTGGAGTTGGCGAAATTATTTTGGATGGAGTCGAAGTTACGGGTATGGTAACTATTCGAGCCGGAAAAGTGAAGCTGTCTGGAACGCTAAGTAAAATAGAAGCTGCTTCTTCAGCTGTAGAAATCGACATCCAATCAGGTTCAATCAAAGAATTGCTTGTAACAGATAAAGCAGCCGGGGCAAAAGTAAACGTAAATCAACTGGCCCGTATCAGCAAGCTGGTACTCGATGGAACCGTAGACCTCAAAGGTCAGGGAGAAATTCAACAAGCGATTATTCATAAAGGTGCAGAAAAAAGTACATTTGATCGGCAACCGAATCGAAAAGAATCATCAGCTGCAAACAGCTACACACCTTCATACAGTTATGGCGGCAGTGGTTCAGGGGGGAACCCCCCAGTGATTGATCCAAATGAACAGCCAAGAAATCCTAAAGACGAAGAAGGGATTATGGACTGGAACAGCTCATTTGAAGAAGGAACGGGTGCTGAAGGAGTGCATTTTTGGACGACATTCTTCACAAAAGAAGCCGAAGGTTCTCGCATCCTTCGCAGCAGTGAGCAAGCTTTTTCCAATAGCTCCAGCATGAAGGCCGTAGCCGTACAATCGGGCGGGCTGTATCAAAACCTTCATCTCCAGCCCGGTAACTATAAAATTTCAGCCTCTTATTATGTTCCTCTCAGTTCATCCACAGAGGGAACGTTACAATTGTTTGTACAGTTCATGGATGACCGGGGGAAGTGGCTCCGTGAAGCGGTGTCAGAAGTAAGGCCATCTCAATATGATAGGGGACAGTGGAATACGTTTCATTGGATCTTGCAAGTGCCTGAATCTATTTCCGGGAAGGCAGTTAAGATTGCTCAAATCGGGGTGGATCTGCAGGGGTTCAACGCTAATGAAATGATTTATTTAGATGACATTACACTCAGCAAATCAAGCAAAGCTCCTGTTTCTGTAAGTGTTGCGTCTGTAAATTCGGAAGCTGGCAGCATTCGTGTGACTTTGAATGAGGTGCCTGACAATCCACCGGCCATCAGGGATTTCAAGGTAACCCAAAAAATCGACAATGGTATTAGTTCAACGATTTATCCGGATAGCATCAATTGGGACGAAGCATCAAAAGTGGTTACGCTGACGTTTCCAGTCGTGGAAAAGACAGCAAATGAACAACGTGTTGTATATGGTGCTGCTTATCGAGAAACGCTTGCAGTTCAAAGTGAAGAGGTGGTTATTCCAGCAGATCCTACGCAGTCGGTGATTGCTAATCCATCGTTTGAAGCATCGTTGGACGGCAACTGGGGGATCTGGATGGATCGGGAGTATAACTTTGCTGGTACGAGTATAGAGCGCAGTACTGATTTTGCTAAGAGCGGCGAATACAGTTTGAAAGCAAGCGGTGTGAAAATAGGAGGTCCTTTTCAATATGTAACTGTTGTTCCAGGGAACTATAAGTTTAAGGCATCTTATTATACACCTGCTGGTACACAGACGGACGGTACGGTTAAGTTTTCTGTAAATTTCTATGACGCAGGCTATATCGGCACTATAACCGATGTGAAACATGATGTTCAAGATACGTCAGGAGAATGGAACACGATAGAATGGTCATTCGAAGTTCCGGAGACGTATAACGGCAGGACTGTGGAGCGCATTCAAATTGTTTTTAATTTGGAGGATTTCGTAGAAGAAGATGTGGTGTTTGTAGATGATCTTGGGTTGTTCCGTTTGGATGTTCAACCTATCGTTCAAATATCGGCCGTATCCGCAGAGAATGGAACGATTCGGGCAGTATTGAATACGATTCCAGACAATCTGCCTGCTATTCAAGATTTCACAGTGAAGCAAACTGTTCAAGCAGGCATAGAAGTTGTTATTGAACCTACCGCTATCGCATGGGACGAATCAACGCAAACTGTAACGTTGACGGTTCCGATAGTGGAGGAGACGGCAAATGAACAACGAGTTGTCTATCGTGTAGCTTATCAAGAAACACCTGCGATCGAAAGTAATGAAGTGGTGATTCCTGCGAGGCTGTTGATCATGAATCCATCGTTCGAAGCCTCATTGGATGGCAACTGGAGTATCTGGATGGATCGGGAGTATAACTTTGCTGGTACGAGTATAGAGCGCAGTACTGAGTTTGCTAAAACAGGCGAACACAGCTTGAAAGCCAGTGGTGTGAAAATAGGAGGTCCTTATCAATATGTAAATGTTACTCCAGGGAATTATAAACTGTCGGCAACTTATTATACACCTGCTGGGGCACAGACGGACGGAACGGTTAAGTTTTCAGTGAATTTCTATGACGCAGGCTATATCGGCACCATAACAGATGTGAAACATGATGTTCAAGACACGTTAGGAGAATGGCACACGATAGAATGGACGTTTGAAGTTCCAGAAGCGTTAAACAGGAGGAATGTGGAGCGTCTTCAGATCGTGTTTAATATTGAAGATTTCACAGAAAGTGATGAGCTGTTTATAGACGATGTTATTTTGCAGAGCGGTCTAGAAACAGCTGATAAGCATCTCCCTATTGAAGATAGGAAAACTACCCCTAATTTGATCCTGTTTGAAATGCCCTTCACGGATGCCTCAACGACTCCGGCAGGAATTCAGGAAAATATCGCATATATCGATTCCCTGCCATTCGACGGAATAACGATCAGTCCTCCTGGTATTCTGGCAGGTTTGATGGGCGGCAGCGAGCTATCCTATGAAGACATCTATGATGAGATAGAAGTGTTGGATGGTTTGTTTCAGAATCTGAAAGAAAATTATCTCCACATTCAGATCAACAAGCCGATCAATAGAGTCAATCCAACGGAATTCTCTGGCGATTTCTTCGACGATGTTGCCTGGGGCATTGTGGAGCAAAATTTCAAAAACTTAGCACGAGCGGCGAAGGAAGTAGGCATACACAATTTCTTCCTAGACAATGAAGAGTATTGGGATGCATTTCTTCATCATCCCGGACTGTCCTATTATCCAGATAAAACATTAGAGGAATACGAAGATAAGGCCCGGCAGCGGGGAAAAGAACTTATGAACGCTATTTTAAGTGAAATTCCGGACGCAAAGTTCGTTCATCTTCACGGTCCCTACCTTTCGGATAAAAGAACACCCGCATGGTTCAGCAAGTTTCCTTATTTAAATCTTTATGGTCCCTTGTTTGTTGGCATGATGGAAGCCGTCAAAGAAGGGGGAAATCAAGGTACGATTATTGACGGAGGTGAGTTGTACCTTGAACGGACAGAAGGACAATTTATGGATTCCTACCAATATCGTAAATATGAAATGCCCTCTTTCCTGGAAAACACTTTTATCCCGGAGAGTTTACGACAAAGCTATCCTAGCACAGTTAAAATAGGCGCTGGTCTTTACAATCGCGAGATTGGAGAATCGCCAATGAATGCGGGGATCATGCGCTCCACACTGGAAAACGCACTGCGCACGAGTGAGGAAATCGTCTGGTTATTTCACGAACCTTTAGGAGGCCACGGCAATTGGTTAATTCCCGGTAGTGTAGATGAACCCTGGTTTAATGCCGTCCTAGGAGCCAGGCAAGCAATCCAAGAGAAGCCGCTCGGAACGAATCGGATCTATAACAGCGGGTTCGAGTTCGGTAAAGTCAATTGGAAGTTGTATGAGGGCAGCGAGATCAAGGACTTAGTTGATTTGAGGAAGGTAGCCTATTCGAATGCTAGCGGTTTGTCGCTGAACAGATATTCAGAAGGAGCGAAGCAACAACTGACTAACTTGCTTGAAGGAAGGGTATACGACTTGAGTGCTTGGGCGCAAGTAGGGAATACGGACGACAAAGCCCAAATTGGCATTGTTTTCAGAGATGATCAAGAGCAAGTGATTGCTGAGCATTCGTTCGAAGTTAGCACGCTGGATTACAGCCGTGGAAGTATGGCATTCATCACACCAACGCAATTCGATACGGCAGAAGTTTATGTGAAACGCGAAGGCAGTAACGATTATATATTTGTTGATGATGTATTTTTACGCGAATGGATCGTGACTCCGACGGCTGTATCTGCAGTGAATGGCACGATTCAAGTAGTGCTGGATGCGATTCCGTACAATCCGCCTGCTATACAGGATTTCACAGTAAAGCAAGTCGATTATGCAGATGTAGAAACTATCGTTGAACCTACTGCTATAGCATGGGATGAAGCAAGCAAAACGGTTACGCTAACGATTCCACCTGTGGAGATGACAGCCAATGAACAACGTGTTGTATATCGTGTTGCTTACCGAGGAACACTTGCAATCGAAAGTGAAGAGGTGATTATTCCAGCGGATCCTACGCAGTCGGTGATTGCTAATCCATCGTTCGAAGCATCATTGGACGGCAATTGGGCGATCTGGATGGATCGGGAGTATAACTTTGCTGGTACGAGTATAGAACGGAGTACTGAGTTTGCTAAAACTGGAGCACAGAGCTTGAAAGCAAGCGGGGTGAAAATAGGTGGTCCTTATCAATATGTAACTATTGCCCCAGGGAATTATACATTTAAGGGATCTTATTATACACCCGTTGGTACGCAGACGGATGGAACAGTTAAGTTTTCTGTAAATTTCTATGATGCTGGCTATATCGGCACAATAACCGATGTGAAACATGATGTTCAAGATACGTCAGGAGAATGGAACACGATAGAATGGTCATTCGAAGTTCCGGAGACGTATAACGGCAGGACTGTGGAGCGCATTCAAATCGTTTTTAATTTGGAGGATTTCGTAGAAGAAGATGTGGTGTTCATTGACGATCTTACTCTGCACAAAAATTTGGCAAATTAAGGTAATTAAGGAAACGAGGAGGTACAGACCATGAATAAAATCAATAAAATGATCGCCAGAGGGAGCTTATTCACCCTGATCCTTCTGTTATTCATCTCGCAGGTTGTCCATCCTCCCGCCGCTGAAGCGGCCGTGGTACAGGAGCTGCAAGTACAGGCAGCGAATCTAGTAACAAATCTTGTGACAAATCCAGGCTTCGAGGAAGATAAAGCAGGCTGGGATGTAGAATGGCCAGGTGCAATAACCGAAATTACCAACGATGCCCATAGCGGGGATAAGGCATTAAGAGTGCAATACAGCAGTTTGGAACAGACGCTGCCGATTCAACCTGGAAAAAGCTATAAGCTGGAGTTTTGGGCGAAAAGAGGCGGGTCCGTTGAAAATAATGTGATTGGCATCAATTTTTGGGATGTCCCGGGTATGGGGCGACAAGGTGTATTAACGGAGGTGGATTCGACAGAATATCAAAAGTATGAATTATTTTTTGATGCTCCAGTACAATTCTCCTCTGCTACCCTTGTTATTTACAAGGATGCAGGAGAAGGTTGGGTGTATGGAGACGACTTCTTGCTTACGGAGCTGACAAATATCGTGACCAATCCGGGCTTTGAGGAAGATAAAGCGGGCTGGGATGTAGAATGGCCAGGAGCAATAACGGAAATCACGAACGATGCCAATAGCGGAGACAAGGCATTAAGAGTGCAATATAGCAGCTTGGAGCAGACGGTGCCGATTCAACCTGGAAAAAGCTATAAGCTGGAGTTCTGGGCGAAAAGAGGCGGGTCCGTTGAAAATAATGTGATTGGCATCAATTTTTGGGATGTCCCGGGTATGGGGCGGTGGGGGGTATTAACGGAGGTAGATTCGACAGAATATCAAAAATATGAATTATTTTTTGATGCTCCCGTAGAATTCTCCTCTGCTACCCTTGTCACTTACAAGGATGCCGGTGATGGCTGGGTGTACGCCGATGACTTCTATTTGACAGAAGCACCTAGTAAAGAGGATAACGGCCCCGCAGGAGTTGATAAGCATATACCTGTTGAAGAAACGAGAACTCTCCCTGACTTGATTTTGTTTGAAATGGCATTTGTGGATCATTCAACTACACCGGAAGGGATACGGGATAATATCGAGCATATCGATTCGCTGCCATTTGATGGAATAACGATTAGTGCTCCTGATATTCTAAGAGATTTGATGGGCGGCAGCGAGCTAACCTACGAAGACATTTATGATGAGCTGAAAGTATTGAAAGGTTTGTTCAAGAATCTGAAACAAAATTATCTTCACATTCAGATTGACAAACCCATCAACAAAGCCAATCCAACAGAATTCTCGGGTGATTTATTCGATGATGAAGCCTGGGGTATAGTGGCGCAAAATTTCAAAAACGCAGCACGGGCCGCTAAGGAAGTGGGATTACACAACTTCTTCCTAGATAATGAAGAGTACTGGAATGCATTTCTTCATCATCCCAGATTATCCTATTACAAGGATAAAACGGTAGGGGAATACGAAGAGAAGGCACGGCAGCGGGGTAAAGAGCTTATGAACGCTATTTTAAGTGAAATTCCCGATGCGAAGATGGTTCATCTTCACGGTCCCTACCTTTCTGATAAGAAGATGCCAGCATGGCTCAGTAAGGGGTCGCTTCCCTATTTGAATCTATATGGCCCCTTGTTTGTTGGCATGATGGAAGCCGTCAAAGAAGGGGGGAATCAAGGTACGGTTATTGACGGAGGGGAGTTGTATCTGGAACGGACAGAAGGGCAATTTATGGATTCCTACCAATATCGAAAATATGAAATGTCCTCTTTCCTGGAAAACACTTTTATTCCGGAGAGTTTACGACAAAGCTATTCAAGCACAGTTAAAATTGGCGCTGGTCTTTACAATCGCGAGATTGGAGGAGCTCCGATGAATCCGGAAATCATGCGCTCCACACTGGAGAATGCGCTCCGCGCGAGTGAGGACATGGTCTGGCTGTTTCACGAACCTCTAGGAGGCCACGGCAACTGGTTAATTCCCGGCAGTTTGGATGAAGCCTGGTTTGATGCTGTCAAAGGAGCCAGGCAGGCAATCCAAGAGAAGCCACTTGGAACGAATCGGATTTATAACAGCGGGTTCGAGTTTGGTAAAGTCAATTGGAGCTTGTCTGGCGGTGCCGAGAGAAAGACCTCAGTTGACTTGAGGAAAGTAGCCCATTCGAACGAAGGAGGTTTGTCGCTGAGCAAACGTTCAGGAGAAGCAAGGCAACAGCTGACTAATTTGCTTGGAGGAAGAGTATATGACTTGAGTGCTTGGGCGCAAGTATGGAATACGGACGACAAGGCTCAAATCGGCGTTGTTTTCAGAGATGCCCAGGAGCAGGTTATTGCCGAGTATTCATTCGACGTAAGCAGCACGGATTACAGCAAAGGAAGTACGGCCTTCCTTGCCCCTGCACAGTTCAGCGCGGCGGAAGTTTATGTGAAGCGCGAAGCTGGTAACGATTATATATTTGTTGATGATGTGTTTTTACGGGAATGGATCGGGGCACCGACAGGCATGCAAATAAAAATGGAAAAAAGCAAATTGCAAATTGGAGAGAACGTACTCATGAGTGCCACCGGTCTGGATGCACAAGGCAATGAAGTTGCGTTGGACGATGTGGAGGTTCAATTTGCAAGCAGCGATTTTTCAGTTGCTGAAATTAGCGCTAAAGGAAAATCAAAGTCCGTGAAAGCATTACAAACAGGAAAGACTAACGTAGTGGCAAATGCCATTTCAAAAGGGCTTGTGCTGCAAGCACAAGTCGAGGTTACTGTTTATGAGCAGAGTACAGTCCCTTATGTACCTGGAACATCCGGACCCGTGGCCCAACCCGAGATTAAACCTGAAGTCAAGCTTACAACTGATACTGAAGGTAATCTCGTTGTTGATCTTGGAAAAGACGTAAACGAGACGGTCGTTCCCTGGAATCAGCTAGGTAAACTGGCTGCAGAAGGTGGCTCGCTGATATTTACGGATGAGGGTATAACAGCATCGTTAACTGCTGCTGGATTGAAATCTTTATTGAATCAAGTAGAAGCGAAGGATCACGACAAATATGCTTTGAAGGTATCCTTCCATGCATTGCCACAGCAAATGGCGACAGATTGGCTTGGAAAAGCAGAATTAAAAATGCATGCGAAATTAAACATGCAGAGTTCCATTCGCGAGCTAAGCTTTTCTGTCCAATTTAATGGGAAACAAACGGCCGCTATTAGCTTGCCGCCAGTCCGGCTATCATTGCCTCTATTGGACACGGGAAACCATAAGCTGGCAGCAATTTATGCAATTGATAACAGAGGAAATCTCAAATTCGCAGGCGGTGATGTTAAGGGGAATCGTATTGAAACGATCCTCCCGGACGCGAATGATTCGTTTGTTGCCTTGCTATTCGATAAACATTATTCGGATGTACATGCGAATCATTGGGCAGCAGAAGTCATCAAAGAGATGAGTGCGAAGCATCTCATCCATGATGCAGGTGCCAAATTGTTTCCTGAAGAGGGAATGACCAGAGCGCAATATATCGCTATGCTGGCTCAAGCTTTTAACATGGGGGAAAGTAAGACGATTCCATTTAACGATGTGGCTGATGGTGCCTGGTATGCAGGCTGGGTAGCAAAAGCTGTAGAAGAGGGCTTGGTGAATGGATACGGGAACGGTAAATTCGGTCCTGATGACATCATCCAGCGCGAACAAATGGCCGTGATTCTGCTGAGGGCGTACGAATGGAAGACAAAAAAGAGCTTTCAAACGTCTCTCACCTCTGAGTACCAGGACAGGGAACAGATCAGCGATTGGGCGATAAACGCTATTGATGCAGCGACAGAAATTGGAATGTTACAAGGGAAATCAGGCAATTTGTTTGATCCGAAGCAAGCGGTTACTCGAGCGGAGTCAATAATGGCGATTCATTCAATGTTACAGAAGCTAGATCTCCTGCAGTCAAAATGATCGTCGCAAGCCCCATCCTTTTAGTTTAAAGGATGGGGCTTGTTCAAAATATGGCCGAATAATCCGAAATGCTAATTGAGAAAGGAGAAAGGAGAAAGGAGAAAGGAGAAAGGAAGCAGGAGCATCAAAGATCATTTTCGTGAAGGTAAGCGACGGTTTCAGAACGGCTGGAAACATTCAGTTTTTTGTAAATTGTACTCAGATAATTTTTTACAGTACCAGTTGTCAAAAATAATTCAGAAGCGATAGCTTGATTCGATTTCCCTTGCTTCAGAATCTTTACAATATTTCGTTCCTGTATGGACAAACGATTCAATTTTTCATCATACTGTTGGTCGGTATCGGAATAGGAGGGGGCGATCGTATCTGTCGAAGATCCTTTTTCGTGCTGCTCTGATGATTGAAGCGCCTGAATAAGGCGTGATTGAATACTGAATGGATAATTGATCCTTCCATCCAAACAGTCCTGAATCGTAGAAAGAATTTGTTCCGTCTCAACTCCCTTAACTAAAAACCCGCTTGCTCCATGACGAATCGCTTCCAATATGTATTCTTCATCCTCGAAAGTTGTCAAAATCAGCACTTTGGTATCAGGGAATTCCGTTTTAATTTGCTTTGTTGCATTCAAGCCATCTAGCTTTGGCATATGAATGTCCATCAAAACAAGCTGAGGACGGTGCAGCTGAACTTGCTTTATCGTTGCCAAACCGTCGCCCGTTTTAGCTACTACGGTATAGTTTTCCTCCATGTTTAGAATAGCTGCCAAACCGTCGCGTATCAAGGGTTGATCGTCTGCAATAAGAATAGTTGTTTTAGACAATTTGTTCACTCCGTCCGATCGTTTTCCTCTGTACAGCTCACGTGAAATGAAATAAATTACCATCTTTATTTTATCACAAACATGACTTAAGTCATACAAATTAGAAAATCATGTCGAAAAATAGCGGAATTTCGCTCTTACTAGTGATTTTCTTCATCTAGGTTTGGACAATACATTTATTTATAATAGATAGTGCGACAGATTTAGTACCTAAGACCTTTTCATATGTGGGCCAAAAGTAGATGAGATATACTCCCTAGATCGGAAAACGGGTATGGAATTGGCCTGGCATTCTATAGATGAAAATAGAATTTCAAGGGGGCATGTGTAATTGTTTCTGATTTTATGGAACGTATTAGGTTGCATTCTTCTATTATCTATTCTATTTATTCTTATCAGTTTAATGCGGGAAAGCAAGCCAAAGCAGGTTAAACTCCCGTTTGAAAGCAGGGAAGCATCGCATGAAGAACGGAGATATTCATGAACGTTACGGTACGGACTGTGAGCACTTGAATGATTTGCTGACTCAGAGAATGGGCGCCGCCATGCAAAGTTTTTCAAATTGTTATCAAATTACGCAGCGAGAGTCGGAGATTCTCGTACTGATCGCTTTACATGGCTTTTCTAATCGCGAAATTGCCGAAAAATGCGTAATCACGGAAAAAACGGTAAAAAATCATCTTGCAAATATAATGAAAAAGCTTGGCATTCGATCGACTCGAAAGTTACTTTCCCTGCTTTTCAATCATTTACATTACGTTGAGGAAAATCGCCCCCTGAAAGTTGTCTCTCAGTAGGCTCGTACTCGCTTGAAATTAAAGACAGAACCCCTCTGACGAGGGGTTCTGTCTTTTTTTAATAAATTATAGAAATTATAAGTTATTTAATTTAGGCTGCAGCGGCCACGAGCATTAATCTATAGGGAAATATTGGATTTCCTGGTCACTAGGTATGGAGTCACCTTCCGTATCCATAATTGCATTTGTTCTGAATTTAAGAATCAGATATCCGATATCTTCAATAGAAATGTCAGCTGACAATTGCATGATCAGGATTGGTTGATCCGGTACGCCTAGATCCCACGTCAGGGAAATCGGGGTGATCGAAAGTGGTTCCTCGGATTCCTCAGACCCGGACTGCAATGGATAGTAAGCTAACGAAAGCACTGTATCCTCAAACGATGTACGATTCGTCGTCGCTGCTGATAAGGGCTTATTAAAATAAACTTGAAGGGCATTTGAAACCGGAAAATTCGAAATGCCTAAATCTGCTGTCAATGGATACAGTTCCAACAGCTTCGCTGCAGGACCGTTTGCACTAAGCTGCGCGGAGACACTCGTTCTGAACTCAACTGTATATTCGCCATCGTTGCGGATATATAATTCATGATCCACCCAATCAAAATCTAAAATATCATCAGGCCCAATCGCAGCATAAAAGGCAAGCTCTACATTTTGTTTACCCGCTTCATCTAAAGGTGCGCTAAAAATTATTTTTAGAAACTGATCTGTCCACCTGACAGGGAGGTAGGTTGGATTAGGATTATCATCAGTATGAGCTCTTTTTACAACATAAGGGGTTTCTTGACTTACAGGAACGGAAAGAGGTCTAATCTGGCTAAGTAAATTTGAAATCTCGCCCGGAGATGGGCTGCTTTGATTTATGTACTTGACTACATCGTCAATATGTATGCCATCCTCAGCTGTATCTATCTGCAAAGGAGCTGCATAAGTACTTACATGAACACTAATGAGTGATAAGGATAGAAAAATAATTACGGTTAGACATGAAAGCTTTTGCCATCTTGACTTCATCATGAACCTCCAAACAGTCATATTTAACAAAAATATTAAGCGAAATATTTAACCAAATATTCAACCAAATATTCAACAAAATTTTATCACATTTGAGGCTATTGTCATAACCATAATTTACTAAGAGTATTAAAAGGGATCAGTGCGATTTTTTTTACATATTAGAAAGTTTAAGTGCTTTACAGTGTTAAATTGTGGAATTAGGCATTAGTTGGCACTATTATTTTACTTGGTTGGTTTACAGTGTAAAAGAGGGTGCAGGAGGAGCGAGGCACTGAAAAACATGGATAAAGCGAAAATAAGTTTGAGGGGGAGCCCCATGCGTAAGCCGAATGATCGTTAAAGAGGACGGATGGCCTCTCCAGATCCTTCTCGGCTGCGCGAGCTTTTCTTCCCAGCTCTTTTGACGCTAGGAAATCCCTTCCAACCAAGAGAAAACCCTTGCTGGTTGTCCGTTTGAGCTTGATGTTCGAGCGATTGTAGCTGAGAAGAGGGAATCGATGTGGGAGGAAGAGCTTTAGCGTCCGCCTTTAAAGATTTGTTTCTTCCTCCTCATCTATACCATTCAAGGGAACAAATCTTTAACAGCGGCTGGATCCCACAGCGATTCTCTCCCTCCATGCACCAACGTCACGGACACGCACTTCAAAGGACACCGCGAGGCGTCCATCCCAAATATCCAAGCCCTCTTCTTTTTTGCAGGAAGCTTGCATATGGTGATAATAAACGGGAACTAGCTGGGGGGAAAAGGATGCGAAGGCGCAGATGGAGAAGCAGTCCTACTGGTAAAAGCAGCCGCAAAAAAAAGCTGATCCTGGCGATGATCATTTTTTTTCTGTTCTTTCTGCAGTTTTTTATTTTTGTGGAACGCAATTTAAGGCCGCCGCTGATGAGCTTGGCTAAGGTTAGAATTAAACAAATCGCCACGCAGACGATTAATTCGGCAATTGCAGATACCATATCCAAGGAAGCCAATGCCGAGCAGCTTATTGATTGGAAAACGGACAATAATGGGAAAATTACTGGATTTATGCTCAATTATGCCGAGCATATGCGCATAACGGCTGAAACAATAAACACGGTTCAGAAGGAATTGGATAATCTCACCAGCATGCCGGAGCATATTCCACTCGGTCAAGCGCTGAACAGCACCATTCTTGCTTCTTTTGGACCCGATGTTCCTATAAGGCTGCTGCCAGTGGGGAATGTGAAGGTGGATCTAAGCACCAGGCATCAGAATGCTGGCATTAATATGATCCTTGTCGAGGTTTTCGTGCGGATTATTGCCGAAGTTAAGGTTATCATCCCCTTGGACAGTGAAGCGGAAATCGTCGAGACGGAAATTCCGATTTCCTATTCACTGGTTGTAGGGGACGTGCCCACTTATTATTTTGATAACAAAGGTAATCCAGTAGGTACAAACAAAGATTCTGCTCCCAATATGGTGCTCCCCAATGTAAGCTTTCCATTGACAAGCGGGGGGAGTGGAGGCGATCTAAACAGCGGAAATGCTGGTAGTGGAAATGGTAGCAGTGGCAACAGCAATTGAAACCGGAATTGAAACTGGAAATGAAACTGAAATTCGGCTTAGGCAGAAGGAGCGGATTTTGTCCGATTCTTCTGCTCTTCCCGTTCCCAATTTTTTAAGTATGGATAAGGGTTAAATGACCATTCATTTAGACCTGTATCGCGGTACAGCCCATAATGTAAATGAGGAGGGAACTTGCCGGAGGTTCCAGGCTTGCCATATCCGGAGCTTCCTACCCAGCCTACGGTCTGTCCTGGCTTCACAATATCCCCTTGCTTCAGGTTTTTAGCAAACCCCGATAAATGAGCATAGTAGTGGTACGTATTGGTCAGATCCCTGATGCCAACCCGCCAACCGCCGAAGTTGTTCCAGCCAATCAATTCAACGATTCCGTAGCAAGTGCTCCTGACTGGAACTCCATAACGGGCAAACAAATCCGTGCCTTCATGTGTCCGAAAGCCTCCCCATCCCCGTTTGGCTCCCCAAGTGCTGCGATAGGAATAATCTGCGCTCAGCGGCAGAGGAAAAGCATGCTCAAATAAATCAAGTTTTTCTAGATTTTTATATATTTCACTAAATTGTTTAATGCGTTGTACACTCCGGGTGTTCTGATAGTAAGCCCAAAGACCGATCTGACGATCCGTATCACGATTACCAGACTTGGTTATTTTTGATACCATTGTCTGTAATAAGTCCAAATCATTGCTCCGGTCCGCTTTACCGTCTCCAGAGCCATCCTTGCCAATACCGCCAAACCAGGCGATAGACATCGGATTCGTATCTGCTTGATCCGGATTTAGTGGTCCTGCCCAGACAGCCTCGGGGATTTGAATAGCGATTAAGCCTTGTGGCTGGGCGGTACCTTTCTTTTTTGCAGAAATCAAACTGCGTTCGTATTGATCGATAGCAGCCAGCTCATACCAGGGAATTTTGCTGACAAGGGCAAATTCCTCCAATAAATCTTTGCGTTCTGCAAATATGTTTTTCTTCTGCACCTCTGGATTTTCAGCAGCGAATAAACGTTGGTTTTGACCTAAACCAAAGTCAGAACGCGTCATCTCAAGCACAGAAAGGAGCGTAAAAAGAAAAAGGACTGCATAAGCAATTTTCATCCATAAGCTGACTTTGTTAACCATGATTATCATCATCCTTTACTACATCCATCCGGACTTTTGTTTGTAGGATGCTCTGCTGTTAGATTTTTATGCCGCATTTCTGTCGGCTGGGCAGATAATTCCTTTGATGTACCGATTTCTTTTCTGTATGTTTTTTGCTATGATCAATTCAGAGGTGGTTAGGGTGAGCTTTGATCACAGGGAAGAGCACGTGGATGAGAATATGCTGCTAGTACAGGCCAATCTGGATGATATGAACCCGGAGTGGACCTCATACATAACAGACAAGCTGTTTGCTGATGGCGCAAATGACGTATACTGGATTCCTATTATTATGAAAAAAGGAAGACCAGGAATTATGCTGAATGTTCTCATCGAGGCGGTTCGTTTGCAAGCTGTAGAATCCATTATTTTCAGTGAAACGACAACACTTGGTATCCGATATTTGCACGCGTCTTGTCACCGGTTGGCAAGAGAATTTGTAACAGTTGAAACACTATGGGGGCCCTTAAAAGTAAAAGCAGCCTTTCATCAGGGCAAACTCGTACAGTATGCTCCTGAATTCAAAGAGTGCGAGGAAGTCGCAAAGAAGCACCAGGTCCCATTAAAATCAGTCTACGATGAGGTAAGGAAGCAATTCGATGCTGCTCAGAGATCAGGTTGAGTGGGATCAGACAAAAAGTGTGGGAACATATTGCAGGGGGACACTATCGTTTTGAGTAGGGTTCCTTCTTTGGCAACACGGACATTCCGGTAAGCATCACCGGGGCCAAATGCGGGCTTGTCATACATAGAAGTAAAGGTTACGGACATGAGGGCCGCTATTTTGCCATTTATCTCTTTTTTTAGAGAGCTTAAGGACATAGGTTCCGTTATTTGTCTTAAAATCATGGTTTTGGAACGGTTTCCGCATCAATAAGGTCTTTCATGTCCGTAAGCGCCGCAAAAACCTTAGAATTTCTAAAATAACGACTCTGAGGTCCGTAAGGCCCACACATCACATTAAGAAAGCAGCCTCCCTTTAGCGGAAGGCTGCTTTCTTTGTTAATTGTGTTAGCTCTAATGCTGCTGCTTGTGATCATGTTCATCTTCTTCATGGTTGTGGGCATGTCCTTCATGTCCATGACTATGTCCATGCTTATGTGATAGCTCATCATCATGATCATGATCGTGGCTATGATCGTGTTTGTGAGAGTGAACAGGTTCATGCTGATCACTATGTTTGTGTGAATGTGAGTGAACTACATCATGCTGATCACTAGGATCATGTGTATGTGGATGTGAATGCTCACTATGGTGGTTATGTTCGTGTGTATGCGAATGTGATTGCTCATCATGATGGCTATGGTCATGAGAATGGGAGTGGTGTGAGTGACTATGGTCATGATTATGATCTTTGGTGTGCTCGTGCTGGTGACCATGCTCATGAATATGCTCGTGTCCATGTCCAACATGTGTATGCTCGTTATGATGGTGATGCTCATCATTGTGGTGATGATGATGATGATGATGATGGCCCTCAGCCAGATGTTCATGAGTAATTTGCCATTTACTGATGAGTGGGTCAATCGTGCCAATGACAACACGCAGCACGTTGGGCTGGTTAGGCAGGTCGCGAGTACCGGCTCCATATCCGATTGCGTCTACAACCATAGGAGGAAAGCTCTTGGAGAATTCATCCACAACTCCAGAGATAATGCCAGCACCTGTAGGTGTGGTCATTTCCATGCTGTAGTTTGTAGAGGCAATTGGCAGACCGCGCATCATTTCTAATGTGGCTGGTGCTGGTACAGGATAGATGCCATGATCGATATGGATAGTTCCTGAGCCTAGAGGAACGGGAGAGGCATAGATTTTCTCAATGCCCAAAGAATCAATGGCAAGTGCAACACCGACGATATCTACGATAGAGTCAATAGCGCCCACTTCGTGGAAATGGACTTTTTCGATAGAGATTCCGTGAATTTTGGCTTCGGCAATGGCGATTTTTTCGAAAATAACAAGACTAAGCGCCGTTACCCGCTCATTAAATCCGGCTTCCTTCAGTACACGGACTATTTCTGAGTAGTGCCGGTGATGCTGGGGAGGATGGGCAGGATCGAGCCGCACGTCGAACTTCAGTGAAGAAATACCGCGCTTGATAACTCGCTTCCACTCCAGTGTATAAGGCTCCAGCTTGATTCTGGCAAGCTCTTCTTCTATGTAGGCTCTGTCTGCCCCCGCGTCCACCAGAGCAGCGACTGTCATGTCGCCGCTGATGCCGGAGAAGCAATCCAAATATAAGATGCGCATGGCTGAATTAATCTCCTTTAGACATATTTGTATTGATCAATGCTGCATAGTAGCCTGCCCCAAAACCGTTGTCGATATTGACAACAGAAATACCGGGGGCGCATGCATTAAGCATCGCGAGCAGAGCTGCGATGCCGCCCATGCTAGCGCCGTAGCCGATGCTGGTCGGCACCGCCACGACCGGCTTCGCCACAAGGCCGCCGAGGACGCTGGCGAGCGCCCCTTCCATGCCGGCTACAACCACGATCGCGTTAGCACCGCGAATAAGCTCCAGCCGGCGAAACAAGCGGTGGATGCCCGCAACGCCCACGTCGTAAACCCGTTCGACGCGGCTGCCCATGCACTCCACCGTGACCGCGGCTTCCTCCGCCACAGGCAGGTCGGAGGTGCCCGCACACACGACGGCGACATAGCCATCGTGAAGCTTCAGGATCGGGCGCTTGAACCAGGTCAGCGCTCTCGCCGTTTCGTGGTAGCTGACGCCTGCCACAGCGGCTACCACATGCGCAGCTTTCTCAGCATCGACACGCGTGGCCAGCACGCGATCGTTATGCTCCGTCAGCTTGCGGAAGATGACTTCCAGCTGCTCCGCGCTTTTGCCTTCCCCGAATATAACCTCGGGAAAGCCGGTGCGCTTCTCGCGCCCCAGGTCCAGGTGCGCAAAACCAAGGTCCAGCCCTATCTCCTGGCCCTTGGCTTGACTTTCCTCGATCTGCTGCTTGGCTTCTTCGACATCCAGATCGCCGCTTTTCAGCAGCGTTAATATTTTTTCCAGATCCATCATACAGACGCTTCCTTCACTTTATCTTTAGTTTCCTTAGACAAGACCTCATTCATGCTGCCGGTACGATAACCCTGCAAGTCAAGGGTTACGTAGGCGAAGCCGAGCTTGCTGAATTTCTCATATATAGCATCACGGTGCTCAATAACCTTATGAATTTCATCAGGCATGACCTCGATGCGGGCAATTTTGTCATGATGGCGCACACGAACCTGGTACAAGCCGAGCTGTGTCAGGAAATATTCGCCTTCGTCCAGCTGATCGATTTTCCACTTCTCAATCTTCATACCATATGGAATCCGCGAGGAAAGACAAGCGAAGGAGGGCTTGTTCCACGTTCTAAGGCCAAGCTCCTGCGATAATTGACGGATTTCATCTTTCACCATACCAGCTTCCTGCAGCGTACTTCGGATGCCTTGTTCATTTTTAGCCTTAAGCCCTGGACGGTAATCGCCCAAATCATCGACGTTGGAACCGTCAAGAATAAAGGGGTAGCCATTCTCCTTGGCCAGCTGCTGCAAATGAGCGTACAAGCCCGTTTTGCAGTGGTAGCAGCGATCCGGATTATTGGCGACGAAATCGGCATTTTCGAGCTCTTTGACTTCTGTTTTTAGAAGCTTGACGCCAAGCTCTTCGGTTAACTCAACAGCAGCGTCGAACTCTCTTGAAGGAAACGTTTCGGAAGCAGCAATTACTGCAATGACTTCACTGCCAAGCTCCTGAATCGCCCGCTTAAGCACAAATGTACTATCGACCCCTCCAGAAAAAGCGACCATGACGCGCCCCATACCTCTTAGAATTTCTCCTAGCTTGCGATCCTTCTCGCGGGTTGTTTCCAGTATCATGATGTTATCCCTCCCAAGCTCAAGACTATATATTTTCATAAAAATAATGAATACAAACAACGCCGTTATCCGTTACAGCTAAGTGTTATGCAAACGTGTCCATTAACAATGCAATGCATCGTAAAGTTGGCAACAACAGCAAATCTGCATGAAAGCAGCACCTGTTTTAAAGCAGAACTTATTTACGGGGGCAAGCAAAAAAGAACGATTATTAATTAAGTGTATCATAAACCATAGTTAAAGTGGATTGTTTTGTCATGTATTCATGTTATAATGGGGAAAATGAATGAAACCACTGTAAGGACGTGACTTCTTTGGCGACAAAACCAATGGAAAGAAAGCCGGAATGGCTGAAAATAAAGCTGAACACCGGAGATAATTTTAAAGAAATCAAATCGATGATGCGTTCCAAAACGCTGCACACGGTATGTGAGGAAGCTAAATGCCCGAATATTCATGAATGCTGGGCTAACCGTACAGCAACCTTTATGATACTAGGCGATATTTGTACCCGGGCTTGCCGCTTCTGCGCTGTTAACACAGGACTTCCAACTGAGCTGGATCTACAGGAGCCGGAACGTGTTGCGGATGCCGCACTGCAAATGGGACTTCAGCATTGTGTAGTCACATCAGTAGCACGCGATGATTTGGAGGATGGCGGGGCAATGATTTTTGCGCGTACCATCCAGGCTATTCGAGAAAAAATGCCGTTATGCGGCGTAGAAGTGCTGATACCTGATTTTCTGGGTCGCGAGCAGTCGCTGATCACAGTATTGGAAGCTAAGCCAGACATTTTGAATCATAATATTGAAACGGTGGAGCGTATGTCTGACCGCGTGCGTTCCAAGGCCAAATACCGCAGATCACTGGAACTGCTGGAACGCTCTAAACGAATTGCTCCTGGCATTCCTACGAAATCAAGTATTATGCTTGGTGTTGGTGAGGAATGGGATGAAATTTTGCAAACGATGGACGACCTTAGAGCTGTTGACTGCAATATCATGACAATTGGTCAATATTTGCAGCCTTCGCCTAAGCATCTGGATGTAAAGATGTATTACACGCCCGAACAATTTGCGATTCTCAAAACAGAGGGAATGAAGAGGGGCTTCAAGCATGTAGAGTCAGGCCCACTGGTGCGAAGCTCCTACCATGCGCATGAGCAGGGGAAATCGGTGGTTGAATCCAAGGTCTAGCCCCGGCTTATTTAGAAAGGAGACAAGCAGCAATTACTATGATTCATATCGGAAGCAAAACCTACGAGTTGGTAAT
Organism: Paenibacillus eucommiae; assembly: GCF_017874215.1. GTDB lineage: Bacteria > Bacillota > Bacilli > Paenibacillales > NBRC-103111 > Paenibacillus_AI > Paenibacillus_AI eucommiae. The sequence continues at coordinate 192,406 of NZ_JAGGLB010000016.1, forward strand.
TGATCATAAAAGCGGCTGGAATTACGAGGTGTTCCGGGAACGCTTCAGTGAAGTACTGGAGCGCTACGATTATATCGTTGGCGACTGGGGATACAATCAGCTGCGATTGCGCGGATTTTTCAAGGAAAACAACCAGAAGGTAACCAAAGAAAGCTCGATTGCCTTTTTGCAGGATTACTTAAATGAATACTGTAATTTCGGCTGTGCCTACTTTATTATAGAGAAGGTAGCCAGTAAAAATCCGGCCGTTCCGGAAGCAGAGCCTGAAATTTCAGAAGCCTGATGTATATAGGAACACATTGTTGCACATAAGCACCTAGAAAACACATATGCACATAGAAAATCCCCGTAAGCGATAAGCTTATGGGGATTTTTTATTCGTTAGAGCGTAGGATGAAGAACGGTAGTAGCAGCCAATAGCAGCCCATCTCGCCGGCCTACTTCAAATTGAGATGTCTTCACTTAAGCATTTCATCGTTAAAGTTAGAGTTCCAGGTCAATCCATCACGTTAACGATGTTTTTCATCGTTAAAAGAGGGAGGATGGCCTCTGTGGGTGGTGAAAAGGGATTTTAACGATGTTTTTCATTGTTAAAGTAAGGTAGCGGACCCGACCTGCCGCTTTAACGATGAAAAACATCGCTAAAGCGGCAGGTCCTTCTCAGCTCTTCATCCCCAACGACAGCCCGCCAGGAAATCTCCTCCGATCAAGAGGATAAAACTTTGCGGGCTGTCCGTTTGAGCTTGGTGTTCGTCCGATTGTAGCTAGAAGAGGGAAGGGGTGTGGGTGGAGGAGCGATAGCGTCCGCATTTAAAGATTTGTTCCAACCCATACATCCATTCCATTCAAGGGAACAAATCTTTAACAGCGGCTGGAGCCCATACCCCTTCCCTCGGTAACGCACCTAAGTCACGAACACGCTCCTCAAAGGAAGCCGCAAGGTATAGGGGGCAGTTAGTTGACATCAAGGCCAATAAAAGCCTCCCGGACCCGGTTCCAGAAAGGAAACGGACGGAAGCGGGCGAATTTCACTTTGACGTCTGTGGCAACTCTGCAGCGGATCGAAATCACATCGCTGCGCTGGATGTAGAGATGATCGAGCGAAAGCAGCATATGCTGATGGTCGCTAGGGTAAATATCACAGTGATGATGTTTAGGCAAAATGATGGAGGACCCAAGGGTTCGGTAAACGCGGTTGTTGATAGAAGCAATTTCCGCTATTTGTATGGCCTCAAGTGCAGGATGGACCATCGCTCCTCCCAAGCCTTTATTATATCCTGTGCTTCCGGATGGTGTGGAAATGCAAATACCATCGCCGCGGAAGGTTTCGAAAATTTCATCATTAATATGCAGCTGGGCAACGAGCGTTTCTTCAATTCCTTTTAACGTAAATTCGTTAAGGGCCAGATGGGTTTCAACGCCAGCAGCTGTTGTAATTTCAATTTCTACAACCGGATATTTGACAACGCTTAGCTCTTCCGGAGTAGCTATGTTCATCATCAGATCAGCCAGAACCTCTACCTCATCGGGTTTCCAGTCTGCAAAAAAACCAAGTCTTCCAGTATGAATGCCAACAAAAGCGATGTGATCAAGCTGATTTATGTATTTGTGAAAAGCGCGCAGCATCGTGCCGTCGCCCCCGATCGAAAGGACAATATCGGGCGTTTCCTCCTCGCGGAGCATTCCGTGCTGAGCGGCCATACTGTGAAAACGTGCCGTCAGCTCCAGGGAAACCTCATCACCACGATCAACAATATTGTATTTCAACGGTTTTCCTCCTTAGCCTTTACGCTTCTCCCCTTATAGCATCACCATGGGGAGAGATTTACATGCTATTAGCTTGCCAACGTAGTGAGTATAGATGAAATTATATCCTTAATGTAACATTAAGAAAAGCCCCAATCGGGGCTTTTCGACATATCGCACTATTCTTGCAGCGTACTTACCGACAAAGGCAGCTCAAAAGAATGAGCGAAGCTGCTGCTTATAGGCCGGACACGAATGGAGAAATTCGGACCGTGCTTAAGGTGGGAGGGAATGCTCGCTTTGAAGCTCTGAGTTTGATTTTTCAAATCGCCAGTGGCCTGCATCCATACAACGACTTCGTTCCAATCACTGCCGCTTTCCTCAAAATAAATAAGCTCAACAAGTGTATCCGGGGGCCAAATGGGTCCGAAAAAGACATCCGCGGTAACTTCCTTCAAGGTGGAAAGTTTCTCAACAGCTGATATTGAGGACACAGCAGCGCTTGAATCGGCACTTGGGTCGTGTACTGCTGCAATTTTCACATGGTGCCACTCGCGGCGGATGAAATTTTTGTAATCGGCTACCTTGATAGCAAGGTCATATCCGTTTTCAACAAAATGGTGGGCTCTGTCCGCTGTAGGGAGATAGCTGCGCTCGGTATATTCGGCTACCATCCGATGCGTATTGTAGATTGGAGCCAGAGACTGAATCGAGCGCTTCATCAGGTTAATCCATGGATGCCGTGGATGATGCTGCGGCTGTTCTTGTGAGCTGAAATAAAGCGGTATGATCGACGATTCCAAAATACGGTAAATATCTGCCGTGTTTTCCTGCTCTTGCACCGCCCAATCCTGGCTTTCGGTAGAACCGATAGCCCAGCCGTTATCGCCATTATAGCCTTCCTCCCACCAGCCATCCAGCACGCTAAAGTTAATCACACCGTTCATAGCTGCTTTTTGACCGCTGGTTCCACTGGCTTCAAGAGGTCTGCGCGGATTGTTCAGCCACACATCCACACCCTGCACCAAGTATCTGGCCATGTTCATGTCGTAATTTTCGAGCATCACAATTTTTCCTTGAAATTCCGGCAATTGCGATACCCGGTAAATTTCCCGTATCATTTCTTGTCCAGGGTGATCAGCTGGATGCGCTTTGCCGGCAAAAAGAATTTGCACAGGACGCTCCGGATCATGAAGCAGCTTCTTAAGCCGCTCAAGATCGTTGAAAATCAAATTCGCCCGCTTATAAGTGGCAAATCTTCGGGCAAAGCCAATCGTCAACGCATCTTTGGATAAAAAGCTTCTTACTTCAGCGGCCCGTTCTTCCGATTCACCAATACGGCGGCGCTGCTGCTCCAGATTTTGCCTGGCAAAACCAATCAGTTTCTCCTTCAGCTCTTGATGCACCTGCCAAATAGAGGCATCCGGAATGAGCTCTAGCGATTCCCAGATCCGCGCATCTGCGATCCGATTTCTCCAGCCGCCTGGAAGGAACCGGTCGAATAATGCTTTCCACTCTGGGGCAAGCCAGGTATCTAAATGGACACCGTTCGTAATAGAATCGATAGGAACCTCGCGGGATTGGATGTCACCGTAGAAGCCTTTGAACATATCTCTGGATACTTGGCCATGAAGCTTACTTACGCCATTTCTAAGTGATGAAGTATGCAGGGCCAGATGAGTCATATTAAACAAACCTGTCTTAGGATCGTTTCCCAGCCCCAGTAAATCCTGGCGATAAGCAGGAAGCTTACTTAGCAGTGGACCTAAATAATATTCGGCCATCCCGATTGGAAACGCGTCATGACCTGCAGCGACAGGGGTATGCGTAGTAAAGACAGTGGCAGAGCGGATCGTTTCAACAGCGGCCTGAAAAGGTAGACCTAAATCGAGCAACTCACGCAGACGTTCCAAAGTAAGAAAGGCAGCATGCCCTTCATTCATATGATATACGCTTGGAGATATCCCTAGAGCACGAAGCGCCTTGACTCCGCCCATACCAAGAATCATCTCCTGAGAAATACGCATATCCTGATTGCCGCCATATAATTGAGCGGTTAATTGTCTATCAGCCGGAGTATTGCTTTCTATATCGGCATCCAGCAGGTAAACAGAATTTCTTCCAACCCTAATGCGCCAAACCTTTAAAGCGACTGGGCCAGTCGGCAGTTCCACATGCACGATTAATTCCTGGTTGTTTTCTTGATAAGCCGGCAAAATGGGAAGCATAGAGAAGTCATACTGGAACTGCTCCGCTTGCTGATCGCCTTGGCTATTAATTTTTTGTGTGAAGTATCCTTTTTTGTATAAAAGACCTACTCCTGTAAGTGGAACGCCTAAGTCGCTTGCCGATTTACAGTGGTCCCCAGCCAGAACGCCGAGTCCGCCTGAATAAATAGGGAGAGACTCATGAAACCCGAATTCAGCGGAAAAATAAGCGAATTGTATATGGCTTTGCTTTGCGTGCTCGGTCTGAAACCATGTGCTCTCGTGCATATAGGCATCAAATTGCGAGATGACCTGTTCATAAGCTTCGAGAAATCCCGGATCAACACTTGCTTGCTGAAGCGCGTCCGCAGAAGTGAGCAGAAGCTGCACAGGATTGTGTCCTGAATCTTCCCATTTGCGGGAATCCAAACGTTGAAATAAGGCGCTTGCTTCCGCATTCCAGCTAAACCAGAGATTGTAGGCGAGCTCCCCCAGCCGCTTGATGGAAGTGGGCAGCATCAATTTTTGGTGCAATAAAGCAGCTGGCATAGTGTCATTTCCTCTTTCTGTGCTTGTTTTCTTTTGATAATCCATATTATCTGGTGCCACCAACCTTTTCATACATGAGTTTAAGTAAGGAGTATGCAGCAAATAGAAGCGAGATGACTACAAAAGTTCCTGCGAACACGAACAGGCTGGTTGGTATGACCATTTGTACAAAGCTTGAAAGCGGTGCGTTCACATCGTAATCGGGCAAAAACACGGACATTTCGCCTCTAAGCGGCTGCATCGGCTGCCAAATCAAGAAGACGAGTGCCGCAGAAAATATGCCGTGAACAAAGCGTGCTGTGACGAAAGGAAGGTAGCGCAAATTCGTATGGCTCAGCAGGCTGACAACTTGCGCATGAACCGATAATCCTGCCCAGGACAAAACGAAGGCTGCAATAGCGACCTTACTAACCAGAGAAATATCACCGGCTGCCGAGCCTGCTGCCTTGGCTCCAAGAGTAACTTCGAATACGCCTTTCATGACTGCATCTGTGAGGGCAGGCGGAAGACCAAACAATTGAAGGAGCCACTGTACAATGTGGTACAGGAAGCTCATTATGCCGCCTGTCGTTAGAATTTCTAGTACTACAGAGAAGAACACGACAAGGCCGCCAACCACAAAAATTAAACTTATGGAATGCTTTATGGATTGGCTAAGTAAAATACCTATAGGGCGCCCGTCTGCCAAACGGGCCTTATGCATAGCTTGAAAAGCCCGTTTTCCTATAAACCCCTTGCTTTGCACAGGCTGTTCGGTAGACTTGCTGGAAGCGCCGTGAAATCTCATCAGCAAACCGATAATAATGGCGCCACCATAATGGGCTGCAGCTAAAATCAGAGCGAGACTCACATCATGGAAAAAGCCGACAGCTACAGCGCCAATAAGAAAAATGGGGTCAGAGCTAGTCGTTGAGGCCACCAGTCGTTCAGCTTCCTCCCGGTTTACAAGCTTCTGATCCCACAGCTGAGAGGTTAGCCTTGCACCGACTGGATAGCCGGAGGCAAAACCCATTGCCATGACAAAGCCGCCAATACCAGGAAGCCGGAATACCGGGCGCATCATGGGATCCAGTAGGGTCCCCAGGAAGTGGACGATCCCGAAGCCAAGGAGCATTTCAGAGATGACAAAGAACGGAAAAAGTGCCGGAAACAACACATCCCACCAGATAACGACGCCGCGGAGGGCGGCATCAAAGCCTTGCTGCGGGAATATGAGCAGAAGAACAGCAATCATCATGGCTACTGAAGCAAGCAAATAAGTGCCTGCGAATTTTATATTCAACATGACCTTGTCCACCCCCTTCTTTATTCAATCTATATGAACAGGAGGAGGCAGACATGCCGCACATAAAAATTATCCCTGGCTGCTGTAATACATTTTCTATTATGGTACAATGGAACTAGATAAATCCTACATCCTGACAGCGGGAGTGATTTCATATGACTGGTTTGATAACCGGAATTGTGGTATGTGCTTTTGTATTTGTCATTAGAGAGACATTAATGAGCTCAGCGGATGAGGATTGGGAAAACTAAACTGTAGGTATATTTAGGCAGAGAGGATCGGAGCAGCGCGATGCAATCAGATGGAAAAAGCGGTTATCAGCTGATGGGAGGAGCGGACACGATTCGCCGCCTGGTGGAAGCATTTTATCCCAAGGTTCAGAATCATCCGAAGCTCTCCCCCCTGTTTCCTCCGGATATTATGCCGGTCATGGAGAAGCAGTATTTGTTTTTGACCCAATTTTTTGGAGGTCCTTCGCTTTATTCCGATGCCTACGGGCATCCGATGATGCGTGCCAGACATATGGAGTTCCCGATTAATCGTGAGCTTGCCGATGCCTGGTTAGGATGCATGCAAGAGGCGATGGAAGAAATTGGATTTTCACAGGAGCTTAAAGAAGTTATTTTGCATAGGCTGAAAGGCTCAGCTTATCATTTTATCAATACACCGGAATGATGATTAGAATCAGATTTATGCATGATTAGATTTACGTATGATCAGAAGTATGCATGACTAGATGTAAGCAGGATTAGATTCACGAGAAAAAGGTGAGGTTTTATGGTAGAGCCTTTATTTAATGTTACTGTGAAATGCACATATTGCGAGAATAGCTTTGAAACCTCACGTGTCCGGCCCAGCTTCAAGAAAGCGACCCATACGGATACCGACTTCTGTGTTCATTACAAGAATGTGAACCCTGATTTCTATGTTGTCCGTATTTGTCCTTTTTGCGGCTTTGCGGCTACTGAGAGCTTTTCCGATAAATGGACTTCTGATCAGCGGGCAGACTTCGGAGAGAAGGTTGCAAGCAATTGGACGATGAAGGAATATGGGAAAGAGCGGACCTGGGAGGATGCCTTACAAGTATACAAGCTGGCTTTATTGTGCGCACAAATCAAGAATGAGAAGGTTCGGGTTATTGCGGGACTGCTGCATCATATTGCCTGGCTGCACAGATATAAGAACAACTGGGAGCAGGAGAAACGGTTTCTTGAATTCGCTTTGGGTGCTTATATTGGTGTGTACGAAACGGAAAGCGGCAGCTTGAACAATGCGAAGCTGATGTTTCTGATGGGAGAGCTTAACCGGAGGCTGCAGCGGTATAACGAAGCTATCAAGTGGTTCGGCCGCGTCATTAACGATCGCAAAATTATGGACGCGGGAATGATCAAGGCTAGCAGGGAGCAGTGGGTAGTTACCCGGGAAGATATGCTGCAAGCTAAGCTGGAGCTGCCCGATGAGATGAGGCAGGCTTAGAAGGCTGGCAATATATATAGAAGTATTATAGAAGCATAGCTTCATCATACATAAAATAAATAAAACGCTTATGAAGCGGAAGCCGTCCCTTAATGCTGACGTCTTTGACTTCATAAGCGTTTTATTGTTACGACTTTCTCAGAGGAGTACTCGCGAGCAGGTAATCTCTGTCGTTATCGATTAAGGTAATGGAATGATGACAGCAAGGAAATACCAGCAGCTTTTTCTTGCCTTCACGAATCGTCTGCAGCTCCGCGATCTTCATAGGGAGCAGCACATTATTACTCTGACAAAAAGGGCATTCCGCCACGTAAATGTCCTTCATTAAAATTTCGTAAGGCCATGTGTGGGCAAATGGAATCAATTGCTATTTCACATCCTGAGAGCCGCTGTCCGGAGCTTTTGTGGTGTCATCCGTTTTGTCGTCCGCTTTATTGTCTGCGGCCAGCTCGGCTAATCTTTGTAAAAGAATGTGCTGTGGCATGTGCATTAAATGTTCTAACGGAATATTCAGCTTGGCGGCCAGTTTCTGAGCGGTATCAGCTGAAATTTGTAACGGTTTCATAGATCCACCCTACCTTCCTCTAATAATCTACCCTTATCTACCCTTCTATTGATAACACACTTTGGAGCGGGAAGCAATCAGCTGGGCAATCCCTTCGCTTCCATTGGCGGTATAGCACAGATTATGCTTTAATGAAGAGGAACCTTCATGCCAAAAAAAGGATAAAGGATAGGTGAGACCATTTGCTGAAAAAACCGCTTAGTCAAACTTGGGATTTGGAATCGTTTTTTGCTGGGGGCAGTGAATCTGCCGCATTTGCTGATTTTCTGAAACAACTGCAGGCGGACATAGTGACATTTCAAAGCAGAGTGGTCGAAGCAAGACCACCGCAGAGCACGGCAGAGAAAACAGAGCTTGCCGCATTGACCGGACTTCTGCAAACGATCATGAAGCATATTCATGAAGCTGATTCCTTCGTTGGCTGCCTGATGTCCGACAATCAGCAGGATAAGAAGGCACTGCTGCTCAGCGGACAGGTGAAAAGTCTGTCTGCAGCGTACTTATCCTCTTTAACGCAGTTTGACCGGCTGTTGACCGGGATCGAGGACAACGTTTGGGAAGATTTGCTTGAGGAAGAGTCTTTCCAGGCGATTGCTTTTCCTTTAACGGAAAGGCGGATGCTGGCGGGGGAAAAGCTGCCTCCAGAGCAAGAAGCGTTGATTAATGATCTGTCTGTAGACGGGTACCATGGCTGGAGCGATCTTTATAATGCCACAGTCAGTCAATTCCGGATGACGGTTGAGGAGAATGGGGAGCAAGTATCCTTGTCTGCCGGTCAAGCTTATAATCGGTTACATACAGATAATCCGGTAGAACGGAAGCGTCTATTTGCCTTGTGGGAGGAAACCTGGGCAGAGAAAGCAGATTTCTGTGCGGAGGCTTTGAACCACCTGGGAGGCTTTCGTTTACAGGTATATAAACACCGCGGCTGGAAAAGCATTCATAAAGAACCCTTGGACATCAATCGGATGAGCGAAAAGACCCTCCACACCATGTGGGAGGTTATCGACAAGAACAAAGCGGTTTTCACTGAATATTTACAGCGTAAAGCGAAGATTATGGGACTGGAAAAGCTGGGCTGGGCTGATGTAGACGCACCACTCGGCAAGGCTGCACAAAAAATCAGCTTCGACGATGGAGCGGAAACGATTATCGAGCAATTCCAAGCCTTCAGCCCGAAGATGGCGAGCTTTGCCGCCAAAGCCTTTGAGGAGCGCTGGATTGAAGCTGAGGATCGGGCGGGGAAAAGGCCGGGAGGCTTCTGTACTTCGTTCCCTGTTGCGGGGGAAACGCGTATTTTCATGACCTACAGCGGAACAGCGGATAATGTGTCTACTTTGGCCCACGAACTAGGTCATGGCTACCACCAGCATGTGATGAATGATATGCCTGCGCTAGCTCAGGAATATGCAATGAACGTTGCTGAGACCGCCTCTACGTTGGCTGAAATGATTGTAGCGGATGCAGCAGTGAAGGGTGCTTCTTCAGATGAAGAGCGGATTGTTCTGCTTGAGGATAAAATTCAGCGGGCCATTGCTTTTTTTATGAACATTCATGCCCGCTTTATTTTTGAAACGAATTTCTATAAAGAACGGGAGCAGGGCTTAGTCAGTGTAGAGAGATTGAATGAACTTATGGTCGATGCGCAGAAGCAGGCCTTTAATGATTCACTGAGCAGCTACCATCCACATTTTTGGGCAGCAAAGCTGCATTTCTATGCGACTGAGGTGCCATTTTACAACTTTCCTTACACTTTCGGATATTTATTCAGTGCTGGCATTTATGCCAAAGCCTTGGAGGCCGGGGCTGATTTTGAGGATCAATACGTTGCTCTGCTCAGGGATACTGGCAGCATGACGGTTGAGACTTTAGCCAGAAAGCATCTGGACGTTGATTTAACGGAGCCGGATTTCTGGCAAAGCGCTGTTGATATGGCGATAGCAGATGTGAAGCTGTTCATGTCACTTACAGACGATAAAGTAGACGGTTAATAAACGGCTAATAACATGTAGAAAAAGGACCATTGGGAGTTGAGGTGCTCACTTCCTCTAATGGTCCTTTTTTCCTATTAACAAATATATAATATAGCAATTATAAAATCTATTATGTATAAGGGGATGACTACAGCTTGAAAATTTGAATGGTCTGCTGCAGTTGAGTCACTATGCGGGTCATCTCTTCTGCCTGATCTACGATTGCCTGAACTGTGGAAATTTGCTCGTTCATGGATGCGGAAACTTCCTGTGTCCCTGCGGCTGACTGCTCTGTAATTGCAGAAATATTCTCCATGGAAGCTGTAATCTGCTGGGAGCTATCGAGCATGCGTGAGCTTTGATCAGCAAACACAGAAATTTCACCAGAGATGAAGCGCACGCTGTTAACAATCTCGGAGAAAACCTTCTCAGTCTGTTCGATCAATACAGTTTGCTTTTGTACAACATCTTCATTCACCTGAATGCTGCTAAGCGCCTGCTTAATGCCTTGCTCAATGCTTTTAACGAAGCCGAAAACTTCCCTCGTAAGCGAGGTTGATTCTTCTGCCAGCTTGCGCACCTCTTGGGCGACAACGGCAAAGCCTCTGCCATGCTCACCTGCTCTGGCCGCTTCAATCGAAGCGTTCAAGGATAGCAGATTCGTCTGCTCGGCGATTTCCGAGATGGAGCGGGTAACATTGGATATTCCGGCGGCCTGCTGGGCAAGCAAATCAATCGTTTCCGATACATGATTCGTTACTTCCACATTGCGCTTCATTCCAACGCTTTGGCTTTCGACGGAGATCTTTCCTTTCTCCACGAGCCCTAGCATTTGATCTGAGCGATCCTTCATTTCTTTGGCTGAACCCGCGTAAGAGCTAATGTTCGTTTGAATATCTCTGGCTGAGATGGAAACCCCGGAAATTTCTTCGGAAATTTGCCCGGCCCCTGCTGCAAGCTCATGTGCAGAAATGCTGACCTGCTCAAGCACGCCGCGGAAGTTCTCATTTTTAAAGTAAATATCTCTACTGGAGTTAAAGACCTGCTTAGTAATAGTGCCTGTTTCATGAAGAATTTCTCTCAGCTTGTCAATCATTTTGTTAAAGGACTGCCCAAGCTGGCCAAGCGTGTCGTCGGAAGTCACGGACACCTTTTGCGAGAAATCCCCTTTGGAAATATTCAGCGCAATTCTCGATAGATCGGCTACAGGTTCTGTAAGCGTTCTCTCAAACCATTTAATAAACGGGTAGCTGCCGGCAAGCAGCACAATTAAGAACAGGATGCCGACAAAGGTGTTTGGAACTAGCAGCAAAATTAGTACCATGATCGCACTTAGGCCAATAATACCATAGCAACCAAATTGCAGCTTTTTTCTAAAAGAGAACGAAGACAAATTGAACACATTTACCGACTCCTTCGGGAAAATTGTAAGATTATGCCGATTTCTTATAGCTATGGATGAAATTATAACATTCTCAGGGCAAAGTTACTATATTCTTATGAGAAAAAACTCATATAAATTTATTTGACTAGTACATTGGGCTTATTTTTTTTCTGTGTAAATCGACATGTTCTTCTTTTTGCCGCGCAAATAGAGGGTGAATGGAGTGAGAAAAAACGATAATAATGTAAAATTATGTTGAAATAGTGTTAAAGTCGCAGTATAATAGGACTACATCCTTAGATTTGCATAATATTCCAAATAATTGAAAGGAGGAATGTAATGATTCTGGAGCAGCTGCCATTGGCACGTCAGGTTGATATGGTTTTTCGGCAAATTAAAGAAGAATTGGCGCAACTCACTTCAGGAACGGTTTTTATCCAGATCCGCAATAACGGAATTGGAAAATTTGGAGTCAGACATCTACCGCTAGAGAGCAGGGGAGGAGAACTCCAAGGAAGCTTCAAAGGTTTAGTGGAATCCCAATACCAATCTTTCCGTCAAATGGCAATTGAGTCTCTTAAGTACAAAAGAAACTGGACACACGGGGAAATCATGCTTGATTTCACTTTGAAGCAGAACATGCTGCATGCAAGCGTTCAGTTTGAGAGTAATTACAATATGTCGAACATGCTTGCTAAGACGCCGTGAGGCTTCGAGGAGATTCGAAAAGTTTCACGAAGCTTCATAAAACTTTGTGAAGATTTGTTAAGCTACTTAAACGACTGAATGGTCGCGATTTCAACGTTACATGTTTTGATTTTAGGAGAAGAGCCTGGGCATTTAACATAATGCCCGGGTTTTTTAACTACTTTGTGAGGTATATGACAGTTTATATTGGTGGCAATTAGCGGCCTTTAGCGATGAAAAGTATCGTTAGCTGTAACCGAACTGGAGCAAACTATTTCTTTTATTTGTTTACCTGGGATAAGCTTCACTTAACGATGTTTTTCATCATTAAAGTAAGGTTGTGGACCCGAACTACTGTTTTTAGCGATGAAAAACATCGTTAAAGTAGCAGATCCATCTCAGCTGCGCGCGCTCTTCATTCCTAGTGCTGCGCCGCTAGGAAATCTCCTCCAATCGAGAGAAAAACCCTTGTTGGCTGTCCGTTTGAGCTTGGTGTTCGTGTGATTCGTGCGATTGTAGCTAAAGAGAGGGAATGGCTGTGGGTGGAAGAGCGGCAGCGTCCGCCTTTAAAGATTTGTTCCCACCTCTCATTTATACTATTCAAAGGAACAAATCTTTAACAGCGGCTGGAGCCCACAGCCATTCCCTCCCTCTATGCACCAACGTCACGAACACGCTCATCAAAGGACGCCGCAAGGCGTTTTCTTAAAGTTTATTTAAGGTGTCTACAAGAAATTGTAAGAAATTGTGGGTTTCCGTGGCTATTGGGAGTATGGTAGTCTTGTTTAAGCCGAAGCTTCTGTAATCGGAGCGCGGGGGATGATTTACCACGATTGGAACTTTCTGCATGAGCAATCGAGAGATTGCAGCAGTTAGCACTATTCGTTAGGGGTGAATCTCGGAGCCAATCCGAGTAGGGGCTATCCTTTGGTCCGAACCCGACAGCTAACCTCGTAGGCAAAATGTTCAAAGGAGAGAAAAAATGAAATTCAATTTTGTAAAACAGACATTGGCCGGGCTAGCTTTGAGCCTGACCGTTGCCGGATTTGCTGTACCTTCTTACGCTGCGCAGGCTTCAGGTACATATGTTACCGCGAAAGATGATACGTTCTGGAAGATCTCACAAAAGCTGCGCATTCCATTGGATGACCTGCTTCAGGCTAACACCAATATACATCCTCTAAATGTATATGAAGGTTTGACTATGGTCCTTCCCACTGCAGGTGTGCCAGTAGCACAGAAGCAGGCAGCAGACAAGGTTGCCGCTACAGAAGCACAGCCGGCGGCTGCTCAAGCAGTCAAGCAAAATTCGGTGAAAACAGCTTCCGGAGAGACATTGAGCTACAGCAAGATCATTCAGGCCGTTGCCACGGCTTACTCGGATGCACCCGAGGAGAATGGATACATTTGGGGCCCTGTGGACTATTTCGGGAACCCGCTTAAACTAGGTACTGTAGCTGTAGATCCCAAGATGATTCCTCTTGGAACGAAGCTTTATATTACTGGATATACATCAGACGGTCTTCCCAGCGGATTAGTTGCAACTGCGACTGATATTGGTGGCGCTATCCGTGAAAATCGTGTAGATATTTTTGTTCCGGGCCCTAAGGCCAACGCCATGAAGTTTGGTATACAAAATGTGCAAATTTATGTTCTGAAATAATAACATAACATGATCCCTCATATGCAAAAAAAGGTGGCCTGCTTAGGCCACCTTTTTGCGTAAGTATAGGAGAAGCATTATCTAGCGGATTTGCCAGCAAGTTGTTGCTCAGCAATTTGAACGAGGCGGCGAGTGATGTGACCACCGATTGCTCCTGTGTCACGAGTAGCCATGTATCCGTAGTAGCCGTCTTGCGGGATTTGAATACCCAATTCTTGAGCAACTTCGTATTTAAGCTGGTCAAGTGCTTGGTTAGCTTGTGGAACAACTAGTGAATTACTGCTGCGAGATTGTCCTGTACCCATCTGTTATCACCTCCAGTAATAGGTAGTATAATCGAAAATTGAAAAACTACTCGTTCAATAAATTGGTAAATTTCGCCACGAATTTTTAGCGCCTTGCGACAAAATAAGGTCGGCTCTGGTATAATGACTTAGATACTGAAACAAGCTTAATTTGGAGGGATATATGTTTCAACTTGATTTGGATCATTGGTCGTTTGACAAGGACTTGCAGATCATCCATGCAGATGTTAGATTAAGCATTTCCGATATGATCATTGTAGAGGAACCCCTCTGTATAGATGTGGGTCTTCCGGCTTTGCTGGCCAGCGCTTTCCAGGATCATGTGCCTGACCGTTGGGCTGCTGCTGAGGAGTGGAGCAGGATGCCTTTTTTTGTATGCGGCTGTGGAGACCCGGATTGCCGCGCGTTCTCATTTGTTATCAAACATTTGAATGATAGGCAGCTTGAATTTACCTGGGTTGAGGAGAGACAGGGAAGCGCTTATAAGGAGATGGAATCGTTTAAGTTGGATGCGGATCTTTATCGTGAGAAAGCACTATCGCTTGGAAAAGAATTTTTACAATTTGTAGCAGTGCTCGACTACAGACCTTATATGAATGAGACGGTACGTATCGTAAAAGAGCTGGTGCAGCGCTTGGAGCATGCAAAACAACTATGAGGAGTATGGCAGATGCAATTTTGGAGCTGGTCTATCTGGGATTTGCTTTATTCATGGCTGCCTTTGATTAATTTATTGTTCGCGATACCGATTATTTTTCTCGAAAGGCGCAACATTGGGGTTACCTGGGCGTGGTTAATTCTGCTCCTGCTGCTTCCAGTTGTCGGCTTCCTTCTATATATCATCCTCGGGCAAAATTTAGCGCGTCAAAAGGTCTATAAGATTAAGCCTAAGACGCAGCGGTATGTGCGGGAAATGATTATCGGTCAAGCAGGCAAATTCAAGAGGGGCAGCATCAAGTTCCGTGATGCTAACGTTCAGAAGCACCAATCTTTGGTGTACATGAACCTCGTGAGCAGCTATTCTCTACTGACGCAAAATAATGATGTAGACATCTTTACGGACGGGAAGAAGAAGTTCGATGCTTTGCTTGAATCCATTACTGAAGCCGTGGACCATATTCATATGCTTTATTATAAAATAGGCAATGATAAGCTGGGTAAGCTCGTTCTCTCAGCCTTGACGCAAAAAGCGAAGGAGGGCGTAACGGTACGTATCTCTTACGATGCTATAGGCTCACAAGGTGTATCCAAGGCTTTATTTCAAGAGCTGCAGGCTGCAGGAGGGAAGGTTTATCCTTTTTTTCCTTCGAAAATCCCCTTCTTAAATCTTAGAGTCAACTACCGGAACCACCGGAAAATTGTGATTATAGACGGTGCCGTAGGCTTCATCGGCGGTTTCAACATTGGTGATGAATACTTGGGCGAGGACCCGGTGATTGGCTTGTGGAGGGATACACATCTCAAAATCAAAGGGGATGCTGTGCATCGGCTGCAAATGCAGTTTATTTTGGATTGGTCGCTGGCTTCCGGAGAGTTTATTCCGTTTGATCCGCCATTTTTTCCGGAGATCGACAGTGATGGGATGACTTCCATGCAAATTGTCGCGAGCGGACCTGATTCTGATAAAATGCAAATAAGAGATGGCTATGTGAAGATGATTTTCGAGGCCAATACTAGTGTGTTTATTCAGACGCCTTATTTTATACCTGATGATAGCATTCTTAATGCGTTGAAAATTGCTGCTGCATCAGGAATAGATGTACGAATTATGATTCCCCGCAAAGCAGACCATGCACTCGTGCAGCTGGCTACCTATTCCTATATTGGCGAGCTTCTTCGGGCGGGTGTGAAATGCTATTTGTATGAAAAGGGCTTTCTTCACGCCAAAACCATTATGATTGACGCAGAGGTAGCATCTGTGGGAACCGCTAATTTGGATTACCGCAGCCTTATGCTTAATTTTGAAATCAATGCTTTCTTGTATGATCCGAATGAAGCGGCTGAGCTCGAAGCTATTTTCGAAAAGGATATGGAATCTTCCACACAGCTGACATGGGAAGGCTATCAGAGGAGATCCATTTTTCTTCGTTTGTCGGAATCGATGGCCAGGTTATTCTCGCCTATTTTATAGACCTATTTTATGGACATGTAAATTAAATTCTACCGTAAATCTTACTTATCGAACGAGGTGTTCAAGTGGCGCAAAGCAAATTTTATGTGGTCTGGGTAGGCCATCAATCGGGTATCTATCAATCTTGGGCTGAATGCCAGGCACAAACCAAGGGTTACACGCAGGCGAAATTCAAATCTTATGAATCTGAAGCAGAGGCGAAAGAGGCTCTTGCCAGAGGGTGGCAGAAATCACTCAATTTTTCAGGGAAAAACGGCAAGCCGGCTGCTGCCAAAAGTGGTGGTTCGAGTTCGGAAAACAATGCCGAGATTAATTACGATAGTATTTCTGTAGATGTAGGCTGCTCCGGAAATCCTGGCATTGTGGAGTATAAGGGCGTGGACACCAAGAGCGGCGAGATCCTCTTTTATCAAGGGCCTATTGCCAAAGGGACGAATAATCTGGGGGAATTTCTGGCGATTGTACATGCGCTTGCATATTTGAAGAAGCAGAGCAGCAACAAGACGATTTATTCAGACTCCATGACGGCGCTAAGCTGGATCCGCAAGAAGGAGGTAGCTACCAATCTGGTTAGGGATGCCTCAACGGAAGAAATCTGGACGCTCGTAGATCGTGCATTGAAATGGCTGAAAAGCAACTCCTACACGAATGCTATTGTGAAATGGGACACGCGCAAGTGGGGAGAAATCAAGGCTGATTTCGGCCGCAAATAGCCCCTAAATAGGCCCCAAATAGGCCACAAATAGATGTTGGCTGACGGTCAAAGGAGAGCTGAGAGCTGATCAGCGTGTGCGGGCGCGCAATCTTTTGTATTGGTAATATAAGGTGCAGCCGATGCAATATCCACAGATTGCTACAAATGCTGCAATGGCTACCATTCCAGCGAAAATATACCCGGCAACTTGGAAATTCAGCAAGAAAGAAATCGTGGAAATGATTAGCAGTGTAACGGCAATCGAATTATTAAAGCGCTGAAGCTCCGCTGCTTCTTTCTGGGATGTGGCGATTAGGCTGCCAAGGAAAGGTTTGGCCATGCTAACGAATAAATTTCCTTTCACTCCGGCAATAAGACCAACGACTTCAACCAGTCCTACAAGCATAATGATCCATGGCTGCTGGAGTACGACTGCAAGTGCAATGAAGAGCACCATGGCTGCTTGATTGCTTCTAACATAAGGAATAGGGATTTCTTTCATGCCATTCACTCTCCTTAAGTACATTTTATACCCGTATCATAGCATAGGAAGCGACGAAAAAAGAGAGATTTCGCGAAAAATGTGGTATTATAGATGAAATGTCCATTTATCAATGGTAAAATAAAAAATAGATGAGCTTCTATGGGAGGAACTAAAATGGCAAAGCCAAAAAAAATGCGCAGTGACATGATTACTAAAGGATTCGACCGTGCTCCGCATCGGAGTCTGCTGCGTGCAGCAGGTGTTAAAGAAGAGGATTTCGGCAAACCCTTTATTGCAGTATGTAATTCATATATAGACATTATTCCGGGTCATGTGCATCTTCAAGAGTTCGGCAAGCTGGTAAAGGAAGCTATTCGCGAGGCTGGTGGCGTTCCTTTTGAATTCAATACTATTGGTGTAGATGATGGAATCGCTATGGGGCATATTGGAATGAGATATTCACTTCCGAGCCGCGAGATTATCGCGGATTCCCTGGAGACTGTAGTTAACGCTCACTGGTTTGATGGACTTATTTGTATTCCTAACTGTGACAAAATTACACCAGGGATGATTATGGGCTTGCTGCGTGTCAACATTCCGACGATTATGGTAAGCGGCGGACCGATGAAGGCTGGTAAAGACAAGAATGGTAAATCTATTTCCCTGTCTTCCGTTTTCGAGGGCGTAGGCGCATTTCAAGCTGGTAAAATTGATGAAGCAGACCTGGACGAGCTGGAGCAGTACGGATGTCCGACTTGCGGATCGTGTTCGGGTATGTTCACAGCGAATTCAATGAACTGTCTGGCTGAAGGACTAGGACTTGCTTTGCCGGGTAACGGTACAATTCTGGCAATTTCAGATGATCGTAAAGAGTTTGTAAAAGAATCAGCAAGACAATTAATGAAAATTATCGAGCTGGATATCAAGCCTAGAGACATCGTAACTATTGAAGCTATCGACAATGCTTTTGCATTGGATATGGCTATGGGTGGTTCTACGAACACTGTACTTCATACTTTGGCTATCGCTCATGAAGCTGGATTCGAATACCCGATCTCCAGAATTAACGAAGTAGCAGAGCGCGTTCCCCATCTTGCTAAGGTTGCTCCAGCGTCCGATTATCATATCGAAGATGTGCATCTGGCCGGAGGCGTCAGCGCAATTATTAACGAGGTTCTTAAGAAGCCGGGAGCTATGGATGGAAGCCGGATTACGGTTACTGGCAAGACGCTTCGCGAGAATGTGGAAGGCTGCGAAATTAAGAACACGGACGTTATTCATACTTTGGACAACCCACATAGCGAACGTGGTGGTCTGGCTGTATTGTTCGGCAACCTGGCCCCTGATGGCAGCATCATTAAAGTTGGAGCGGTGGACAAATCAGTTGGAGGCCGTCATGTAGGCCCTGCGATTTGCTTCGAATCCCAGGATGAAGCGCTCAGCGGTATTGCCAATGGCAAGGTAAAAGAAGGTCACGTGGTCGTTATTCGTTATGAAGGACCTAAGGGCGGACCGGGAATGCCGGAAATGCTGGCTCCAACCTCACAAATTGTGGGCATGGGCTTGGGTGCGAAGGTCGGCCTGATCACAGACGGACGTTTCTCTGGCGCATCGCGCGGCATCAGCATCGGCCATATTTCCCCTGAAGCAGCGGAAGGCGGTCCGATTGCTTTCGTAGAAGATGGCGATATCATCGATCTGGATTTGGTCAATCGCAAGATTGAGCTGCAAATCAGCGACGAAGAGATGGAGAGACGCCGCGCTAACTGGAAAGGATTCGAGCCAAAGATCAAAACCGGTTATCTGGCCAGATACTCCAAGCTTGTTACATCAGCCAGCACTGGCGGTATTATGAAAATATAATTGAATATGCTGCCCTCACGTTTTTCAGTGGGGGTGTTTTTTCTTTTCATTTAAATTTTAACTAACTTTTTTAGTCTGGTTATGGAAACCTTTGTTAAATCATAAACGTAGGTATGATATACTGATTTCAAATGCGCTTGTTTTATAGTGCTTGTTTTATAGAAATTATTTCTATAGTACTTATTTTTATAACACATATTTGTTAGGAGGAGGTTTAGCTGTGAGTACATCAAAAATTTTGAAATGGGTCACTGGTGGATTGGAGGCTTTTCTAGGTATTCCGATATTGGGTGGATTCGTTGTCCTTGCGTTCAGTTATGTACCGCTGGTCATTATGCTCGCCCTACATATTATTACACTGATTGTTTCAAACAAAGAGAGAACCAATAAACTCCCAAGTATTGTGGGTATCATCACATCGTGCTTGGCATGGATTCCTTTTTTAGGTATGGTATTGCACATTATATCCGCAATATTCTTAGTCATTGATGCATTGGGAAAAGATCGTGAAAGCACAAATAGACCCTGGAGCTAATGCTCCGGGGTTTGTTTGTTCTAGCAGCCCACCTCCCACCCAAGTGAGCAGGTGCTTCACTTTAACGATGTTTTTTTATTTAGTATATAGAGTGGACCACTTGAAAGGAGTATGGGAAAATAGGCATAACCAAAATAAGAGGTGACCACGGATGAAGGAACAAAGAAAG
>NZ_JAGGLB010000017.1 GCF_017874215.1 Paenibacillus eucommiae
CTTTCTTTGTTCCTTCATCCGTGGTCACCTCTTATTTTGGTTATGCCTATTTTCCCATACTCCTTTCAAGTGGTCCACTCTATATACTAAATAAATTTTCATCGTTAAAGCAAGGTTGTGGAGAGGACTGGTGCTTTTAACGATGAAAAACATCGTTAAACCTTCAGCCCCTCTCAGCTGCGCGTGCTCTTCATCCCCAGCGCCTGGAGCCCACCCCCTTTCCATCCGCAACGCTCCCATGTCACGAACATGCTCATCAATGTGCTAGGCGTGGTTTCAATCTATCAAAACAGACAATAATATGGTAAACTTTTCATATTAGAAGACGGTGCGAACTACGTGAGGATCCTTGAAAACGAATCTAAAACGTGCTGCGCCCGAACGGAAATCGGAGGGGGAGGTCGGCAAAAGACAATCGAGAGATGAAGAAGACAGAGAACATTTTCATGCAAAGCTGCCTGCATACAAGCCCATTGCAACCGCTATGTTGGCTATTTCGTCCTGTTCACTAATGAAATCAAAAGATTTGGCCCGTTATATCCCCTGTGTATATACGGATATGCGAATTCACGTTGTAAAAGGGGGAATACATAGTATGCAATCCATTTTGTCTATCTACAGTAAGATGTCGTTTAAACATAAGCTGACGATATTTTCGGTGATCCTTAGCATTTCGCCCGTCATTATTATCGGTCTCTTGTCCTCTCATCTTATGGCCAGAAGCATGCAGGAGGAAGTCAATTCAAATCACATTTTAGCTCTCAACCAACTGCAATATCAGATGAATAGTCTAATTAATAGCTTAAACATGACTTCGATTCGGCTGGCATCTAATCCAACGCTGGAGAAATCGATCCGGGCAGGGTCGTCGCAGGAAAATCTGAATGTTACACTTGAGGCTTCTACAGTGATCAAAAAAGAGAGCAGTTTTTCGCCCATTAAATTCAACTTCTCGCTTACCTATTTGAAGGATAACTACGTTCTATCCAATACGACTGATGCGAACAAGCTTACGGTTTTCCAGGTAACGGAGATGGTAAAGCTGAATAAGCCGCTGTTCAATTCATCCTTTATGGTTATGCCGGATCCTAGCCGCGGCCATGCAGATCTATTAATATTCCGGCCGGTACCTATGACTACTCAATATACGGATGGGATTCTGACGCTGCATGTAAACGTGAATGATTTAATTAAGTATGTAGGGAAATTATCGGAGGGAACAACAAGTAAAATTTTGATCGTTGATTCCAGTGGCAAGGTTGTACTGAGTAAGGATAAAAATGATATTGGTACCAAATTGAATATGTTTACGGGAAGGCAGGATAAACTGAAAGCGGTTCCAGATATGTATACTTTGGATGGAGTCGAGTACAGTCTTTCTTATCTAAATTCGACTTTCGTCGATTGGACGTATGTGATGATGACTCCCATGGAAGGATTAACAGAGAGGTCCGAATCCATTCGCAATATAACCTGGATGTTGGTTGCCATTATATCGACCGTATGGGTGTTATTTTCCATATTGGGATCTAACCGCTTATATGATCCGATCAAACGTCTGCTTCAAAAATCTCTAACCGGAGTAAACCAAATACCTGCGCATTCCGATGGGTTGAAGCTGTTGGATGCATTAATCGGAAACATGACCAGCACGAATCGAAAATTGATGGATGAATTAAATGAACAATCGCCCTATTTGCAGCAGAGTATTATTCAACAGATCCTGTTAGGTGAAATGTCCGAGACACGAATTAAGGAACAAATAGAACGTTTTCAACTTGGATTAAAGGGAACACGGTTTTATGTTGTTGTTGTGTCTGTCGATAACTATCCAGATTTTGCCCGTAAATATAAAGGAAATGACAGAATGCTCATTCATTATGCGATAAGTAAAATGATAGAGGAATTATCCGGAGACGTACCGATGCCTACGGCTGTACCTCAGCCGGGACAAGTTGCCGTGATCATCCAAACGGACATCAAAGACGATGCGCCAGATAACTCCATCCTTCAAATGATGGACGAGCTCCGCCTTCATATTTATAACTATTTGCAA
Source organism: Paenibacillus eucommiae (assembly GCF_017874215.1). Classification (GTDB taxonomy): domain Bacteria; phylum Bacillota; class Bacilli; order Paenibacillales; family NBRC-103111; genus Paenibacillus_AI; species Paenibacillus_AI eucommiae. The sequence goes on from NZ_JAGGLB010000017.1 coordinate 2,057, forward strand.
TTTTCAGTCAGCATTGCAGTCAGCAGCCCAAGAAATGGGTACACGAACATCCATGCAAGCTATCAGGAAGCGATTGATCTTCTTCGTTGCCGGTTAACCCTTGGGAGTAATGTTACAATCTCCGTCAATCAAATCAATTCCAAAGATAAACAAACGACACAAACGATTATGGAACTGCAAAAGGCCATCGTTGGACATGTCATAAACGGAAACCTTGAGGAGGCAAACCTCCAGCTGGTGCAATTGATTGCGAGCTTACAGGGAACAATCGGAAGTTCGGAAGCTATATTCAGCGTTTTTTCCTATATGTTAGGCGAGCTCGAATACATGCTTTCCCGCGTAGGTTATCAGCTCAACGAAATGATGAGTATGGATGTTTACAAGGAGCTGTATACAAAGCCGACCATTCAAGATATTAAAGATTGGCTCATGGAGTACGTATTTCCGGAAATTAAGGATCACATGAGCAGGTTAACCGTCACGAAGCAAATGAAGATCATTCAACGAGTGCTGCAGTATATATCGGAAAACTATCGAAGCGATTTATCGCTGCAGGGATTAGCGGATGAGTTTCAAATCTCATTATCACACATGAGCCGAGTGTTCAAAGAAGAAACGAACCAGACCTTCAGCGATTATTTACTTGAATTCCGGATGAATAAAGCCAAGGAGTGGCTTGTCCATACTACGATGCCGATCAAAGAAATCGCCAGAGAATTAAGCTACGCTAATGTAACGAATTTCACCCGCGCCTTCAAACAGTTTTTTGGAACACCTCCGGGAAAATATCGCGAAACACCGCCCCTGAAGTGATCATTAGCAATCATTTTAGTAATCATTATTTGCTCTTGGCGCAAGCAACAACTGATGATTGTCTGAAAGCATCCGAGTTCGTTATATTTAAGTTGTCAACGGGAATATCCAATCCGGTGCGAGAGAAAGGTGAAGCTTGTGAAACAAGGAATGGGAAGAAGGATGTATATCTCGCTTATCATATCGTTGGCATTTATGATCTCAACAATAGGATTAACAGCATGCTCGTCAAAAAAATCAACAGGGGGGATTTCCACTAGCGGGATGTCGACTGAGAATTCCAAAAATATGTCTTCTAACATTAATATCTTACTATCGGATGCGAGCAGCGCATGGGCGATTCAATACACAGACGATGATATGTATACCAAAGAGCTTTCCCGTCTGTCGGGCTACAATTTGAAATACGAATTTCTAAGTGCTGCAGATTACAATCAACAGTTGACGGTCCGTTTCGAATCTAAGAATCTTCCCGATGTCTTGAGCACAGTAAGCATCTCTTCGGAAGCCCATCCAGGCGCCGTGGAAAAAAATATGTTCACACCATTAAATGATTTGCTAGATACATACGGACCCAATATTAAAAAGAACATACCGAAAGAAATATGGGATAGTCCAAGAGTATCTAAGAATGGACAGATTTATGGGATTCCGGTATTGGGAGGAGCCCCGGCCATTCAAGTCGTGTATATTCGCCAGGATTGGCTGGATAAGCTGAATATGCCTCAGCCCAAGACAATCGATGATTACCTCAAGTTTTTTGAGGCGGTCAAAGTAGAGGACATGAACGGGAATGGCGATCCGAATGACGAATACGGCTTCTACGTCCGGGAAAATCTGGAGTACAGCGAGCTGTTTTTTAAGGAGTTTGGGGTTCATCCGCGAGAGTGGGTGATGCGGGACGGCAAGCTGCAGCCGGGGTTCATACAGCCCGAAATCAAGGATGCGCTGAGGTTCTGGAAAATGCTTTACGACAAAGGTTATATAAATCCGGATCTGTTTACTAACAAGATGAGTGACTGGCGTGCAGGAATTAAAGAAGGGAAAGCCGGTATGTGGGTGCATGATGTACCCAACTATGCTTCCGATTGGGGGGCAGAATCGTTCGTGAATGAGAAGAACGTAAAGCTTTCCATGCTTGGAGCTATCGAAGGTCCGAAGGGAAAAGGCTTAACGGTGCAGGATGATCATATTATGTTCGTTTGGGTCATCCCGACATCCAATATAAAGCCGGAGAATGTGATCAAGTTTTTGGACTGGGCTTGGTCTGATGAAAAGGCGGATCAATTTTTTGCTTATGGAATTGAAGGGACCGACTATACGGTTGAGAATGGTAAAATCATTTACGACTCAACCAATAAACAAAATGTGGAAATGAATATCAATGAGGCATTCAGAATTATGTTGAATCCTCGTCAGGACGGAAGACTCTTACCGCTTGTACTTAACTTGGACCCTAATGCCGAGCAGCTGAAGCAGGGATTGAAGGTCGCTGAACAATCCATTTTTACAAGTGACGGTTTCGGTATGCCTACATTGGAAGCAAGTAAATCACGGCCAGAGCTCGCTGGCTTCGGTGCCGGTTCTTTGTTCCTGGATATGTTTGCGAAGATTTTATCCGGCAAAGTCGAAGATATCGACTCCACCTTCGATGCTTTTACCAAAGAATGGAAAATTCGCGGCGGGGATGAGATTGTCGGGGAAGCAACGAGCTGGTACAAGCATTTTCACCGAAATCCATAAAGGGATATAGCTAATTAATTATACGAAGAGAGAACAGGAGATAAACATGAACGAATTAAACGAAAACGAAAATGAAAACGAAACCCAAAATGAAAAGATAAGCTCTTTAGAAAGCGAGACTGCAAGGCGGATTGGATATTGGCCGCTGAGAACGGACTGTACTGACAATACAATGAACGGGCGTCATGGGGAAGCGCAAGGGATCCAGTTTGACGACGGGGCGATTTTTGACGGATTGACCTCATCCATCATTCTCCCGCATATGGAGGAAACGGACGGCAGTAAGCCTTTTACGCTGTCGCTTGAATTCAAAATTGAGGATGATGGCGGGTTTTTACCTGGAGGGTTATGCAGTCGGTTTGATGATGGGACGCAAACAGGATGGCATCTTTCCATTCTTACGCAGGCAGGTGTAACTTTCTCCCAAGCCAATTGGCGCAATCTGCAATTCGGCTGGAGCACGGGGCAGGCGGCCGATGAGTGGCATGATTGGGGAAGCCCGGGAAATTGCCGCAACATCTTCTCCATGTGTGTCCATGCCGGTCATCTTTATACCGGAACTTTTGACGATGCGCAGGATTCCCTCGGGCGGGTTTACCGTCTGGGCAAGGACGGAGCCTGGGTGAATTGCGGCAACCCGGATAACAGCAACTGCGTAAGCGCGCTGGCCGAATTCGATGGACATCTATATGCCGGTACAATGTGTTATAAAGCTGTGGGTTCAGCGTTAGAGGAGTCGTCTAATCAGGAGCCGGGGGGACGCATTTACCGGTATGAAGGTGGTCAGACATGGAGCTTATTCGCAGAACTTCCTGGTGGGGGAGCGGGCAGTGTGGGTACGATGGCTGTTTACCAGAATAAGCTTATTGCATCGGCGTTCTATACTTATGGCATTTATGCCTTCAGTGTCGACGGCGGCTATGAACAATTGGATGCACCCGGGCCGGAAGGTACGACAAGAACCTTCACGCTAGCTCCGTACCAGGGAGATTTGTATGTCGGCTGCAACGTCGATACTGGCGTATACAGCAGAACGATGGAGACACCTTGGGAATATCGCGGAAATGCAGCGAATAGTAATCAAGTCTATTGTTTTTCTGTGTATCGGAATGAACTGTTAGTAGGGATATGGCCGCAGGCCAAAATGGTTCGTTATGAGGGGGGCACCTCCTGGAGTGAAATGGGCCTGATGGGCTCCGAGAAGGAAGTCATGGGAGTCTCCGTGTTCAACGGCAGACTGTACGGAGGAACATTGCCCGGAGGACAAGTTTATCGTTATGCGGGCGATTCCCAGTGGGATTTAGTCGGTATTCTGGAAGAGCCGGATCCTGCCGTATTATACCGCAGAGTATGGTCGATGGCGGTATATGAAGGCCAGCTGTTTGCCGGCACTATGCCTAGCGGGAAGGTATGGAGTCTGAGAAATGACCCGCTAGCAACCTGCGACGCAGGCCTATCCGATGGCTGGCACCGGGTAACAGCGACTTATAATTTGGAGAGGCTGTCCCTTTACCTTGACGGACAATTTGTTTCATCGTCAGCATGCCCGGAGGGTGGATTAGGCAGGCTCACTCAGATTCCGCTCGTACTGGGGAATGGTCCACAATGCCGTTTCTCCGGACGGATGCGTGAAGTGGAACTATTCGATGCAGCTTTGACTGATGAAGAGATTAAGAAAGGTTGGGAATGATGACACGTCAATTGAAACTCGGGATGATCGGTTTGGATACGTCACATGTTTCGGCTTTTGCAGCTTTACTGAATGATGCGGCTAATCCTTATCATGTCCCCGGAGGAACGATCCAGGTCGTATATCCGGGCATTGCATCCGAAGACTTTGAAATCAGCTATGGAAGAGTCCGGACATTCACAGATGAAATGGTAAACAAGTATAACGCCCGGCTGGTCGATTCCGAACAAGCCGTTGCGGAGGAGTGCGATGCTATCTTGCTTCTCTCGGTAGACGGTAGAGTGCATCTGGAGCAGTTTCGCAAAATTGCAGCATTCGGTAAGCCGGTTTTCATCGATAAGCCTCTTGCCGTAAGTACCGAACAGGCACGTGAAATCATGGAGCTAGTGAAGCGATATCAGGTTCCCTTCATGAGTTGTTCATCGCTTCGATATGGAGAAGCTTTGACTGAGCAATTGCAGCGTACGGAGAATGGCAGCATTAGGGGAGCAGATTGTTTCGGTCCGATGATGCTGCAGCCGACACAACCTGGATTATATTGGTATGGCATCCATGCAGTTGAAATGCTGTATCGAGTTATGGGACAGGGGTGTCAGTCCGTCACTGCAACAAAGAATGAAGATTACGACGTTATCGTAGGGGTTTGGAAGGATGGCCGTATCGGAACGATTCGGGGAAACCGTGTAGGGAATTACAATTACGGAGTGTTGATCCATTGGGAGAAGGAAGTAGGTTTTGCAGATATTAATGCGCATCCGAAACCGATGTATGCCTCTATGCTGGAGCATATTATGCATTTGTTTCAGTCGGGAGAATCCAATATCGATTTGGATGAAACCCTGGAGATCATGCATTTTATCGAATGTGCGAATGAAAGCCGGATTACGGGGAAAACAGTGCGATTATGTCTATAGCTTCCTTATTATCATTCTGCGGAAGGGTGGCTTAGTGGATGATGGAAATGGGATCGATGAGATTTGGCAGCGCAAAGGTGGACATTACTCCGCCCCTGCCCATTCCACTGGCTGGATATGCGTCCCGAAAAGCTGATTTTGAGGGGATTTCCAGACCGCTGTATGTGCGTGCCTGTTTATTCCATCAAATAGGAGACACGGGGGAGACCAGCAAGGCGTTGATGCTCCAGGCCGATTTAATCTGGTGGGGCACGGAAAGGCTTCAAGACTTGAGCCGCGTCATTCAGGAGAAGTGGGATATTCCAGCGCAGCATATTGTTTACCACGCTTCACATACGCACGGCGGGCCGCAGACGACCCGGAGATTAAATCCGATGCTTGGGCGGTTGAAAGAAGAATATGTGCTGTATCTGGAACGGAAAGTGGAAGAAGCTATCCAATTGGCACATGACAATCTTGAACCTGTGCGTATGGAACGGGGCACTGGCGAATGCCCTGGGATCAGCATCAACCGGCGCAATTGGCGGGACGGCTCCGTCGTATCCGCACCTAATCCGGGTGGGGTGAATGATACGGAAGTGACTGTCATTCACTTCGTCATAGAATCTGCTGCCAAAGCGGATGGAACGGATGCAATGGATGGAGCGGATCGGAGAGACGGCCGCACCAAAGGGGTGATGTTTCATTTTACTTGCCATCCGACATCAACTGGAGCCAATCGGATTACTTCCGATTATTGCGGTGCGGCGATGGAGGTATTGGATCAAGTGCTCGGGGAAGGCGTAAGCTGCTTCATCCAAGGTTGCTGCGGAGATATTCGTCCACGGCTTCTGAATGAAGAGGAGGATGCATTTCGGGCTGGCAGCGAGGATGACATTGGGCGCAGCGGAGAGATGTTGGCCAGGACAGTTTTGGATATTTTGCAGGGGCCATTAACTCCGCTTGCTCCATCTGAAATTCGGGTTTGGAGCACTCAGGCTGATTTGCCTTATCAGCGGGTTCCTTCTATGGAAGAGCTGCAGGCAGACATGGAGGATAGTGAAACAAGAGCTGAATGGAAGCTGCTGCTGCGAACGGACCCGGGCAGGCTGATGCCGAGCGGAACACTGCACTTGCAATTGCTGCAGGTTGCGGAGGGACTGGCCTTCCTGGCCATGGACGGCGAGATCGTGGTTGAATACGGATTATGGATTAAGCTGTTATCGGACAATCAAGTATTGCCCCTCGGATACAGCAATGGGATGGTGGGCTACATTCCGACAGCAAGGCAAATTCACGAGGGCGGATATGAAAGTGTCAGTTCCATCCCTTATTTTGGATACCCTGCACCTATGGTCCCACAGATAGAGGAAAACATCCGCAGCGGTATCCGTGAACTTATTCAATGTATGGAACATGCTAACAAACGGAATATAAGACAGGAGGAGCTATAAAAATGGCGGATCAACAGAAGCTGGCATTGCTCGGAGGTCCGGGAGCGGTGACGGCACAATCAGAGGACATGTTCACATGGCCGATTATAACCAAGGAAGACGAGGAAGCGGTTCTAGACGTTCTGCGCAAGGGGGCGATGTCCGGAATCGATGTAACCGTACAGTTGGAGAAGGATTTCAGAGAATGGCTCAATGTGGATTATGCACTAGGGTTTAATAACGGGACAGCCTCCTTGCTGGCGGCGATGTATGGCTGCGGCATAGGTGTAGGCGATGAAATCATCTGTCCAAGTATTACCTACTGGGCATCTGGAGCCCCGGCGTTTTCTCTAGGGGCGACGATCGTCTTTGCTGATATCGATCCGTTCACATTATGCTTAAATCCGCTGGATATCGAGCATAGGATCAGCGAGCGGACGAAAGCGATAGTGGTTGTCCATTATTTGGGCTATCCCGCTGATATGGATCCGATTATGGAAATCGCCCGGAAGTATAATATTAAGGTGATCGAGGATGTATCCCATGCGCAGGGCGGTATCTATAAAGGACGCAAGCTGGGAACCATCGGACACGTTGGCGCCATGTCTCTGATGACGGGTAAAGCGCTCGCTGCAGGGGAGGGCGGCATGCTGGTTACAAATGACACGGAAATTTACGAAAGAGCGATTGCTCTGGGCCATCATGAGCGATTCAGCTCAGGTATAAAGACGGAGGCATTGCAGCCTTTTACCGGACTGCCTTTGGGCGGCTATAAGCATCGGATGCATCAACTCAGTTCAGCGGTAGGACGTGTCCAGCTGCGTCACTATGAAGCAAGACAAGCGGAAATCAGCCGGGCCATGAATTATTTCTGGGATTTGCTGGAGGGGGTTCCAGGTCTAAGAGCGCATCGTCCGGAGAAAGATTCCGGAAGCTTGAACGGCGGCTGGTATGCGGCACGCGGTCACTACAGATCGGATGAGCTAGGAGGTCTATCCGTATCGCGGTTCTGTGAGGCGGTGCAAGCCGAAGGGGTCAACGAATGCAGTCCGGGCTGCAATTTGCCGCTGCATCGTCATCCCTTGTTTAAGGAAGCCGATGTGTATGGTCATGGCAAACCAACCCGAATTGCCAATGCTTCACGCGACGTCAGGGAACTCGACATAGGATTGCCGGTAAGTGAGGGGTTTGCGGCGAATGTTTACAGCGTTCCATGGTTTAAGCACTATCGGCCGGAAATCATTGAACAATATGCCCATGCATTCAGAAAGGTAGCTCTCAACTATGCCGAATTGCTTGAAGGAGATACGGGGAATCCGCCCAATTTGGGTGGATGGTATATGTACAACCGGCGATAAAGCAGAAGGGGAAGAATAAGGATGGTCAAGTGGCTCTGGATAACCAGTTCTGTTGCCGTTGCTGTTGTAGCTATCAGCTTAGGGTTCTTGATTAACGGAGCAGACAAAGCGGGAACAACGAACCAAACAGACAAGGATAACATGGAGGTCATTTTCTCAGCTGCATGGGATACGGGGAGCGACTACGGGTTGTCCAATTCGGTTGAAATCCCGGGAGGCAACCTGATAGGGTATGACGGCAGCGGGAGGCCGACAATCGCCCGGGCCGAAAGCGGCGCGGAAGGGGTGAAAGCGCACTCCGGGGATGGATATTTGCAAATGCAAGGCCAGGATATAAGCCAAAGTGACTACGGCTATATTTACAATAAAGTGTACGAGAAGCTGGATATTGTCGTGACTGACGGTATGAAGCTGAAATATTGGGTGTACCATCACCAATATAATGCCAGCCGGAAAATGAGCGTGGACTTGATTTTCTCCGATCAAACGACGCTGCGTGATTCCGGGCTAACGGATGCACAAGGGATATTGATGCATCCCGGCTCACGCGAGGATCCGCTGGATAAGTGGGTTCTAGTGGAATGCGACTTGTCACCGTTAGCAGGCAAAACGATTAACCGGATTGTATTCTCCTATTCCGCAGATGCGACGATCTCTGGCCCCTACTCCAGCTACTTCGATGATTTGACAATCGAAGTCCCTGAGGGAGCGGCTGCATCGGGAATCGTATCTTCAGCCTCCATAAGGGAAGCAAGCCGCTTGAGATTAGAGGTGCTTAATTCGACCTCCCGGGAATCAGCATGCACGCTTGTGACTCCCGGCCAGGATGAGTCGCTTGGGGAGGCTTTGGCGGAGGTATTGAAGGCAAATGGAAATGCGCCAGGCGCTTTTTGCATCAACCCGGGGAATCTGGATAAGCCGATTCATGTGAACGGTCCCATAACGCTTATTTTATATCCTGGCATTTATACACAGACGGAGCCGATCACTATAAGTGGCAAACAGGCATCCCTCATGGGCATTGGCGGCGCAGGTTCAACAACGCTCCTGTTCAAGGATGGTGTGCATGGCGCCAATATTGTACTGGATTCGTTTACATCCAGCTACAAGATAAGCGGCCTTACACTGGCAAGGGAGTCGGATGGCATTTCTGAGGAAGACAATGGCATTCGAACGGGGCAATCCAGTGATTATGGTCTGATCGAGAATGTGATGATCAATAAACAATATAATGGGATGCATTTGCAAGTGACTTCCTACACGCGGATTGAGAAGCTCATCATTTCAGAGAGCGCGAATACTGGCATTTATATGACAAACGGCCTTGAATCGGAAGGCGGCGGGCCGTGTCAATATTATCTGAATGACATCTTATTTACCATGAATAAAGGCTTTGCTATTGAGGTCAGTCCGGATGCCGGGTCGATGCCAATTGGCAACTGGAGCGGCATTCTGACATTCGGCAACCAGAAAGGGGGGATCATTCTAAAGGCGCATTCGAGCATTAAAGCCGTACACGGTCTGCGTTTGGCCAATTCGTTCCTTGGTCAGGACGGGGAAAAGGGCGGTTATCCGGAAATTACAATTGAGGGTGGAGGGATGCACAACATAAGCGATACGTTCGTGGAAATTGGCGGTGTGGGTGCCAATGCCCCATATCTGAGCCATCCTGACGTGCCGGGTATTCTTATTGATGCGGGAGTAACAACCGCACAATTGAATGCAGTTTATGTGGCGAATAACACAGGAAGCGGGCTTGTTATTAAGGGAAATCATGTTTTGATTACGGCGTCGACATTTTCCACAAATGGGATGAATGCAACAAGCGATGAACACAAGACTGGTATTCTTATTCTGAATGAAAGAAGTAACGTGAATGTCGGACTTAGCCAATTCATAGCCAGCGGAACCCGTGTTGATCCGAAGCTTACTGCCCATTCGACGGGAATTAAGTCCAACTCCGGGCATGTTACGCTGACAGGAGTCACTTTTGATGAGAACGGCGGAGCGAAGGGCTATGTCGGTCCCTGATACCGGCAATTGCTTGCTGCAACGAATACGATGACGAAATATCTAATGAATCCAATAATCCATAATCCAATATCTTGGGAGGTATAAGGATGAACAAGAAACTTGTATCGATTCGTCTTTTGGTAGTTGCAATACTATGGATAAGCGTATTCCAAATGAATGACCAGGTTGCCGAAGCAAGCGGTGATGTCGCCGTGTTCTCTGCAACATGGAATACGGGAAGTGACTACGGTCTGGCTAATACCGAAGAAATACCTGGCAGTAACGTAGTGGGGTATAGCGGCACAGGGCAACCGACAATTACACGTGCGGCGAGCGGCGCCGAAGGGGTGAATGCCCATTCAGGGGACGGATATTTACAAATGCAAGGCACTGACGTTAGCGTTAGTGGTGGCGGCTATATTTATAATAAAGTGTATGAAAACCTGGATATTAAGATCACTTACGGGATGAAGCTCAAGTATTGGGTATATCATCACAGCTATCCGGCAAGCAAACGTATGGGGATTGATTTGATTTTCACAGACACCACGAATCTCCGTGATTCCGGGTTAACGGATTTGAACGGAGTATCAATGCATCCGGGTTCACGCAATGAACCGCTAAATAAATGGGTATTAGTAGAGACTGACCTGTCGCCCTTGGCAGGCAAAACGATTGATCGCATCTTATTCGCCTATTCTGGAGATGGGACGGCCACAGGAAAGTATGCCAGCTATTTCGATGATTTGACCATCCAAATCCCAGGACCAGGCTCCTTGTCACCTTGTACGCTAGTGACCCCCGGGACAGGCGAGTCACTTGGGCAAGCGCTGGCGAATGCGTTGACGGAGAACAATGGCGCACCGGCATCCTTTTGCGCCAGGCCAGGGCTTATTGATGTGCCGGTCAATGTGAGTGGTCCCGTTTCGCTTACGTTATACCCCGGTACCTACATGCAGACCCAGTCGATTACCCTTAGCGGCAAAGGAGCATCATTAATCGGTCAAAGCCGAGGCTCAACGATTCTCAAGTTCAAGAACGGCTCGCATGGGGCCAACGTCGTACTGGATTCGTATACCTCCAGCTACAAAATAAGCGGTCTGACGTTAGGGAGAGAGACCGAAGGGACGCTGCCGGAGGATAATGGCATTCGGACTGGACATTCGAATGATTATGGCCTTATGGAAAGCCTGATTATCAATAAGCAATACAACGGCATGCATTTGCAGATTACATCCTACACAAGAGTTCGTGATCTGATCATTTCCGAGAGCGGGAATACGGGCATGTTCATAACAAATGGCAACGAACTGGATGGCGGCGGGCCGTGTCAATATTACTTGGATGACATCTTATTCACCGTGAATAAAGGTTTCGCCATCGATGTCAGCCCAGATGCCGGACCGATGCCCATAGGCAACTGGAATGGTATCCTGACATTTGGCAATGAGAAAGGCGGCATCATTCTAAGAAAGCTTTCAGACACAAAAGTCGTTCATGGCTTGCGTTTGACCAATTCCTTCTTTGGCCAGGACGGAGGGGTAGGGGGCTATCCGGAAATCACGCTTGAAGGCGGCGGGATGCACAATATTAGCAATTCCTTCGTTGAAATTGGCGGTGTGGAAGCGAATCCTCCTTACTCAAGTCATGCTGATGTCCACGGCATTCTGATCGATGAAGCCGTAACATCCGCGCAGTTGAACGCGGTATATGTAGCGAATAACACAGGAAGCGGTCTTGTCATCAAGGGGGGGAATGTTCTGGTAACAGCCTCGACCTTCTCGACGAATGGAATGAATTCAACGACCGATGATTACAAAACGGGCATTCTTATTCTGAATGAAGACAGTATCGTAAATGTAGGACTAAGCCAGTTTATTGCCAGTGGTGCCTATGTCGATCCGAATCTTACGGCCCATTCCACCGGGATTAAGTCGTATTCCGAGCATGTAACGCTGACAGGAGTCACATTTGATACGTCTGGCGGGGCACAGGGCTACGTAGGTCCTTAATAAAAGGCTGCTGATAACGCGTCCGGAGCATAAATGCACAGGGTCCGGACGCGTTGTACGGTAACAGAACAGAAAAGTTGCATATACTTCATTGCATATACTTCAAATACGATGGGCAGCGGGGGGAGTCAGAGATGGGAACAGTGACGTTCCACCATGTACACAAAAGCTATAAAGGTGAGGCGCAAGCGTCTGTAAAAGACTTTCATTTGGAAATCAATGACGGGGAGTTTCTGGTTCTTGTGGGTCCTTCGGGCTGCGGCAAATCGACTACTCTGCGTATGCTTGCGGGATTGGAGGAAATAACCTCGGGTGATATCTTCATCGATCACCGGTTAATCAATTATGTTTCTCCGAAAAACAGGGATATCGCGATGGTCTTTCAAAATTATTCCCTCTATCCCAATTTATCTGTCTACGGGAATATTTCTCTTGGATTGAAGCTGAGGAAAATGGCCAAGCATGAAATCGAGCTTAAAGTGAATCGGGTTGCCCGTATTCTTGAAATATCACATCTTCTGGACAAGTTACCACACCAGCTTTCAGGAGGGCAGAAGCAGAGGGTTGCCCTTGGCCGGGCGATCGTCCGCGAGCCCAAGGTGTTCCTGATGGACGAGCCGCTTTCCAATCTGGATGCCAAGCTCAGAGCGCAGACACGAGCAGAAATTATTAGGATGCATGAGAGAATGAAGACAACTATTGTGTACGTCACACATGACCAGGTAGAAGCGATGACGATGGGCACACGGATTGTAGTTATGAAATCTGGGGAAATCCAGCAGGTTTCCACCCCTCAGGAAGTGTACGATTATCCGAATAATTTATTTGTTGCCGGCTTTATCGGCACGCCGCAAATGAATTTCGTGAGCGGCAGCGTTACCTTTAAAGATGGCAGGTATTACTTTGAGAATAATCGCTGGAAGCTGCCCCTTCCGGCTGGCTGCTTTGACGCTTTGGCTCGAACCAGCTCCAATCTGCGTCATATCGTGCTCGGCTTAAGGCCCGAACATGTTCAGCTGGAAGCTGAGCAAAAGGCGGAAAAGGCGGAGTGGATGATACCGGCTCAGGTCGAAATGAAGGAGCTGATGGGACCGGACACATATGTGTCCGTTAGGATAGGCAGCTTAAGCAGCGCAGAGAGGGCGGTTAAGACGGCGGAGAGTTATACATTTACTTTAAGGGCGGATCCGCATACCCCTGTGCAGGTAGGCGATCATGTGCTTATTCAATTATTGCTGAACAAGGCCCATTTATTTGATGGGGAAACCGGTCATAATATTGCCCGTAAAGGGGAAGAGCCTGCATGGGAATAAAGGCAATACGGATTTCAGGACGACTGAAGGTGATGACTGCTGCCGTTCTGATCATTATTACATTCTATAGCGTACGGTCCTTGTTGTTCGAGACGAAATATTATGCTCCGGTGGATGCAAGCTCCTTAGTCAACGCAGTGACTGCGGATGGAACTCTTACTTATTCACAGGCGTTGAAAAGCTATGAGGAGCAAGGTGCCAAGCCAGTCAAGGGAAATTCCATTGAGCTTCAGGCAGCCTCTTACCATACAGCATCAGAAGATGCCATGATTAAGGTCGTTCAGGATGAGACAGCATTAGGCCAAGAAGTTCTTGATTGGGGCAGCGCTAAAGGCTGGGTTGAGTGGAACGTTGACATCCCGGAGAGCGGGCTGTATGAAATCGCTGTGAACTATTTGCCATCCGGAGGAACGTCTGCTTCTATCATTCGCGGCATTATGATGGATGGCGGCTATCCGTTTCTTGAATCGGCTTCCATTGAATTTGAGCGGTATTGGAAGGATAAAAAATACCCCTATGACCGCAACAGCCTGGGCAACGAAGTTCGCTCGCCGCAGGTGGAGATTGAGGGATGGAAACTGAAGGACGCAGCCAAATATGAATCTTCTTCCTTGCCGCTTAAATATTACCTCACGAAGGGGAAGCATACCCTGCGTTTGGTTGGTATCCGTGAGCCGATGAAGATCTCGAATCTGTTGATCAAAGCACCAGAGAGCATCCCTGATTATAAAGAGTATACAGGGAATCACCCGGCTGCTGCAGCGCAGAAAGAATGGTTCCAAATGATCGAAGCGGAGCAATTCGTGCAAAAGTCGGGCATCGGGATCCAGAAATACGCAATGCAGGAGCCGTACATGTCGCCGGACTCGAAGGGGCGAATTGTATATAACTCACTTGGGGGAGAACGATGGAAAAACCCGGGCGATTGGGTTGAATGGAATCTGGAAGTGCCCGCAGACGGCTGGTATGTCCTGGATATCAAATTCAGGCAAATCTACAAAGGCAGGTCCAAGGTATACCGCACAATCATGATTGATGGACGTGTACCTTTCGCGGAAATGCTGCATTATCCATTCCATTACGAGCGGGAATTCGATATCCATACACTGCAGGATAATGAAGGGCAGACGTTCCGGTTTTACCTGGAGAAAGGTACCCATTCCCTAAAGATGATCGCTGATTCCTCGCTGCTGCAGCCGGCTACAACGGCGTTATCGAAGACACTTGCCGATTTGCGCACCTTCGATAGCGAGATGCGGTCCATTGTTGGGGATTACGGCAAGTTTGGCGGCGAGAATGCGGATGTAAACCGCACATGGGAAATGAAGAAATATGTTCCCGATATCGATCAGCAGGTGGGCCGGTTTATCAAAGAGCTTGAAGATATTTGCGCCTATATGAATGGGCTGAACGGGACAGAAACAGATTTGACATCGACGATAAACATGTCCATCCGTACTTTGCAGGATCTCCAGCAGGATGTGGATAAAATTCCGAACCGCTTAGCCGACATTGCTGCCATCCAAAGTCAAATAAGCACATGGCTGACAAATGTCAGTGACCAGCCTCTGCTGCTTGATTATATGGTCTTGAAAACCCCGGACGCAAAGACCGGGTTAAAGCGTCCAACCCAGCTTGAAAAGTGGGCTTATTCAGCCATCTCATTTTTTCGAACCTTTTATATGGAATACAGGGAGAAGAAGCACATTGATGAGGGTACTATAAACGTGTGGATTCAGCGTGGCCGTGATTATGTCGATCTGCTTCAAGAGTTGGTTGATCAGGAGTTTACTCCGGCAACGGGAATTAAGGTCAAGCTTAACTTGATGCCGAATCCAAATGTTCTGATCCTTGGCAATGCAGCCGGTAACCAGCCTGACGCTGCCCTGGGGATCGGAATGGAATCACCAGTGGATTTCGCTATGCGTGGGGCGACCGTCGATTTGTCCACACTGCCTGGATTTGACGAGGTTAAGAAAAGGTTTCACCCGGGTGTCATGCGCTCCTACACCTACAACGAAGGGGTATATGGCTTGCCTGAAACACAGAGTTTTTCAGCGTTCTTCTACAGGACGGACATATTCGAGAAATTACACCTTACGCCTCCTGATACATGGGAAGATGTATACGATATTTTGCCAACGCTGCAAGAGAACGGAATGACCTATTTTTATCCTGCAAAAGATTATGTACCGTTCTTCTATCAAAACAATGTGGAGTTCTATACAAAAGACGGCAAGACGACCGAGTTGAACGGGGAAGCAGCTATCAAGCCGTTCACCGAATGGATGGATCTGTTTCAGAAATACTACTTGCCGATGGAAGTTCCCGCTTTCTTTAATCATTTCCGCTATGGAGACATTCCGGCCGGAGTGGCCGATTTCAATACTTATGTGCTGCTTTCTGTTGCTGCGCCCGACATTGCCGGTCATTGGAAGATGATTCCCGTGCCTGGCACAAGGATGGAGGATGGCACTGTTTCACGCTGGACGCAGCAGTCAACCACCAGCATGATGATTATGAAGAAGAGCAAGAAGCAAGATAAGGCATGGGCCTTTTTGAAATGGTGGACTTCTTCCGCGACGCAGCTGCGTTATGCGCAGGATATAGAATCCTTCTTCGGGATGGAGTATAGGTGGAATTCAGCTAACCTTGAAGCTTTGATGCAGTCTCCTTGGCCTGCCGAAGATCTGGAGTCGATTAAGGAACAGGCTCGTTGGATCAAAAATGTTCCGTTAGTCCCGGGTTATTACTATTTAAACAGGGAAATGGATTTTGCCTGGAATTATGTCCTTCTGGATGGGATGCCGGAGAAGGAGGCGCTTGAGAAGGCAGCACTGTCTCTGCAAAGGGAAATGAAGAGGAAGCAGGAAGAATTCGGTTACAGCGATTCCATGGATATACGTATTCCACAAGTCGATGAGCCATATAACGGGGGGGAGGAAGCATCCGATGATTAAGGTGGTTCACGGGCTGCGGCAGTTAGCACGGGATTGTTGGCGCAGCCGTATCTCTTACCTGTTTCTAGCCCCCTTTATGCTCGCTTTTATAGCCTTTGTTATTTTGCCGGTGTTTCTTGCGATGCTCCTGAGCTTCACCTCGTACAATGGCTTTGGCGTTCCAACGATAGTGGGATTGAAAAATTACATGAATTTAATTACACAGGATGTTATTTTCCAGAAATATGCGCTGCCAAATACGATCAAGTATGCTCTTCTTGTAGGTCCCGGCGGATATATCCTCTCTTTTTTCTTCGCTTGGCTGATCTATCAGCTGCCGAAGAAGCTGCGGGATTTCTATACCCTGGCCTTCTATGCTCCCTCCCTGGCAGGGGGAGTGGCTTTATCGGTCGTCTGGGTAGCCGCATTCAGCGGAGATGCTGCTGGTTATTTGAACAACCTCTTGCTGAAATTAGGATGGATCGAACTTCCGCAGGTGTGGCTGCAGGATCCCAGGTATTTGTTGAATATTATGATTATTGTTTCCTTGTGGACTAGCTTTAGTGTCGGGTTTCTGGCCATTCTGGGGGGACTAGCTACAGTGAATCCCGAGCTTTATGAAGCAGGGCGGATTGATGGGATCAAGAACCGTCTGCAGGAAGTGTTCTATATTACGGTCCCGTCGATGAAGCCGCAAATGCTGTTCAGTGCGGTCATGTCGATTGTGACTACGCTGAAGGCGGGGCAAATTGCTACGCAGTTGACCGGGCAGACGATTACACCGCGATACTCCGGTCACTTAATCATTAATCACGTTGATGATTATGCTTACTTAAGGTTTGAGTTAGGTTATGCCGCTGCTGTCTCCGTTGTGCTGCTAGTGATGTCCTACTTGTTAATGCGGTTTTTCTATAGGATCTTGTCGGACAAGGAGGGAGCCCAGCTATGAGATTCCCCTGGAGGCGGTTGGGCATGACCAATCTGCTGCTGTATGCGATGCTGACGGGATTGGCGTTATTTATGTCGCTTCCGCTCGTATTTATTTTCAACCATGCTTTTAAGCCTTTAAATGAACTGTTTCTATTTCCTCCGACTTTTTTGGTTAGAAAGCCTACACTGCAAAGCTTTAATGAGCTGTTCAACAGCAAGGCGGCGGATCTGGTACCGTTCACAAGATATTTGTTCAACAGCATCATCATTTCGACGGTTTCGATTATTAGTGTCATTCTGGTAAGTTCACTTGCGGCATATGCGATGGCCAAGCATCATTTTCCGTTCAAAGCCTTCTTTATGTCATTGATTATGGTGTCGCTCATGTTTGCGCCGGAGACGGTCTCCATTCCGCGATATCTCATTGTAGGGTATCTCGGTATTATCGATACTTATTTTGCCCATCTCCTGCCTTCGATTGCTTCACCGGTTGCTATCTTTTTGTTCATTCAATTTATCGGACAAATCCCCAATGATGTCCTAGAGGCGGCCAAGTTGGATGGGGCATCGGAATTCGGCATTTTTCGTAAAGTCGTGCTGCCGCTTGCAGCGCCAGCTGTGGCTACTATTGCGATTATCACCTTTCAATCCGTCTGGGTTGATATGGAGGGTTCGACATTGTTTGTACATGATGAAACCATGAAGACGCTAGCGTATTATGTCAGTACTTTGATTAGCGGTATGTCTAACAGTGTGGCAGGACAAAATATTGCTGCTGCCGCCAGCTTGCTTATGTTTTTGCCGACATTTATCATGTTTTTATTTTTCCAGGGGAAAGTGAATGAAACGATGGTTCATTCCGGAGTGAAATGATGAGCAGATATCGAAAATTAATGTGGAGCCTGTTGGTTGTGCTTATGATCGTTCCTCTCAGAATCGCATCGGCAGAAGTGCCGTACCCTACGCATTATTATGATGTGAATTTGGATGAGCTGCCGATCCAGCCTGTATATGTGCCAGACGGGATCATTGAATATCCGTTCGCAGAGCCGGTGGATCTGCAAAGCACCCCGAACGGCCATCTATTTGTTGTGGATAAGGAATTAGGCAAGGTGATTGAATTCGGCCAGGGACGGGAACTCGTCCGTATGTTCGGCGACGAAGAAGGCGAAGGGCAGCTTAATTCACCGGAGGGGGTCTTCGTCGCACAGGATGGTCACATTTATATTGCGGACAGCGGAAATAAACGGATCGCTGTGTTCAAGGCCAACGGGGAATATTTGCGTTCCTATGGCAAACCGGAAACTGTCGTCCTGAACGACCAGTATCATTTTGTTCCCGTCAAGCTTGTGGTCGACCGGCGGGGAGTGATGTACATCTCCGTAAGAGGAGCTGACCAAGGTCTTGTGAGGATCAATCAGGACGGTAAGTTTCTTGGATTTTTTGGGGCGAATAAATCCAATCCATCCTTTATGAGCTGGGTGAAAAAATTAATTCTTACAAAAGAGCAAATGGATAAAGAAGTAGCGAATAAACCGAGGCATATCGCCAATATTTCGCTGGATGCCTCCGGCTTTATTATCACTGCCAGTCCGGGTACCAAGACTGCGGGCAATATCCGCAAATTAAATGCCGGTGGCATTGATGCGCTGAAGAACCAGATGTTTAGAAATTCGGGGTCTATTGTCGATGCAGTCACGGACAATAATCAATTTCTATATGGCTTGGAGCAGACAACGGGTAAAATATCCATGTATGATCCGAGTGGCAGGATCTTACTGGATTTCGGTCAGCAGCAGCAGCATGCGCAGCAAAGCGGGCTTCTGATTTATCCGACAAGCCTTGCCGTCAATTCCAGCTTTCAAATTTTTGTGGCAGACAGCGGTATGAAAATTGTCCAGGTATTTAAACGGACGGAGTTTGCCGACACGCTGCTTACGGCCATCCAATTATATGGTCAGGGGCGTTACGAGGAGAGCAAAGCCTATTGGGGGAAGATTGCGGCCCGGAATGAGCTGATCGATTTAACCTTCCAGGGGCTGGGTAAGGCAGCCTTGCTGGAGGGGCAGTACAAGCAGGCGCTTGCTTTGTTTAAGGAAGCCTCTGATGAGAAGGGGTATTCGGAAGCCTTCTGGAATGTGAGAACAGATCGTATTAAAGCGTATTTTATACCTGTATGTGTCAGCTTGCTGGTAATCTTCGTGAGCCTAAGACTGCTGCGGGCAAGAATAGCTGCTTATTGGCGGGCGATAAGATGGACTGCTCCTCTGCTAAGATATGGGAGGGAAGCGAAAGATTTCTTCTATGTGATCATTCATCCCTATGCAGGATATTATCGCTTGAAAGAGCGCAAAATTTCGTTTGTGTTTCTGTTATCGATCCTAATAGCGGTGTGTCTGGCCAAGGCAGCTCAATTGTATGGATCCGGCTTTATTTTCCATCCCTATGACCTGAGCCAGGTAAACATCTCCAATGAACTGTTATTGCTGCTGGCAGTGTTGGTTACCTGGATCATAGCCAATTATCTCGTTTGCAGCGTTAAAGGTGGAGAAGGACGGTTTCGGGAGGTGCTGCAAGCCAGCATATTCGGGATGGCGCCTTATATGGTGTTCACAGCAGTGATCATCCCGATTTCGAATATGGTTGTTCTTGAGGAATCTATCCTCGTAACAGCTATAACTCAGATCATGCTATTGTGCGTGGTTATCCAGTTTTTTGTGATGACCCAGGTGATCCACAATTTCGATTTTCTGGAAACAGTGAAAAATATGTTGATCACCTTGTTCAGCGTATTGATGATTTGGTTTTTTGCCGCATTGATTTCCGGTCTTTCTTTTAACCTCTATGATTTCTTCTATCAACTGTACCGGGAGGTGACCTACTATCTTTAATATGGATACAAGGCTTCGCCGTCATTGGCTTAAACTCCTTGCAGGCTTGCTATTCGTTATTACCATCATCATTATCATCGTCATATCGTTTCAGTTGAAGGGGAAATCGCCAGTTATAGAAAAGATGGATATTCCCCCAGTTAAGAATAACGCGCTTACGCTGCATGATGGTTCAGTATGGCCGCAAGAGGGAATGACGGCAGATCCAGCAGGATTTTTACCCGCATTAGAGAACCAAAGATACACGCTGCGGATGCATCCAGGCACTACACAATTCATTATAACGGACAAGCAAAATGGCTATGAATGGCGCAGCAATCCAACAGAAAGCCAATTACAAGCAGAGACGGTGAAGGGAACGCTTTTGGCTAATCTGCAGTCGCCTTTTATCCTTGAAATCAGTCAGATTCTTAGCAATGGCAATAAGGAGCTGATGAATAGCATGGATGACAGGGTTGGCAAGGAAATTGTAAGTAATAAAAATGGGATCCAAATCACATATGTTATTCCGGAGAAAAAGGTCCGCATTGCCATTCAATATGAACTCACGGATCAGGGATTAAAGGTGGCGGTGCCGGCTGGAGGCATTGAGGAAAACGGAGACTACGGTGTACTTTCATTAAATATGCTGCCATTCTTTGGTGCGACAGAAGCGGGGACAGACGGATATTTCCTGGTTCCGGACGGACCCGGGGGACTTATTACGTTTAAAGCGAACCGCCCCATGATTGGTGAAGGATACAATCAGAAGATTTTCGGTGAAGAGACCACCACTTCCGCACAGCCTTCAGAACGAGCTGAAGACACTACTTCTGAGCGTGCAAGTGAAGCTGTCCAATACCCCGTATTTGGGGCGAAGCGTGGTGACCATGCCTTCGTGGCTATTGTTGGAGAAGGCCGGTTTGAAACCAGGATCAAAGCGTTATCTCCCGGGATGAAATCCAATCTCTACAGTATTTATCCGACATTTACTTATCGTGAAGAATATTTGCGCAAGCTAAGCAGAGTTGCCCCTCCGGTAAAAGTGATCCAGCAGCAAAGGCTGGAATTGGACTGGTCCATAGAATATAGATTTCTTACTGGCAGCGATGCGGACTATGTCGGTATGGCCAATTCTTATCGTGAGTATATGTTAGAGCAGCAGCTGCTAGGCAAGCCCTTGGAGCCGGTGCAGCACGTCCCGCTGGACTTATCACTTATTGGAGGCAATTCACGCAAGGCTTATAACAGGGAACAATACGTCGCGGTTACCACTTTTCCCGAAGCAGCCAATATCGTACAGGAGCTTACGGAAGGAGGCGTGAAAAATCAGCGTATCATTTTCTATGGATGGCAGGATGGGGGAAGCCATAATACCACAAAGCATTTCCCTATCGAAAAGAAACTAGGCGGAGAGCCGGAAGCCAAAAGCTTTATTGAAGCAGCGCACGGCTATGGCTATAAAGTTATTTTCGAAGATAATTTCGTAGAAGTAGATCCGAAGTCTTCCCTTGGAGCCAAGGGAAACGGCATTTACGGCATGGATGAAACGGTCTTTATAACCAAGGACGGAGGGTTCATTCTTAGGCCTCTTAAGACACTGGAGCATGCCTATACTGTCATTGAAAAGCTGCGCAAGCTTGGTGTTGACGGGATTCAATACTTGCATGTGGGGGAACGGCTCGTCCGTGATTACAACCCCAATCAACCGTCTTACCGCAGAGATACGGCATATTATTACAATGCCCTGCTTGCTTACACGCGGGACCGTCTGGGAATGAGCGGCGTCAATAAAGGATTTGATTATACGCTGGCCGGTGTAAATGCTATAACTTCCATACCGCTGGAGACAAGCGGCAGCTTCATGGTGGATGAAGCTGTGCCGTTTTATCCAATTGCCATTCACGGTTATGTATCCTATTCGGCAAAGCCGGGTAATTTACGTGAGCTTCCCGCAAGAGATTTTCTGAGATCCATCGAATACGGAGCCGTACCGGCTTATATGCTCTCTTATGACTCAGCCCGTGAACTCAAGGATACTGCGAATGCGTATATGTACAGCAGTAAATTCGACAGTTGGAAAGAGGAGGTCATAGCGGAATACTTGCAGTTCGATCGGCTATCGCCTATTTTTCATCTGAGAATTACCGGTCATGAGAAAATGGGGCCCGGTGTGTATGAGACTATGTATGAGGATGGAACCCGCGTGACCGTTGATTATAACAGCAATAGTTTTGAAGTGCATCGCAAAGAAGGGGGCCAGGCCAATGAATAAGCGTGGCAGCCGCAAAATGGAACTCATCTTGTATCGCTGGAAGCGATATGGCGTCGGCTACATCTTTGTATTGCCGTGGCTGGCCGGTTTCGGGGCTTTCATGGCCTACCCCCTGTTCACTTCCTTGTATATGAGCTTTTGCCAGGTGCGTGTAGGCGGAGGCAAATTTAGACTGGAGTGGGTAGGCCTTTCCAACTATCGTGCTGCATTTTTAAAAGATAATATTTTCCCTGTAGAACTTATCTTATACTTTCAGGAAATACTGATTATCATTCCAATCATTGTGATTTTTGCGTTTCTTATATCTGTCATGTTGAATCAGGATTTTCCATTGCGATTTTTGTTTCGTGCCGTTTTCTTTCTGCCGGTTATCTTCGCTACAGGTCAAGTTCTGACGGAACTATTCAGCCAGGGAGCAGGAGAAATTCCGTTTATGGATCAATACAAGCTGGAGCCGCTGATCCGCCAATATATAGGAGAACAGTTTGCTCAGCCTGTGTTAAATGTGCTCAGCAAATCAGTTATTATTCTGTGGTATTCAGGTGTGCAAATCATTATATTTCTAGCGGGATTACAAACGATCCCCCGTTCCATTTACGAGGCCGTTTGGATCGACGGGGCATCTCCTTGGGATAGTTTTTGGAAAATCACACTGCCGAATATGATGCCGTTCATTAGTCTAAGTACACTCTTTACGATTGTAGATTTATTTACATTTCCGTTGAATCCTGTAATCAAACATATTCGGAAAAATATGTTTTTAGTTGAGACGGGGTATGGTTACGCGAATGCGCTGGCGTGGATCTACTTTTTGTTTGTTCTTCTCTTGTTGGCGGTGGTGCTGTTCTTCTTCCAGCAAAGCACGAAGAAAAGGAGGGAAATCAGATGAAGGTTATAACTTTATACCGCCGGGTAGAGGGACGCATCAGGCAATGGGTATGGGGAAAACAAGGGCAGAACCTGAAGCTTCTTGTCATCGGAAGGCATATTAACGATGGATGGTTAGCGAAATGCGTGATTTTCTTCCTGCTTTCTATCTTAGCGTACTTGTATTTGCAGCCTTTGCTGTACATGGTTACGACGATGTTTAAAAACATAAACGATTTGATCGACCCCACGGTCAAGTGGATCCCGCGCAGTCTGCATCTGGATAACTTCCAGAAAGCCTGGGATGGCTTGAAGTATCCGACGGCTTTCACCAACACAGTTGTTATTTCGCTAACCTGTTCATTCATCCAGGTGTTTGTGTGCGCTTTTACTGGCTATGGATTGGCGAGGTTCTCGTTTCCCGGGCGGGGCTTGGTCACCTTCCTTGTTATCCTGACGTTTCTCGTACCGCCGCAAATTATAGTTATTCCGCTATATATCGTTTACAGCAAGTATGGCTGGCTGGATACTCCCCTTGTCTTTATCATTCCTGCTATTTTTGGGCAAGGGATGAAAAGCGCATTGTTCATCCTGATTTTCAGACAGTTTTTCAAAACACAGCCTGCTTCGCTTGTAGAAGCTGCCATGCTGGACGGGGCGTCCGCAATCGGCATGTTCTTCAGAATTATGCTGCCGCTTGCCAGATCCGCATGCTTGGTCGTATTTCTATTTTCATTTATTTGGTACTGGAACATGTATTACGAGGCTTCTATGTTTCTGCCCAAACAATACCCGACGCTTGCGATTAGCCTAGATCGTCTGGAGGATAATCTTGCCGGCATGCCGGTCATCCATATGATCACCAAACAAATGAATCCGGTGACGGAGGGGGCCAAGATGGCCGCAGCTTTTATGATTATCGTGGTGCCGCTTTTGATATACATGTTTCTTCAGCGCTGGTTCGTCAGGGGTGTTGAAAGATCGGGTATCGTAGAATAACTTACGTATCACCTGCCAGCTGAAAGGTGGTGGTTGGAACAAACGCATCTTGATTAAGCATGCAGCAAAGAGGAATTAAGGTGGGGCAGAGTTTGCTCGAGGGAGGTATGCCGAAGGGGTTATCGGTGTGGGAAGATAGGGTTTACAAAGTATGTTTCTTGAAAAGATAAGGAGCGATGGCAATGAGAAAATCACTATTCATGAATGTAATGGCAATTATGATGATTGTTGTGCTTGTGTTAAGCGGGTGTACGAAGAGCGGAAGCAATGACGTAAAGGAAACACAAGAAGCTGTTTCGGAAACACCAAGCGGGGCACAGACGGACACGCCAACGGAAACAACCGCAGCACAAGAAAATCAGGATCCCGTTACGATCAGAATCCTTACATGGGACGACACGTACAAAGAACTGTTCAGCAAGTTCAGTCAGAAGTACCCGTGGATTACCATTGAATCTGTTTTTCCAACCGGTTCGATTATAGAGACGGCCATTGCGGCTGAAGCAGCTGGCACACCGATCGATGTGATCTGGATGGACGAGTTGGCCCCATTCGTCAAGGATGATATGTTAGCTGATTTGAAGCCTTATATGGATAACGATGAAACCCTTAAAACTAAAAAATTCGCAGACGGGTTCCTTGAAACATTTGAAATTGGCGGTAAACGCTATGCATCACCTTTCACTTACGTATCGACATGGGTGGTTGTGAATAAAGACATTCTTAAGAAGAATGGAATGGAAATGCCGGCAAACGACTGGTCTTTGGATGATTTTCGTGCCATGGCGAAGAAGGCAACCAATTCGGCGGATGGAGACTTTGGAGTGGCCTACAACCCTTCATTGATAGCCATGTATTTTCTGTCTGCAGTATCCGCAGCCAATGGCCATGCCGCTAATCTCGAGTTTATGAATGCAGATTTGACACAATCGCTCTTAAATACGCCGGCTGTATTAGAGGATGTAAAATGGTTGAAGGAGTTTGTCACCAAGGATGGATCCATAGCAAGCGATCAGAAAGCTGCTGAACTCGGATTAAATGCGGCTAATGATTTCCTGGCCGGCAAGTCGTTGTTCGATGTGGTAGGGGACTGGGTGCTTCCTACATTACAGAAGGATGCTAAATTTAATTGGGACATATTGCCGTTCCCTAAAGGGAAGGTACAGCAGAATACTTTCGGCATGGTTGGCGCCTTCGGAATTGCATCCGCGTCAAAGCATAAAGATGCAGCGTATAAATGGATCAGTTATCAATTTGAGCTTGAGGCCCAGAAATGGAAAATCGATCGGGGATCCAACGCCTCGGTTATGGATGATGAGGTAGTGGCTTATTACAACGAAACGCCGATGTGGAAAGGGAAAAATATTGATGCTGTAGTGGATACGTTCAAATTTGCATGCTGCGTATCTAATGCGCATAAGATTCCTGCATCTGCAGAGAATCCATGGACAGCAGTCATGCAAGTTGTATTTGGACCGAACGAGCCTGAAAGCTTAATCCCGCTTGCTGAGGCTTGGAACAAGAAAACGCTTGAAGTTCGCCAAGGGTTAGGCTGGTAAATAAAGGAACTGCACTGCACAGCAGAATACATTTGAACCATGCAGCCTTCATGCCCTTTCATTGCCTGAATCTTTAGGTAATGAGGGCATGGATGTTTTTTCTCTGAACATATAGGGTCGCACAGGATGGAGGGAGATTTGACCCAATGAAAAGAATTGCAGTTACAGGCGGTAATGGAAATCTTGGCGCACAAATTGTAAATCATCTATTGGAAAAAGATTACGAAGTAACGGTCTTGGACATAAAAGAGCGTCAAGATGCTGTACCGAAGAGGAACAAGGTCGTCACTAAAATTTTGGACTTGAACAATTATCATGAAGTTGAGCATGCGATGGCCGGGTGCGACGCGCTAATTCATATGGCAGCTATTCCATCCCCGGGAATCGTTGAACCGCATGTTCTATTTTCGAATAATGCGGTAAGTACCTACAATGTGCTTGAAGCGGCATGCAAGCTTGAATTCCAAAAAGTGGTGCTCGCATCAAGCGAATCTGCATATGGATTTCCGTGGGCTCACAGATCGTTGTCTCCGCTGTATGTGCCTGTTGACGAGCTGCATCCTCTAATCCCGCATGATGATTATGGTATATCGAAGGCTGTCAACGAAATCACGGGAGAATCATTTTTTCGCCGGACAGGGATGCAGGTTGTTTCATTACGCTTATCGACAGTAAGCACGCCGGACATATACGCATACTTTCTCAATTGTCTGAACAAGCCTGAAGAACTGAGAAGAATTTTATGGAGTTACATTGATATTCGGGATGCAGCGAACGCTTGTGTATTAGCCTTGGAGAAAAGCGGTTTAGGTTATATGGCGTTGAACATTACAGCAAATGACACATGCAGCAATATACGAACACAAGAGCTAATGGAGCGGTTTTTTCCAGATGTAACGGATATTAGAACACCATTCAGCGGATTCGAAGCTCTTTACAGCAATGAAAAGGCAAAGCATATTTTGGGATGGGAGATTGTCCACAATTGGCGTGATCCATGTTGATAGGATTGGATGCAAGTTGAATACGATAGAGTGGAGGAGCAATAAAAATGACAGGAAAACTAAGAGTAGCTCTTGGTCAATTCAGCACAGTTTCCGATGAGCAGGCTAAATTCGCCAAACAGCTAGGATTTGACAGTATTCAATTAAATACACCTGCCCTTCCCGGAGAAAATTGTTGGGAGTACGACGATCTTCTGCAATTGCGCCAGCGTTGTGAAGCCTACGGGCTAACTCTTGAAGCTATTGAAAATGTGCCGATGAGCTTTATGTATAAAATTATGCTTGGCCTGGACGGCAGGGATGAGCAAATTCGTAATTACCAGACGATCATCCGAAATATGGGTAAGGCAGGAATTCCTATTCTTGGACATCATTTCATGGCGGATGGAACGTGGCGAACCTCGTATACCGTTCCGCTTCGAGGCGGAGCCAGCGGGATGGGATTCGATTTAGACAAGGTGCATGTAGAGGAAACGAACCGCCAGGGCAATCTTGTGATTGCCCGGGATCCCTACAACAATGTACTGGATTCGATAGTGAAAAGCCCCATAAGCGAGGAAGAGATGTGGGCGAATTATACGTATTTTATTAAAGCGGTTGTACCTGTTGCGGAAGAAGCAGGGGTCAAGCTGGCGCTGCATCCCGATGATCCTCCTGTACCAAGAGTAGGCGGCATATCACGGCTATTCTGGAATGCAGAGCATTTACAGAGGGCGATGCATATTGCGGATAGCGACGCCTGGGGACTGGATCTTTGCCTCGGTACCAGTTCTTCGATGATCGGCGGAGTCGATACGGTTTACCATATGATCGATTACTTCGGGTCCAGAGGTAAAATCGTTTACGTACACTTCAGGGATGTGCAGGGTACCGTTCCCCGGTTCAATGAGTGTTTTCTGGGCGACGGAAATTTGAATCCGGTAGAAGCTATGAAGGCACTGAAGAAGGTCGGGTTTGACGGATTTATGATTGATGATCACGTGCCATGGACGGACTATGACAGCCCCTGGGGTCATCGCTCTCATGCCCATCAATCGGGGTATTTACAAGGAATTATTGCTGCGTTGGAGGAGAACTAACAATGATGAGAGTGGTAATCGGTCAATTTACGGAAATTTCCGAAGAAACGATGAAGTTTGGCAAACAGCTCGGCATCAACAGCTGCCAGTTGAACAGGCCCGTTCTACCGGGTACCGCCCAATGGGAATATGAAGATTTGCTTGCGCTGCGCTTGGAATGCGAGAAATATGGCATGAAATTAGAGGCGATCGAGAATACACCCTTTGATTGGTATTTAAAGCCGATGCTTGGGATTGAAGGAAGAGACGAGCAGATTGAGCACTACAAAACGACGATCAGAAATATGGGACGCGCCGGCATTCCGATACTGGGCTATCACTTTATGCCGAATTCCGTCTGGCGCACGCCTCGTAAAACAGGTCGCGGTGGAGCCATCGTAACTTCATTCGATATGGAATTGGCGATGAAGTATCAACCTAAGGCAGGCATAGACGCTGCTGCAGCCGATCCGGATATCACGGTTCAACGGCTTGAGGATGAGGGCCCTAACCGATTCATCTCCGAGGAAGAAATGTGGGATAACTATACCTATTTCATCAAGGCGATTATTCCGGTTGCGGAAGAAGCGGGGGTTAAGCTCGCCTTGCATCCGGACGATCCTCCGGTTCCTGAGCTTGGCGGGATCGGCAGATTATTTTATAAATTCGAAAATTTCAAAAGAGCGATGGAAATCGCAGATAGTGACGCATGGGGGCTTGATTTGTGTCTGGGGTGCTGTTCAGAAATGCCGGGAGGAGCATCCAGCGTCAAGCAAATGATCGAGTATTTTGGTCCGCTTGGTAAAATTCTTTACGTTCATTTCCGTGATGTCCAGGGGACGGTGCCTAACTTCCAGGAATGCTTCTTGGGCGAAGGGAATTACAACCCCGCGGAAGTGATGCTGATGCTGAAACGGAACGGGTTTAGCGGATTTATGTCAACTGACCACGTGCCCGTGATCGTGAATGATTCAGCTTGGCAGCATCGTTCTAGGGCACATGCGATTGGTTATTTGCAAGGATTGATAGAAATGACAGAGCTTAAGTAATGAGAGTGGTTTGGGGAGAATCCCAGGTCTATGGCAAGCGGCCCGCCCTACAAAGTCAGAGGGTCGGGCTGCCTGGGCGTTGTATTCTTTCTGCTTCCTTCGCTTTTGATCCCCTGAATAAATCACCTCGATAAAAAAGAACCGCCCATCCCCCGAAGGAGAATGAGCGGCGTAGGCAGCTTAGGGGTTCGGTTACGGCAAAATGTTCCCTGCGGCCATGTAAATTTCATACCATTCTTCCCGGGTGAGTCGAATGTCAGCAGCTTTGGCGCAGTCTTTCAGGCGCTCTATATTCATCGTTCCGGTCACAGGCTGCATATGGGACGGATGACGGAGCAGCCATGCAATTGCGATCGTCGTATTGCTCACTTCGTATTTGGCCGCAATCTCGTCGATCTTGGCGTTCAGCTTTGGAAACTTCTCGTTATCCAGAAACACGCCTTCGAAAAATCCGTATTGGAAAGGCGACCAGGGCTGAATTGTAATATCGTTCAACCGGCAGAAATCTAATATGCTGCCATCGCGATTCACAGCGGAATCGTCCAGCATATTGACATGAAGACCCTGCGAGATCATGTTGGAGTTGGTGATGCTAAGCTGCAATTGATTCGCTGCGATCGGCTGCTTGACGAATTTTTGCAGCAGTTGAATCTGCATCGGATTTTGATTGGAAACGCCGAAATGACGCACCTTGCCGCTGCTGTGGAGCTGTTCGAACGCCTCCGCAACTTCCTCCGGCTCTACCAGTGCGTCCGGGCGGTGCAGCAGCAGCACATCCAGA
Source organism: Paenibacillus eucommiae (assembly GCF_017874215.1). Taxonomy (GTDB): domain Bacteria; phylum Bacillota; class Bacilli; order Paenibacillales; family NBRC-103111; genus Paenibacillus_AI; species Paenibacillus_AI eucommiae. The sequence continues at coordinate 31,656 of NZ_JAGGLB010000017.1, forward strand.
TAATCGGTTTTGAGACGCTTCAAGATTCCGTCCACCGATTCCAGGATATGTGATTTAGAGAAATCGAACGCGCCTTTACGAATACCGCATTTGGACTGCAGCAGCACCTTCTCGCGCACGGATTCATTCATATGGATCGCGTCTGCAAATATTTCCTCACAAACGCCATCCCCATACATGTCTGCATGATCGAAGAAATTGGCACCCAGATCAAGCGAGGTCTGGATGAAGCGTTCCGCCTCCTGCTTGTCCAATGCTTTGATTCGCATGCAGCCAACCGCAATGACGGGTACCTGCAAATTTGTTTGTCCCAGTGGTATAGTTCTCATTTCCACAGCTCCTCCTTATATCGGCTATAATTTTTTAAAATCAAGTGAGATTGACAGCCTACGAATGATTCGATACATTACTATGATAGACCTTAACGTTAACTCTAAGTCAATAGACAAAGCACAATTTTTTCGGGAGGAAGCTGTCGTGGGATTTACGATCAAACAAGTAGCGGAAAAAACAAAAATGAGCGCACATGTACTGCGTTATTATGAGAAGGAAGGCTTGCTTCATCATATCAGCAGAGGTAAAGGGGGAATTCGTCATTATTCCGAGAACGATCTGGAATGGCTCGGATTAATCACCTGTCTCAAAAAAACCGGCATGTCCATCAAGCAGATCAAAAGCTTTGTCGATCTTAGCGCACAAGGCAAAACAACGCTGAAACAGCGCTGCGAGATGCTGCTCGAGCACAAAAAGAACGTCGAAATCCAAATTCAGGAAATGGGCAAGCATTTGGAGAAAGTGTCGGTGAAAATCGAGCATTTCACATCGCAGCATGAACAATATATGAAGGAACAAGCTCGCGATAACGAAGTTTCCAGCACAATGGCTTAGTTTCGGAAAGCCTCCAAGGAGCGGGCGACTGTGCTTTCCGCCGAGGTAAGATGTCCGGCAATATCAGGGGAAGCTGGCGCACGCTCCGGAACAACGGTCCCCATGCTGACGTCGGAGAAGCCTCCGTTTTCCGTCGTCACCGTTATTTTGGCAAAGCCGGGGGCTTTGCCGGTAACGTTGCCGCTGGCATCCACTTCGGCGACCTGGCTGTTGTCCCTGCTCCAGGTGACCTTCAGATTGGCCGCATTGGCAGGCATGACCGTTGCGCGCAGCTGCTCGCTTTTCCCGGGCGACAGCGTAATCGTTTTCTTGTCAAGCTTGACGCTGCTAACGGACGTTTTGTCGATATCTTCGATGTTCAACTTTAATTTCGGCAATATCCGCTCACTTTCCCGGTTTGCTGAGGTTTTGGGAAAATCTTCATTTGACTAGAAGGCGATTTTTTTCCATTATTATTATAGACTTGAAAACTATTTTTTTTTGATTATGATACGTTTTACCACAGTAGGAGACATCTAATGAAAGAACAAACATTACTTAAGGAACAAGGCAATAATCGCAGAGCGTCCACAGTGGCGGCGTTCTCCGGCTTCTATAAATTTCTAGTGAGATTTCGGATTTTGATCATTGGAATCCTGCTGGGACTTTTGTCGCTTGTGGCTATCGGGGCCTACTGGATAAGTTCTCTTGATATTGAGAAGCTTGTAGTTCCAACGTTAGCCCCGACTCTATTGATAGATAGGAATGGGGAGCCGAGCTCCCAGATGAGTTCCGTTAAAATCGACTCTATATCGCTCGACCAAATTCCGCTACATATGCAGCAAGCCATCGTCGCCGTCGAGGATAAGCGGTATTTCGATCATACTGGAGTGGACGCTTTCGGCATCATTCGAGCTATGTTCCGCAATGTGAAGGAAGGTGGCGCTGCACAGGGAGGAAGCACGATTACTCAGCAGCTCGCCAAAAACATTTTTTTAACGGGTGAAAAAACGTTCTCACGAAAGCTGACGGAAGCAGCCTATGCCCTCAAGATCGAATCTGCTTATAATAAAGACCAGATTCTTGAAATGTACTTGAATCAAATTTACTTTGGAGAAGGTCAATGGGGAATACAGAGAGCCGCTAAGCGGTATTTCGGCAAAGATACGAAGGACTTGACGTTGTCCGAATCCGCCTTATTAGCCGCATTGCCGAAAGCTCCCAGTCGTTATTCTCCGCTTAAGAATAAGGAACTCGCGTTGGAGCGAAGGGATCTTGTACTCAGCTTAATGCGAGATGAAGGTTTCATTTCGAAAGTTGAGTATAACCAAGCGATAGTTGAGCCCGTTCAGGTACTTAAGGAAGCTCCTTCGGAACAGCAAAATTATTTGCTGGGTCAATATGCTTCATATACAGATGAAGTGATTGATGAAGCCATTGAATTATATGGATTTACTGAGCGCCAGTTGTTAGCAGGAAATCTTCTCATCTACACAGAACTAGACCCAGTCGTTCAGAGTGCGATGGAAAATACGTATCGTAATGATTCTCTGTTTCCCGAAAGCGCCCCCGATCAACTCGTACAGAGTGGAGCAGTTATTATGGATCCTTCTACTGGAGGAATTCGCGGAATCGTGGGGCAACGGGGCGAACATGTATTTCGCGGCTTCAATCATGCGACACAGCTTGTAAGACAACCAGGTTCGGCATTCAAACCGTTGATGGTCTACGGACCTGCTTTGGAAAAGGGCTACGATGCGAAATCGATACTGTACGATGGTCCGTTAGATATTAAGGGTTATAAGCCTAATAATGCAGATCACAGAACTTTAGGGCAGGTATCGCTTCGAGATGCAGTTATTCATTCGAGGAATATTCCAGCAGTTTGGTTATTGAACGAGATCGGCCTGCAAACTGGAAAAGCGTTTGTTGAGAAGCTCGATATACCGCTAAGTGAAGAAGATAATAACTTAAGTTTGGCGCTGGGTGGACTGTCGCAAGGGCTATCCCCACTTCAATTGGCGCAAGCCTACAGTGTTTTTCCTAATCTAGGGACAAAGGTTCCGGCGCATACAATAACCAGAATCACTACGACAGATGGACAAGTTTTAGCTGAAGCTAAGCTTCAATCGGTTTCGGTTATGTTACCAGATAATGCTTATGCAATGACAGAGCTGTTGCTCGATGTTGTCCGGGAAGGAACAGGAAAGAACGCGGCAATGAATCGTCCGGTGGCAGGAAAGACGGGGACGACACAGCTTCCGCAGAATAAACAGTTCGCAGGGATTACTGAAGGTTCTAAAGATGCTTGGTTTGTCGGTTACACGCCAGAATTGGTTGGGGCGGTTTGGCTTGGTTATGACAATACGGATAGCAAGCATTACTTAACCACATCAGGTGGACGATATCCGGCTTTAATCTTCAAAGAGATGATGTCATTGGCCTTAAAGGGTGTTCCAGTATCCGAGTTTAATAGTCCTGCGACTAGGCAAATAAATAAAGGGAATGTCCCTAAAGAAAATATGAAAGGGGATAAGGGGAAAAAAGATAAAAAAGATGAAAAGGATGAAAAGGATAAGAAAGATAAGAAAGATAAAAACGATAAGAAGGATAAGAAAGATAAGAAAGATAAGAAAGATAAGCAGGGTAAAGATAATAAAGAATGAAAAGGGAGAAAAGAGGAATAAATAACGACTATGCTCTCACAACGGCTAAGGCAAACAGACGATTCATCGAGTATGGAGAGGTGGAAATTACAGTCCCGCGCGATCGGCTAGGCGGGATTACTTTATTTTAATGACTACCTTTCCTTTAGCCCTTCCGCTTTCAAGGTAATCAAATGCTTGCCCCGTATCTTTAAAATTAAGCACTTTATCAATAACGGGAATGATGTGACCTTCTTCAATAAACTTTTTTATTACCTTTAATTGTGCTCCGCTTGGTTTCATGAAGAGGAAGTGATAACTCGTGCGGCTTTTCTTCTCGAGCTTTGTGATCTTGCGGCTCACAATGGATAGAATGGCCGTCTTCAACCAACCTAATTTTGCTTCTTTACCAAATCGGGAGTTGGGTAGGCCGGAGATGGATACTATTTTTCCGTTTGGTTTCAGTACTTGGAATGATTTTTCCAAGGCTGCTCCTCCTAAAGTATCGTACACAGCGTCATATCCCTTAAGCAGTTCTTCAAAATTCTCTTTTTTATAATTAATGATTTGATCGGCACCCAGTGATTTGACCAATTCATAACCTTGATCACTTGCAGTAGTGGCAACATAAGCGCCCATCAATTTGGCTAGTTGAATAGCGAAAGTGCCTACGCCACCTGATCCAGCATGAATCAAAATCTTTTGCCCTTTTTGAAGTTTCAAAATATCGTAAAAGGCTTGGTATGTTGTAAGTCCGACCAGTGGTATGGATGCCGCTTCTTCAAAGCTTAGATTCCGTGGCTTCAGAGAAATATCTTCTTCATGAATAGCCATATATTCAGCTAATGTTCCGATCCTGTCTTTGCGCGGTCTTCCGTAAATTTCATCACCAGGTTTAAATGCGTTCACGCGTTTACCAACCTTGATTACTACCCCAGAAAAATCATTGCCCAAAATTAAAGGGAACTCATACTTAAGTAGTAATTTTACATTTCCTTCCTTTATTTTAAAGTCGATAGGATTTAAGCTGGCTGCATAAATTTCTACTAGCACATCATGTTCCCCGATAGTAGGCATTGGTCTTTCAGTCATTATTAAGGGAACTTTTTTTCCGTATCTCTCAATAGTCATAGCCTTCATTTATATCACTCCAATTAGGGGTATTCGTTAAATATAGAAACTTATACGTTTAAACATATGGACCAATAATACAAAGAATATATCTTATTTTATTGAAGGATGCAAAGATTTATAATGAGCTTCAATAGCCGCAATTAAAGATTTGAGTTGTTCTAATGGTTTGCGGAGTCAGGACATAGTAGTTTTCTACAAAATGCCACCAAAACACATAGCAGTTCCAAAGATAAGTACATGTTATTGGAGCTGGAGGAGTGATAGGATAATGATGTTATGAGGGGGATCCAATCACAGGGGGTTACTAAAGTGAAAAAAATGATCTGGAATCGAGTTTTTCTAGTTGTGATGATGGTTATGTTGTTGACGACGAGCTGGCCAATGGGAACGAATACTTCTTATGCTCAAGCAGATGAAAGCACAATTTTCTTTGACAATTTTGAAAGTGGCGAAGCTGCAGCCTGGACCCCTGAAAGCGGAACCTGGGCTGCCGTTAATAGTACGGGAGGAATTTTATTTTCTGATGAATTCGAGAATGGAAGTGCTGCAGGGTGGACTAATACCGGGGGCGAATGGTCTAGCGTACAAGGCGAATCGTCTAAAGTCTATCAACAGAGTTCCATCAACGGGGGAGCAGAGCTAATTGCAGGGAGCAATGCTTGGACAGATTACTCCTTTGAAGCGGATGTGAAGCTGATCAGCGGTACTGGAGCGATGCTGGAGTTTCGGCATCAGGATAACCAACACTTTTACTATTTGTACATGAGTGAATCGTACATCAGGTTGATGAAACAGAACGGCAGCGCTCAAGAATGGTTAAAGGCATATGATGGTCCTTCTCTTGATGTCTCAAGGTTTGTTCACTTGAAAATTGATGTGACAGGGAATCAAATCCGTGTATTTAAAGATGGTGATTTGGTTATAGAGACTACGGACGATAACGGTTATTTTTCATCCGGTAAGGTAGCTCTCGCCTCATGGGCTTCATCGGCGCAATTCGATGATGTTGCTGTGACGGATCTGTCTGCTAATCAAGTTTATTCGCAAACGGAGAGCAGCGGCGGTTTTTCCCATACAGGGAATAGCACATGGGCTGATTACTCCGTGCAAGCTCAAGTTATGCCGACAGCCATAAGCGAGGATGGAACGGTTGGCTTAAGCCTGAGATATCAGGATAGTCTTAACAGATATGCTCTACAGTATATGGAAGCTGGGAAAATCCAGATTATCAAAGTAGTGAACGGAGTAGAGACAGCGCTTTCAGAAGCGGCCTTCAGCATGGAAAATGGCAAGTCCTACACATTCAAAGGTGTAGCAGGGGGGAAATACATCGACTTTTACATTAACGGCGTAAAACTACTGTCTGTAGAAGACAAATCGTTTGCAACCGGAAAGATTGCTTTGAATATGTCGCAGGCAGCTGCGGACTTCGATAATATCGAGGTACAAAAGGTATTAGCGCCTGTTAATTCGGAAGGTCATTCCGCTTACTATGTTAGTTCCAGCACTGGCGATGATGCCAACGATGGCTTAAGCGCTGAACGCGCATGGAAAACTCTTAATAAAATCAATATTTCGACTTTCCGTGCAGGCGATTCCATCCTCTTGAAATCTGGCGATGCATGGAATGAACCGCTTGTTTTGAAGGGCTCCGGCTCGAAGGAATATCCGATTACTGTTTCTTCTTATGGTTCAGGCGATAAGCCTGTCATCTCGTGGAATGCTCCGAATGGTGGAAGTGTTGTCACTGGATATAATTTGAGCCACTGGACGATTAAGGGGTTAGCCGTTAACATCTTAACATCTTCAACGTTGTCGTGGAGCAATATAACAGTAGGAATTAACGTTATTTATGATAATGCGCAGCGATATGAAAATCTTCGGATTGAAGAGAATGAAGTATACAGCGCTAATTACAACAGTAATAGCAACGGAATTATGATTTCGGCATGGGTTCCGGGAACGGACAACAAAGAGGTAGTCACCGGCGTTTCGATTAGTAATAATGAAATCCATCATGTAGGGTGGTATGGAATAACCACTTCTGGATGGGATCCCGTGAAAAGCGAGGAATTGCGCTCCCAGGTGCTTTATGGAAATTTTAAAATCAGCGGAAATTACGTGCACCATACTGCCAGTCAAGGAATTGTACTGCAAAATGCTCATAATTCCGTTATAGAAAGAAATGTTGTTCATGACGGAGGTCTCGGCGTGGACACTTGGGGGCCTGGAGGCTTATGGATCATCACCTCTCGGGATTCCGTAATTAAATTTAATGAAGTTTATAACATGAAGGACGCGGGATCGGGTTATGACGGATCAGGGGTCAATGTGGATTGGCACTGCGACAATATCACCGTGCAGTATAATTACTCGCATGATAACAAAGGCAACGGAATAACGACAATGAGTAATTACGGCACAAAAATATGGAATAACAAAGTCAGAGGCAATCAAGGGCAGCAAGCGAACGGGAATGGTCAAATCGCGCTCGGTAATTTTACGGGAAGACCCGACCTCTCATCAGGGGAGCATGATCTGGATGTCGCAAATAATATGATCATTGTAGACATAGACAACACGGCCGCGATTAACAGTGCTTCTAATCCCCATGGAACGTGGACGGGAAATAAGATTTATGATAATCACATTGCGATTGCAAGAGGAATAACGAACTTCAATGTTTTCGATATTGCTCCAAATACGAACTTTGATGTTATTGATCATAATTATGTCGCTAATGAAGCGCTAGCATTTAGCTCGATTTATCATGGAACAACATATACGGGTCTTGCGTCATGGCAACAGGGTACAGGGTTTGAGGGCAATACCCAAGTGCTGCCGATTGATGAATCGAGTCCTTCCACAGTCAATCAAGTTACCGCAACGCTTGACGGTTACGCGGAGTTATCCTGGTCGGCGGGAGAAGATCAAGGAAACGGGATACTGCATTATAACATCTATAGAAGTGAAGACGCGGCATTCACGCCAGCCTATTCCAATATGGTGGGGGAGTCCGCTACGACATCTTTTATTGACAGGGAAGAAGCAAAGCCAAACACGACGTATTATTACAAGGTAGAAGCGGAAGATCGGAGCGGAAATGTAGGGGCTGCTTCAGAGGCTGTCCATCTAACAACCGGACCAACTGTCCCGGAAACCGGGCAACCGAAGATTGTTGATTTCGTAGCCTTTCGCGATGGTTATCAATTAAATGTTGTCGATTTACCGACTATGCCTTATATTGCGGGAATACAACCCATTCAAAAAGTAGAGCTGTATGTGGATGATAGATTGATACAGGAAATGACGGCATCGCCATATGCCTATACCATAAAGGGCTTAAGCAATGGTGAGCATACTTTGCAATACAAGGTTTACGATATGACGGGGAGTGTTACCGAGTCGAGACGGATTAAAGTATACAAACAAGTAGCCGCCTTGCGCAGCTTATTCACACAATCTAAACCGATGATTGACGGCTCAATTCAAGAATGGGGTAAGCCCGAATTTGTCATGAATCAGAGAGCCCAGGTGAAAAGTATTGAGAGCACCTTCACTGATCAGTGGTCTCCGCAAAGGTTAAATGCTTCAGGGCATACCCGATGGGATGACGACAATTTGTATATCGCAATAAAGGTTAGGGAAGGCGTACACCGTTTGCCGATCACGAATGCAGCTGATTTGTGGAAAGGCTCCAGCATTCAGATCGCCATTGATCCCGATAGAGGAGCTGTTCCGGGAAGCAAAGGATATACGGAATTCGCATTTGGATTAACGGATGAAGGCCAGGCCGTCGGGTATCGTTACAATGCCATTGCTGGCAAAGCAGCAGGTGAGTTTACCGCAGGCGAAATGGAGATTTCCAGAGACGATGTGACGAAGTCTACGAGTTACGAATTAAGCATTCCTTGGGGCGAAATCATCCCGGGAGGAATTTCAGTTAAAGACGGTTCCGTCTTGGGGATCTCTTTACTTGCCAATTATAGTGATGGAAGCTTCATCAACTCGAACAACGGAGATGCCCGAAACGGATGGATTGAATACAACAGTGGGATCGGCGCGGGAAAAGCCCCGATTCAATATGGATATTTCATTCTTGGCAAACAGATATTTGAAACGCCAACGATTAGCGCGATAGCCGGTAATGGAGAGGCGCGATTAAGTTGGGGAGCGGTAGCCGGAGCAGCAGGTTATACCATTAAGTACGGTACAGCAAGCGGACTGTATTCGAGCAAGATTGATGCGGGAAGCGTGACCCATCATACTGTATCTGGGCTGACAAAGGGAATGACCTATTACTTTATTGCGGAAGCCTACGATGCATATGGCGAAAGCGGTCCTTCTAACGAAGTAGCTATCGTTGCTTTAGGCGAGGAAGTGGATGGGTCAGGTAGCGGAAGTTCTGGAAGCGGAAGCTCTGGAAGCCAAGCCGGCAACGTTCGCTCCAAGGTAGAGATTAAGGACGGGGCTGCTCAAGTGAAGTTGGAGAAAGGTCAATCAAAAGCTGTTGTCCTCTTATCGGAAATCGGGAATTATCCGCTTCAGGTGCACCTTGGTAAAGTGTCGATTACCGTAAGTCAAGAGTCGCTGGATAATCTCAGAGAACAATCAGGCTTTACCGCTGGTTCTGTGATTGAAGTGACCATGAGCCCTATTACCGATTCTGCTATATTAAACGCGCCTGCCAGCGGCAGCAAAGCTACGGTGAAAATCGCGGGTGAAGTTTATGATTTCGAAGTAAAACTCAAGACTGCGGATAATCGTGAAATCGCAACCGGTATAGTCTTAGGCGGCATTACATTATCTCTGCCTTATGATTCCGGTCAAGTCGATCAGAAGCTTCTCGGTATTTACTATTTCGATAAGACGAAGAAGCAATGGGAATATGCCGGCGGTGAAATCGATGAGGTCATGAATCAAGTGAAGGTAACGCTACAGCATCTTAGCGTATACTCGGTTATGGAGTATAACAGAACTTTCAGCGATGTGAAGGATGATTACTGGGCGAAGCGGGTGCTTCAAATACTGGCAGCGAAGCATATTGTCAATGGTGTGGATGAGTCGAGATTTGACCCTGAAGGAAAAATGACGAGAGCAGAATTCGTAACTTTATTGGCGAATGCTTTAAACCTGGAATCCGGCGGTGCGAACAATACGTTCATCGACGTAAAAACGGATGCATGGTATGCAGATAGTGTTGCAGCAGCAGTCAAAGCCGGGATCACTTCAGGGATAAGCGTAAATCAGTTTGCTCCAGACAAATTAATAAGCCGAGCGGAAATGGTCGTGATGATCGTGCGTTCGGCCGGCATTCAGCCAAAGTCGATGGCGACAGTTAGTTATGCCGATGCGCATGATATTCCGGGATGGGCACTACCGTATGTTGCTGCTGCCGGAGAAGCGAACTTGGTGCAAGGAAGAGGAAGTAACTTGTTCGCTCCTCAGAGCAAGGCAACGCGTGCAGAAGCTGCCCAACTCGTTTACAATCTATTGAATAAATAAAGGGGGCGATGGCACATGTTGCTGCACGAAGGACAGAAGATCGTATTTATTGGCGACAGCATTACCGATTGCGGCAGGAAAGATGATCCTGAAAATATGGGAGGCGGATATGTACGCGTCATTCGGGATTACTTATCCATCGTACGTCCGGAGATCTCTTTGCAGGTAGAGAACCGGGGGATAAGCGGTGAGACGATATTGGATCTAAAGGCGCGCTGGAATGAAGATATAATCGAGTTAAGGCCGGACTGGCTGTCAGTATCTATTGGCATAAATGATGAATGGAAAAACGTCAGCTGTGATGATTTCAGGGATACCTACAGGGAATTATTGCTTGAAACAAAAAGCAAAACGGGGTCATCCTTGATATTAATGGAAACGACGATCCTATCCGAAGATTCGAACGACGGGAAGAATGAACGTCTTCTTCCCTATAATCGAATAATAAGGGAAGTCGCAGCGGAATTCGAGGCCATTCTCGTGCCTCAGTTTCAGTCATTTACGGCATACTTAAGGGAGCAACGCGGGAAAACGCTAACCGTGGATCAAGTTCACATGAATTCGACAGGGAATTTGTTAATGGCTCTCAACTGGTTGAAGGCTTGCGGGTTCGCACAATAAAAACACATAAAAGCACATCCGATTTCACAGCAAAAATACATAGACGAACCGATGGTATTGTGAGACTATAGAGTCGTTAGCCCTTGTCCGAACTGCTGAGAAATTGAGAAATTGTTGCTATCATCATGTGTCTCGGAGGACCTCATGTTTAAAGAACTGGTATCTTATACAAGGAAGTATAGATTAAGCTTTCGCATGATCCTCACAAATATTTGTATTGCCGTTTTGCCCATTCTCCTTCTAGGGACAGTGGGCTATTTTTCTTATATTAATATTATGAAAAAGAACGCACTCGATAATATTAATATTTTCGTGACGCAAACTAACAACCGGTTCGACGAATATTTTTACCGGATGGATCAGCTTTCAAAGTCAATTTTCTTTAACCGGAACGTTCAGGCCATTATGCTGGAGAATAAATCATGGCAGGAATCCGATATTTTGCTGAGAAACTTAAACTCGTACTTGTCACTGGAACCTGCCTTGAACTCCATCGGCATGATTAGTACAAAAGATTTCAGCTTAGTATCAACCGGAGAATTACTTATGCAACCTATGGTTGCGTATTTGAAAGAGATGCAAAATAAGAACAGACTAAGCGATAAGCTGCAGATTTCCCCTCCATTTTTAAAAGACCAGGGCATACTGGCGTTCAGGAAGGTTAAATCCGTTCTTCCAAACCGATACCTGCAGGAAATTTACATAGGCGTTTTGTTGTTGGATACGGAATGGATACAGCAAATATTACGCTCAGCGAATTTGGCGGATAAAGCAGAGCTCTATATTATGAACGATAGCGGCGATCTCATTGGCTCTTCGACTAATAATCCTGATTTTGTACAACTATATGCCCAGGCTAGAGCGAATCAGGATCACAAAGTCATCGATTTTCAAATGAACGGCATCAATTACTTGTACCAGTCACTCCCGATCAAAAGTTTGGGTTGGAAGTTCGTTGCATTAATCAATGAGGATAAGCTGGTGGGAAAGGCATCTATCATTCAGTATATCGTGATTGCGGCTATAGCGATCATGGTTCTAATCGTCATCTGGGTCGCGATCTCCTTTAATATTCGTTTAACCCATCCCATCACTAAGATGGCCGATATTTTCGATAGTGCAGCGAGTGGTGACCTGGATGTCCGGTTGAGATTCGGCTATAAGAATGAAATCACAATCATTCAGGACCACTACAACAATATGATGAATGAAATCAAGAAGCTTACGGACAATCTGCTGCAATCACAGCAGCAGCTCTATGAAACGGAAATGGAGAAACGAATGTTTCAGTTAAACGGTCTCCAAAGCCAAATTAATTCTCATTTTCTTTATAACGTACTTCACTCTATAAGAGGCATGGCCTTGTCCAACGCACGGAGGGAGGTAGCTGTAGCAATTGACAATCTCGTCTCTTATTTCCGCTACATTACGCGTACGGATGAATTTGTTCTGCTGCACAAAGAGCTTGAGCATCTGGAGCGATACATAGATATTCAAAAAATAAGGTTTGGAGAACGGCTGCAGTTTAAAGTAATCATTGATCAGGGTCTCGGAGCCCATTCGATTGTGAAGCTCATTCTTCAGCCGCTTGTGGAGAACGCCATATTTCATGGTCTCGAAGGAAAGACAGGACGATGGATCATTCACATCCATGCGACTGTCGAAGAGGAGAATCAATTGCTGATCAAGGTGATGGATAACGGAATCGGCATGAGCGAGGAACGCTTGATGCGGATGCATCTAGAGTTTGAAAGCATGAATAAGAGTTCATCCGAAACCTCAGGGCTGGGGCAAGGGATCGGGTTAGTCAATATTCATAAGAGAATTCAAATCTATTATGGAAAGCCCTATGGACTATCCATCAAGAGCTGGAAAAATAGGGGCACGGTTGTGACGGTCAGCGTACCGCTTAAAACGAAAGGGTGAGTAAACGATGTACAAGCTGATCCTCGTTGATGATGAGCCATGGATATTGAAGGATATGGAACAAATTGTGGATTGGGAAGCACTAGGCTTTCAAATTGTAGCGAAATTAAACGATGTACATATGGCTGAAAGCCTGTTGAAACGGCAATCGATCGATGTCGTGATCAGCGACATTCGTATGCCAGGGAAAAGCGGCCTGGATTTATTATCTTTCGTAAACCGTGTATCTCCCCATACGTTGATGGTATTCATGAGCGCATACAGTGAATTTAGCTACGCGAAAAAAGCGCTGGAGCTTGGCTGCTTTGCCTATCTGCTTAAACCTGTCAACGAACAGGAATTGCAGGATACATTAAATAAGTGCAGCAATCGGTTAGCTGAACGTGATCGTGACCTGCGCGTACTTCAAACCTACCACAACTCCATGCTGTTTTTGGAAATGATCGAGAAGGGATTAACCGTACAGCAAGTATCCAAGCTGTTGAAAGGTTTGGGCGTTGAAATGAGAAGTGGAGCAGGATACGCCTTTGCTATCGTTAAAAGCAAAACAGCCATATCGGAGCAATCTTTGCTGAATTCGGATCGATTGCTGCAAGAGCATGACGTTGCCTTTTTTCGTGCCATGGCAAGTCCACTCAAGTGGACGTATTTATTAAGTCATTCCGACATGGATTCGAATACGGTTAAGTCATTGTATAAACGCGTACTAGCCATGGCTGCAGAGCATCAATGGGATGTAGGAATAAGTGTGTCTAACGTCTCCGACAGTCAAATCGCGAAATATTACAACCAGGCGAATATGATGGCTGACACCTCAAGCTTGAACCGCAGGATAGGCGTTTACCGCTATAGGCCGAGAGTAAACGCGGCATTGCCTTCTATCATGGAGCGGATAGGCAAAGCAAAAAAGCTTGAGCATCTGGAAGCGGCGTTATTCGATTTGCATAGAGGAATCGCCAAAGATCAAATTCATTTAAGTGGGCTTGCTGAAATCTATAATTTTTTTGTCGTGGTGATCAAGAACTTCTCTTCGTCGGCCCAATCATTCGCTGAGGACTCCATTTCTGTCCAAGATCTGGTCCTCCACTATGGAAATCCACATGATCTGCTTGTACAGATGAGGATGTTAATTGACGAGCATAAGAAGAAACCGCCGGAGGTAACAACACTTCCAATCGTTGAGGAGATTATTAAGGATATCGAGCGACGATATGCACACAAAATATCTCTCAAAGAATTTGCCCAGCAGTACTTTATTAGCCCAAACTATTTGAGTCATCTGTTTAAACAGGAGAAGGGCCAAAGCTTTATCCATTTCCTCATTCAAAAAAGGCTTGATGCGGCTATTACGCTATTGAAAGAGGATATATCGCTTTATGAAGTAGGAAAATTAGTCGGGTATGAAGATTATGCCCATTTCAGCAAGCTATTCAAGAAACATCTCGGCCAATCGCCGCTAGAGTACAAACAGAGCTTTGACAATAAAAACATCGTTCACAAGAAACTACAATCAAATCTCTTTGATTAACACATAGAAATGCAATCGAGCCCATGTCACAATGAATACATCTATCAAGAATCGAGGGTGAATGGAGGCTTCCAACGGAATTTACGACACGTCTATTTGAATTGAACATTGAGGAGGAGTAGTAGCCAATGGCCCAAAAGTGTGTCTATGTTGCATTGTCATTTATTCTAGCAATGGTTCTCTTCGTTCATGATGACAGGGCTTTCGCAGCGGGTACGACCTATTATGTAAGCAGTTCGACGGGCAATGATGTTAATGACGGGACGAGCGCAGGCACTCCGTGGCAAACATTGGCGAAGATTTCTTCCCATACGTTTAACCCTGGCGATAAAATATTATTGAAGTCAGGTGACACTTGGAATGAAAGCGTTTCCTTGAGGGGTTCAGGAACGACACTGCATCCGATCCAAATTACCTCCTATGGCAGCGGGAGCAAACCAAACCTTCGATCTTCGGCCCCGGCTGTGGTAAGCATGACGAATGAGGGCGGATGGATCATTTCGGGATTGGACATAGAGTGTACGACGACGAATGCTCTGACCAGCCCGAGTACGGCGAATAGAGCGATCGATATTACTTATAACGTAGAAGGGAGCTGGTCGAATATCTCGATAGAAGGAAACCGGATCCGCGGGCCTGGCATTAACAGCAATTCGGAGGGCATTCTGATTTCGGCGGTTTATCCGACAAACAAGCATAGCGAAGTCGCACGAAATATCGTTATCAGCAATAATGAAGTTTATAACTTGGGTTGGAGAGCAATCGGAGTAGCCGGTTGGGATAGCACATTATCGGATAGTCATAAAAGCTCCGCGTTGTTCCGCAATGTGAAGGTTCACAATAATGTGGCATATCAGCTTGGAAATCAAGGGATCGTCATTGGGAATTCAAATCATAGTACGATTAAATGG
The DNA here is from genome assembly GCF_017874215.1 of Paenibacillus eucommiae. Taxonomy (GTDB): domain Bacteria; phylum Bacillota; class Bacilli; order Paenibacillales; family NBRC-103111; genus Paenibacillus_AI; species Paenibacillus_AI eucommiae. The sequence continues at coordinate 46,793 of NZ_JAGGLB010000017.1, forward strand.
AATGTCGTTCATGATGCCGGTCAATATACCGGTGCCGGGGTTACCTGGGGACCGGGAGGAATTTGGCCGATCGCGAGCTCGTACGTCGATGTCATGTTTAACGAGGTTTACAATATGTCCGATAGTAATACGGGGCATGATGCATCCGGATTAAACATTGATTGGTCTAATGAATATATCAACGTGCAATATAATTACGCTCATGATAATAAAGGCAACGGCGTAACGACGATGGCGAACATTAATTCAAGAATCACTGAGAATAAAGTGAAGAGCAACCGCGGAGAAACTTCGATCGGAACGGGCCAAATCGCATTAAGCGACTTTACTGCGGATACGGGAAGATATTCAGGCTTGAAAAATCTCATTGTTGCAAACAATTTAATCGTGGTGGATCAAGCGAATACGAGCGCGTTAAGCAGCAAAGATACGTCGTCCGGGAACTCTTGGTCGGGAGATTCGTTCCAGAATAACCGGATTGTCATGACGAACGGAATTCTGGGAACTTCGGCTTATAATATTGGCTTAAGTGCACCGGTTGATCTTATCAATGACAATCGATTCTATCAGGCAAGCGGGACGGCATTTCAAGCAGAAAGGTTTGGGGTCAGCTACGGCACGATGGCAGCATGGAGAAGCGCAACAGGATTTGATCTGGGCAGCACCGTCTCCGTATTGGATAACGCGGCGCCCGGAAATCCATCTGGGGGATCGGCAACATGGAATAGCGGAAGCTTGGGAATATCGATAACTTGGACGGCGGCTTCAGATGCAGGTTCAGGACTTAATCACTATAATATTTACCGATCAACGACTCCAAGTTTTACGCCTGCCTACAGCAATATGGTTGGAGAATCAACGACGGCAAGTTTTACTGATAGGCAAGAGCTTCAAAGCGGCACGACCTATTATTATTTGATCGAAGCCGAAGACAACAATGGCAATATTAGTTCAGGTACAACGCCGGCAAGCGCGATCAGCGGCACCATTCCGGCCTTGACAAGAAAGTTTGAAGCCTTCAAGGACGTTGGGGTGATCGCGCAGGGACCGGTTTGGTACTATCACAAATGGGATGGCACGAATTACACGCCACTCGCAAATTACTACGCTCCTTGGAGAATGTGGCGGGACGGCTCGACTTTCTTAACGGTCGGTGAAAATCTGCAATCTCCGGATGGCAGCGATTCTGTAAGAACTTGGCTAGCGCCGGAGGACGGCGAAATTACGCTCTCGTCTAACGAAGCCATTCGCATATTGAACACGGGGGCGGGAGCGGACGGCGTAAACGTGAGGATTTTGAAAAACAATGCGCAAATTTGGCCGGCGAGCGGCTGGCAACAGGTCATCTACGGAACAACAGTTTCTTCCCCTACATTAACGCTCGATGTGATCAAGGGCGATGCGATACGATTTGTTGTCAATCAGAATTCGACCAATTTGTACGATACGGTCTATTGGAACCCAATCGTAAACTATAATTCCACTTACTTGTTATCCGATAACTTCGAGGGCTCCACAGGAAGATGGGCGGTGCAATCAGGCAGTTGGTCGGTTGTAACGGATAGTTCCAGTAAGAAATACAAGCAGACTGGCTATTCGGGAGGCCTTACAACGGCAGGGACCGACTCGTGGAGCAACTACACGCTAGCTAGCGATATTCATATAAGCAATGCGGCGGCAGGAGGCGGTTTCGCGAATCTGGTATTTCGGCTAACTGATGCAAACAATAAATATTTTGTCTTTATCAGCAATATGCATGGGATTGAGATCAAGAAAACGATAGCGGGAACCCAGACGGTGCTGGCTTCGAAAGCTCATACGATCAACGTCGGGACGACTTATCGCGTGTCAGTTGAAGTTACCGGCAATCGAATGGACATGTATGTGGATGGCGTTCTTCAATTAAGTGCAACAGATCCTGCTTTTACGTTCAGCAAGGGGAAGATTGGGCTAGAAACGTATAATGCGACTGTGCTTTACGATAATTTTATACTCGCCGAACAATAGGAACGCAGGACGCCTCGATCGCTGATCGGGGCATTTTTTTAAAAACTGCCAGAAAGTATAAATTTCTAAGAGCGTGGCAGGTTCGTGATGCTTTTAACGATGAAAAACATCGTAAAAGTAGCAGATCCTCTCATTTCTTCATCCCCAGCGCCCTTTGCCCGCGGGGAAATTTCCTCTAATCAAGAGGAAAACCCTTGCTGGCTGTCCGTTTGAGCTTGGTGTTCGTGTGATTCGTGTGATTGTAGCTAAAGAGAGGGAATGGCTGTGGGTGGAAGAGCGGTAGCGTCCGCCTTTAAAGATTTGTTCCTACCTCCTCATCGATACCATTCAGGGAACAAATCTTTAACAGCGGCTGGAGCCCACAGCCATTCCCTCCCCGCAACGCACCCAAGTCACGAACACGCACATCAAAGGACGCCGCAAGGCGTTTTTTCTCAGCCCTAAAACATCGTAACAAACTACATCCAATGTTCTATTCTCAGCACATATTACGGGAAGGTCGCCTATGATAAAATCTAAATAGGAAGAGAGTTAGCAGACGTGGATAGGGAGAGGAGGCAGGTGAGTGGAGCGCGTAAAGGATGATGATACAGCCGTGAGCATGTCTGAGATCTCCATCAATGTTCCGACATGGAGTGGGTATAAGAGAGTTAGCGTCGCTGATTTCGGTGCTAGATCGGAGGAAGGCTATTGTAACGGAAAAGCTTTCCAGAATGCTATTGATTATTGTAAACGGGAACGTTCGTCAGAGCTTGTCGTTCCTTCGGGAATATATCGATTTTATAATGGCAATCATCCTAGATTCGAAGGGATGCTCGATTTTCAGTTCGATGGCGGAGGTTCGGAATTCATCTTTTCTACAGTGAAAGTCTTCTTTACGATAAAAAATTGTGTACGGACAATATTCAAAAATTTCACTGTCGATTGGGACTGGAAAAGCGGGCAATTGGCTAGCATTGGACAAGTACGGGAAGTGGCCTCAGACATCACTTATTTCGATCTACACTTTCCGGAGTATGCGCAAGTACCCGATGATCTGAACATACGGACATTAAATGCGATGAACCCACTGACACTTTCTGCAGGCTGCGAGTTAGGTCGTGAATTCCATGCAAACCATTTCCGGAATATTAGTCGCCAAGATCTCAATACGTTCCGAATTGCGCTATCCAACCCCGAGGATTTTCGCTTTCTGAATCCTGGGCAAACTTACATCGTACGCCATTTCATTTATGACGCGAACGCTTTCGAACTTAAAAGCAATCAGCATTTGCAAATCGAGCATGTAACGATCTATTCCGCGCCAGGACATGCTTTCATGGCATCGGGTGATCAACGCCATTGGGCGCTGCGACATTGCAGAATTGTGAAGCGGCCGGGAACGACGCGCTGCATTTCCGTCACAGCAGATGGTTCCCATATCACTAATTCTCTAGGTTACTTTATGATTGAAAACTGCGATTTTAGCTACAACGGAGATGATTGCCTGAACATTCACGATAATTCCGTCCAGGGTTTCGAGCGAATCGATGATCGGACGATAAGCTTAATTCGTGTGCTAGCATGGCGTAATCCCTTTGCGCTAGGGGACGAAATCGAGTTTCGAAATGAAGATCTGTCGCCTGTCGGGATTACGGGGCGTATCGCAGGCGTGGAATGGAATAAAGCGTATAACAGCTGCACGCTTACCTTTGAAAAACCGATCCCTGCCGAGGTTTCAGAACGCGCGATACTTTTTAATCGAAGATATGATTCCGGCAACTATATCGTTCGCAACAATTTCTTTCATCATAACCGCGCAAGAGGGATATTGCTACATTCCGGCAACGGCTTGGTGGAGAACAATCATTTCTTCATGAATCAAGGGTCCGCGATCCAGATTGAGTGCGGTTCCGAGTCCCGCTGGTCGGAAGGATTTGGAGTAAGCAATCTGCATATCCGCAATAATCTAATTGACAGCTGCGATGTGAATCACTGGAACATGGCCGTTATTTACATGGGTGTATATCTTGTCAAGGGAAGAACGCAATATGCAATTTTTGACCGAGTGTGGATCGAGAATAATACGATTATCAATTGTCCGCAGCAAACGGTTTATGCGTCATCGTGCAGAAGGGTATATATCCGCAATAATGCGATTCTGAATTCCAATGCAGGGAGGCTCAAATCGTATGCCGACGGAGACGAGAATGGCGTGCTCCATCGAGAATATTATCAGGGAAGCTTAATGGCAAGCCATTGTAACGAGGTTTGGGTCGAGAACAACAGAAGATTGTCCACGGTTGCAACAACAGAGGATCATATTTATATCGATTATGCGACTAGCACGAATGTGAATTTGCTTAATAATATCGGGTTCAATTGAGACGACAGCCGATTCAGGCTGCAGAAGAAAACGGGTGAGCTATTAATATGGCGACAATCGGGGCGAAAGCCGGAACAGGTACGGATGTGGGCAGAAGAATAGTCAAATATAAAATGCTGTATCTTATGCTGCTCCCTGCCGTTACGTTTTTATTGATATTTAGTTACATCCCCATGTATGGAGCATCAATCGCATTTAAAGAATTTTGGATTACGAAAGGAATTTTAGGCAGTCCATGGGTAGGATTTAAGCACTTCGAACAAATTTTCGCGACCGATAAGTTCTGGCAGGTTTTCACCAACACAATCGAAATCAATTTATTGCGACTCATATTTGGATTTCCTGCTCCGATTATTCTGGCTATTCTCTTGAATGAAGTAAGGCACAGGGTTTTCAAACGGTCGATTCAAACGATTATTTATTTGCCCCACTTCATCTCGTGGGTGACGATTTCGGGCATCCTGTTCGCGCTGTTGTCCAACGAGGGTTTGGTTAATAGCATTATTGTTTTGTTCGGCGGTGAGAGCATTAATTTCCTGACGAACAATGAAATGTTCCGGCCGCTGCTGATCATCTCGGGCATGTGGAAGGAGACCGGATGGGGGACGATCATTTTTCTGGCGGCATTGTCAGGCGTTAATCCGGATCTGTATGAGGCTTCCGTGATAGATGGCGCCAACCGCTGGAAACAGATTGTCCATATTACGCTGCCGAGCTTGCTGCCCATCATATCGATATTGTTGATTCTGAATTTCGGAAGCATGATGAACGGCGGATTTGACCAGGTGTTCAATATGTACAATCCAATGGTTTATGAAAGCGGAGATGTTATTGATACTTATGTATACCGCATCGGGTTAACGCAAGGCCAGTATAGCGTTGCCACCGCAATCGGATTATTTCTGAACGTGATTAATTTTGTACTTCTTATCGTAGTCAATAGCGCCGCCAAGAAAATGAACGGCCACGGCATTTACTGAGGTGATGGAATGATGGTGCGATCTTCGAGTGTCGCCGGCAAAATATTTGATGTGTTGAACATTATTTTCTTGATTGTTATGGCATTCATTATGCTTTACCCATTCTGGCATGTTCTGGTGGGATCCGTGCTTCCGTATGAGGAAGCGATTAAGACACGCTTTAATTTTTTTCCGCGAAACTTTTCTTTTGAAGCGTACAAATATGTATTTTCCAAGAAAACGATTCTTATGTCGGTTATCGTTTCCGTATTCGTTACGGTAGCCGGCACCTTATATCAGTTATTCGTTACGGCTATCGCGGCTTATCCGTTAACGAAACAGGATCTTCCGGGCAGATCGGCTATTTTTCTTTTTATTATTTTCACGATGTTTTTTGGCGGGGGACTTATACCTTATTACTTGCTGATTAAGAGTCTTGGGATGGTAAATAGTTTGGCAGTCATGATCATTCCTGCCGCTTTTAGTACGTTCAACATGATCGTGCTCAAAACTTTTTTTCAAAATATTCCGGTTGATCTAGAAGAATCGGCGAAAATTGATGGGGCAGGTTATATGAGAGTGTTCTTCCAGATCATTCTCCCTTTATCAGTTCCCGCACTGGCTACCATCGCTTTATTTATCGCGGTAGGACAATGGAACAATTGGTATGTTCCGATGCTGTTCCTCAATGATAAGGATCTCTGGCCATTGGCGATGGTATTAAGGGATGTTCTGATTAATAACAATATGGAATTGACCCGCAGCGGCAGCTTCGTAAGTAAAGAATTCATGCTGGGAGACACCATTAAGAATGCGATTGTGATGGTTTCCGTTATTCCCATCATCATTGTATATCCTTTCATTCAGAAGCACTTTGTGAAAGGGGTGATGATTGGATCAATCAAGAGTTGATAGTCAGATCACTAGAATGCGTTTATTATTCATTAAAGGGGAGTAGTGAACAACATGTTGAATGGAAGGAAAAATCTCATTTTATTGCTAGCAATTGTGTTGTTATTAGTTGGGATTATTGCAGGATGTGGAAGTAATGATGGGAAAAGCGAAGCGGGTACGTCTGCTCCACCTGCAAGCCCTGGTTCTGAAACAGTCGTTGAAAATGCTAAGCCTGTTGAATTATCCGTATTTAGTTGGATGTTCGAGGGGGCTGACGCGCAGGATTCTCAAATCTATAAGTATTTGCAGGAGAAGCTCAACATCCGGTTGAAGCCGATTACGGCTTCGTGGAATGACTGGGAAGAGAAGCTAAACGTGATGATCGCCTCAGGGGAGATGCCCGATGTTTTTGTCTCCTATGGCATTGACCGTCCGGTTCAATACCGTCAGTGGATTAAAGAGAGCATGCTCCTGCCGCTTTCTGACTACGCGGAGCAGTATCCGAATGTTAAAGCGTCGCTGGCCAACTTTGAACATTTAGCTAAAACAACCGACAACAAGCATTATGCGCTTCCTATATTCAATGAATCCGGAAGTGGCAAGATGGCGGTGAGCGGGCACAATATTCTGATTCGCAAGGACTGGCTGGATAAGCTGAATCTGGAATTGCCAAAGACGGTCGATGATTTCTATGCGGTTGCTAAGGCATTTGCCGAGGGTGATCCGGACGGCAACAATAAGAAAGATACGTACGGTTATTCCTCCAGCGCCGGAGGGATTTGGTGGCAATATCCACTGTTCAACGCTTTCGACACGAGCACGGATAGGTGGGAGAAGAAAGATGGGCAATGGGCACCTGAAGTGATATCCGATGAAACGAGAGATACGCTCAGTTTCCTGAACCAGCTTTATAAAGAAAAAATTCTCGATCCGGAGTTCATGATGAATACAGACGATCAGAAAATCGAGAAATTCATAACGGGCAAAGTCGGAATCATGTTTCATAACGCAAATGCGACCTTCTATAATGATTTTTATGATAAGTTCAAGCAGGCATATCCCGATACCGATCCGAAGTCGATTTTCACATGGGTAGGCACCTTGGTAGGGAAAACAGGCGCTCAGCGGATGGATGGCTTCAATAACTTCTGGGCGGAAACGTCCATTAATGCCAATATCCCGGATGAGAAAAAGAAAAAGGCATTGGAGCTGTTGGACTACCTGCTCTCAAGTGAAGGGCAGCAGCTTATGATGAACGGCATTGAAGGGGTCCACTACAGCAAAGACGGAGATAAAATCATACCCATCATGACGGATGAAGATAAGAAAAAAGACAAAGCCTTTTCATTAAAAGCATTGGTTTCATGGAATTCGGACTTCCTCGCCGACAGTACGCCTAATAAAGAGGAAATTGTCGCAATGAACAAGTCGACAGGCGACTTCGCCGTTCCGAATCCGTTAGCCTACTTAAACATTAACCCGGACGAACTGGATCCGAGTATCCCAAGCCAACTGAATGATTTGGTAAATGAAAAATTCGTAAAGATAATTGTGGAGTCCAAGGATGTTCCTGCGGATTTCGCTTCCTTCAAGGAAGAGTGGTTGTCTAAAGGCGGTACGAAAGTGATTGAAGCAACGAATAAACAGGCGCAGGTGGAAGGTCGCTAAATCTGGGGGGAGTTCATTTATGATACGAGACTCGGAGTTATCAGACTTGATAAAGTATGAGGATTTTCAGCCGGGCGAATTGTGGCTGGATACGAATGGAAAGCCTATTCAGGCGCATGGCGGCAGTGTTTTATTCGATAACGGTATGTATTACTGGTATGGTGAGAATAAAGACGGCCCGAACAGCCTAAGTCGGATCGGTATTCAGCGCGTGGACGTAATTGGCATATCCTGCTACTCTTCAAGCGATTTATACAACTGGACATTCGAAGGCATCGCATTGCCTGCGATTTCCGATGATCCGAATCATGACCTTCATCCGTCAAAAGTGGCGGAGCGTCCGAAGGTTCTGAAGAACGATCAGACTGGCCAGTACATCATGTGGCTTCATGTGGATAATGAGGACTATACGTTGGCTAAAACCGGTGTGGCCATAAGCGACAATCCAGCAGGACCCTTTGTATATATGGGAAGCAAGCGCCCTAACGGCGTGGATAGCCGGGATATGACATTATTTAAAGATGAGGATGGAACGGCGTATTTAATTCATTCGTCTGACTGGAACAAAACCCTGATCATATCGAGGCTAACGGATGACTATACAGATTTGAATGGTGAGTTTACGAAAGCGTTCATCGACCAGTCCCGGGAAGCGCCGGCGGTGTTTAAACATGCGGGGAGGTATTACTTGCTATCCTCGGGTTGTACGGGGTGGTATCCCAATGCAGCTCTTGTTGCCGAGTCGGATCGGATGATGGGGCGGTGGGAGCTCAAGGATAATCCGTTAAGCGGAGTGAATGCCCGGAAAACGTTCTATGCGCAGAGCACGTATGTGTTTCCTGTCCAGGGATTGGAGAACAGCTTTATTTTTATGGCTGACCGATGGTGGCCGGAGGAGCTTGCGGATTCTAGATATGTATGGCTTCCTGTCACTTTTATGGATGATGGGATAGAAATCAAGTGGGCGGATCGCTGGGATTTGAATACGTTTCGAAAATGAATACTTGAATTCAGGGGCTGTCTTAAAAGGTTAATAAACCTTGAGAGCAGCCCTTTTTCATACTGTTAAATATGTGGATACGTCTATCCAAAATAGGGCATTGAAAACAGAGCCACATATAAGATGACTCTTATAAATTTGAGTATCCATTTTATTTCCAAGATAAGAATTTTAATCCAAATTTTGGGGTGAGGTGTTAGGAAGATTGAATTATTGACTATCTGCTATAAACAAAAGCCCCCTCACATAGTAAGGGGGTCAAGATTTTGAATCTGGGATGCGGTCGGAGGGATTTGAACCCTCACGCCTTGTGAGCGCCACCCCCTCAAGATGGTGTGTCTGCCGTTCCACCACGACCGCGCATCCATGCGGAATGAATTGCTCTTCCGGTTTGTTTATGGTGACCCGTAGGGGACTCGAACCCCTGTTACCTCCGTGAAAGGGAGGTGTCTTAACCACTTGACCAACGGGCCTCATTGTTTCTATCTGAGGGATATCGCTTTTGTGCGACAAAAATCATTATACTTCATTCTTTCACGAATGACAAGCATTATTTAATAATATTTTTATAGCTGGCAAAATGAAAGATTTATCGGTCGTGTCAGCCGTGATTTACGCGGATATTTTGAGTATCTGTATTTTATGGTATGCTGAGAGCATTATAGAAATAAGAGGTGCAAGATGAATATGCTGCTGTATTGTCCTTCCACAGGGAAGGTCCGGGAGGAGCCTGTCCGGGTGCCTCAAGGGGATGAAGTGGTATGGATTCGTATGCAGGACCCAAAGCCTGAAGAAGTGAAGCAAGTTCTAGGAACTGAGTTTGACTGTCACCCGCTGCTTGTTGAGGATGCTGTTATGCTGAATCAGCGCCCTAAAATGGATAAGTACAAAAACAACTTTTTTCTTACCTTTTTTGCTGTGACCAAGAGTCTGAAGCCTGTAGAAATAGGAATCGTCATCGGAGAGAATTATGTGATTACTGTCTGTAAGGAAGAGCTGACTGTTCTGGACCATCTGTACCGGGATTGCAAGGAGATTGAAGGCAGGATGAGCCATCCGGGCGTTATGCTTCATGCTCTGCTGGATCATTGTGTGGATGATTATACCGACATTGTCGATCATATTGAGAGCCGTGTTGAAAAGATGGAGCGGGGCATTTACAAAAATCCGTACATGAAGATCGCGCAGGAGGTTTTCCAGCTAAAACGCACTCTGCATAAGCTCAGACGTACCATTATAGAAGAAAGGGCGATTTTAGGCACCATCAGCCATCAAAGCTTCCCGTACACGAAGCAGGAGGATGATGTGTATTTTATCGATATCTTCGATCATATTTCGCGGGTAGTCGATTCCCTGGATATTTTTCGCGAGTCGTTGACAGGACTGCTGGAACTGCAGATGAGCATGAAGTCTGACCGCATGAACGAAATTATGAAGACTTTGACGCTGTTTAGCTCGATTTTTCTTCCGCTGACTTTCATTGTTGGTCTCTATGGTATGAATTTTAAGTTTATGCCTGAATTCGAGTGGCATTACGGGTATGTTTACGTGCTGCTGCTGCTGATCGTTGTTGGGGGTTCCACATGGATTTATTTTAAAAAGAAACGTTGGTTCTAAGTGCAAAAAAAAAAGCCGCTGCAGCAGCGACTTCTTCTTGTTCTTGCAAATCCGGCTAGTTAACCTACGGAGAGGGAGGGATTCGAACCCTCGCACCGCTTACGCAGTCTAATCCCTTAGCAGAGGATCCCCTTATAGCCACTTGGGTACCTCTCCAAATTACTGCAAGTAATGAAAATAATATGGCTCCCCGAACAGGACTCGAACCTGTGACAACTCGATTAACAGTCGAGTGCTCTACCAACTGAGCTATCAGGGAACGTTTAGTGCAATTTCAAATTTATCATGAATGGGTGTCCAAGTCAAGCGGATATACTTTCAATTTGCCTCTGCATTTGCCACAGGCGAATTTTCGCACGTCGACTTTCCTTTTGCGGTAATATTCAGTCTTGCAGGCTACACATTCGAGCCGGTATCGATAAGGCTGCTTGGTTGAAGCCCGCGGTGAGGCCTGACAAAATCGGGAGCCCCCGACTTGCTTCAGCAGCAGCTTGAAATCCTGATCACGGTGCATATAGCCTCTCTTCAAAATATGGAGGTGATAGTGGCAGAGCTCATGCTTGATGATTTTCTCCACTTCCACTTTGCCGAAGGTTTCCAGCTGAAGTACACTGATTTCAATGTCATGCGATTTGGTAAAATAGCGCCCCCCGGTTGACCTCAGTCTGCGGTTAAAGCGTGCCTGGTGCAGAAAGGGTCTACCGAACGATGATTGTGATATTTGCTCCACCCACTGCTGCAGCTCTGCGTCATTCATTGGAGAAACCCACCTTTTCTTAAGCTCTCACTTGAATTTGTACCCCAAGAGCCGCTATACTGTCAAGTATAAAAGAAGTTTGTACGAGAGGGGAACCAGATACTACCATGCCATCCATGAGATATGCGATACTAAAGCTGCACGATCAATTGCAATTTGTAGAAATGCCGTCCTCTTACACATACCAGCTTACCGCGCTGAACCGTAGATTGCATAAGGAGCTCGAAAAGCTTACTGCCGCCAACATCCCGCAGCTTCCCCACGTTATTGCTGAGTGCAATGATCTGGAGCTTGTAGGTACGGAATTCGTCGTTATAAATGGACTTGATTATATTAATTTATTAGAGAAAACCTTTGTTGCGGTTCGTGAGGATGCCTATCCGCTGATCTCCTTGCTGACAGAAATCAGAGCGCTTCAGGCACAGCTGGAGCAGTGGTATGAAGAAGAGTTAGAAGCTTAACAAGGACCTGCACCTATGCGCCCTTTTTCCCATATGCTGATACTACTCAAAGCGGGAAGGGGAGGGGCACATGCCGCAATGGCTCAGCAATCAAATCATGGGGGCTTTCCTGAACAAGAACAAAAGGCAAATCCGGTTACTGAACGATAGTTGGTTCTTTTACCGCACGCGCAGCTCTGATAATAAACAATGGATGGACCCTCATACGACGGAACACCCAAATAAACTTAAATAGCAGCAGCGAAGCAGCAAAAGGGCTCCTCGGGTATCATAACCTGGGGGGGCTTTTTTGGCTTTTCTCTGAGCGTATGCTTCAATTTAACGATGTTTTTCATCACTAAAGCAAGTGTTCCAGGTTAATCGTTATATGAACACGAATGGCCTCAATGGGCGGATATAAGGGATTTTAACGATGAAAATCATCGTTAAAGTAGTAGGTCCACTCGGTTGTAGACGATGGCGGGGCCGTTCTTCAGTCCCAGCGTCTTGGTCAGCCAGGAAATCTCCTCCAATCCAGAGATAAACCTTGCTTGCTGTCCGTTTGAACGTAGCGTGTTCTGCACTTTGTTGCTGAAGAGGGAAGGGCTGTGGGTGGAAGAGCGGTAGCGTCCGCATTTAAAGATAGGTTCCTACCGCCTAAGTCTAATAAAGGGGACCTATCTTTAACAGCGGCTGGAGCCCACAGTCATTCCCTCCCCCTAACACAAGCGTCACGAACACGCACCTCCAAGCACGCCGCAAGGCATGCTTTTCATTATTTACAGTCTATAGAAAGTAAGATATAATCAAAGTGGAATAATTAGATACGATGTATCACAATAAGAGACGATTTAGACGAATTAGACGACTTAACAGTAGCGAGCGATTTAGAGCTTAAGCAGAGCCAGCTACTCATACTTGGGAGGAATAACATAATGGCGGGAACAACTTATTCAATGCGCCCTAGCCGCGTGCTGCAGAAGCTTAGAGCTGGAGAAGTAGCTTATTGTACGAAGCTGAACTTAGGTGATTCGAGAGCTGCGGAGATCGCGGCTATGAGTGGTTTTGATTGTATTTGGACCGATATGGAGCATGTGCCGAATGACTGGTCTGTGGTGGAGAAACAAATTTTGGCCGCGAAGGTGCATGGCGTTGACACGATTGTCAGGGTAGCCCGCGGAAGCTATAGCGATTACATCAGGCCTCTGGAGATGGATGCTACTGGCATCATGGTGCCGCATATTATGAGCCTTGCAGATGCTAAGGCTGTTATTCGCAGCACGAAGTTTCACCCCCTCGGTCTGAGACCCGTAGATGGCGGAAATGCAGATGGCGCTTATTGTAATATAGATTTCCTGGACTATCTGAGCCAGGCCAATGAGCAGCGGTTTAATGTGCTGCAGATTGAAGATGTGGAAGCTCTGGATGAGCTTGAAGCTATTATTGCCCTTCCGGGTCTGGATATGATCTTTTTTGGCCCCGGCGACTTCAGTCAGTCTATCGGAGCTCCTGGCCAGATGGATCATCCGCTGCTGCTTGAGACGCGCAAGAAGATTGCTGAGCTCGCTCTTAAACATGGCAAATTTGCCGGAACGGTTGGTGCGGTAAGCAACTGTGAAGACTTGGTAGCGATGGGCTACAGCTTTATTAGTATTGGTGCCGATGTGATTGCGCTGAACCAATATTACCAGAACATTATTGGTCAATTGCATAAGCTTGAAAGCAAAAGCATTACAAGTGTATATTCCGATAAAACAGAGGAGGGTACTGTGTGAGTATTCTGAATTCGTTCTCTTTGGAAGGTAAGGTAGCTCTTGTTACTGGGGGAGCTGGCATGTACGGAAGGCAAATTGCTATGGCCCTGGCTCAGGCTGGTGCTGCAACGAACATAACGTCCCGCCACCTGGATCAACTTCCGGTTATGGAGGAGAGCTACGCAGAAAGCGGAGTAACTGTGAAAGCGCACAACTTGGATCAGGAGCATGAGGAATCCATACTGGCCTTGCGCGATAAGCTTATGGCTGAGCATGGCCGTATCGATATTCTCGTTAACAATGCGGTGGCAAGGACGATGGGCTCATGGAACGATCCGCTGGAAGCTTTTGCCCAAAGCATGCAGATTAATGCAACGGGTCTGTTCTCCTTAACGCGTGCGTTTGGAGATATTATGGCGGAGCAGGGCTCAGGCTCGATTATTAATATTGGCTCCATTCAAGGCATGGTTGGGCCGGATGCTACGTTGTATAAGGATATGGGCTTTCATGGCATGGTGCCGGATTATTTCTTTCATAAGGGCGGCATGATCAATTTCACCCGCTTCGTTGCCAGTTATTATGGTCCCAAAAATGTGCGCTGCAACTGCGTAAGCCCTGGAGGGCTTGCATCCCATCGAACACCAGAGGCCTTCGTGGAACGCTACAGTGATCGGACGCTGCTGGGCAGAATGGCTAATGAGACGGACTTGATGGGCAGCATCGTTTTTTTAGCTTCTGAAGCTTCTGTTTACCTTACTGGTGTTAACCTTCCTGTAGACGGCGGTTATACGGCAAAGTAAAATGTAGAAGAAAGCATTCCAAATTAGAAAGAGCAGGCGAACGGAGCTATGGACCCTAAAAACGAAAAGTTAAAGGCCATTATCAATGGGAAGCTGGTAACCACAGAGAGCGTTATTGAGCGTGGAGCTGTTGTTATTCAAGGAAAGACCATTATCGATTGCGGCCCGTACGATGAAGTTACTATTCCTGAAGATGCTGAAATTATCGACGCAGAAGGACTTCACATTGTGCCTGGATTTGTGGACATTCACTGCCATGGCGGCGGCGGGGTGCTCGCTTATCAGCATCCTTATGAATTTGCCTGCGCCCATTTGAAATTCGGAACAACGGCTATTCTTCCTACTCTTTCTTACAATGAAAGCAAGGAACAAATGGTTACAGGTGTAACCGATATTGTAGAAGTCATAAATTCCAATCGTATATATAGTGAAGCTATCATTGGCATTCATATGGAAGGGCCTTATATTAACCCTAAGTATGGGGCGATCACTTCCCCAATCAGACCTGTGGACCCGGAGGAGTATGCTGAGATTCTACGGATCGCCGGATCACACATCAAGGTGTGGACGTTAGCACCCGAGCTGGAGGGTCAGGAGGGCTTTGTGGAGGCCGCGAGCCAGTATGGCATTGCTTTATCTGTTGGACACTCGGAAGCCACGGCAGAGCAAATATACCGCTTTGTAGCGCAAGGGCTGCGTATTGGCTGCCATTGCACGAATGCTTCGGGGACGACACCTTCTCCCAGCCGTTTGGGCGGGACGCGGGAATTTGGCGTAGATGAAGCTGTACTGCTTCACGACGATATTTATGCCGAAGTTATACCGGATGCAGGCGGAAATCACGTCAGGCCCAATATGCTCAAGCTGATTCTTAAAACCAAAGGGATCGACCGGGTGATCATCATTTCAGATGCGATGGATACCCCAGCAGGCGTGCGTCCTGGCGATGCTGACCGGGCTTATGCAGAAACAGAAGCAGAAGCAGATGGACCTGATTTGTCAGATGTTAATTTTAATGAAAAAGGTCACTTGGCTGGCAGTTTGCTTACGATGGATAAAGCGGTCCGCAACATGATTCGGCATACGGGCATTGATATCGTTAAGGCATTCCGCCTGGCTTCCTTAAACCCTGCTGCAGTTATTGGTATGGATCATGAGCTGGGCAGCATAGACAAAGGAAAAATAGCCAACATCCTGCTGGTTACAGATAAAGTGGAGATTCGAAAAGTGCTGCTGCATGGCGAGGTTGTAAATTTGTAATGTAGGCGAAGCTGCAAAATTGATATAATGGAATGTATATCAAATGCCAAGCCTAAGGAGATAGTGAATTTAAGATGAAAGATAGCAAAGTGAATATAGATGACAATGAAAATATAGAGGTTAAAGAAACTAAGGCCGCTAAAGAAGCTCCTTATTTTATGATCCAGTCTGTGGATAGGACGTTAAATATTCTGCAGTGCTTTATCGAAGAGCGCCGCCCCTTAGGGGTTAGTGAGGTTGCCCGTAAATTAAAGCTGCACAAAAGCGTCGTACACCGCCTCATGCTGACCCTGCAAGCCCATAGCTATCTGGAGCAAGTGAAAAATACGGACAAATATATGGTCGGACCGAAGGCTTTTGAATTTGGATCGGTATACACGAACTCAACGAATCTGGTTGATGAAGGCAGAAGGACGCTGGTCGAGCTGGTTGACCGTCTTGGTTTTACAGCTCACCTTGCTATTCTGGAAAAGGATTCCGTGCTTTATTTATTGAACGTAGAGCCCGAGAATCTAAAATATTTATTTGGTGCGGTAGGACAGCGAAGACCTATTTACAACACAGCGCTCGGAAAATGTTTGACAGCTTGGCTGCCTGAAGAAGAAGTCGTAAAGGCGCTGGAGAATTGCAAGTTCGAGAAGATGACGGATCATACGATTTTATCCTTGGAAGCTTTCATTACCGAGCTTGAGCGGGTGCGTCAAGTAGGCTTTGCCATCGATAATGAGGAGTCGTCATTTGGAGTGCGCTGCTTTGCGGCTCCGGTCCGGAATCAAGATGGCGAGGTTATTGCTGCGATAAGCGTCAGCGGCTATGCTGTGGCCGAGGAGAAAATCAATGAATTCGGCATTACGATCAAAAGCATGGCGTCCCAATTGTCACGGAGAATGGGGCATTTTGAGTAGTTTTTTTATCCTTGAATCGAGGTGCGAATGATGGCATTACCTATGAAACAAGACACAATTCGTCTCGCTATGCTTGGAATGGTGGATGGCAACGGCCATCCCTATTCCTGGAGTGCTATGTTTAACGGATACAACCGCGAGCTGATGAATGAATGCCCGTTTGCTGGCATACCCGTTTATTTGAACAAGGAGCCCGCTGAAACGCTTCAGATTAATGGTGCCAATGTCACCCATATATGGACTGATAATCCAGATGATGCTGAAAAGGTGGCCAAGGCGTCCCTGATTCCCCATATCGTCACCAGACCAGAGGATGTCATTGGACAGGTAGACGCTGTCATCGTCGCTACAGATAAAGGGCATGAGCATGTAGAGCGCTGCCGCCCGTTCATTGAGGCGGGTATTCCCATTTTCGTGGATAAGCCGCTGGTGGACAATGAAAAGGATTTGCAAGTATTCACCGAGTGGGTCAATCAGGGGAAAGCGATTCTTTCTTCGAGCAGCATGCGCTACACCAAAGAATTTATTCCGTATCATCTTTCCACCCGTAATCTGGGGGAGCTTCGTTTTGCATCCATCACCATGGCGAAATCCTGGGAGCGTTACGGTATTCATGCCTTGGAAGGTATTTACCCGATTCTGGGACCAGGGTTTATTTCCGTGCGCAACACAGGTACTATCGATCGTAATGTTGTGCATCTGAAGCATGCGAGCGGAGCTGATGTCATCGTATCCGTTGTGTCTGATATGTATGGGGCTTTTGGGCTGCTGCAGCTTTGCGGCACGTCTGACCACGTATTCGTTAAATCCCAGGACTCCTTCTTTTCCTTTAAAACACAGCTGCAAAGCTTTATAACCTATCTGCGGACTGGGGAACTTCCATTTCCTTTTGAGGAAACTATTGAACTAATGAAGCTGATCATTGCCGGAATTCGCAGCCGCGAGGAGAATGGCAGAGAAGTATTCCTGTCAGAAATCAATGCTACCTAAGCAAAATCTTTACAAAGCGAGCAGTCACAATGTTGCCGGGCGGTAACAAAAATTGAATTGGGAGCGATCCATCCATGTATGAATCCTTGTTTTCATTAGAGCATAAAACGGTGGTTATAACAGGAGGAAACGGATTTCTGGGCAGTGCGATTGTCCGCGCGCTCTATGATTTCGGAGCCACGGTGGTCATTGCAGATTTAGAGGTAAAAGAGCAGGAGAAAGAAGATGCACGGATCATCGGTATCCGCTGTGATGTTTCGGACACTGCCTCTATCAAGGCTATGTTCGAGGAAACCAACAATCGCTGTGGCGGCATAGATGTGCTAATCAATTGTGCCAGTTATGGAGCAGGCTACGGGAAACAGGGCACTATTGAGCAGATGTCAGATGAGGATTGGCAAAAGGGGATAGACGGAGCGGCGGGTACAGCATTCCGCTGTACGAGGGAAGTGGTTCCCTATATGGAGGCGAGAGGCGGCGGCAGTATCGTCAATTTCGGCTCTATGTACGGGCTGGTTTCTCCGGATCCGTCTATTTACGGCGATAGCGGAGCGAATAATCCTGCCAACTACGGAGCGGGCAAGGCGGCAGTCACCCAGTTTACCCGTTACAGTGCAGCGCACTTAGCGGCGAAGGGCATTCGCGTTAACAGCGTATCTCCCGGACCATTCCCTAATCCACATTTTCAGCAGGACAAACAGTTTCATGAAGAGCTCAGCAAGAAAACAATGCTTAAGCGTGTAGGAAAGGCAGAGGAGATGATCGGCTCCATCCTGCTGCTGGCCTCCGGTGCTTCCAGCTATATGACGGGAACTAATATTGTAGTTGATGGCGGTTGGACTGCTTGGTAGAAGTGGTAAAGAAGCAGTAAGAAGCAGTGGTATAAAGGAAGAATGATGGTTTTAAAAAAAATACGTAGCTCTACCCAAAACAAGTATTTGACTACATTAGGCCCAAAATGCTCTCTTATTCGCGAACCAGCTTGCATCGCTCCCTTTAACGATGTTTTTCATCGTTAAAAGATGAAATACCCAGCAACCCAGCACTTTAGCGATGTTTTTCATCGCTAAAGTGCCTTTTTTTACGCGAGAACCAGGTAGTGTCGCTCCCTTTAACGATGTTTTTCATCGTTAAAAGCTGAAATCCCCGGCAATCCTGCACTTTAGCGATGTTTTTCATCGCTAAATAAGACCCTGGCCATCTGATGTCCGACGGCCAGGGTTTTCCTGCTCCAAAAAAAGGTAAACGGCTGCGCTTGTCCCATCAGGGATAAAGCGCAGCCGTTGTGCCAATTAGTTAGATTACGAATTGGAACGGGAAAGTGAAATCGCGTCCCGCACGTACCCGTTTGCCTTCTTCAGTAGTGCCGCGGCTTCTGCTCCACTGCTGCCGATCAGAATCATCACGATCGCGGTTTTCACATGATGCCCGCATTCCTCGTAAGCTTGCTCAATGGTATCGGGGTCTGCACCTGTTGCCATTTCGATGAGCCGCTTGGCCCGGTATACCAATTTCTTGTTTGAGGATTGCATATCGACCATTAAGTTATCGTACACCTTGCCGCTTAAAACCATGGATGCTGTAGTCAGCATATTCAAGATAAGCTTTTGAGCTGTGCCGGCCTTCATCCGTGTAGATCCAAGCACTGCCTCGGGTCCGACGACGGCTTCGATCATGATGTTGGCAACCTTGCCCATTTCGGAATTGCTGTTGTTTGCAACGCCGACAACGGTTGCTCCCAGCTCGAGTGCTCTCTTCATTGCGCCGATCGCATAAGGCGTGCGGCCGCTTGCAGAGATGCCGACGACGACATCAAGCGAGCTCACTGCATGCCTGTCTACATCAGTTCGGCCCAACATATCATCGTCTTCGGCGCCTTCGACCGCATTCTGAATCGCTTCAACGCCTCCGGCAATAACGCCGATGACCTGATTGGGATCAGTGCCGTAAGTAGGGGGGCATTCCGATGCATCCAATATGCCCAGCCTTCCACTAGTGCCCGCACCAAAATAAAGCAGGCGTCCCCCAGCTTTGAAGCTGCTCACAATGGCTTCGACTGCCTTGCTGATTTCTGGAATGCATGCTTCTACAGCAGCGGGAACCTTCTGATCCTCTTGATTGATAAGCTTTATAATATCGATGGCTGATTTTTCGTCCATATGGCGTGTGTATTCATTTTGTTGCTCTGAAGTTAGGTCTTGGATGTAAAGATTCATGTTAATCCTCCTTTATATATTAAGCAGAAGCACCTTGCTGGAGCGTTTGTATTGCTTAGTTTTCTTGTATTGTTTGTATTACTTGTTTGTTCGATTGCTGGATTGCTGGATTGCTGGATTGCTTGTATTACTTGAATTGCCTATATTGCTCGCTCGTACGTTTGTTTGATTTGTTGTTAGTTTGTTTCGTTTTTTTGTTGCTTGTTTTGTCTTTCATAATGATTTGTTTGTTTTATTTGTTTTGTCTTTCAAAATGATCAGTTTGTTTGTTTTGCCTTTTTATTGTTTCGTTGGTTTCGTTTGTTCGTCTTCTTTATTCAACCCTCATCGCCAGCATAGCGGCTCCGTAAGAAGGCTTCTGTTCGGACAATGTAACGTTAGGCTGCGTCCATACAGATCCCAGCTGTTCCTTGTATGTGTCCCTGAACAAACGGGAATATTTGAAGATCGAACCAGTTACGGCAACAGGGGAATTCACGAACCATTCGTCCTTTGCGTATATGGCTGCTGTCAGGCCTGCAAGCTCTGTGGCTTCATTTGTAATAATGCCCTGGGCTGCCGGATCTCCTGCCTCTGAAGCTTGTATGCACAATTCTGCAAATTCGGCGATGTGCTTTTTTTGAATATGGGATTGATATATATACGTGCGCAGCTCAAGCGGGGAACTCAAGCCGTATTTATCAAGGATTAATTCGGTAAGCGCGGTAGGCGGGCGCACGCCATCATAGCTGAACATAACCGTCTGCAAGGCTTGAAGACCGATTTCATAACCGCTTCCCTTGTCACCGAGAATATGTCCCCAACCGCCTGCGCGATAAGTATGGCCAGCTGGTGTAATGCCATAAACAATGGCGCCGGTTCCAGCGATAGCGATGATGCCCTTGTTATCACCCAGTCCGGCCATTAGCGCAATTTCCGCATCATTTGTGACCCGGACCGGAAGTGCATGCACCCCGCGAATTGCGTAATACTGGCGAATATGCTGCTGGACGAGGAGCTTTTCTTGTTCCAAAGTAATTCCTGCAAGACCGAGGCAAATTCCTTGGCACAGCCCTGGCTCCAAAGAGATAGCCTCAGTAGTTCCTGGTTCCAAAGAACCTGGCTCAGTTGAATCTGACTCATTAGATCCTTGCTTGGCAGAATCTGACTCATTAGATCCTTGCTTGGCAGAACCTGACTCTTTAGATCCCTGCTCAGCAGAACCTGACTCATTAGATCTTTGCTCAATAGAACAAGACTCAGTAGATCCGGCCTCAACAGAACCCGACTCAACAGATCCTTTTTCATATAATCCATCCAAAAGCTCAGTGATATGGTCCATGGCTTTCTCGAAGGTTACAGCCTTGGGGTTGCTGGCTCCGCCTTTACGCAGGAACAATTCATGTCCATTCATATCGACAACGACCATTTCCGTTTTTGTGCCTCCACCATCGAAGCCAATCGTGTATTTCATTCTTTTCACCCGCTTTTTACTCAATTTACATGAATTTTTGATTCGTTGAGAATATTAATAGAATAATCTATAGAGGTGTAATTGTAAAATAAAATTTTACGAATTGGGAAGGGGAGAATCATTTAAATGCGTTATCACAAGAAAAAAATAATAAAATAAATTCACTTTGTATATAGAAGTTTTACAGCATACATCCTTATTTGAAAAGGTTTTACGTATGTAACTTCTTCTTATGGTTTACTTAATTGCGGGTATATAATCCATGAAAATATTTTGAAAGAAAATTTCATATTGAAATTAAATTTCAAAATGATATAATGACGAAGTGAGGCGGCAACAACAACATACCATTAACATTCAAAGAGGGGGGATGTGGGTTGAACAAGCAGGTGCTGGTAGGAGCGGATCAGCTTCCGGCAATCGGAGGCAAGCTGCTGAGAGGTAAGCGTTTCGCCATTCTCACTAATCCGACGGGGGTCGATTCCAGGTTTCGGTCCACGATTGATCTTTGCAAAGAGATTGAGGGTGCGGAACTGGCAGCATGCTTTGCATGTGAGCATGGTTTGCGCAATGAGAAACAGGCCGGTGTTTTGTTTGAGGATGAGATCGATCCGGAATACGGTATTCCTGTATACAGCCTTTATGGAACAAACCGTAAACCGACAGCGGAAATGCTGCGGGATATCGATGTAGTCATTTTCGACATTCAGGATCTGGGCATCCGGTTTTATACTTATCTAACTACACTTATTTATACGATGCAGGCTTGTGCTGAGAACAAGGTCGCACTGATAGTGCTGGACCGTCCTAATCCGCTTGGCGGCAACCGGATTGAAGGAGGCATTTTGCAGGAACGCTTTTTCTCGATGGTGGGACTGTGGAAGATGCCGGTCATGACAGGGATGACGATAGGCGAGTTTGCAAGGCTTGTGAACGGTCAGATGGAAGTGTCTTGCGACTTGCAAGTAGTACCTCTGGAGGGCTGGAATCGTTCTATGGAGTTTACGGACACAGGGCTTCCTTGGATCATGCCTTCACCAAATATGCCTACAATCGATACCGTTCGGGTGTATGCGGGTAACTGCGTGTTTGAGGGAACTAATGTATCCGAAGGTCGCGGGACGACGAAGCCTTTTGAAATGGTAGGCGCTCCTTGGCTGAAGCATAATAAGCTATGTGATGCCATGAACGACATGAAGCTGCCGGGCGTTTGGTTTCAACCTGTTACTTTTTCTCCTTCTTTCAAGAAGCATACGGGCGTTCTTTGCAACGGTGTTATGACTTATGTAACAGATAGAACGCAATTTCAATCTACAGAAACCGGATTGCGGTTGCTTCATCAGATCATGACGATGCATCCGGACGATTTCCAGTGGGTAGGAAGCGAAGATGGAAATTTATTCATTGATATTTTGACAGGCAGCGACATTGTGCGTACTACACTGCATGAGCCTGGTGCCCTGGAAGCCATAATTGCGAATTGGCGCAAGGATAGTGCGGAGTGGGAGCAAACTAGAAAGCCGTACCTACTTTATGAAGAAACTGGAGCAACTGTGAATGGATGAACAGACGGATTTCCGGGAAGCTGCGAACTGGGGGATATCCCCTGCTCAGTTAGACGGTGTATGGGAGCCGATCCGTGAGGCGATCAGACAGAAGCTTATTCCAGGAGCAACGGCAGCCATTCTATGGAAAGGCGGGCAAATTAGCTACGCGTCAGGCTTGGCCGTTGATACCAAGGAGAAAGCAGTGCCTGCGCGGTTCAATACGATTTATGACTGTGCTTCGTTAACGAAGGTTGTTGCAACTTTGCCTGTCCTGTTACTGCTGATAGATCAGGGCAAGCTAAAGCTTGAGGATCCAGTCGTTCATTACGTCCCGGAATTCGATCATGGCGGGAAGAGAGAAATAACGATCCGCCATTTGCTAACGCATACATCCGGACTTGCTGCTTCAGAAGACTTTCATACTCAAGCATGGGATTTGGAGCGGATTCTTCGCTCGATCGGAAATAAGCCGCTTTCCTACGAACCAGGGAAGCAGGTTATCTACAGTGATCTGGGATTTATCCTGCTGGGCGTTATTGCAGCCCGTCTGCTGAATATGAACCTGGATCAGGCAGCCAAGCAATGGATTTTTTCTCCGCTCGGTATGCTTGAAACCGGTTATTGTCCACCATCTGAGCTGCTGCCGCGCATTGCGGCTACCGAGCTGTCCCAAGAAACCGGTACGTATTGGCATGGCGTGGTACACGATGAGAATGCGCGTGCTGCGGGCGGTATAAGCGGCCATGCGGGGCTGTTCTCAACTGCTGGTGATCTGCTGAAGTACGCACGCATGTGGTTGAACAGCGAAGATAGCATACATCATAGTGTACTTTCACCATCTGTGATTGCGGCTTCAACTGGCTTGCAGACCTCCGGTATAAGTGGCAGCAGACGCGGTCTCGGCTGGGTGTTGAAGGGGGATCAGGCCGATGTGTCCGGTTCTTTCTCTAGCGAGGCTTATGGACACACCGGTTTTACGGGTACCAGCCTTTACTTTGATCCTCAGCTTGATCTGGCAGCCGTATTGCTCACCAATAGGGTACACTACGGACGAGGTCAAAACATTACACAACTGAGGTCGGATTTTCACGATGCCGCAGCGGCATTGATTCGTCCTTAATACTTCTTAGTCCAAACAAAACCAATCATTAGGAGGATTTACCCAGATGAAATTCAAACAGTTAGCTCTGGTATTGCTCGCTCTGACAATTATGGTAGTAGCAGCAGGTTGCGGCAAGAAAGAAGATACGAATCCCGCAGCTTCGCCAACACCTGGCACGAACACACCTGCAGTAGATAAAGTGAAAGTGTCGATTACTTCCTGGAGATCTGAACAAAGTGAACAAGATCTGTACAAAGCCATTCAAGCAGAATTGAACAAAACATCCCCAGAAATTGAACTGGAATTCAAACCTGTTAAAGCGACTGAGTACAACACTACTTTAAATGTGGCCCTTAAAACGAATACAGCGGCAGATATTATCCACCTTCGTCCTTATGCAGGCGCCAAGGCACTTGCAGATGCTAATTACTTGGAGCCAATTGACGGCTTGAAGGGCCTCGACGTGTTCACGGATGCTCAATTGCTTGCAGCTCAAGGTACTGATGGCAAGCAATACGGCGTGCCTTACATGCTGAGCTCCACACAAATTTTGTATAACAAAAAAGTATTCGCAGACAATAATCTTACAGAGCCTGCAACTTGGGCTGATTTAATCAAAATTGCAGACACACTGAAAGAAAAGAAAATCACTCCATTTGCTTTCGGTTCCAAAGAGGGCTGGGTACTTTCATTGATGCATGGAGCAATTGGCCCGCAATTTTACGGACCTGATTTCATTGATAAATTTCTGAAGGGTGAAGTTACACTTGATAGCCCTGAATTTTTGAAATCCGTTGAAGCTATGAAGAGCCTGACACCTTACTTCCCGAACAATTTTGAAGGCTTGGGCATGGAAGATATCCGTACCATGTTCGCAACTGGTCAAACAGGAATGGTTATTAACGGACATTTCGAGATTGCATCGATTCTGGCTTTGAACCCTGATTTGGAAATTGGAGCGTTCCCTGTACCTCCGGTTGATGCTGGCGGCAAGGCTTCTGTATCCACTTGGGTAGACGGTTCCTTTGGTATTAACAAAGAATCCAAAAACAAAGAAGCTGCAAAGAAAGTTCTTGAGTTTATGACAACAGAAACATATGGCAACATGATTCTTAATGCAACGAAATCACCTTCACCAATCCCAGGCGTGAAAACAGATGATGAATTAACGAATAAAATTGCTCAATTATCTGCTACTAATGCGGTTCCTTATTTTGCAGTAACTTACCTGAACTCTGGTAACCCGACGACTAAAGCTACACTGGAAGGCTTGCTTCAAGGCATGTACTTGAATAAATTGACACCTGAACAGGTTGTTAAAGACGCTCAGAAAAATGTAGACACCTGGTTTAAACCAGCTGGCAAATAATTATAAATGTTGTAGTTCATCATAGCTGCCGCCTCTATTAGTCAGGTGTGCTTCCATCAGGAACGCGCCTGCAGGTGGCGGCAGTTGTTTATTTTGAAAATCCAAGAGAGTAAACTCTTCATTTTTCATACATGGTTTGGATTTTACCGCGGGACGGCCTTTAACTCCCTGGAGGATGCTGCAGTCGTTTACGCTTGCCTAAATTTGATTGTGAGGTGAGTACTTAATGGAAAATGTCAATAAAGCCAGTTTAAACGGCAAGAAGGTGTCCTGGAAACGTCACCTCATCCATATTTTTCCGATTCCAGCAATCGTGATTTATACGGTATTCGTCGTTTACCCGATCCTGGCTGCTTTCACCTATAGTTTATTTGATTGGAACGGCTTGACGATGGGGAGCTTCAATAATTTTGAGAACTTCGTCACCCTGTTTACCAAGGAACCGTTCAATACTTTGTTCTGGAATGCGCTCGGCCATAATATTTACTACTTTGCAGTCGAGATGGTCGTCCAGAATGGTATCGCCTTTGGACTCGCCTATATTATTTTCAAGAAAGTGAAGGGTGCGCAGTTTTTCAAAGTTGCCTACTTCCTGCCGCGGCTGTTGTCCATCATCATTGTCGGCTTTCTATGGAAATTAATTCTGAATCCGAACCTTGGTATCTTGAATGTCACGTTGAAAAAAATAGGACTCGATTCCTGGGCTGTAGCTTGGCTGGGTAATCCGGATACAGCGCTCACGGCGGTTGTTCTGATTAACAGTTGGTTTGCCATCGGATTTTTTATGCTTATCTTCCTGGCGGGGCTGCAGTCCATCTCTACAGAGGTGCTGGAAGCAGCTAAGATTGAAGGAGCAGTTGGTTTCAGACTTGTCCGCTCGATCATTCTTCCCATGATGTTCCAGCCGCTTGTTATTGTTATTGTAATGACCTTTATCCAAGCTTTCGAGGCATTTGAACTAGTATTTGCAATGCAGGGTTCAATGGGAGAGCCTTACTATTCCACAGATTTGCTGGCTGTTTTCTTCTATCGTACGGCATTCGGCAGTAGTGCAGGGGATTCGGGCGCATTAGGCATTGGTTCAGCGCTTGCCGTTGTAATGTTCGTAATTATTGCGACGATATCCGCCGTATTCATGTCTTATGTGAATAAAAAGGAATCGGCTTAAGAAAGGGGATCGACTGCATGAGCTTTAAAATAGTTAAAAGAAGTCTTTTATACACTGTAGCGATCGGATATGCGCTTATCTCGCTGTTCCCGTTGGTCCTTATGGTGATATCGTCGCTTAAGCCGAACATTGAGATCTTTACCAAACCGCTTTCCTTGCCTTCAAAAATCAGCTATACCTCTTACGAAACACTTTTTGTCAAATTAAACTATGCGAATTATATAAAAAATAGTATATTTGTGAGTGGAGTAACACTGCTCCTCCTGCTTGTATTTAGTATTATGCTTTCTTATTATCTGGCCAGATTTAAATTTAAATGGAGCGGGCTGCTGTTCTTCTACTTCTTGATTGGTATGATGCTGCCGATTAAGCTTGGTCTTGTTCCACTGTTTTTACTCATTAAAGATCTTAATTTAGTCGATTCCTTATGGTCCATCATTCTGATTCATATCGGAACGGGTATGTCGATGGCTGTATTGATATTGACCGGATTTTTCCGGACGCTGCCGAAGGAATTGGAGGAGGCTGGCCGGATAGATGGTGCTTCCAACATGGGAATACTGATGAAGATACTTATTCCTCTGATGCGTCCGGCTATCGGTACTGTGGTGATTATTAATTTCATCGGGGTTTGGAATGAATTTTTCTTCCCTATGATTTTCATCCAGGATGAAGCGAAGAAGACGATTCCGCTTGGTATGCTGAAGCTGTTCGGTGAGTTCACTACCGATTGGAGTGTATTGTTCGCAGGCTTGACGTTGTCTTCCTTACCCATGATCATTATCTTTGCCTTCGCTTCCAAACAGTTTATGGAGGGATTAACGGCTGGTGCTGTTAAATAATGAGGCAATGATAGATAGACTGAAAAGGAGCAAGCCGATGAACGGTGGATTAGTGAGACTGCGGGAAATTCTAAATGCAATTACGCCTTCAGAGCGCAAGGTTGCAGACTTCATCCTTCAAGATCCGCAGCGGATTGTCGGCATGTCTGTAGCCCAGCTTTCCCAGGAGAGCGGAGGCAGTCAGGCAGCGGTCATCCGGCTGTGCAAATCTGCGGGCTTTAAGGGCTATCAAGAGCTGATGCTTAAAGTATTGGGAGATCTGCAGGAAGAGAGAAGCGGGATTGGCAGCGGCGGCGGCTATCAAGAGTTCATCCGCGGCGATTCCATTGAACGGATTATAGAGAATGTATCCAACAATAACATTCAATCGATTCGGGATACACTCAAGATCATGACGCCTGCACACATCGAGAAAGCCGTCGATGCGCTGCTGCGTGCGAAGCGGATTTACTTCTACGGGATCGGCGCTTCCAACTTGATCGCTGTGGATGCCCAGCAAAAATTTATCCGGATTAACAAGACCAGCTTCTCCTTCACAGACAGCGATTTGCAAATCATTACGGCTGTCATGCTGGAGAGAGACGATGTCGCTGTCGGCATTTCCTACTCCGGCGAAACGCAGGAGATCGTGGAATGTATGAAGCGGGCACGTGAACTTGGCGCAACGACGATTTCCATTACCCGTTATGGAAACTCAACGGTCAGCCAATTGGCTGATATTCCGCTCTATATTTCCTCCACGGAAACGGAAATTCGCAGTGGCGCCACCTCATCGCGTATTACGCAGCTGAATATGATCGATATTCTGTATCTCGGCGTTGCCAGCAGGGAGTACGATAAGTCCGTTCGCTATTTGGAAATCAGCCGAAGTGCGGTTAAGAAGAAGAAATGATGTTGAGAAAGACGCCTTGCGGCGTCCTTTGATGTGCGTGTTCGTGACGTTGGTGCATAGGGGGAGGGAATGGCTGTGGGCTCCAGCCGCTGTTAAAGATTTGTTCCCTTGAATGGAAATGATAATGAGGTTGGAACAAATCTTTAAAGGCGGACGCTACCGCTCTTCCACCCACAGCCATTCCCTCTCTTTAGCTACAATCGCACGAACACCAGGCTCAAACGGACAGCCAGCAAGAGATTTTTTCTTGGGTTTGAGGAGATATCCTAGCTGGCGCAGTTGCTGGAGAAGAAGAGAACGCGCAGGTGAGAAGGATTTGCTACTTTAACGATGATTTTCATCGTTAAAGTAACAGATCCTCTCGACAACCTTGCTTTAACGATGAAAATCATCGTTAAAATCCCTTTTAACCACCCTGAGAGGCCAACATGCCTCTTTTAACGATGAAAAACATCGTTAACGTGACGGATTGACCTGGAACACTTACTTTAACGATGAAAAACATCGTTAAGTGGAGTACACGCTCATTTCAGCGAGGGTGGGCTGCTACTACCACGATTAAATGGATAACGGACTGTCAGTAGAAGTTACATTCCTGAGGGAGAGGGATCGTGGCAATAGGATAATCTGGGTTTCCTTTCTGATTCCCTCAGAGGATGAAGGATCCCCCCGTCTACTTTCCCACTGTAAAGCTACACTGTGTATTCGGGAATTTTTCAATCCAGGCATCACCCCAAAAAACTTATACTTTCTAAATAGTTCATGAGAAAGACGCCTTGCGGCGTCCTTTGATGTGCGTGTTCGTGACGTTGGTGCTAGTGGGAGGGAAGGACAGTGGGATCCAGCCACAGCCCTTCCCTCTATCAGCTATTATCGCACGAACTCCAAACTCAAACGGACTGCTACCCAGAGTGCTGCTGTAACGATGTTTACGAAAGTGAGGAATTCATGGTGGAAACCCCTTATATCATCATAGACGAGCTAACAATGAAGCGAAATATTACGAGAATGGCCGAAAAAGTTGCTTTGCACGGTGTAAGCCTGAGACCTCACATTAAGACACATAAAATGCCCGAGCTTGCTAAACTTCAACTGCAGGCCGGAGCTAGTGGAATCACAGTAGCAAAAGTCGGAGAAGCTGAAATCATGTCG
Source organism: Paenibacillus eucommiae (assembly GCF_017874215.1). Classification (GTDB taxonomy): domain Bacteria; phylum Bacillota; class Bacilli; order Paenibacillales; family NBRC-103111; genus Paenibacillus_AI; species Paenibacillus_AI eucommiae. Next base: position 75,950 of record NZ_JAGGLB010000017.1, read on the forward strand.
GCTGCGGGTGTACAGGATATTTTTATAGCCTATCCCTTGGTCGTACGCTCCAAAATTGAACGCGCGGCTGCTCTGATGGATAAGTCGAGAATCGTGTTTGCAGTTGACAGCATAGAAGGCGGCTCGATTCTTTCGGAGATTGCGTTAAGCCTGAATCGCGTGCTGGAAGTAAGACTGGAGATTGATTTGGGTCTGAAAAGAACCGGTGTCCTCTATGAGGAAGCCGAGCAGCTGGCACTGAAGCTCCACGAGCTTGAAGGAATAAAGCTGACTGGAATTTTCACCTACCGGGGATCGATGCTTTCCGGACAGCCGACAATGGATACGAAGGCCGCAGGTCTGGAAGAAGGAACACTGATGGCTGCTCTTGCTGCCAGACTTCGGGAGCTGCAGCTTGATATCCGTGATGTTAGCGTGGGCTCGACACCAACGGGCGAATATGCTGCCCAGGTGCAGGGAGTAACGGAAATTCGGCCGGGTACTTATATTTTTAACGATCGTATGCAGGAAACGATTGGTGCCTGCAGTGCTGAGGACTGTGCCGCATCGGTGCAGGTTACAGTAGTCAGTGTGCGGAAGGATGGACTGGTTATTGTCGATGGCGGCAGCAAAACCTTTGCTACAGATGTCCAGCCTGGCGGCTTGCTGGGTATGGTCGGATTCGGCAAAGTAATCGGACATCCGGAGGCTGTTTTCGAGCGGATGAACGAGGAGCATGGCATTTTGCGGTTCCCTGAGCCTGCGAAAGCTGTAGCAGGTTCAGAGGCAGGAGCTGGAGCAGGTACTGGTACAGAGGCAGAAGTAGGAGCAACGGGTACAGGTAAAGGAGCAATGTCTTTTTCAATTGGAGATACTCTCCAGATTGTCCCTAATCACATTTGCAGTACTGTGAATTTGCATAATGCTGTTTACTTGAAGCGTGGAGATCAGTTGGAGAAGCTTGTCGTTTCAGCTAGAGGAGCACTCACATAGATTGATTTTGCAGAAACATAGCTTAAGTTCGAGAAGGAGTTCCTAAACATGTTGGATCTTATTGTGAAAAATGCCCGAATTGTAGATGGTACAGGTAATCCTTGGTACAAGGGAGATATCGGAGTTCGTGACGGTCTCATTACAGGTCTCGGCTACATTGATCAAACGGCGAGAGCTGTTGTCGATGCAGCGGGACTTGTTGCGTCTCCTGGCTTTATCGATGGGCACAGCCATTCTGATTTATTAATCATGGACCAGCCTCTTGGGCAGATCAAGCTTCTGCAGGGAGTCACGACTGAGGTCGTCGGTAATTGTGGTCTGGCGCCTGCTCCTTATTTTCAAGAAACGGCCGATATGCTGAGACAGTATGTGGAGCCGGTCATTGGGGATACGGGTCTCGTTTGGAATTGGAACACAGTAGGTCAGTTCATGGATGCTCTGGAGAAGAACGTTGCATCCGAGAATGTGGCCACCTATGTGGCTCATGGTGCGCTGCGGATTGCAGCCATGGGCTTTGCCAATCGGCCAGCGAATCAAGAGGAGCTTCGAAGGATGAAGTTTCTGCTTGAGGAAGGCTTGAAGGCAGGGGCCATTGGCCTCTCGATCGGCCTCCTGTATGCACCTGGAAGCTACACGACGAAAGAGGAGATTGCCGAGCTGTGCAGTGTGCTGCCTGCTTACGACGGGTTGTTAGCGACTCATATCCGTGGTGAAGGCAGCACACTCCTAACTTCTATAAGCGAGGTAATCTGGATCGCTGAAACGAGCGAGGTACCTCTACATGTGTGTCATCTGAAGGCTGCAGGTAGACGCAACTGGGGAATTATGGCGGAGGCACTGACGCTGATCGACCAGGCGCGTGCTCGCGGCATGGATGTAACCTGTGATGTTTATCCCTATAACGCCAGCTCAACTATGCTGACTACCTTGCTGCCGCCTTGGGTACTCGAGGGAGGCATCGATGCTTTGCTGCAGCGGATCAAGGATCCGGCCGTCCGTCGTCAGGTCCGTGCTGAGCTTGCAGAGGAGCGCAAGGATTGGGATAATTTACTGGCCTCGACCGGATGGAAGGCAGTGGTGGTGTCGTCCGTTCAGACTGAGGCTAACCGCCATCTGGAAGGACTGCATATGGAAGAAATCGCCGAGATGCGCGGACAGCATCCCGCTGAGTGTGTGATGGACCTGCTTCTGGAGGAAGAGGGGAAAGTAGCGATGGTCTACTTCCTGATGTCCGATGAGGATGTCGATCAGGCTGTTCAGTATGATTATTCGCTTGTCATCTCCGATAGCCTGGGCTGCACAACAGGTAAACCGCATCCTCGCTTGTACGGCGCATTTCCGCGGCTCTTTGCCCGGTATGTCCGAGAGCGCAAGCTGCTTTCCCTGGAGCAGGCCGTCCGCAAAGTGACTTCATTCCCAGTCCAGCGCTTCAAGCTGGGGCGCAGAGGAAGACTGGATGAGGGCTACCGCGCCGATATCGTTCTCTTTGATCCTGAGCGGATCCAGGATATGGCGACCTATACCGATCCTTGCCAGTATCCCGAGGGTATAGCCCATGTTTTCGTGAACGGTGTGGAAACCATCAGGCAGGGTGCGCACACACATGCTTGTCAGGGGCAGTTGATCCGGTATAAGCGCAGCTGAGGAGAACTTAACGATGATTTTTATCACTAAAAGATGGGAATCTCAGAAATCTGACAGGTTAGTGATGTTTTTCATCATTAACTAAGCTAATTTGCGCCGAAAGTGTTGGGTTTTCTCCAGGTAACGATGTTTTTCATCATTAAGTGATGAATGGCTTATAAATCTGGCCCTTTAGTGATGTTTTTCATCATTAAAGGGCGGTTAAGTGAAGCCGAAGTAAAAGCGCAATAAAAATGAATTTTTAAGGAGAATACACATGGCTCTAATAGAGAAGCGCTTAGAAGAATTGGGAATTGAAATTGAGGCAGTACCAACTCCTGTGGCTAAATACGTGCCTGCGAAAACAGTTGGCAACCTTGTATATACATCCGGCTGCGATTGCCGCATCAAGGGTGTGCTGATGTATGAAGGTAAAGTTGGAAGCGACCTGACTGTGGAGCAAGGAGCTGCAGCGGCGAGACAAGTAGCTATTAATTTAATTGCTGTGCTGAAAGGACATCTTGGTGATCTGGACCGGGTTAAGCAAGTGGTTAAGCTGTTGGCGTTTGTTAACTCTGCACCTGGCTTTGTGGAACAGCCTTTTGTTATCAACGGAGCTTCTGATTTGCTGGAGCAAGTGTTTGGGGAGAAGGGTGTACATACCCGCTCGGCTATTTCGTCCAATGAGCTTCCTTTTAACACTCCTGTTGAGATTGAGATGATTGTTGAGATTGAGTAGGTTTCAGTAAGTTTGAGTAGGTTCGGTTGGTTAAAAAGTAAATTGAAGAATTCTAATTCTTCAAATAAAAGATTGGCTTTTCTCCGGTAAGGAATAGGGGAGGAGCCAATCTTTTTTATTATACCTTATTGGTATAAATTTACATTTGGATAAAAAACCTGAATCAGTGAAAGGAACAGTGCGGTGAGAGGATGTATCCAATTTCGAGAGTCAACGTGAGAATCTTGTGCGTATCGGGTTCACAACCTGAAAAAAAGGACAGGAAATCAGAGATCTGCTTGAAACAGTCTCATCAGTCCGATAGAAGTGGAGCAGCCGGGTGAATAATCGTCCGCTAGAAGGAATCATTTCGTCCGAAAAGGTTGCGGAGAGGTCATGCGAAGTTCATGCAATCGTGCTCTTCATTCAGGATGATTATGACCTCTCAAGCTGCCTTTTTTGTTCTATATTGAATAGACTACAAAAAGAAAGTCGCTACTTACAAACTGATCGAAAAGGAGCGTGTCATCCGGATGGAGTAGGCTCGAGCAACAATCTGGATATGAGCGTTCTTATTTGGCATCCTGGGAAGAATCCGTTCATGGATCACTCCATAATATTCATCATCTGTGGATAAAATGTGCATAAAGTTGGGGATAAGTGATTGTCGCCCGAAGGGTAGTTCTACACTCGATATTGCATTTTCAGCAGCTTTGAAGACATTATAGCAATTGCAACGTCTTTATCCGATTAATTGAAAGCGCTAACATTAAACTGAGCATCGGATATCAGGGGTTTCCTTACTGCGATATATTCGCACACGCAGAAAGGCAGGAAGAGGAATGAATAAAAGGGCGCCCACTCAAAGAGCTTTCCAACTGGTTTCGTTCATTATTCTGCGGGGCAAGGGCTTTCAAGAGGAAAGGCTAGGTTCGCTCCTATTATTCCGGCTTGGCGTTTTCGACGAAACTTGGGAACCTATCGAAAATCCGGAATACTATTATCGTATTGTTATTCCAATCGTCAACGGTCAAGGGGGAAACCATGTACCATAAAGGAAACTTCGACTCCATGGTGGAACGACGTTTCTTTTTTTATTTGTGCCAGTAAAGTAAGTCGTGGAAGCGGCTATAAACCTTCGGTTATCGCGCAGCTTATCCAGTTCCAAGGATAGAAATAAAGGAGGTATGCGAAAGATGAAGAATTTAATGAGAATCGGCTTCGGTTCACATCAAGAAGTAGGAGGAGGTACGAAATGCTGAAAACGCTTATAGTCGATGACGATAAATTAGTGCGAAAAGGCTTGATCCTCACGATGCCTTGGACGGATTTTGGCATGAAGGTTGTCGGTGAAGCTAATAACGGAGTCAAAGCGCTGGAGTTTCTTGGCGGACAAGAGGTCGATCTGCTAGTTACCGATTTGGAAATGCCGGTTATGAGCGGCATTGAACTGATGAAGCAAGTAAAGGCCGAGTATCCGCATATATGGATGGTCGTATTGACGTTTCATCAAGATTTTGACAATATTCAGCAGGCTCTGCGTATCGGCGCGATTGATTATATTGCCAAAGTTCAGCTCGAGCAGGAGCGGATGGAGGAAGTGCTCGCCCGGATCGCCAACCGGATTCGCGAGGAACGTATGCAGAGCGGCGTGCGTCAAAGCTTGACCGAAGGCTCACCGGAAGCGTCCGGGTCGACGGCCGGCGATATGAAGAAAGTCCTCGTGTTTGCCAGCTTGCTCGACAAAGCGGATCCGCAAGCGTTGCAAGCCATACCGTTCGTCCGTACGCAGCCGCTCAGCGGCATCGGCTTCGGGTTGTGGGCGCTGAAATGCAGCGGGGCGCTGCCCGAAATGGACGAGGATGTGCTGCGCCGCTGCGGACTAGAACGCGAATGGGCGATCCTTCATGTGAGAGGAGCAGGCGGAGGCCAACACGATTGGCATATTATGCTGCACGCCTACAAAGAGCATGATTTTTTCTACGACTACGAGCCGGAACGAAGCGTTTACGATTTTGTGGCCGACCAGCCGACAGGCGATGGTCCGCAAATGCCCGCCGATGCAGATATGAGACGGATTAGGGAAGGCTGGTCGTCGTTGTTCTGGGTGACGGATGATGTGATCTACGAACAGCTGCTTGCGGAGACGCAGCGGCTTCGCCCTTCCGTGCCGCTGCTGGAGAGCATTTTTTATTCGGCCGCGGCGGAATGGAAACGCATCCTGCCAGATTCGGCGATTCCTGAGCTCGGCTCGCAGCGGCCTTTTGCCTATTGGGTGAACGCGGTGGAATGGCTGCATACGGTAAGGAGCCAACTGCGCGGCAAGTTGCGCAAAACGTATTCGGACGAGGTGCTGCAAAGCGTTATGAAGGCGGTATCTTATATCCGCGAGCATTTCAATCAGGAACTGCGTCTGGCCGATGCGGCGAGAGAAGCCAATATAAGCAGAAGCTATTTCAGCCAGTGCTTCAAGGATATCATCGGTCAATCGTTTAACGATTACGTGCGGAGCTTGCGTATCGCCCATGCCGAGGTACTGCTCCAGCAAACGGCGAATCCGATCTACTGGGTGGCGGAGCAATGCGGCTACGAGAACGAAAAGTATTTCAGCCGGGTATTCAGCGAGCGGGTCGGCATGCTGCCTAGCGAGTACCGCCAGCGGCCGCGGCCCAACCCGAAGTGAGGTGCAGACGTACATGATGAAGAGGTTCGAAGAAGCCGTTTCCCGTTTGAGGCCGTATTTGTTCTACACGCTCAGAAGCAGGGTGATTGCAATACTGCTGCTCAGCTCGCTCGTGCCGCTCGTTCTGATCGGCGGAGTTTCCTATTACATGATCGCCTCGATGCTGAACAACAAGGTGATGAACGGCGTTCGCAGCCAGCTGGAGCAAACCGCTTTTTCGCTGGACAAGGAGATCCAGAGCCTGAATCACGTCGCCATGCAGCTTTCGTTCGAAGGCGGAGTCGGGCTGGATTTTAAAGCGTATTTATCATCCGCGGACTTCTATGAACAATATATGTTGGAGCAGTCGATTCAAAATTATATCGACCTGATCACCTATACGAGTCCGAATATCGGTCTTGTTCACTATTATTTCTCCGATACGCGCAAAAATGCGTTCAGATCGAACGACATGACGAGCGATTTTTACCCGGACAAGCTTCCGAAGCTATACTCGTTCAGCGGGATTACGTATCATGCGATCCACAAATCGTTCAAGCTCGGCGTCGATTCGCTTGTTTTGTCCGTTGACCGGCGCATTTTTATTCCCGAATATGGGACCTTGCACGTTTATGTCGAAACGAATCCGCAGCTTGTCTCGCATATTTTGGGTACTGGCCAGTCCGGCATGGAAACAGCCTATTTGATGACCGACGAGCACAACCGTATCGTGTACAGCGAGAAGGAAGACGAGTTTGCAATCGGGCAGGAGTTGTCGGACAAACAATCCGATGGAGCGCGCAGCGGCTACCTGTTTACCGAGAAGGCGGGCGACTGGACGTGGGCGGCGATCATTTCGAAGCAGGATTTTGACAAGGAAAAATACAGCTGGCTTCGTAATTTTGTCATTTTTGGAACGGTATCGCTGGCGGTGGCGCTGGGCTTCGCTTCGATACTGTGGAGGACGGTGTACAAGCCGCTGGCCGGCTTCAACAAGGAAATCCGTTTGCTGCAAAACAACGGCGGCTTTCATTCGATTCTGAAGTATCCACGCATCGCTGAATTCGATTATGTGCTGAACCGCTTCGATGAGATGCGCCAGCGCATCTGGCGGCTTCTGCAGGAGGCAAGGCGGAACGAGAAACTGAGGGCGGAGCTTGAGGTGGAGAAACTGATGGTCCAGATCAATCCGCATTTTATTCACAATACGCTGGATACGGTGCGCTGGTTGGCGCGGTTGAACTCGCAGGATGAGATTGAACGGCTTGTCGCCACGCTCAACAAGGTGCTTTATTACAATATGGGCAAGGGCGGGACAGCGACGATTGGCCAGGAAATCGCGCTCTTGAACGATTATGTGACGTTGCAGCAAATCCGCTACGATTTTCGTTTCGAAATCGGCATCAAGGCGGAGGACGACCTGATGGACGTGCCGATTCCGCGCTTCATTCTCCAGCCGCTGGTGGAGAACTCGCTTTACCACGGGCTTGGTGACGAGGGTAAGATCGAGGTAAAGGCTGCTTTCGACGAAGACAAGCATATCCGCATCGAAGTGAACGATAACGGAGCGGGAATGAGTGAAGAGGAGATCCGTCAGTTGTTCGAACCGGAGACAGGGAACCGCAAAAAAAAGGGGATGGGAATCGGCATCGGCTACGTCCGCCGGGTGATCGCGGCGCGGTATGGAGACGACGCAAGTCTCGATATTCGCAGCAAGCCGGGCGAAGGCACGTCGATTGTGCTGTGCATTCCGATAGAAGTGGAGCAGACTGGTGAATAATCGTCCGCCGGAAGGAATCATTTCGTCCGAAAAGCTTGTGGAGCGGCCATGCGAAGTTCATGCGATTATGCTCTTCATTCAGGAGGATTGTGACCTCTCAAACCGCCCTATTTGTTCTATACTGACAATAGACTCCAAAAAGAGAGTCGCTACTTACAAACACAGATCAAAAAGGAGTGTGTCGTTCAATGAGAAAAAAGAGAACGGTTACAGCGGTGATGTTGGCGGTCTTGCTATTGAGCGTCGTTGTTGCCGGCTGTTCCGGGAACAAGCCCCCGGCACCGTCAGCGTCAGCGGGTGCGGCTTCATCCTCTGCATCTCCGAAGGCGGAAGAAAAGAAGCTGAACATGAAGATGTTTATGTCTAACTCCGGCCTTGCGTATCCGGATGGCGTAGACCCGAGCAGCAACCCGTACATCAACATCGTCGAGGAGTATGCAAACGTCGATCTGGACCTTGAGGTGCCGAGCTATACGGACTTCCAGACGAAGTTCAATTTGATGCTCTCCTCTGGCAACTTGCCTGACATCGTACATTCGCCTTATCCGAATGAAACTGAACAGCGCGCGGATGAAGGCGCATTCATCGATTTGAAAGCGTACTATGACAAATCGCCTGTCGTTCAGAAATTTATTTCTCCGAAAATGATGGAGATGGCCAAGTCCGCAAGCGGTCACAATTATCGCATTCCGATGTCCTATGCTACACGCCAGCAAGGCGACGGTGTCATCGTCCGTTATGATCTGGTCGTCAAATACAACAACGGCAAAATGCCGGAAACCGTCGAGGAATGGATCGAGCTGGCGCGTAAAATCAAGAAGGCGGAGCCGGATTCGCTTCCACTTACGAACCGTGTCATTGACGATCAGGCGATTTCGTACGCAGGCTTGCCAATCTTCTATTGGTACGGCGCCCAGCCTTATATGTACAGAGTCGAGGGAGGTAAGGTGGTAGACAACTTTACACTGCCAGAATATAAGGCGGCCGTTCAGGTAATGAAGCAGCTCTATGACGAGGGCATACTTGACAAAGAATTCGCTACGACGGACTCGGAAAAATATAGAGACAAGCTGAAAAACCGCAACGTCCTGCTTAACGTCAACAGTGCGGACCAGCTAATCCCGAACGGATTGCCGAAGGAGGCCGGGACCGAGAATCAAGAGAAGCAGTTCGCGCCGCCGCTCAAGCAGTATCCTTCTGTGCTGAAGGACTCCAAATATGCGCAGCCGAAGTCGTTATACCTGATTGGAGGCGACAGTCTCTACATTTCGGCCAAAACCAAGGACAAGGACCGGGCATGGAAGGTTATCGAAGGCTTCGCTACGGATAAACTGCATGAAGCGATCTTCTGGGGCTTTGAAGGCGAAGACTTCAAGGTGGAGAACGGCCAGAAGACGCCGATCGAAGGCCAGGGCATGTCGAACAAAGACAGGGTCTACAAGCTGCAGCTGGGTCTGATTTTCGGCTTTTACGACGGGAAGGAAGCCAATATCGCGGCAGCCGAGAAAGCAATGGATAAGGACGAATTTACGAGACGGATCGACAGCTTGAAGCAGGTCGAGGATTCTGCGAAGCAAAACGGCTTGGCGCTGGGGGATTTCGTAACGCTGTCTCCGGAAATGTCCGCCAAGAAGACGGAGGCGAACCGGTTCGTTTCGCAGGCTACAATCGAAGCGATCATGGGTAAAATAACGATGGATCAGTTCGACCAGAAGGTCGGGGAATACAAGAAGAAATTCGGATTCATCTACGACGAATACACGAAATACATGAATGAGAACAAGGATAAATTGCGGCAGTTGGGTGTTAATGAGGTAGACTGGTAGGAGGCGGTGCCGCGCATAGCTTTTCGGGCGAACTTGCGGCGTCCTCGGACGCCGCAAGTTTTTTATAAATAATGAGGGAGGAATTGACCGTGAGCATAACCGCAGAGGCAAGAACAAACGGCAAGCAGCCCGCTATGCGGACCAAGCGCCGTGTGTACAGGAAAACGGTGTTCGCCCTTTATTTGATTTTGGCGCCGACCTTGCTGCTGCTCCTCTTGTTCAAATATATGCCGATGTACGGGATTTCGATCGCCTTCCAGGACTTCTCGCCGTATCGCGGCATAAGCGGAAGTCCCTGGGTCGGGTTGAAGCATTTCGCGCATTTTATTCAGGACGAAACGTTCTGGAAGGTCATGCAAAATACGCTGATCATTAACTTTTACGATATACTGTTCGGATTCTCCGCCCCGATCGTGTTCGCGATTCTTGCCAACGAGTTGACGCACGGCATGTTCAAGCGGGTGACGCAAACGATTTCATATTTGCCGCACTTTCTTTCATGGGTTGTTGTGGCAGGGGTGTTTTATCAAATTTTATCGCCTGCCGACGGACTTGTGAACGAGATGCTCGGCTGGTTCAGCATTGAACCGATTTATTTTACGACAGAGAAGGAACTGTTCCGCGGCCTCATCGTATCCGTGGGAATATGGAAGGATGTCGGTTGGTCGGCGATTTTGTATTTTGCAGTTATCGCGGGCATCGATTCCAGTCTCTACGAAGCGGCGAAGGTCGACGGCGCCAGTCGGCTCCGGCAGATTTGGCATATTACGCTCCCGGGCATGGTGCCGATGATCATTCTGCTCTTGCTGCTGCGCTTATCAAGTATATTCGAAATTGGCTTCGAGCGCATGTTCGTCATGCAGAACCCGATTGTGCTCGACGTCTCCGACGTGATTAGCACCTACGTATACCGGATCGGTCTGCAGAACTCGCAATACAGCCTCACGACCGCCATCGGCTTCGTGCAAAGCGTGCTCGGCTTCCTGATGCTGATTACCGCGAACAAGGCATCGAAGAAGCTGTCTGGCATGGGACTTTATTAATGGAGGGAGAGAAAACTCATGCTGCACCGGAGCACACTCGGACGCATTTTCGATATATTCAACGTGCTGTTGTTTATCGTGATCTGCATTTCCATTCTCGTTCCATTCATTAACGCGATTGCAATTTCACTAAGCAGCTATAATGCCGCGGCGATCGGCAAGATTGGACTTTGGCCGAAAGGCTTTAATCTCGAAGCTTACCATAAGCTTGCGTACAGCAAACAGTTTTTGCGGACCTTCTTGAACACTGTGTTTCTGGCGGCGGTCAATACAGCGCTCGTCATCATCCTTTCGCTCTCAGCAGGTTACGTGATGGCGCATAAGCATCTGATCGGGCGGGGCTTCCTGTTTATCTTGCTGATTATTCCGATGTATTTCAGCGGCGGGCTTATTCCGTTCTACTTGCTCGTCAACAAGATCGGCTTGAACAATACGTATTGGGCGCTTATTCTGCCGAACGTGATCAATGTGTTCTATATTATCGTGTTCCGGAATCAGATTAACCAACTGCCGCAAGAGCTGATCGAATCGGCAGAAATCGACGGGGCCAGCGAAGTCCGCATCCTGTTCAAAATCATTTTGCCGCTCGTGCTGCCGATGGCCATGGCGTTCGTTGTGTTCAGCGCGGTGGCCTATTGGAACGAATGGTTCGGTGTCCTGATCTTCATTCGCGAGAAAACGATGTGGACGTTACAGTTTCAACTAAGGGAAATATTGATCAGTGCGGAGATGATCGATTCGGAGACAAGGAAGACACTTATTAATCAAGAAGCGCTGATACATCCGAACAACTTGAAAATGGCCGCGCTCATGCTGACGATTTTACCGATCATCGTGATTTATCCGTTCGTGCAAAAATATTTCATTCACGGTCAGCTGGTCGGCGCAGTTAAAGGCTAACCGCATACTACAGATGAAAGAGAGTGATACGCGACATGACGAGGTTTACGTCCGTGAAAACACGCGCAACCCTATGGACGCAGGAAAAGCGGTCTGCCGCGCGGACAAACATCGCGGCTTACGTGTGGGCCAGAGAGCAGGCGGACGCTGTCTGCCAACTGGCAGACGAATACGCCATGCAGGCGGAGCGGATTTACGAATTAATCGTTGCTGAGGGGCTCCCGCGGTATTATCACACGGGGCATACCCTGGATCCGAAAATTTTTTATTGCCGTTACTGCGGTGTGAACATCTGCGAGAAGTACGCGAAGCATTACCCGTGGATTGTCAGGCCGCTGGAGGATCCGTGGAAGATCCAATGCCCGGACTGTCTGCGCCGGTTTCCCTCCAACGACTTCGGCGGGTTTTACCGGCTGGGACTGGATGCGCACGGCGTGTTTCAGCATGAGCTTGCGCGGCAAAAAAACGAGAAGAGCAAGGCCGCTGGAGGCCCGGATTATCTGATAAACGAGCTGTACCCCGAAATGGGCGAGGGCTGGGGCGTGGACGACGGCTTCGGGTATTACACAGGCCATGTTTACGACAACGGTGTGCGGGAACGGCATAATTACATTGCCACCTATCTGGACCGCGGACTCTGGGGCGGCGGCTACGATGGCGGCGTTATCCTGCTTGCGATCAATACTCTTGCCAAGGCCTACGTCTATACGGGGGAGGCCCGATACGGCCGTGCCGGAGCGATGCTGCTCGACCGGGTAGCGGATTTCTATCCCGGCTATGACTGGTACCAGTGGGCCGAGTTTCGCGGGGCGGAAAATTTCCGTGGAAAGATTTGTGACTCTATCTGGGAGTGCTTCGTCACCCAGCAGCTTGCGAGCGCCTACGATGCGTTTTACCCTGTGTATGAGGATGCCATCCTGATTGATTGCCTGCGGGAAAAATCTTTGCGGTATGGACAGGAGAACCCAAAGAACAGCGCCTCGGCTATACGGGCCCATGCAGAGCATAATATCCTGCGCGAAATATACAGCGGCTGCCGCACAGGGCGTATCTGTGGCAATTTCGGCATGGAACAAGCCGCACTGGCGAAGGCGGCAGTCGTACTGGACGCCATGCCGGAGACGGGCGAATGGCTGGACTGGATTATGCGGCCAGGACCCCCCCGCAACAACGGGGATCCGGCGCAGGATACGCCCATTTCTGGCGGTAATGTACTCGGTGTGCTGACGGGCAGCGTGGATCGCGATGGCATGGGCGATGAGGCATCGCCGGAATATAACGCATTATGGCTGAATCACATGGTGGACCTGGCGGAAGTGTTGCACGAGTACGACGCCTGCCCTGTTGTGGACCTGTATGAAAACCCGAAGTTCGCACAGATGTTCACCGCGCATATACCGCTCATGATGGCGGAGTATTATACGGCACAGATCGGAGACAGCGGCCGCACCGCGTCGAAAGGCTTTGTGTTTCGAATGGATAAGGCGCTGAGCGGGTATCGGCACCTGGGCGGTGTGCGTCTGGCGCAGTATATCCACTGCATGAACGGAAATTCTGCAGAGAACCTACACGGTGTTATCACGGATCGCGATCCCGAGGCGTTACGGCGAAGCATTGAAAACGCCATACGGGAACATGGTCCTCTGAGCGCGGACAGCGATATGATGACCGGGTATGGCTTTGCCGTCCTGCGGGACGGCGAAAAAACGGCGCATACGAATACGCTGCGGGACTTTTCTCTGTATTTTGGTCTTGGAGACGGGCACGGGCATGCGGACGCGCTGAATCTGGGGATCGATGCATACGGCCTGAATTTTGCGCCTGACCTGGGGTATCCGGAGGTGACGGGCACACAGCCCAACCGCCTGCAATGGGTGAGCGGCACCTTGTCGCATAACACCGTCATGGTGGACGGCCGGATGCAGCACCAACTGACCGCTGCTGCCGCCCCGCTGCATTATGACGATGCGGGTCGTGTCAAGCTCATGGATATGGAAGCGGGGAGCGCCTATCCGCAGACGCGGGCATACCGACGCAGCATTGTTATGGTAGATGCGGGGGACGGCGTGTCATACGGCGTGGATTTCTTCCGTATCCTGGGGGGAGACGACCATCTGTACAGCTTCCACGCGCAGTCGAACACCATCCATGAAACACGAGGACTGACGCTCATCCCACAGACGGATGAAAGCGGACAATTTGTCGGCAGCTACGCAGGGCCGGAGGTGCCTTGGGGTCAGGATCCAAACACGGTGGAGACCTCCTGGGAGGTCGATATGCTGCGCCATCCGCCGGGCATGACCTGGCTGTATAATGTGCGGCGGGATCGAGCGCCGGAGTTGCGTTTTACGGTCGATTTTCAAATCACTGATTTTCGCCGGGTGCTGCCCGAGGAGAAAAACCTGCATCTGCGCATGACGATGCTGGGAGATTTTGCGCCGGATGAGGTGGCGATCGCCCGTGCGAAACCGCCGCACTATAATACTCCCGATATCCCGTATCTGGAGTATGTCCTGACACGCAGAACGGGGAACAACCTCGACAGCTTGTTTACGACCGTGTTTGAGCCGTACTGTGATACGCCGTACATAACCGACAGCCTGACCGCGGTGCCGGTGGCCGTGCTGTCGGGAGAGCCGGGACGGGAGGATGCGGTTAAAGCACTCAAAATCCCGCTGAAAAACGGCAGAATCGATTATGTGGTGTACGCTACAAACCGGGAAATCACCTACCGGGTGGACAATTTGTTTGATTTTCGCGGGTTTGCCGCTGTCTGCAGTCTGCGGGAGGGTAAAATGGATTTCCTGTACGGCAATGACTGTGAACTGCTGTGCGATATGCGGCATCCTGGCGCGTTGACAGGCGTTGTCGCGGATTTCACCCGTGAGCTCACGTTAGAAAACAGCATTACCGTCGCGCTGGAGCAGCAAATAGAGCTTGAAGCGCTGACTGGGCGGTATGTGTATATCGACAACGACGGCGCGCAGAACGCGGTCTACCGGATACACCGGGCACATTCGCAAGGTGTGCAGACTATACTCGACATCGGGCAGGTATCACCTATCCGCGCGTTGGGAGAAGGTACGGCATATAAGTACAACATTGATGTGGGACAAAAGCTGCGGATTCCGTTGTCATTTTTACAAACTTGATCATTGGAGGAAAACAAATATGGAGAATCAACAGACAAACAGAATGTTCGGGAACAAGCAGGAGGAGCGTTCCGCAAAGGGACAGCGCATCGGTTATTGGCCGCTGCGTACCGATTGTCAGGACGCTTCGGGAGAAGGTGGACACGGCGAGGCAAGCGGCCGGCTAGTTTTTGATGAAGAAGGCGCTGTATTTGACGGCCTTGGCTCGGCGGTGACACTGCCGGTATCGGCAGCAACGGATGGAAGTCGCTCGTTCAGCTTGTCGCTGCAGTTTCAGGTGAAGGACGGCAAAGGCTTCTTGCCCGGCGGCCTCGCCAGTGTCTACTCAGAGGAGCGAATGGAGGGCTGGCATTTGTCGGTGCTGACCCAGGCCGGGGTAACTTCGACCCAGTCCAACTGGCGCAACCTGCAGTTCGGCTGGAGCGCCGCTCATGGCGAGGACGTTTGGCGCGATTGGGGCAGTCCGGGCGACGGCCGCATGGTCAGCGCCCTGTGTGTTCATGCGGGGCATCTGTACGCCGGCACATTCGATAATGCGAAGGATCACCTCGGCAGGGTTTTTCGCTTGGATGAAGCTGCCGGAACATGGATCGACTGCGGCCATCCGGACGAGAGCAATGCGGTTTACGCGTTGGCCGAGTTTAAGGGGATGCTTTATGCCGGTACGATGCGCTACCGAGCAAGCGGCTCGTCGTTGCCGGCCTCGCCCAACGAAGAGCCGGGCGGTCGGATATTTCGCTACAAGGGAGGTCGGGAATGGGAGCTGTTTGCCGAGCTGCCCGTGCCGGACAATGACAGCATCGGGGCGATGACCGTATATGACGACCGGCTGATCGCGATGTCGTTCTATCCGCATGGAGTGTTCGCTTATGATGAGGACGGCCGTTGCGAGGTGCTTGGCGCCCCAGGGCCTGAGGGCACGACGCGAACGTTCAATATGGCGCCGTATCGTGGCGACCTGTATATCGGCTGCAATGAAAGCGCAGGCGTTTATCGCCGCAAACTCGGGGAACCTTGGGAATATTGCGGCAACGTACCGCAATGCTCCCAGGTATATTGCTTCTCCGTCTTCCACAACGATCTGTTGATGGGCATCTGGAATGAAGGCCGAATGCTGCGTTATGAAGGCGGGATCGAATGGAGCGATTTCGGGCTGATGGGCGATGAGTTGGAAGTCATGGGAGTATCGGTGTTCAACGGCAAGCTGTATGCCGGCACGCTGCCGAGCGGCCATGTGTATCGTTACAAGGGCAATCGTGAATGGGAATTAATGGGGGTTCTCGAAGATCCAGATCCGGATGTTCGCTATCGCCGCGTTTGGTCCATGGCGGTATATAACGGCAAGCTGTTTGCCGGCACGCTGCCGAGCGGCAAAGTATGGAGCCTGAGCAATGATCCGCTGGCTACATGCGATACCGCACTGACAGATGGTTGGCACCACACAACGATTACGTATGACAAAGAGCGGCTTGCGCTTTATCTGGATGGGCAGTTTATTTCTTCCGCAGAGTGCAAGGATACGACAAGCTTGGCCCTTGATAACGTTTCGCTTGTGTTGGGAAAAGGCCCGCAATGTCACTTTTCCGGCTTGATCCGCGAAGTCGAGCTGTGGGATTCAGCATTGTCCGCAGCAGAAATTACGGAAGGATACGTTGAAAAACAACGGCATTTGTAAACAATCGTTGTAAAAAATGCTCACAGGTGGAAATTCTTTAATTCACACTTTTATAAAAAAATTGGAGGATGTATTTATGAAAAAAAGAGCGATTTTCTCATTTTTCATTGTATTCACCCTGCTGACATCTTTAACTACACCGGTTTTTGCCTACGACAGTTTATCAACCTGGAAAACCCGATTTGACAACCTTCTCACTGCCTATGATACATCAGATGGTCATTACGGATGGACCGATACGGCGGACAGTGCATACAGTGGATGGGATGGAACGTATACCCTCAATGGACTTTATCGGATGTACAATCTTACAAAACAGACAAGCTATATTGAAAAGTTGAGTCAATACATTAACAATATGTATGGTACCCTTGCAGACACCAATAATGATGGTTATCTCAGTTGGGGGACAAGTCATTATGCTGGTTCCTATAGGGAGTACGTCGTCCATGTTGGTAATATTGTCAGTGAATGGGCGAATTTTATTTTGACCGTTAGAAATGATCCAACCTTAAGTGCAGCAACCAACCCGCAAGGGATCACTTATGGAACCCAAGCCAATCAACTTGAATCCGTTATTAATAGTGATCTAATACCCAGATTCGATATTGCATGGTCGGAATACTATAACGAATATTTGGATCATGACGATCCGGGTCATTCTTTGCCGACAAATATGAATATTGGGATGGCAAAAGCATTGTATGCCATGGCTCAAGTAACCCCTTCCAAACGTCATTATTTATTATGGGCAGATCTTATCCTCGGAAATTTCAAGAGCCTTCTTACAACGAGTGGAAGCTCATATACCTGGAACTATTGGGAAAGGAAAACGCCGTCCGACGCCCAATCGGTAAAATTCGAAGATTGGGGGCATGCACCTTTAGATATTGGTGGAGCTATATCCAACTACATGCGGGGAGGCAGTTTCGCAGGAAGTGATATGACCAAGCTTGGAACTACGGTGAATAGTCTGATGTGGAACGGATCATCAACTGATCCATGGCTTTCTTATTATGTAAACGGGTCTGGGGGTTATTCAGGAGAATTTACGCTTGATTTTGGTGACTTGGAAAGATGGAAAAGTGGTATTTGGGCACCTTATGAAAAATATCTTTCTCTTCATGGGGGCGGTGGTACTCGTGGTTTTGAAAGTTATGCCACTCTAATGCAACTTCATCCTGGACAGTCTTCGCCGCAAGCATTTACACTTGGCACACCATCCAGTGGGGCAACGGGTCAGAACACTATTTTAAGCTTCCAATGGCAACCTTCGGTAAACTCAGCAGATTACAGGCTGCAAATAGCCACAGATAGCAATTTTACTAATATAGTGATAGACAGTGATAAAATAATTTATCCCTATGCTGCAGTATCTGGTCTATCCTATAGTACAACTTATTATTGGAGAGTAACTTCAAGGAATATAGCCGGCGCTACTTCTACGACCAGTTCCAGAAGTTTTACTACTAAAGCGGCACCGACTTATACGCTTACTTTTTCGCATTATGATGACAGAGGCACTACTGCTCCCAAGACATATCATTATAAGCAGGTTTTAGTTGATGGTGTGGTTGTTTGGGAAAAAGATGTGGCAGATGATGCCGCAGGAACTTGGTATAACGAGTCCGTTGATATTACTGCTCAAGTCTCAGGGAAGTCAAATGCTGTAATTAAGTTACGTGTCATTGACAAAAAATCAAACGGTGGAAATTACAGTGTTAGTGTAAATTGGGATGACTTGGCGATTACCAATAGCGATGCTTTAAATGGAGATTTTGAGGCTTCTAAATTATGGTATTTTAGTAAGGCCGGGTCATACTTTACCGGTGCTTATGACACAGTTATCAAACATGGTGGCAATAAATCTTATAAAATAAGTCTGCCTGGTGTTGTAACAACCAGTGGGGCAGATTACGGCTCAATTCAGCAAAGAGTTGCTTTACAGGCACCATAGTATCATCGTTTTTACCATTAAGGCCCCTGCTTTCTCTCTAGTAGGGGCCTGCTATTAACGGAGATGTTATCAACGGAGGATCAGAGGCGGAGTGAAGGGGAGTACTTTGGTTTCCTCCTCGCCGCTTTTATAAGTGAAAACTTCGATTTTAGCAGCGTCTTCCTCTTCGCCGCTTGCCACTATCTTAAAAGAATGGTTTGCGGTATTTTTCCCGGGTGTAAACATATACCGCATACCGCTGGAAGCTGCGGGATACCAGTATGCGACGGCGCCCGTTGTCTCATCCAGGATGGCCAAGCTGACGGTCGGCGATTTGTCGGTCGTTTCTTTGATATCGAGCGCCAAGGTTTCTCCGCTTTTCATCACAAAGGTTTTGCCAATCTGAAGGCCCTGAGAACCGTCGGCGCTTTCGCTGTAAACAGACTTGGGGAGCTTCACGCTTTTATTGAAAATATCCGTTAATTTGGATTTCTTGTCATAGGCCGTGATGGGTTTGTAGCCTACAATTTCTTCGTTTTTCGTTATGGATAGTTCGAATGCAAATTGCTCTGGGGCTAAGATCTCATTGAATACGTAGGCTCCGCGCTGAATGAGCTCGTTCGTAAACGCAGCATGATCATACTTATATTTTTGATCTTTGTTATAGTTGTTCAATTCGAATGCGATCTGGCGCGTAATCATGTTTTTAATGACCTTATCATCCTTGTAGGCCGCCGCCTTATCGGCGAAAGCAACCGTTATGGTGCGGTTTTCTACGAAAAACGTTTTCTGGGTCATGCCGGCAATATCGGGACTGTTTTTGTCCATCCACTGGATCGCCACCTTGTAGTAAGGCTCTGTGCGGTTAAAATAATCGATTTTCAACCCGTCTTTATCGATATACAGTTCTCCCCAGAACACTCTAACGCTATCTTTGGATATGCCCAGCGTATTTTTAATATTTTTTTCCAAATTCGCATTTAGATCGTAATAGGTTCGGATTCCCCCGCTGTACTCCGTAATCGGTTGGGGCGCTTTCGCAAACACAACGGAGGAGGAGAAGAGAGACACGGCCGCGATCATAGTGGCGAACAGGATGCCGGAGAGGGCGGGACTTTTTCCCGTATTTCGGTTCATGATCAGCTTAAATCTTCTGTATAACTGTTTCTTAGGCTGCGCCAGACCGCTATTGAAGGCAGGAGACGCTTGGGCAGCAAAGTGCAAAATCATTTCGCTATAGTGCTTCTTGTCCATAGGCTTCATCGTTTTGGACACAGTCTCATCCACGGCGTATTCACAGGCTTCGCTTATATTGGCCAGGGCCAGATAAGAAACCGGATTAAACCAGTGCAGGCAGTTCACTATCACGGCGAATAGTTTAAGCCAGGCATCTTTTTGCTTATGGTGAATCAATTCATGCGTTAACGCTAGCTGATATTCCATCGCACTGATGTTCGTTTGGGGGAACACAATTTGGGGCTTAATGAACCCGATCAGCATAGGCGAATGAACATAGTCGCTGGCCAGCACGTTCAAGCCTCCCGCCTTATCGATCAAGATACCTTGAAGCGCTTTACGTTTGAAACGAAAGTAACTGAAGAAATAGTAAAAAAGTGCGATGGCAAAACCGCTTATCCAGATGCCGATGATCCATACAGATGCGGGTAAAACTGGAAAGTTGCCTTTTGAGGCCCCTTCAACGGATGGTGCAGGTTGCTCCAAGGCTTGAACGGATGAAGCTTGTTCCGAGGTTGTCGTCTCAGCTGCAGCAGCCGGATTTCCGTTAAATGAGGCTGTGACGGTTTCCGGGAATAAGGACTGAGGATAAAGGGCAGGCACGTTTAAACTCAAAGGGACTATAAACAGCAGCAGGGAAGACAAACAAACATAATAATACCAGCGCCCTCCGTATTTGGCAGAAAGCCTCGTTTTCAGAAAAATAAGACATAAACTCGCGATACTACCAGCAAGAGAAGTCATAAGCAGCCATTTAATCATCAGAGTCGACCTCGCGGTTAATGAATTCACGGAGCTCTTCGATATCCTTTTTACTGAGATTCTCATCCTTGAATAAAGCGCTGATCAGGCTTTTGGCAGAGCCGTTATGAATGGAGCGAACGAAGCTCTGTGTTTGCATTTTTTGGTATTCTTGTTCACTGATAGCCGCCCAATATTCAAAAGCGTGGGAGCGCCCGAGCTTGGCAGCATGCAGAGCGCCTTTGTCAATGAGTCTGCCGGCGAGGGTGATAATCGTCGTGGTTTTTTTATCCGGCAATTTTTCCGCGATTTCTTTGGTGGTTATCCTGCTTCCGCTGGCCCATACCACTTGCATAATTTCCATTTCTGCTTTGGTTATTTGCATAGTAAATGTCCTCCTTTTTGTCGTTTCTACAACTTGTTTTTCATTATACAAGATGTAGAAGCGAAAGGCAACACATAATCAGTTATCAATCAATCATCAATCAGATATCAGTTGCGGGTTGATACAAAGAGGTAGGAGAGCCTTGTTTGTTGTTCATTTGAGCTGGGGGGCATCCCATATTTCAGCTTAAACAACCAGGAGAAATCATAGATGCTCAGGCAGGCTACTTTAAAGGAGGAAAATGGAAGGGCGGCATGGCGACGGAAGGGATAGAGGCTAACTGTGGCAAGGACTTAGGTATCGGCTGGAAAATTCGCCTAGTGTTGAAGCGCCAGCCGGTACAATCATTTAACTGTAGCAGAAGCGAAAGAGCAAAAAGCAAAACCAAAAAGCCCCCAAGCCAAGGCATACTTCTGCCGCAGCTTGAGGGCTCCGCAAGTTAGCCTTGAATCAGAGATTCCCCGCCGTCGATATAGATCTCGGTGCCGCTGATATGGGAGGACTCGTTGGACGCGAGGAACAGCACCAGGTCAGCACACTGCTCGATGGAGCCTGCATGTCCTTCCAGAGGCTGATTGCCTTCGGGGAATTCCACAGGAATTTTCACCTTTTCCAGCTCCGGGGACGTCTCCGTATTTTCACCGATATTGGTATCGATTGCTCCCGGGCAAATAGCATTTACGCGGATTCTGTAGGTGGCAAGCTCTAATGCCGTCATTTTCATAAAAGCAACTTGTCCCGCTTTACTGGAGCTGTAGGCGCTAGCCCCTGTGTTGGAAAATATGCGATTGCCGTTCACCGAGCTGGTGATGATGACGCTGCCGCCGTTTTTTTTCAGATGAGGCACTGCGTATTTCAAGGTAAGGAATGTTCCCTTCAAGTTAATCGACAAGGTAGTGTCCCAGTCCTCAGGGGTCAATTCCTCAAGGGGCGCCCATTTGCCGTTAATGCCGGCATTGGCGAAGACGATATCTATCCTGCCGAACTGCTGGGCAGCTTTGTTCATGGATCTCTCGACCATTTCAGGCTTGGAGATGTCTGTTTCGAACACCTCGGCTTTTCCGCCTTCCTGTTCGATTTGTTTTTTTACGGCTTCAGCGTTTTCAACTGTCCGGTCAAGCAGGCAGACGATGGCTCCATGCTGGGCAAGACGGAGGGCAGCCCCCTTGCCGATACCGGAGCCTCCTCCTGTAATGACGGCTACTTTCCCTTTTACACGCTGCTGGGTATTCATTAGCTGTATCGCTCCTTTACTTTATGGGATGGTCATGCTAGTTGTTATCAGGTTAAGTTCACAAGTTATGCTGCCAGGTTAGATGACCAGGTATATCGGATAATTACACATCAGGCCGGTTATTGAAACCATAAGCATAAACGGCTAACCTCATCAACGGTATTCAGGGACATCGAGCATGTAGTATGGGGCACGGAAATGGAATCATGGAATCGTGGAACACGGTACATGGAATCATGGAACATTCGGACGAGATAGCTGTTAGTTTTTACCGGTTTTCCGATTTTTATTCGGAGGAAGACGCGGTTGCCCTGGGTTTTCTTATTATGGAACGTTAGATCTGTTGACGCGGATGACTGTTTAAGTCCATAGAAAAAAGGCAGCTTCAACGGTCTGTCAAGACTATTGAAAGCTGCCTTTTCGTACTTATTATAGTTTTACTACGTGTTGGTGCCGGACAAAAATTAGTTATTTAACTGCCGCCTTCGTTAACTCCAACAGTCGGATAATGAGCGTGAGCGCTTCGGCTCTGGTGGCTGTTGCGTTTGGATCAAACCGGTTGCCGTTTTTACCTTCAACTAGACCGGCCTTGGCAACGGCCGCAACTTCCTGCTGTGCCCATGTCGGAATGGATGCGGCATCCGAGAAGGAAAGCGCCGCATTCACATCAAGCATGAGACCCGCTGCCCGGGCAATGATGACCGCAAGTTGTGCGCGAGTCAGTTGTCCGCTCGAACGGAATGTCGCGTCCTCATAGCCGCTAATAATGCCCGCTGCAACCGCACGGGCCACGTGCGGTTGCGCCCAGCCTGGAATGCTGCTGAAGTCTTGCAGCGATTCTCCATCGCCTTCGCCTTCCAACTGCAGCGCCCGGCTGATCATGACGGCGAATTCACCGCGCGTTACAATGCCGTTCGGACGGAAGCTGCCGTCGGCGTAGCCGTTCACAATCCCCAGCTTGACCGCTTGCTCGATGCTGGTTTTCCCCCAATGCGTGGCCGTGTCGGAGAATACGACTGTTGGCGCACCGCTGCCGGTTCCTACTGAATTGCCAGGCTGTGTGTGATCTCCGCCTTTGCCTTCATCATCCTTGGCTCCAGCATCTTTGGTTCCGTTTCCGGTCCCGGTCCCACTGCCATTCCCTTGATTTCCATTCCCATTATATTCTTTCTCTTTATCACCATCGGTATTGACATTGCCGCTTACATCTGCTCCAGGTACAGCAGCATCGGCAGCAACTGACGTAGCCGAGGATTCGTCAAATAAAACTTGGATGTTGTACGTATGGACATAGTCAAACCCTTTATTCCCCACATTATACCATTCGATATAGACAGTGCCGTTCAGCTTTCCTGTGAGGGAAGGGAGTGTAAAAGATGTCACCCTTGTATTCTTGGCCGTATTTTGACTGACGACGTTTTCGCTGCTGCCGTTGATGCTAAAGTTTTTGATTTCATAGCTTTGCTTGACGACGAACTTGACGGTGCGGCTGCCTCCCTGCACCTGGACAAGCGCCTGACTGACTACATAGTCATGGGCCATAGAATTGGATTCTTTACCGTTCTCCAATATACGGAAGTTCATGTAGTAGTTTCCGTCGGCAGGGTATACGGGCGCATTAGGATTTGTACCCGAGCCATTGCCTGGGCCATTACCGGGACCGTTGCCTGGACCATTGCCGGGGGTGGACGGCGTGTCTGACTCAGGGATTTTAGCAGCCTTAAGCTGCTCAATAGCTGCTGTCAGGAGCTCCAGTGACATTTGGGTCTGCTGCTGGGTAGCTTCAACTTTGGTCGCCACTTTGCCAGCCTCCGTCAGCGCGAGTTGCAGTGTCGTTTTCGCAGCTTGCGGGTACTCACCCGGATTGGTGCCGACTACGGCGGTACGGTTGAGTGTTGTCGCTGCAGCTATCGCCTCTTGCAGAGCCCGATTGTCAACACCATTAATGTTGAAGCGAATGTCATATGTTTCATCATGAATTTGCCCCGGGCCTCTGGGGGTTACAACCCTAACCTTGGCGCTAAGAAGGCTTGTAAAGTCATTGACGCTGAACGCTACCACACGAGTATTGGCAGTTGTATCCTCACTTATGACTTGAACATCCTCGTAAATTCCATTTCCGCGATCAATTTTCAACTCTTTGATGGTTGAGCTATCTTTAATAGTAAACGATATGGTTGCTTGCCCACCGGCGGATGTTTCAATTTTGGCCGGCTTCAGGAAGTACGCGTCCATAGAGGAGAAGGTGTCCTGTGTGGCATGAGCGACAGTAAAGTTCTTTTCGTATACCTTCTGCCCTTGAAGCAGCGTTACAGCTTGCTGCAGTTGTTGTGCGGCCTGGGTCAGCTCGCGTCTGATTGCAATCGGATTGGCCGTCACTTCAGAGGCCGCACTAATAGCTGTTGCAAGCTGCTCAATTGCCGATTCCGGGTATAGACCTGCGCTGCTCTCGTCCGTAGCCTCATCCAGCAAATCTTGTGCAGCTGCAAGCTGTGCTTTCAATGACTCAGCCTGCTCCACATTGAAGTTAAGAATGACGGTCTTGTCAAGGAGCGTGTTATCGAACCAGAATTGCACAATGCCGCTTGTGAACATTTCAGGTACCAGCGAATTGGGAGCATTTCGCAACATAATCTGGCATGTAACGATGTCATTGTCCTCATCATACGAGATGACAGGGCAGGCCTGTTGTGTCCCCAAACTTCCGTTGGCAGCCTTCAAATCCCCTGTGTTTGGCGGGGTGCTTGCCCGGATTCTGCCGTTGCCTGCTGTAGATACAGGTTGAGTTAGCAACTCCTTTATGTTGCGTAGAACAAGGCGAATATGCTGCCGATTGGAAGCATAGTGATCTACTTCCAGATCCAAATATTTCTCATAAACAGACTTGCTCACAGTAGGATTATTCAGAACATCGACATCCATCACAGCCATCTTGATAGTGGAGCGAGTGGCTCTATTTGCCTCAATGTCGTTCAGATATTGCTGCAGCTGCTCATAGGCGGCATCTACTTGCTGCTGAGTGGCCTGTGCATTATTGAGAACATCGGTGGCTTGAGCAATGCGGTTTCCTAACTGAGTTCTGGAATTTTCAGGGGACCGGGGATATTCCCCTTCGCTTATTAAATTAGTAGCAACAGCCCCGCTAACATTCGGACCGCCTATGACTTCTCCTACAATTTTTATTTTTGAGTGCAGCTCGCTGGCGGTGTCCAGTAGTGCCGACAAAAGGCTCTTGTCGACAACAATGCGCAGCTGTTCAACTTGCTTCAGGGCACTGTCCAACTGCGCATAAGCTGCGGATATTTGGCTTGAAGTCTGGTAAGATGAATTTGCAATAAATTCAGCGAACGTGATGTTAGTCTCCAGATACTGTTTGCTTCCGGATGGATAATAACCGTGACCGCTACCCTCCTCGAAAGTGGCATATACCGATTTGGCGACCGTTATGAGATCCCGGAGCTCGTTAAGAGTTCTAACGGCAGGTTCGCCGCCACTTCCCGGATCTTCCGGGAACACATAAGGCAATGTGCTGGTATCCAGCTCAAGTTGTATGTTGTACCAATGATCGTAACCATTCGGTGGAATTTCAGGAATAACAATATGAACCAAAATATCTTGTTTGCTTGTCAGATCGGCGAGATCAAAAGAAACCCTCGCATGCTCGGAGTCATTGTTGATAAAAACTTTTTCAGCATCCTTGTAACCGGCAATGCCTTCTACTGTTTCATTTACAATGCTGGCTTTGTTGTGTCCGGCCATCCTGGTCATAAAGCTGTGAAAAACACCGTATGTAGTGAATTCATTAGAAAATCGGTAGGTTCCATTGTTTACAACAAGTTTTCCTGTATTCACCAACGCATACGTTTGGACTCTGGAATCGTTGGATGTAGAATCTTCTAAATAACGAAAGCTTATATTATATTCACCATTGGGCACTATTTTTTCTGCTGCTGCGCTTGCTGATTGTGCCCCGACTCCTGTTAAAGTTGCGAATAAGATAATGGAGAGCATAATCGATATTATTTTTTTTAGTTTTTCGCTCACTTGAGTAATTCTCCTGTCTTAGTCTAATTTGAAGCATAAAAGATAATGCACAAGAGCAGAGTACAAAAGCTTTACGAATAAAGCTTCCGTACTCTGCGTCAAAATCGATCAAATGTGGTGTTTACTTAAATTTCGTCAATAGTGCCGAACGAGAAGCGAGCTTCACGCCAAGTGCTGTATCCGTCCGGGAAGCCTGGCAGCGGACCCGGGATTTCAATGTACGCCCGTACTTTCAGCAGACTTTCAAAATCGCTGTAAGGGAAGGAATAGGTAAAGCTGGTTCCGCTGACGAGTGTTGCAGGCACATAGCCGGAGCCAAGTTCAACTTCGAATGCAGTGATATAGCTGTCGTTAGTGAATCTGACAGTTACAGTTTGCGTGCTACCGCTACCGCTTACCTCCAAAAATGCCTTACCCCCATAAAAGGTGGTATCGCGGTAAGCATCCAACATGGAAGTAACGTTATTTACTGCATGCAGCACCGAATACTCGACTGTGTAATCTCCATCATCCGGGTAGGTTGCGGCATGAGCCGGAACGACCAAAGCCAGTACCAAAAGCAGAGTGGCCATCAGGGTAACAAACGTCTTATTCAATGATTTTGTATGATTCATCATTTTACTACACTCCTTTTAATTGTTTTTTTAAAATCACTAGAGTCAATGCCCTTCCCTCAGTGCTTAATTGCAATTACAGTGGTACTCTTCTCCTTTCTGTATCGGACTGCCGAGAAATTCTAACCACAGAATGAAACTGTGTTTAAGATAATGATAATCATTATCAACAAGGATGCAAAAAAAATTTCTGTGGCAGAAGCTTGGACGCACCGGTATACGTGCCGTACTTCTCTCTCAGAAAGCCGCCAATGTGTACATCATCGGCGACATACTAAATTTTACAATTCAATTATGAACGGAGTATGAATTTTAAATTACATTTTCCAAAAGGAGGAAAGACCATGGCCAACTCCTATCTACGGTCATAACCGATCCTCGAGACTGTCTTTTTCAATTTGTAATTTATAATTCATGTTCCGTTCACATTCGAGTTGTAAGATTCATAACGATCCTGCTGCGTCCGCACCTTTAAGGTTTTTTTTTTTGCTTATATCGATAATGATTATCATTTTCTTAATTCAGGGGACTGTACATAGAAAAATGCGATATAAGTAAATACCTTCGCTGCACAAGGGACAGGCATATTGGCTCCCCCCACGATGCTGTCGCTTGCGCAAAGAAGGTGGCTTGCCGCTTTCTACACTCATATTGGAAAAGGAGAGAATGATTAGAGATGATTTTGAAAAAGTCCATACAGCGTTTTATAGCTATTCTGCTCGCAAGCTTTATGCTGATATCCGCCGTGCCCGTCGTGGCAGCAGATTCCGCCCCCGCCACCAAAGTGAGGGACGGGGAATATTCGGTGGATTTCAGAATCCTGAAGAACAATAGCAACGAAGATTCGTACGCCGTGCAGCATCTCCAATCTGCAACGGGCAAGCTGATTGCCGAAGACGGCCAGTACAGGCTGCAGGTTGGCTTTATCAACTACGACTGGTACGAGTACTGGGGAAGCCTGAAGCCGGGCGGGACGCCAGGGTACGCAGAAGCAGTGTCTCAGTATGAGCCCGCACAAGTTATCTCCGTTACGGATGGATATGTCAATCGTGGTCCTAACGGGGAAAGTAAGCTGGTTGAAGGCTATCAGGCTACAGTTGAATTTGCGATTGAAGATGTGAGAGTCAAACAGGATGTGCTGATGCACATCATTGTTAAGGATTTTTATATTAATGGAGAACCCCTGGTTTATGACAACTGGTATATGGCGCAAGTGGCGATTGATGTATCGAATCTGCCGTTTGTTCCTGTTGGGCAGGACGGAGGATCGGGGGAGACCGGTGTCGATCTGGAGGAGCTTTCCTGGCAAATCACGGTGGCCCAGGCCGTATACAACAGCACTGAAGGACAGGAAGGCCATTGGGATGGCGCGTATGCCCCCGGAGCGAGAGCTTCTCTGCTGTATGCCATAAATGATGCCAGAGCAGTTCACGGCGATGCCGGCGCTACGAAAGAGCAAATAAACGCTGCTTACAGCACGCTCACCCAGGCGTTAAATCTGTTCAAGCGGCAGCGGGTAACCGTCGACAAGTCGGCTCTGCTTGCAGCGCTTGAAGAGGCGGAGGCGCTTGCATCCACACTGACGTTTACAACTAACGCAGGTTTGTATGCTCCCGGTGTCATTGTCGGCGCGACAACAACTATCGGAAATCCGGTTGCGGCAGGCCGGACCGTCTACAACGATGCTTTGGCGACACAGAAGCAGGTGGATGACAGCAAGAATGCCGTACTTACGGCCATGACAACGATCAACAACAACAGGTTGTATGAAAGAACCGCAAGATTAATCGTGCTGGACTCCATGGATGCCGAGGCGCAGGTGTCATCGAAGAGCTCTCTCTTTGAATCTGAAGCCACCATTCTGAAAAGAAACACGACCCGTGAGCATGCCAATATTGTGCTCAACAAAGCGAAAAGCCAATTCACTCACTTGTCCTATTATCGTCCGAACAGCGATGGAAGCGCAGGTTTTCAAACGGATGCTGAAGTGATCCCGCTAGATACAGGAATCGATAAAGGAGAGAATAAATACTCCATTCAGGTTCAGCTTAGAGTGTTCGCGAATGTCAACGGAATGGTTAGGCTCAATTACACAACAGCAGATGAGCCTTCTGTTGTGCAGTCTGTTTATTTGAGCTTCAACGGTACGCTCCTTGACAATTTGAACGAAGCTGTTTCAGATGCTCAAGAACTGCACGATCGTGCCTTAAACGGCGATCTGAGCGGGCAATTTGACGATACTGCTCTTGTGACGCTTCAAGCTGCAATTGATTCGGCCAGAGCAACCGGGTCGCGTTTGTCCGAGACATGGCTGAACATAAACGCTGCTTCGACCGTACTTGGTAAAGCTGTAGACGCCTTCCTGGCTGCGCAGCGTTCAACCTTGCATTTCACTGTAGCGCATGCAACAGATGCGGCTTTCTCCAGCGCAGATTCCTATTTTGAAAAGCCGGCCAGGATTACGCGGGTTACCGATACTACGTATGATGCGGTCGTCACAATTTTAAACAGCTCACAAGTTCCGGAATTCCAGTACAAACGGGAGAACGGCGTTTATGCGGATGCAGAAACGTTGTATGGAAATTCAACAGACAATTACCGTGTCGTGTTATTGAAGGACATCAGCTTGAGCAATCTGCTCGAGGCAAAATTGCATGTGGTCATTCCGGCAGCCAATTATGATCAGCTGCATCATATTCGATTGAATTGGAACAATGTCAACAATTCGCTCCTGTCGGAGGAGTTCAGCGCCGCCACGGGGCAGTTGAGAAGAGCCAAGGCAGGCAGCGCCCCGGGCCAATATCCTGCCGGAGCCATTCAAGCATTTAAGAGCGGGGTAGATACGGCAGGCCAGGCAGCTGTCAGGCTGAACGGGACTCAGCTCGAGACAGATGCGGCTTTGCTGGCATTGCGTCAGGCGGTTGCAACGTTCAATGCTTCTGTAATACAGTCCGGCACGAATCCGGGTACAAATCCTGGTACAAATCCAGGGACCGATCCTGGCACAAATCCTGGACCTGTATACCCAGCCGACGGCAGCTACTTCATGAATTTCCGAATATTGAAGGATGGGCAGGACAGCACTTCCATGGCCCATGATTACGTGGTCAATCAGGCGCTGGTCGAGGTGCGGGGAGGAAGCCGCTCTGTCAAGTTTGTCGTCAAGCAAAGCAATGAAATCAAGTACTTTAGCATCAACGGCAGCAGCGAAAGCGTCGTTAGTCAAAATTCGGCCAAGAACACGCGAGTGACTTCCTTCACGTTGTCTTCCTTGTCCGGCAAGCTGAACGGAACTGTCTTTATCAATTGGCCGCTATTCAATTATTTCGACAAGCTTTATGATATCCAATTCCTGTTCGATGAGTCTTCGGCCACACTGGCCGGAAGCAACCCTTCCGTACCGGGTGCGGATACGTCGGGCGAAGTCGGGGTCAACCCGGGTAAGGTCGATGAGCTCAATGGTGACGGCGGACAAGGACAGGGAGCTCCCGGAAAAAATGAGGAAGAAGCCGTGAAGAAGGAGGAGGTAGCCGGCGCAGAGAAGGGACAGCCGGAAGAGAAAAATGGCAGCGGCTCAGGAACTGTTCAGTTCCCGGATATCACCAGCCACTGGGCGCGCTCGAGCATCGAGCAAGCGGTCAAGCTTGGGATCGTGAATGGCTACGCCGACGGAAGCTTCCGTCCGAACGGCATTGTGACACGAGGCGAATTCGTCGTCATGATCAGCCGGGCGCTGCAGCTGGAGGGCGAAGGGGACGCCGGATCGCTCCAAGACTTCGGCAGCATTCCTGATTGGGCGCAGGCCCATGTGGCACGCGCGGTTGCCGCAGGCCTAATTGGCGGCTACGAGGACGGAAGCTTCCGTGCAGGCGGCCATCTGACGCGCTCGCAGCTTGCAGTGATTATCACCCGGGCAGCCAATCTGGATGCGGATGTGAATGCGGTGCCGGACTTCGCCGATCTGGCGGATATTCCGGTATGGGCGCGGCCGGACGTTGCCGCTGCGGTCAAGGCTGGGCTCATCCAGGGCAAGGGTGGCAATCGGTTTGATCCGAATGCGACCGCTACCCGTGCTGAGGCGTTGACTCTGATTGTTCGCCTGCTTGAAGCGTCTGCGCAGAAGGCCAAATAATAGGAGCTAATACGTATAGTGTAGCGCTGGGCCACCAGGATGGCCCCTTCCGTTGGCGGCCATCGCTGGCATGCAGGGCAGTTCCCGAGGGCCGTGATTTGGTCTTTAAAGGCTGCCCTGTGATGTTCCGGGCAAGATTGGCAGCGTGACATGTAAATACAAGCAGACCAAACAAAATCTGTAATCTAACATTCATACTGAGTTCATAATTGGCATGTAGAATGAAATCATCTTGATGATAATGGCTCTCATTTAGTTGGGCTTGGAAATGTGGAGAAGGTGGAATTGACAGTGAGACGTCTTATAGCGTTGTTGCTGGTCACTGCGCTTGTCACAGGCATTATGGCCGGCTGTGGAGCGATGGCTATGCAGGAAGAAACAGGCGATGCGGCTATTGCCGTGGTTGATTTTGCACAGAGGAAGATTGGCTTCGATCAATCGCCGGAAAGGATAGTAGCGCTCGGCAACGGCGAGGTGGATATTATCTACGCGCTGGGGGGCGAGGTTGTGGGAAGGCCGCAGGCGGAAGGGAAGCTTGTGAATGAAGCGGCTGGAAAGGCGGAGGAAATAGGTTCGGTACATACTGTGGATCTGGAGAGAATAGCCGCTCTTAAGCCTGATGTCGTGTTGGGCAATTACCCGATCAACGTCAATGACGTGCCTTTGCTTGAAGGGATTGGCGTCAAGGTTGTCTTGACACAGGCCAATTCCATAGACGATATTCGCAGACAAATTCAGCTGTTTGCAGCGATACTGGGGCGGGAGGAGCGGGCGGACGAACTCGTTGCGGAAATGGATACATCGCTGCTGCAATCGGCAGAGCAGCCGGCGGACGAACAGCGCGTGCTCCTCGTATATGGAGCACCGGGTACATACTTGGCGGCGCTGCCCAATTCGCTGGCCGGAAATATATTGGAGGAAGCCGGGGGAACCAATGTCGCGTCTCAGTTCCCAAGCATGCAGAACTTCCCCCAATATGCGCAGCTGAATACGGAGAGGATTGTTCAAGCGGCTCCCGACATCATTCTGATTATGACGCACGGAAGCACGGAAGAAGTAGAAGCAGGCTTCCGGCGGGAGATGGAGAGTAATTCGGCTTGGAGCTCTCTGGAAGCGGTGCGTGACGGCCGTATCCATGTGCTCCCGGCCGAGCTGTTCGGGACAAATCCCGGCACAAGGGTGGCCCAAGCGGTCCTCCATCTGAGGGAGCTGCTGTGGCCATGAATGTAAGCACCAGAAACAAGAGAAGGCGTTGGCTGGGCATTGCAGCAATCCCTGTTGCTACCATCATAGCGCTGTATGGCATGGCAAGCGGGGCGGTGATGATCCCGCTGCCGGAAGTATGGCATGCGCTGCAAGGCAGCGGCGATGCCGTGCATCTTACGATTGTGTGGAATTTGCGTCTGCCGAGAATATTGGTCGGCTTGCTTGCGGGAGCCTGCCTTGCAGCTTCTGGGGCACTGCTGCAAGGGGTGATGCGCAATCCGCTGGCAGACCCCGGCATTATTGGCGTTTCCGCGGGAGGCGGCCTTGCGGCGGTCATTGCACTTGTGCTTTTCCCGCAGTTTTCTTATTTGCTGCCGGCTTTCGCTTTTACGGGCGCACTGATCTCCTCCCTGGTCATTTATGCTCTTGCCTGGGACGGTGGAAGCTCCCCGACAAAAATCGTGCTTGCCGGCATAGCAGTCAATGCGCTGCTTGGCGCGGTGATGAATGGCATTATGGTGCTGAACAGCGATCGTATCCAAAGCGTGATTCCTTGGCTGGCGGGAGGACTTAGCGGCAGAAGCTGGCAGCATTTGACCTTTATGCTGCCATACGCCCTAGTAGGGCTCGCACTGACACCGCTGGCGGCAAAGACCGCCAATCTGCTTGCTCTAGGCGATCAATCGGCGCAATCGCTGGGGCAGCATGTGGAGAGACAACGTTTTCTTATCATTGCGCTCGCTTCTCTGCTGGCCGGTACTGCGGTAAGCGTAGCAGGGCTGGTCGGCTTCGTCGGCTTGCTTGTACCGCATGCGCTGCGGCTCGTCATCGGAGATGATTACCGGTATCTGCTGCCTTTCTCGATTGTGGGAGGAGGGGCTCTCATGGTGCTGGCCGATACGATGGCGAGAAGCTGGTTCGACCCGCTTGAGCTGCCTGCTGGCGTATTGCTTGCCTGCGTAGGTGCGCCGGTATTTCTCATTTTGCTCAAAAAAAGGAGGCTGATTCGTTAAATGGCGGTCGATATCAAAGATTTGTCCTATCAATTCGAACGGTTTCAGCTTCAATCCATCAATGAGTCGCTGCCGAAGGGGCAGATAACGGCCATCGTGGGTCGTAACGGATCAGGCAAATCGACGCTTCTGCGTCTTCTGGCGAATCTGGTCAAGCCGGACGACGGCGAGATTCGTTATATGGGGGAAAGAGCGGACTCCTTCTCCCGCAAGGAGTTTGCCTGCCTCGTATCGCTGTTGGGTCAGGATAAGGGGACGATACCGGACATCACGGTCCGCGAGCTGGTAGTACTCGGCAGATCTCCGCGTCAGCGGTTGTTCCGTCACCGGCTGACGGCTGCGGACGAGAAGGCGGTGGATTGGGCGTTGTCCACTGCCGGCATCCGGCATAACGAGGACAGAATGTTCCATACGCTGTCCGGCGGGGAGCAGCAGAAGGCTCGCATTGCGATGGCGATTGCGCAGGAAGCGGGCATCGTGCTGCTGGATGAGCCGACAACCTATCTGGATCTATCGCACCAGCTCGAGCTGATGGAAATGCTGCGCCGTCTCAATCGCAAGCTTGGCCTTACGATTGTGATGGTCATGCATGATTTGCAGCAAGCGGCGGCTTACAGCCATTACCTGATCGCTATGGATAATGGCAGAATCGCTGCCAGTGGCGCGCCAAAAGAGATTATTGACGGACGTTTTATGCTAAATGTTTTCGGAATAAGGGCCAACATTGATCTTCGAGGCACCTATCCTGTTATAACACCAGTTCCACAACAATTGGAGGAGGAATTAACAATGGTTATCGTGACGAACGTGTCGCAAATTACGAAGGGCAGCGGAGAGAAGCTGATCGAGCGTTTCAACAAGGTAGGCAAGGTAGAGGCCATGGAGGGCTTCATGGGACTTGAGGTATTACTGACGGAAAATACGAAGGAATACGATGAGGTATCGGTTGTCACCCGCTGGGCGAATAAAGACAGCTTCCAGGCCTGGACGCGCAGTGACGCATTCCGTGAATCCCACTCCCATCGTGAGAAGCCGGAATACATTCTTTCGAATAAAATCGTATTTTACGATGTCAAAGTTGTGCGCGAGCCGCTGCCCCAGACGGAAACAGAACCTCAAAGCGTGTAATGGTCTTAAAGCCGGGCTTTCGGGAGACGAGCGGTTTCTCCTGAAGCCTTTTTCCTTGTGATTAGGAACAATATCCAGCATTTGCAAAAAAAGAGATTGACATAAAGACGAATATACTGGTAGCATTATTTCAATTGATAATAATTATCATTATCATAATCGAATGGACTATGATTTGGAAATGAGGTTGAAGGAGCGATGAAGTTTCGAATAACAGCCGCTGGCATAATCGCGGCTTTATGGATAGGGATACTGCTGTTTCCTGCTGTGGCGCTGGGTGCGGCTGAGCTTGAGGATGGGACGTATACTTCCACTTATTTGGTATTGAAAGCGGAGAACGACTCCGTGTCCATGGCCAACGATTATTGGGAAAAGCCCGCGACGATTAAGGTGAAGGACGGCAAAGCAACCGTGCGCCTGACGATCAACCACAGCAAGTGGGTGACGGAATTCAAGGTGCCGGGCAATGGCGGCCACGTCGATGCGAAGGTGATCGTGACGAACAAGAAGGAGGATAAGCGGGTAGTCGAGTTTGCCGCGAATGTTTTGGAACCGATCCTATCCAAAATTCACGTCACGGTAGCGGATATCGATTACGACCACGACTACACGATTCGTATCGTATTTGATCAAGACAGCTTTAAGCTGGTGAAAGCGGCTGACAAAGAGACGGCGCCAGCAGCAACGGCGAAGCCTGCGAAACCGACTGCAGTCGCGGCTTCCGGCAGCAGCGCCACTGAAGCTGGCAGCTCTTCCGGGGCGGAGGCAGCTGTAAGCCCGAAGCCGGCCGCTGCCGGGACGGCGAAGCCTGAGGCGACCGCAAATCCGGGCGCAAATGCGGCTGCAAATGCGACCGCGAAGCCGCCAAAGACGCCAGCTGCTGGTGAAGCTGCAGCTGCGCAGAGTGATAACGCCCGAGGCTCCGGCGGTCAAGCGTCTTCATCTTCAGGCAGCGCGTCTGGCGAAGATGCTGCAGCTGCGACTGAAGCGGGCGCTGTGGGCGAGGTCAGGGATGGAGAAGCTAGTGAAGGCGTATCTGCTGCGGATGGAGTGACTGCAGCGAACGGCGCGGGCATTGAGGCGACCAAGGACGGCGAAGCTGCCGCAGCCGCAGCCGGAACTGGAGCCGGAGCCGGAGACGACGGCACCGGGACAGGCGGTGAAGCGGGGAATGGTGGTTCGACAGGCGGAGAGGAGCCCCAAGAGGGCGATGCAGCTGCCGGTGAGCCGGTTTCAGGCGAGGCGATTGAAACGTTTGCGGCCGCAGGAGATGCTGGTCCGGACATGGTTTCAGCCGGATTTAACTGGCGGACGCCGATTATTGCCTTCCTGCTGCTGCTTGTCGGAGGCGCCTATATTTGGTGGAGAAGAAAGGTGCGGGAATCATGATCGGTTCGTGGAAAGGACGGCTAACGGCTGCTGGATACGGCTGGAGAATCCCCATCATGATCGCTGCGGTTGTACTCTGCCTGGCGGGCTGTGCCGGAGGGGACAGGAATGAGGGCACAGTGGGCGGGAATGCCCCGAGCAGCCCGCAAGTGAACTCGCAAGTGAATTCGCAAGTGATCCCGGATGGAGCAAACGCGATCAATGACGGCAAAAGCGAAGGTGGCGCAGCGAACGATCAGTCTTCGACGTCCAACGGCGGAGAACATCGCATTGTTTCGACGACGGTGGCCATCACGCAAATCATGGATATGCTTGAGATCGATCTTGTGGGTGTTCCGACAAGCGTCAAGACGCTGCCGGAACGATATAAGGGCGTGATGAAGGTCGGCAATCCGATGAGTCCCGATATGGAACTGGTGAAGTCGCTGAAGCCGACGGAGGTGCTGTCCGTCACGACGCTGCAATACGATCTGGAGCCGGTCTTCGAGAATGCCAAGATAGGTGCCGCGTTCCTCGATCTGACGAGTCTTGAGCGCATGCAGGAGGAAATAGTGAAGTTGGGCGACAAGTACGGCAAAAGCGAAAAAGCGGCGGAAATCGTTAGCGAATACGATGCGACGCTGAAGGAGATACGAAGCGTTACCGAAGGCAAGGAAGCGCCGAAAGTCCTTATTTTGCTGGGCGTCCCGGGCAGTTACCTCGTCGCGACGGAGCATTCGTATATCGGCGATCTGGTACGGCTGCTGGGCGGTGTCAACATCGTGCAAGGCGAGAAGGTGGAGTTCCTCGCTTCGAACACGGAATATTTGCATCAGTCCAATCCCGATGTTATATTGCGCGCTGCGCACGGCATGCCGGATGAGGTCGTCAAAATGTTCGACGAGGAATTCAAAAAAAATGATATATGGCGTCATTTCAAGGCGGTGCAGATGGGACAGGTGTACGACCTTCCGGAGCCGCTGTTCGGGACTACCGGCAATCTTGCCGTCGGGGAAGCGCTGAAGGCGCTGCTGCCGATGTTGTATCCCTAGTTTTTTTAGAAGGATTGTGAGTCATGGCCAAAAAAATAAGAGTTTTCGTTGTTACAGCATTGCTATTGATCGCGCTGGTGCTGTATTCCGCAATGACGGGCAGCATCAAGGTCGGCGCCTTGGAGCTTGTGCAAGGATTATTTTACGGGATGAATGAACGGGTGGACATTATTAAGGATTTGCGTTTTCCGCGCATTCTGGTATCGATGATGTCCGGTGCGGCTCTGGCGGTGGCGGGTGCTCTGCTGCAGGCTGTCATGAAAAATCCGCTAGCGGAACCCGGCATCATCGGGATTTCCTCCGGTGCGGGACTCGTTTCGATTACGGTAGTTACGATTTTCCCGGCGCTCTACTTCTGGTCGCCGCTATTCTCAGTACTGGGTGGAGCGCTGGCCTGTTATCTGGTCTATTCCTTGTCCTGGCGCGCGCATCTCAATCCGCTGCGCCTGCTGCTGGTCGGCATTGCAGTCAACGCTACTTTTACAGGACTCGGGCAGTCGTTCAATTATCGTGGCAGCTATGCCGTCACCAGCGTCAATCAGGCGATCTCCTCGATCTTTACGATGAAGACCTGGGAGGATGTATACATACTGGGATTGTTCGGGGGAATCGGACTCCTGCTCGCTCTTTTGCTTGGGAAATGGTGCAATATGCTCGCGTTTCAGGACGAAACGGCACGCAATTTGGGACTTAGGGTTGTACGCGTGCGGCTGGTCATCTCTGCCGTGGCCGTGCTACTGGCATCGGTGGCGACTGCTATCGGAGGCTTGATTATGTTCGCGGGCTTGCTCGTGCCACATATCGGAAGAGCGCTGGTCGGCTCCAACTACAAGCTGCTGATCCCTTTCTCCGCGCTGGGAGGCGCCATACTTATTCTGGCTGCGGATACGATTGGACGGACGGTGCTGGCACCTGCGGAAATACCCGCTTCCATCATTATGGCGGTCATAGGCGGTCCTTTTCTCATAGTCATGCTGAAGAAGAGCGACAAGCTGTATCAGTAACTGGCTGGCAGCTGCCGTCAAGGAGGTTTGGAACTGGCGATGAAGCAATTGCTTATTACGGACGACGATTACAATAGCCGCGCTCTGCTGGGCCACTATATGACCAAAGAAGGCTTCCGTGTGCTGGAGGCGCAAAATGGCCGGGAGGCGATGCAGGTGCTGGAAAGTCAGGCTGTCGATCTGGTCATTATGGATATTATGATGCCAGAGGTGGATGGGCTGGCGTTGTGCGAATACACGCGCAAAAATTACGATATTCCGATTATCATTTTGTCTGCCCGGGACCAGCTTAGCGATAAGGAGCAGGGGTATTTAAGCGGTACGGACGATTATGTGACAAAGCCGTTCGAGCTTCCGGAGCTGTTGTTTCGAGTCAAAGCGCTGTTTCGCCGGTATTCGTTCGCGTCCAGTGACAAGATCCGGTTGAACCGGCTCGTCATCGACCGCAAAAATTATGAAGTGGTGAACGGTGACGAAGTGCTGCTTCTTCCTTTGAAGGAGTTCGAGCTGCTGGCCCAACTTGCTGAATATCCGGGACGGGTGTTCTCGCGGGATGAGCTTATTTATTTGATCTGGGGTTCCGATTACGGCGGAGACGAACGGACGGTCGATGTACATATCAAGAGGTTGCGGCAAAGGTTCGACGGCGGCTTCCGGATCCATACGATAAGGGGCATCGGCTATAAGCTTGAGGTGCTGGAGCAATGAGATCATTGTATTTTCGCGTATTCCTAATCACACTGTATACGATTATTATCAGCAGCTTCCTCGGCTTCTACATAGCCAACGTATATTATCATTGCTCCTTGAAGCCTTATCAGGATGCTAAGCTGTTCGAAACGGTCTTGCATCTTAAAGCACACATCGAGCGTCACCCGGAGGCCATGGGCGATCTGCTGCATACCTCGGCCATGCTGGGCTACCAGCTGTATGCATACGATGAAGCCGGCAATGACTACTTCTACGGAAGAGCGTTCGGAAAAAACGATCTTTCCGCCGACGTCAAGAAGAGTGTGCTGGAAGGGAATGAATACCACGGCGTTGCTGAGTATCCGAACAAGCCGTTCGCTTCCGGTTATTTCGATAGCCACCTGAGCAATTCCGTGGGCGTACACGTAACGGCAGGGGCCGAACGGTACGCTCTTTTCCTGCGTCATGACAGCAATGTTCATTTTGATGAGCTAAGAAAGTTCTTTTTGCTGATGTTTGTGATGACGGTATTATTCAGTGTGCCTTATTTCATGTTGAGTACGCGCTATCTGGTGCAGCCGATCATTCAGTTGAAGGAAGCGACTAAGCGGATTGCGCAAGGGCGATACAATCTTCGGCTGCCGACCAAACGGAAGGATGAAATCGGCCAGCTGGCGTCCCATTTTCAGAAAATGAGTCTGGAGCTGGAACGTGCTGACCGCCGCACGAAGGAATTTGTCGCCAATGTCTCGCACGAAATCCATTCGCCGCTTGCTTCGATTCAAGGGTATGCCGATTCGCTGCTTGGCAAGGATACCGAACCGGACCGGATTCGCCAATATGCTGCCATTATCGGGCAGGAGACCCGGCATTTGGCTACGCTGAGCAGGCAGCTTCTGCTGCTCTCGATGCTGGAGCATCCCGGTCATGAGCCGGAGAAGAAGAGCTTTCCGCTGCAGCCGCAGCTAAGGCAGACGCTTCAGCTCCTGGAATGGCAGCTTGCGGAGAAGGAGATTGCGGTAAGGCTGCTCATACCTTCGGGTCTGCACGTATATGGCGACGAAGTACTGCTGATGCAGGTATGGTCCAATCTGCTTTCCAATGCCGTCAAGCATATCCCTGCGGGGCGTTCGATTCAGGTTCAAGCGCACCGTGAGGATGGATGCTGCGTTATGACCATAGCTGATACGGGCGATGGCATTCCGGAGGAGGAGCTGCCGCTTATCTACGACCGGTTCTACCGGGGTGACAAGTCGCGAGAGCGGAAGTCTGGCAGCATTGGGCTTGGTCTGTCCATCGTGCAGCACATCGTTCATCAGCATGGCGGAACCATCGAAGCGCAGAGCCGGCCGGGGGTGGGAACCACATTTGTGGTGCGGCTGCCGGACGAGTAGTAGGGAGATGCTAAGTATGGCGGTGTAGAGCAAGGATTTGCCGCAAGTGTATACAGCTTTCCCCAAAAGTGAGCGTTTGTCCCGAGCCGATCTGACCTTGCCAGAAGGCTCGCGCCCGCGCTTGCGCTCAGCGGTTTATAAGGCTATTTTTGTGTTGACCTTTAATTAGTGATTTGTTATACTTTAATTGGTTAGACCATAGTATGTTTATGGTTGGATTTGGATGGATTTGCAGTACGTTATAATCAATAACAGCAAGCGCAATCATATTTGTATAATGGGAGATGTTAACGATGAAAAACGGATTTTATCCGGCGTTAGGAACGCCACTGGACGAGAATGGAAATGTGATTGCATCAAGCTTAAGCTTGCATGTGGAGGATCAGATCAAGGGGAATGCAGCGGGCTTGCTGGTAATGGGATCCATGGGGAACCAGTCAAGTATTAAAAATAGTGAATACGCCAAAGTGGCACAAATTGCAACAGAAGCAGCTAAAGGGGCATGCCCTGTGTTTGTAGGGGTTATGGATAACTCCATTGATAGAGTGCTTGAACGTATTGAGAGCCTTAAGGGATTGAACATTGATGGCGTGGTTGCTACTACTCCTTTTTATTACGGGCTGAATCAGAGTGATGTGAAAAGATTTTTTGAAGGCATTGCCGCAGCATCACCGTTTCCGGTGTACATGTACGATTTGCCTGGAGTAACCAAAACGAAGATTGATGCTGGCACAGCAGCGCAATTGATGACCGTGAACAATATTGTCGGCATCAAAACTGGCGATCTGCCAACAGCAAGAGTGCTGCACCGTCTGCAGCCTGAGACGAATCCGAACTTCGACATCTTGTTTAGCGGCTTGGATGTATTTGATGCTGCTTACGGTTTTGGATTAACGAAACAGCTGGATGGTATGTTTTCTTCTACGACGCCGATCAACGCGAAGCTGTATGATAGTCTTGCGCAAGGTGATATGGCCACTGCCAGTCAATGTTTGGACGACATTTTATTACTGAGGAATACTTTTATCAGCGTAGGTGTGTTCGCGGGCTTCTCTTATTCGATGAATTTGCTAGGCTTCTCAGGCAGCTTTGCTCCTGATTATTCGGCTGTATTGGATGACGCGCAGAAAGAAACGGTTAAACAGTGCATGACGCAGTTAAAATTAATTTAATAATACGGTCTCTATGTACACACGAAGATGAAATTAACAAAAAATCCTTATCTGCTGATGGCCTTATTGTTAACGCTCTGGGGATCGTTTGCGGTTGCGAGTAAGTTCGCGCTGCAGTCCCTTGACAACTTTCAATTGCAGTTTTACATGTTTGGCTCGGCTATCATTGTGCTTACCCCGTTATTCATAATAAGCGGAAGAATGAAGCGGCTGCTTGCCCTTCCCCGCAAGGAAGCCGGCAAGCTGGTCTTGTATGGTGTACCCTCTTACTTGTACTATTTGTTTTATATTTTGGCGCTGAATCTGATTCCGGCCATCGAAGCTTCGATGCTGAACTACATGTTTCCGATTCTGATCGTCGTCCTGTCGGTTCCGATGAATGGGGAGAAGCTGACTGGTGCTATCGTGCTGGCAGCCTTGCTTGGCTGTGCAGGTATGATCTTCATTGTAACAGGCGGATCTTTGGCTGAGCTGCAGTTAAGTAATGTTGCCGGGGATTTGTTTGCTCTGGGGGGCGCGTTTTGCTGGGCGTTATTTTCTAACCTGGGCAAAAGAAACCACGTGGATGCCGACCTGAGCAACTATGTCTACACATTGACAGGCTTCGTATTATCAACCGTGACCTTATTGATCTTCTCGAAATTTACACTTCCTGACTGGACGTCGTCGGCATGGGTCATTTGGCTAGGTGTCAGCAATATTGTACTGGCTTATTATTTATGGTTTAGGGGGCTGCAATCTTCCTCGGCATCATTAATTGCCAGCCTTTCGTTCCTGGCACCATTCTTTACGCTGATGTTTATCGTTATTTTCCTTGATGAACAGTTAGCGGCCGGTCAATTTTTTGGCTTGCTGCTCATTATGACCGGGATTGTCATTCAGGTGGCGAGTGAGAAGCGGGGAAAACGAAGTGTTTCCATGTGACGGTAAGGGTAAGTGTTAAGGTTATTGGCTGTTTTTAGCCAGTAGCCTTTTTTTTATGAAAATAATGGGAAATAAGTTTGGGAAGAAGCCTGAAGTATGGGAGCAAAGTAGTGGCAAAGTGCGAAAGCTGATCGTTACGGACATGAGGGCCGTTATTTGTGTCAAATTCCCCTATTTAGGGAAGCTTACGGACCTCAGATCCTTTATTCGCCTTGGCTGGGGGTTTTTGGTCTCCTTTTGATTCAAATAAGGGATCTGATGTCCGTAGCGATCCCAAAAGGACCTTAATTATCACAAATAGCGCATCTCATGTCCGTAAGCTGCTTGGGCTTGCTTCCGTCATGGTCTGAACGCCTCCAGTCTCTTCGTTTTGTCCATTCCTACTGCATATCCTCACTGTGCAGTCTCCGGAATTCGCTGGGGGGAATGCCGGCGCATTTTTTGAACATGCGGATAAATGAGTTGGCATTTTGATAGCCGACTTGCGATGCGATCTCATGAATTTTATATTCGGACTTACGCAGCATGTCCTTGGCTTTAGTGATGCGTATATCATTCAGGAATGTGCTGAAATTTACCCCTTTTTTCTCCTTAAAATAAATCGACAGGTACCCGCTTGATAAGTTTAATTTGTTAGCAATCAGCTCCAGAGAGATATCTTCGCCGTAATGATTGATCAAGTAATCGGTGATATAATCGATGATCGGTTCTTTCTCCGATTTTTTGCTGGCTATCAATTGAACGGCCTCGGCCAGAAAATGTTCAAAAAATACTTTGTAATCCTCAATGGTAGTAAAATCTTTAATTTGTTGATAAGGCGAGTTAGCCGCGAGCAGCGAGCTGACCTGCACATTTTCCAGAATAAGCGTTTTCAACACTTTGGAGATGACTTCCTCAGCAAATTGATTGTATTGATAAGCAGACGCTTCCTTTTTACTCATCTTGTCCAGTAATTGCCCAACCAAATGCACTACATTCGCTACATTCCCCGCCTGTAAATGAACAGTTAATTCCTGCTCCTGAGCTGGTGTATAAAGCAGCTCGAAATGTGCCGGACTCAGCTCGGTCATGATTTGCGTTTCGTCGTTCAGCTTTCTTTGCCGGACGATCTGCACGCATTGCTCGTAAGATTCGCTCAGCTCCAGCGACTTCTTTTGTTCAGGATTAACAGCTATCGTCAGAAAGCAGTATTCCTTGTCTCTATCGAACATCTGCTTGAAGGACTGCAATGCCCCGATCATTTGTGCAGCGAGCTGTTCCTCAAAAATAAGCGAGACGACCTGATTTTTTTCGACCGGAAAAGTAACGGAATCACGAAAATGCTCGTTTATGTTCACATAAATGAATTCCCGGATAAAGTTGGATGCCTTGCTATGTTCCTCTGCTGTATGGCTAATCTTAAACTGTCGGGTGAAGGTTAGCTCGAACAAAATGATATAGAAAGGTTTTGTGTTACTAATCAATTCCTGAATCTCATGAAAGTTGGAGCCTATGCTCTTGATTTTGTTCATATAGCCGTAATGGATCAGCAAGGAGTTCTTGCGCTTCAGATCTTTACGGAGATCCTCGATGGAATGAATGATTTTCTGGACTGGATTGTTGAACTTCATGCTGAGCACTACAGAAATAACGATGCTGATAACCAGTGTAGCAATAAAAATAAGGATGAACACAAATTGCAGCCGAAACACTTCATCGGCGATTTTCTGGTTCGGGATAATGTTCATATAGGTGAACCCTGTGCTTGGTCCCGTCTTGTAAAAGTAGTAATGCTCATCTTTTTTGACATATCCAGATGGTTGGTTGGGCCAGGCTGCATCTATGCTGCTTCTGTTCCCGATCGGTTCGCTGGTCGAAGCAAAGAGGTAGTCGTGCTTGCTGTTCATAATAAAAAAACTGTCGCTGGATGAGATATGGAAATTAGTGAAGACATCTGAGGCGTCCAGCATGGCGATAATGGATACCCGGTTGTCGATATTATTCTTGATGAAGATGGGGAAAAGGGTTCCTTTGGCCAACTTTTTATCATATTTGATTTCACTGAATTCAGCTGCCGGAAACAGTTTAAGATGATAGTTTTCCTGGAATTGTTTTTCCCAGAATGAAATGTCATAGTCGGGAGTGACGTAATAGTTGCCAAACATTTGGCTGACGCTGCTCTTTCCGCCCTTATCAATGATAGAGTCACTTTCTTTAAAATAAATCAGAACATTGTCAAGGTACAAATAGGGATTGGATATGAGCGTGTTCAACTGATCAGTCAACTGGTTGATGAGTTCGGAATTAGCTGCATTCATTTCCCGGTCTGTGAGCAATTCGACTACCGGATTAAACTGGAGCCCCGTCAAGAGGTTGTCGATCAATTCCAGATGCCCCTCGTAGCTATCCACTGTTTTTTTTAAATTCAGGCTGTTTTGTTTAATAATTTCGTTTTGAATGTTATTTTTGAAGAAAGACAAGGAGAGGAAATTGAACGACAGCAGCAGGATGGTCAGAAGCAGAAAGCTGGACAGCAGCTTGACGA
This sequence comes from Paenibacillus eucommiae, assembly GCF_017874215.1. Taxonomy (GTDB): domain Bacteria; phylum Bacillota; class Bacilli; order Paenibacillales; family NBRC-103111; genus Paenibacillus_AI; species Paenibacillus_AI eucommiae. The sequence continues at coordinate 120,098 of NZ_JAGGLB010000017.1, forward strand.
ACAATCCATTTTTTTGAAAACGAGACAGGTGTGATTTGAGCATGCATTCCATTCCTCCCGATTGTTTATGCTTGCAGGGGGACCTAAATTGAATGTAATCGAAAAGCCTCTGTAATACAAGGGTGCGGTATATTCTTTTTCTTATGCGGTATACAATTTTTTATATTTATAAGTCACAGCTAGCCTTATAAAGAGATGCAACTATCTTTCTTCTGTGGATTTATATATATTGGCCTTGTAAGGAAATTCAGGAATTTAAAAGGAGGTCATTCAGTGTTTATTGACATTCATGCACACGCTTACAGAAAGCCGGACCCTTATTTTCGTTTTGGTACAGCAGAAGATTTAATAAGAAAGTATGATGAATTGGGAATTGAAAAAGGGGTCGTGCTCCCGATTGTGAGTCCGGAAATTTATATGCCTCAAGCTAATGAGGACATCCTGGACATGGCAGAAGCTTACCCGGACAGATTGATCCCGTACTGCAATGTGGATCCGCGCGCTTTGACCAATTCTGCGGATGCTCCGCTGGATAAGGTGCTTTCCTATTATAAGGAAAAGGGCTGCAAAGGCGTGGGGGAAGTGATGCTGAATCTTCCGCTGATGGATCCGCTCGTTCAAAATTTGTTTCGGCATGCGGAGAAGGTAGGGCTGCCGATCGTGTTTGACGGGACGGATCAGATTGGCGGCGACTTCGGCCTGTATGACGATCCCGGCTTGCCTCAATTAGAGCATACGCTGCAAAGGTTCCCGGATCTGCTTATTTTTGGCCATGGGCCAGTATTCTGGTCAGAAATCGGACGGCTGGAGACGCCAGGCGAAAGAGCTATTATTTATGATCTGAAGGGTCACCAAGTGGGGCGCTTGCCGGATGGTCCGATCAAGGAAGAAGGTGTCGTGCCGAAGCTGATGCGAAGATACCCGAATCTTCGCGGCGATCTGGCCGATGGCACAGCGTACAATGCGCTTAACCGCGATCACGAATACGGTCCGAAGTTTCTTGAGGAGTTTCAGGACAGAATTTACTTCGGCACCGATATTATTTCCCCCGGTTCAGTCGTTCATCTGGTTGATCTGCTTATCCAGTGGAGGGATTCTGGCAAGATCAGCGAAACTGTATTTAATAAGGTGGCCAGAGAGAACGCTAAAAAATTGCTCGGACTTGAGTGAACAAATTGCTGTGAGGTGATAGCCCATGATGGAAAGAAATTATGAGTTTCGACGACGGCTGAATGTGGTCCATCGGCCGGACCGCCGCGATTATGAGTTACATGCGCAGCCGGATGACATTGTCATTGATGGTACCTGGAGTATTATCGTTGACCAAAAGGCGAGTCCGCTTGTGCTGAATGTCGCCAAGGATTTACAAGACTATCTGTTCACCAGTATGCAGATATCTGTATTGCTGCGCAAAGTACCCGATGTTACGGTTGCAGCACATTCGCAGGCTAAAGTAATTGTGCTGGCGACCCGTGATGAGCTGCGGGAAACCGGCGCCGCACTCTCGGTATCCCGCAGCTATCGGGTGATCATTGCCGATGATCGTGTGCTGATATGCGGCTGCGATGCTCACGGAGCTGCACAGGGCAGCTACTACTTGGAGGATCTGATGAATTTGCGGGAAAGTCCGTTTCTGTCCCCGCAGGATGAGATACGCGAGCCGATTTTTTCCCCCCGCATGGTTCATTCCGGCTGGGGACTCGACCAGTATCCGGATTCGCATCTGAATGCGATGGCACATAGCGGCATAGATGCGATTCTGCTTTTTGTCAGCGGGGTGGATCGTACCCCCACAGGATATATGGATTTCAACGAGCTAGTGGATCGCGCTGAAACTTTTGGACTTGATGTATATGTGTACAGCTACCTGGAAAGTGCCCTACATCCTTCTGAGCCCGAGGCAGAAGCCTATTACAACAGCACCTATGGAGAGATATTCCGGCACTGCCCCCGGTTCAAAGGTGTCATTCTCGTTGGGGAATCCTGCGAATTTCCCAGCAAGGATGAGCATACAACGAAGGCGCTGCGGAAGCATGCTCCTCCGAACAGTTCCAAACCAAGCCCGGGCTGGTGGCCTTGCTACGATTATCCGGAATGGCTGGAGATGATCCAGAGAACGGTTCGCCAGCATCGCCCGGATGCGGATATCGTGTTCTGGACCTACAATTGGGGCTGGGCGCCGGAGAAGGACCGGCTGGCTCTGATTCGGCAATTGCCGCAGGATATTACCTTGCAGGTGACGTTTGAAATGTTTGAGCAGATCAAGCGTGAGCAAATTACAAGTGTATGTGTGGATTATACGGTCTCATTCGAAGGCCCGGGTCAATATTTCAGCAGTGAGGCCAAAGTGGCGCATGAGCGGGGGATTAAGCTGTACACCATGTGCAATACAGGCGGATTGACCTGGGATTTTGGCGTTATTCCGTATGAGCCTGTGCCCTATCAATGGGCAAGAAGGCATGAGGCGCTTCATAAAGCACACCAGGATTGGGGCTTGTCAGGTCTGATGGAATCGCATCATTTTGGCTGGTGGCCTTCCTTTCTGAGCGATTTTGCGAAGCAGGCCTATTGGAGTCCGCGCGCAACAGCGGAGGTAATTGACGAAGCGATTGCCTGCCGCGATTACGGTATCGCCGCGGCTCCGCTGGTGCTGGCAGCCTGGCAGGATTGGAGTGAAGCGATTCGGGACTATATTCCGACCAACGAGGATCAATATGGCCCTTTTCGCATCGGGCCGTCATATCCGCTTGTGTTCAAGCGGGAGGCTACACCACCCGCGGCCTGGCATGCGATGTTCGGAACTTTGATCCTGAATACCAATTATCAGCCGACGGAAAGTCCCCGGAAATCTCCCGGGGTACAGCGGATCGATGTTGAAATGAGCAGCCTGCAGCGGATGAAGGAGCGTTGGCAGAAGGGACTGCTTGCTCTGGAGCAGGCCGAAGCGGCTGCCGTGGCGAAGAAGAGGGGAGCGGTGCAGGAGCTCCACCGCCTGGGGGCTTTCATCCGGTGCTGTCTGCAAACGACCTTGCATGTGAAGCAGTGGTGGAAGCTGAAGCAGGCCCTGCCTCTGCAAACCACATCAGAAGCAGCGAACGGGATATTGGACGAGATGCAAGAGATCGCTGAGCTGGAAATCGCGAATGCGGAGGCTGCTATTCCTTTGGTAGAAGCCGACTCCCGTCTGGGATGGGAGCCCAGCATGGAATATATGACGGACGCCGCTCATTTGCATTGGAAAATAGAGCAGGTCCGTCATGTGATCGATACGGAAATTCCTGCTTATCGCCAATCGCTTCAGCTAAGCGATACTCACTGATGATGTTCCGAAGCCTTAGAATGTAGGCGGAAAACCAGGAGCCGTCTGCTGAGCGTACGGCTCCGAAAAATACATGTACCGGGAGGGCAACGATTTATGAAAAACCGTGTCATGCCAATCGTATTGTCGTTGATCATGGTGTTGACGATCCTGCTAGCCGCCTGTTCATCCAAAACTGCGGACCCGACAACAAACCCGACAACAGACCTGAACACAGTACCCTCAACCAGCACGAATTCCCCTGGAGGCGTGAAGGGGAAATATGACCCGCCGATCGAATTGACTACCGTTATGTACAATTTCAATTATCCCAAGTTCGGCGAAGGGGACAGCCTTAACAACAATCCGTGGACGCGATATTTGCTGGAGCAGGATGGCATCAAAGTGAATCATCTCTGGGATGTGGCATCCGCGCAATATGAGCAGAAGGTTAACCTGATGATCGCCTCAGGCAATATCCCGGATTTTTTTGCGGTTAGCCCTTTGCAGTTCAAGCAGCTGCACAATGCAGGGCTTATTGAAGATTTGACACATTCTTATGAACAATATGCGACAGAGGAAACGAAGCAGGTGATCCAGGATGCGGGGCCGGAGGTTATCCAATCCGCTATTATTGACGGAAAACTGATGGCCATACCATGGTCAGGTGAAAATCTGGTGTATTCGCCTTCGGTATTATGGGTGCGCAGCGATTGGATGGAGCAGTTGAAGCTGTCGCCGCCGCAATCGATGAACGATGTGCTGCATATTGCCGAGGCTTTCACCAAGCAGGATCCTGACGGCAACAAGCAGGACGACACCTTCGGACTGGCCATGGACAAAAATTTCGACATGATGACCGGCTTCTTGAATGCGTATCATGCTTACAAAGGAATCTGGATGGAGGATGGGGCCGGACGACTGGCTTACAGCAGTATTCAACCGGAAATGAAAACAGCATTGGCCAAGCTTCAGGAGATGTATGCAGCCAGACAGCTCGATCCCGAATTCGGCATCAAAGACTATGCCAAAGTGGAGGAAAGCATAGGTTCCGGCAAAATTGGCCTGATCTTCGGAAATATCGGCACCTCTGAGCTTACACAAAGGCTGACACCGGCCATCGACTGGATACCGTATCCTGTGCCCTCCATCGATGACAAGCCAGCGCTGATGCAGCATCCGCTTAACATTGCGGGTTACTATTGGGTCGTCAAAAAGGGTACTAAAAACGTCGAAGCGATCTATCAGATGATTCAAGTATGGCTGGATCTGTTCTACAACAATACTTCAGATGAGATGTACGCGCAGTACAACGCGACCAGCGACACCGGGTACTGGATGAACGCTCCAATCCGTATTTACAAAACGTTCAAGGATGTTGATATTTACCGTCATCTGAAGCCGCTGCTGGAAAGCAGTGATAAAGAACATGCAGATGTAAGCGAATTAACGCCTGAGGAGCGCGACTTCTACGCCAGGATTCTGGATTTCGAAAAAGGAAATTCCGACAACCGGTGGGTATATTGGAAGGAAGGGCTGAACAGCAGCGCCAAAGTGATCGATGGCTATATAACTAACAAACAGTATCAGCCAGATAAATTCATTATTACGCCAACACCTGCAATGATTCAAAAAAAGCCGAATCTGGATAAAATGGAAAATCAAATGATCAGCAAAATTATACTCGGCGGTTCTCTTGACGAATTTGATAAATTTGTGAGTGAGTGGAAAAAACTCGGAGGAGACGACATTACGAAAGAAGTCAACGATTGGTATGCCAATAAATAAAGGCCGCCATCGTCCTTACGTCACTTCTTAAGGAGGAGTCGGCTTTGAATAAACGTTTTACGTCTGAAATGCCGCTGCACCTGATGATTTTACCCGGATTTATCCTTGTATTTATTTATCAGTATATTCCTATGTACGGTGTGCTCATGGCCTTTCAAAACTATATACCGGCCAAAGGCATATGGGGCTCTGAATGGGTCGGGCTCGATAATTTCAAATATATCTTCAGTCTGCCTGATACCATCCAGGTCATTTGGAATACGATATTTATCGCAATGCTGAAAATTGTAGCAGGTCTGGTCGTTCCCATCGTTACTTCGATCATGTTGAATGAAATCGGCAGAGCGTACTTCAAGCGCATGCTGCAGACTTTAATCTACATTCCCCATTTCTTATCGTGGGTCATTTTGGGCGGCATTCTGATCGATTTGTTGTCGCCCTCCCAAGGGCTGGTCAATCAGTTTTTGACGGGGATTGGGCTGCAGCCGATTTTTTTCCTGGGTGATAATACATGGTTTCCGTATACCCTGATGATATCAGATACCTGGAAGGAGTTCGGTTTCAGCACGATTGTGTATTTGGCGGCACTGGCCGGTATCAATCCTTCCCTCTATGAAGCGGCAGTTATTGATGGAGCCGGGCATTGGAGAAGAACATGGCATATTACTTTGCCTGGTCTTAGGCCGATCATTGTACTGCTTGTTACTTTAAGTCTGGGGCAAGTTCTGAATGCCGGATTCGAGCAGGTTTTCGTCTTATATAGTCCTCAAGTATATGATAGCGGAGATATTCTGGATACTTTGGTGTATCGCATGGGCTTAGTGGACTTGAATTACAGCATTGCAACGGCAATTGGGTTGTTTAAATCTGTCGTATCGCTCTTGTTGATTGGTGCTTCTTATTGGCTGGCTTATCGCTGGGCGAACTACCGGATCTTTTAGAGAGGAGACCTGATCCGCCAATGGTTGAAGATACATCCTTATTGCGAAAACTGTTTATGGGGTTCAATTACACCTGGTTGTGCATCATGGCCTTTCTCTGTCTGTTCCCTATTATTCATGTGCTTGCCCTTTCACTGAGCTCGGCAACAGCCGTTTCTTCGGGAGCAGTTACATTCTGGCCCGTAGATTTCAATACAAGCGCTTATGAATATGTGACACGCAACAATGCATTCATAGCGTCATTCACGGTTTCGGTCAAAAGAGTTGTGCTGGGCAGCGGGATCCAAATGGTATTGATTGTGTTATTGGCTTATCCGCTGTCCAAGGAAACCAAAGCGTTCCGTTTTCGCACCGCATACGTCTGGTACTTTTTTATTACGATCATCTTTGGCGGGGGGCTTATTCCAGCTTATATGACTGTGCAGAAAACAGGTCTGATCGATTCGATCGGAGCCCTTGTTATTCCGACTGCGGTTCCAGTGTTCAGTGTCGTGCTTTTGCTGAATTTCTTTCGCGGGTTGCCTAAGGAATTGGAGGAGGCGGCCTTTATGGATGGAGCAGGCTATTTGACAACATTGCTGAAACTCTACATTCCTTTGTCCAAGCCTGCGCTGGCCACGCTGCTGCTCTTCTCCATTGTAGGTCATTGGAATTCCTGGTTTGACGGAATCATCTATATGAATCATACGGAGAATTACCCTTTGCAGAGCTATCTGCAGTCGATCGTCATTGCGGGCCGGGATGTTGCCTTGTCATCGATGGAAAGCAAAATTTACCTCCAGCTGACGAACCGTTCGCTGAATGCCGCACAAATATTTTTGGGAGCTTTGCCGATTTTGATCGTTTATCCTTTTCTACAGAAGTACTTTATGAAGGGGATCGTGCTGGGGAGCATCAAAGAATAGATCCTATAGGATCGTATAGGAACCGTTAATTAATGGGTATTGTTTGGGGATTGTTGGCCTAGCCATTATTGATGGCTGTGCGTAACGATCCCTTATGTGTTTAGCGGCGTAATCGCCGACTATACACTCAAAGCTCTTGACTTAGGCTCCAGTGAGATGATAAATTCATGAAAATAACCTTGAGCAGGAGAAGAATGATCATGATCAAGCAAGCGCTAAGAGTCGCTGTTCTGCATCCGGATAAAATTGAGGAATATGAGAGGCTTCATAACGAGATTCCTGAGCAAATTGAAAGGCATATGAAGGAAGCCGGATGTAAAAAGCTGCACATATTTCGTCAGGGCACGCATCTTTGGATGTATGTGGAGCTGGACGAATCAGAGGCAGTGGCCGGGAGAATCGTAGATGAAGAGATGGAACGGGAGTGGCATGCCCTGACCGGAGATTGTTTTGTGAATATGTGGCAGGAGGTGCCGATGGTTTACAGCTTTATTTCGGAACAACAAAGTGGCCATACCGATTAAGGGGGAAGCGCAATTGAATGAGAACCAAATGAATGAAAACCGAATGAATGAAAAACAAGAGATACAAGCTTTGAAAGAACGGATTTTTGCACTGGAAACAAAAGTGGATAGATTAAGTGAGAGCTCCAAAGAACGGCCGTTTTTGATCAATGTACTCGTTGGCTTTGTCGTGGTATTAGTTTTGATTCTAGTCGTCATTGGTGTATGGGAGATGTTCCCTTTTTAAAATCGCCTATATTCCAATTAAGAATTATAGTACGTCGTCGTTCCCAAGTATACCGGACGGTAATTACACCATCCGATTTACAGCTACGAATCCAAGTGGAAATCAGAAAATAAGGATGTGGTGATACGGGTAACAAATCTCTAAACTTTTCATAGGTACTTAATAATTCATCTCTTAAAACAGGCAAAACTCCATCATAATCAGCAGGATGTTCCAGATTTCCTTCTAAAAATAGCTGAGATTTAATGTTCATTTCCGTAAGAATTTCATGAACTAGACAATCGAAGCCAGTTCTATAACATAACTTATAACGTCTTCCTTCTTCGCACCATATTTAATCATACCCATGGTACCTCCATTCACTATTAGGAGGATAAGCAGGTAAGAATCAATAGAGCTGCTGTTTCCCACAAAATAAAAGTGGATCAAAAGTCATCCTTATGGGATTATTTACATACATATAAGCCAAAAAGCCACTCGTATTGATAGAGTGGTTTCTTTGGGTCTAAAAAAAATATATCATTAAATGATTAGGGTGGTAAAGTTTATTAATAGGCTCTATTAGATGGAGGGAAAATAATGGGTGAAAGCGAAAATATTAAAATTCTTCTATTAACAAATGCGATACTAAAAGATAATCAGCTTTCACTTAAAGCCAAGGGACTCTATTTCAATATGATTTTCTTAAACGAAGAACAGGATCTAACCATGGACATGATTAAGAAAATGAGTCAAATCGATAGTGATCGTTCTATTAAGATGGGCCTGACCGAGCTTGAAAAAGGTGGTTATATCATTCGAAAAACACTTCAAAATGGAGAAACTAGTTGGGATTTTAATAGTACAAGCAATATTATAAACAATTATGAAGCAACAGTGAAAACCGTAGAAGAAAAGAAAAAAAATCAAACGAATATGCCAATAAGAAAAAAGGTGCAACCAAAGAAGAAAACAAAAACAATGAAAAAAACAAAACAAACCGGCTTGAATCGTGCTTTGAGCAATTTCTTTAAAGAATTCTTTTGATACACAAAGGAGTGCATGCATCATGACGAATGTCTACCTCAACATGTATATCAAGTAAAGCTGGAAGGCAGTTGCTCCTTGTTTTCATTAAGCTAACGGGTAGTTTAACGCAAAACAAGAGGTTATCGTAACTTAGCAGCCGTTTTGTAAGGATAATTGAAACGGAGGTCAGACAGACGTGATAATAATAGAAAAGAGAGAAACAAAGTTACCCAAAACAAAGGGAGGCAGGAGAACGTGTCGAACACGGACAAGGAGAAACAGGCTCTAGAGAAAGCGGAAACGGTCTATGAAACAGGAGAGATTGTAACGACGAAAGTGTACAAGGTCAGTCCGGAGCAGAAAGAGGAACTCGATCGTCTATCAGCTGAGAGGCTCGAAAAGTTACGCGAGGAAGCAATACCGAAGATCCGCGAGCGGTACGAGCAGTTGGTCAAGCTTCGGCAGCAACAGCCGAAGGCCGACGATAATGGCAAGCCTCCAAGGGGATTCCGCTAACGTCTAACGATAGTTGAGGAGCTTGCATTGCCGCAGCTCCTTTTTCATTTATTAAGCTAACGGGCAGAATAGTTCCATACGAGGCTGCCGCAGGAAAGATCGGCAGCCCGCTAAGCTATTCGACAAGTTAAGCTAATCTAACGAAACGTTTGGAGATCTTCAGAAAACATAAAATGAACGAATTGACGCAGGTCGGATATGGCGTCCGATGACCGACCAATGAATTTAGTTAGATGCTGTTGAAGCCGTCGCGGCATTTTCAGACTTTCTGCGTGTTGCCGTTCACAAAAGCGATATCCGCAAGGATGCTGTTCAGACAAGTGTTTATGCGCCCCAACCGCTCCCGGTCGCCGATCCGGGCTTCGATTCCAAGGAGACGAGTTTGAATATTTATTATTTCTCTCCGATAGATTTCTCGGCCTGGGGCGTCCATAAAGGTCCACTGCAGCTCAGGTGAGTGCGCCAGATAGGTGGGTGCCCCCGGTTCGGTCCCGAAGAGTGATGTTATATGGAGCTGTCTTATTTCCCTCTTGGGCATCTCGGGCGTATCGTACCAGTTATCAAAATAGGCGGTTTCGGCTTGCTTGAAAAGAGCGGCCAGTTCATCCCGGGCATCCCGATCATCCGGCTGATACAATTCCGTGACGATCTCATTCAGAATGTCGTCAGGATCCCGGTCGACATCGGCCAGCAGCTTGCCGCCGAAGGCGATATTGACCTCGACCCCCGGGTTGAGGTCAGGTCCCATATAGTATTCAATGGCACGTCCCCCGTCTTCATATAACTCCTTTATATGGGCGGCTGTTCTTTGGGTATAGGGAAGAAACCAGCGCAGCCGGTCCCATCTTTGGGGAGGATAAATCCATATGCCGCCTGATGTTCCGTAATCGCAATGGAGTTCGGCCACAACGCGGCTCCTGGTCGATTCCTCGAAGAAATGGCCATAATGACCGCCATCGATCAAATAATCGATATGTTTGCTGAGTTCGATGAAATGCTTGATCTCATCGGACGCGATTTTTTGGTCGTAAGGCATGTATCCGCACAAGCTGACCATAACCAGATTGTTATTGTTTTTGCTGCGTAAATATTGAGCGGCCCGGGCATTGATGATGCAATGATACTCAATGTCGCCCAGAACGTCACAGGAGGGACAGTTGCAGCGTCCCTGATCCGCAGACTCCAAATGCAGACCGTCGAAGTTAAATCTTGTGAGCACAAAATCCATGATCTTCTTCACCCACTCCCAAGACTCATCGCTGGAAGCGCACATGGCATGGGGATTTGTTCCACGGACTCCGGGACAATGTTCAATGATGCTGTCGAACCCCCAGCTGTATATTCCGATGCCGGTAAGGATCCGGACCCCGCTATCCTTCGCTGCCTGTATGATCCGTTCGATCCGTTTCGCCCGCTCCTCATCCACAGAACTGACAAGGTCCAGCGACCAGGAGTAGGTGGCGAACAACCCCCACAGCACGAATTCGTTATACCCCGATTGGCTCATGAGCTGGATGCAGGCAATAATATCCTTCTCAGTTATTTCGTCAAGTCGGACGCTTGGCCATTCTTCGTAGGGAAGAGGGCTGTTTCTCATGTCATTAATCCATACGCCGTAGGCGGCGCGGTGCGTAAATTGACGGACCATTGCGGCATTCCTCCCTATTTGATTCAACTATAATGCATAATACATTATGTATAATATTAAATCATTGGTGGCGTGTCAACCCTTGCGCTGCAGGATCCGTTATCGAAGGTATATGAGGTCACTTTTCAGGTAAGCTATCAGAAATATGCACATTTCTCGCGGATTTTTCGTAAATATACCGGATATTCGCCAACGGAATACCGCAAGATTACAGGCAATAACTAATAAAGATGAGTCAAGATAAATCATCACTTTATAAAAAATATCATATCACCATTTGTATTCGCACCCCATAATAAAGTCAGGACATCCCGTTGGAGCAAGGAGCATTCATTGCTCATATGGCCCCCGCTTATTTCAGTCATATGTTCAAGAAAGAGGCTGGCTAAATATTCATCGACTTCGTCAATGAAGTAAGAATTGAAAGGGCCTTGGAGCTGATTCGACGCAATGCTCATACAATTACACAAATCGCTTTTCAGGTCGGATTCCATCATTTAAGCCACTTTATCTGTACATTCAAGAAGCGGACGGGCATTACACCCTCAGAATATAAGAAGACATTCAGTGATAACCAAGGGTAAACAGCTAGACTTTCGAAAATAAAATTGCATCCATTAATATCAGGAAGAGGTTGGAAATCGAATGAGCGCAAAAGTATTAAGAGTAGGGATTATCGGGCAAGGGCGCAGTGGACGCGATATCCATGGCAAGGAGCTAGCCAAAATGTCGGAGCAGTATATGATCCGAGCAATAGCGGATTCGATTGTTGATCGGCAAGAACTGGCCAAGAGGGAATATGGCTGCAATGCTTATGGCACCTGGCAAGAGATGGTGGAAAATGAAGAGCTTGATCTCGTTGTGAATGCTTCTCCGAGTCATCTTCATTATCAAATTACGCAGGAGCTGTTGGAAAGAGGGCTTAATGTGCTTTGTGAGAAGCCGCTTGCTAAATCGCCTGAAGAGGTTGACCGTCTAATAGAGCAGAGTAAGCTTTCAGGTAAGACGTTAGCTGTGTTTCAGAATTCGCGTTACCAGCCTGCATTTATCCAAATTCGCAAAATTATCGAATCCGGTATTCTTGGACGCATTGTCCAAATAGATTTCGATTACAATGGATTCGCTCGCAGATGGGATTGGCAAACGCTTCAAAGCAACAATGGAGGTAATCTAATGAATACGGGACCGCATCCAGTCGATCAAGCACTCCAGCTTTTTGGCACGGATATTATGCCTCAAATTACTTGCATTATGGATCGTGCGAATACGTTTGGAGATGCGGAAGATTACGTGAAGTTAATTTTGAGAGCACAAGGGCGGCCGACGATTGACTTGGAAATTTCATCCTGCAGCGTATTTTCACATGAAATATTTAACATTCAAGGAACACTTGGCGGTCTTCACGGCAGTACGGAAAAACTGGAATGGAAATATTATATCCCTGAAGAAGCACCAAAGCAGCAGCTTATCCAAGAGCCATTATTCAAACAGGATGGAACGCCGGCTTATTGCAGTGAGAAATTGAATTGGCATACAGATCAGTGGGAATTATCACTACCGCCAGATATTGAGGCATTTGATTATATGACGGGCAAGCTCTACAGCATGCTTTATCGGACATTGGTAAATGGGGTTCCGCTCGAAATTACAGCGCAGCAGGTACGGCAGCAAATGGCGGTAATGGAAGAGTGTCGTCGCCAAAATCCACATATATATACAGTTTAAATGAGATGATGGAGGCATATTTGACAACCAAAAGGATAAACATCGGAATGATTGACTAGACACATCACATGCTGTAGCTTTCACTAAGATTCTTAATGATGAAAAAACCCTTTATTATACTAAAGTTGGAACCATAATAATCCTCTTCTGTAGGAGATACAATATAAATTGTACTTACAACACGAAGGAAGGTTATTATGGTTTTAAACTTAGTTTATCTCGTTTACAGGTTTCCGCATGATAACCCCTCTTTTTTGGTTGATTTGGTTGGTACCTTAATTACACCAAAAACCGAGGTTTCATGCGGGAATTTCTATATTTTAGAGACTATTTCGGACCCTAAAAATGGCGGTTTTATTGGGTGCGAAACTTTAGCGGGATAAAGCCCCCACTTTGAAACAAAGTGAGGACTTGAATATGCTTACTACCTGCAGGATGGTGCGGCTGTGAGCTGATGATAGCTGAGAGCAGATGGAATTACACTAGATAGTTTAAATATTTATAGTAGGGGCGGCGGATTTCTGTGCCAACTGTTCCGATTTGGAAAGATTGATGTCGGCAATGGCGATCGCATTGAATCCCGCCCTCTTGGATAGTGCTGTAAATGATAATCTCCGATTGCACCTGCGCCAATTAATGCTATACTCAATTCCATATCTAGTTGTTCCTGCCCCCATAATTTTTATTAACAAAAAAATAACAAACTCCCTTGAATAAAGATAGATCTATAAAGTGTCTAAATATCAGTTACAGTGAATTCTGTTTGCGGGGGGGACGATTATGAAACGTGGGTTTCAATGGCAATTCTCGATTAAATCCAGGCTAGCTTGGTCAATTATTCTGTTCCTGTGTTTACCTTTTTTTGTGTTGGGAGTGATCTGGTACACTATCTCCAGCAACTCGATTACCAACAATGCGAAAGATTATAATACATTGCTTCTTCAACAAACGTTTAGCTATCTGGATTCCTATTTTTTTGATTTGGAACGCACTACGATTCCTCTGGTGATGAATTCTCCGGTCAGCAATCAGATTGTGAATGAGTTCATGAATATGGATCCCGAAAACTATTATGACAATTTTACAATCAAGACGAAGCTCCGCAGGGATTTTCTTGACAATATCATTTTTGGCAGAATGGATATTGAGAATATTACCTTGATTTCGAGTAAAGGCAATGTTCTGAGCTCGAGTAAAGGCAATGTCCTGAACTCGATAAAAGGCAATGTCACGAGCGGTGCAGTTACCCGGGAGTCGGAATTACAGCGTTATGAACACTATTATTCTAAAATCACCAAAGGAGGAAATGAGGAGCTTTATCAGATTATGGGCATCTCCATCATCCGGCAAAGTCCGCTGCTCTCGATCTATCGGTGTTATTGCACAAATACGGCTCAGAGCTCTAAAGGCGCGATTATCATTGATTTAAACCTGAGCTCCATCGCCAAAATTATGGAGAATATGCAGTTCGGCAAGGCAGGTTTGTCGTGGCTAGTGGATGATGAAGGCACATTTATTTATCATTCAGATCGAACTAAAATCGGAAAAAAAGCGGATGCTGCTTATCTTGAAAAAATCAACAGAGCGAAGGATGCGTATTTTATCGATCATACTGCGGCGGACCCAAGCTTGGTTGTTTTTCAAAAATCGGCAATAAACGGTTGGCTAATGGCATCTGATGTTCCCTTGCATGAATTGACGGCAAACTTAAACAGAGTAAAGAATTTGACCATTCTGATTATGGGTGTCATTGTGATCTTAAGCTTCCTGATTCTCGGCGGCTTTACCTATTATTTAACGAATTCTTTGTTGCTGTTGCAAAGACTGATGAAGCGCGCGGAGAATGGCGATCTGATTGTGCGTGCGCCAGAGCACAGGAAAGATGAAATTGGCAATCTGAACCGCAGCTTTAACAGCATGGTCAAGGAAATACACAGGCTCATTGAAGTAGAGCATCGGGCTCAGATCAGGGAAAAGGAAGTGAAGATCAAGCAGAAGGAATCGATGCTATTTACGCTGCAATCCCAGATTAATCCGCATTTTTTGTATAATTCACTGGAAGTGATTAATTCTTATGCCATTGTTGAGGGTGTGATGCCGATCAGCAACATGGCTGCCGCAATCGCAGACATCTTCCGCTACAGCATAAGCTCGCATAATATGGCTTCCCTGAAGGAAGAAATCCAATATATCCGAACTTATTTTGATATTCAGAAGGAGCGGTATGATTCCATTTGCATTGAGTTTACGTTTGATCTCCTTATTGATTTGGAGAAGATTAGTTGTCCCCGCTTAACCATTCAACCGATTATCGAGAACGCTTTTATTCATGGCTATGAGAAGAATCAACTGCAGCCTGAGTATTTTGCCTTGGTTGGAGAAGCGATGCTGGATTATTACGCCCTGCGTGTGATCGACAAGGGGAAAGGCATGCCTGCAGAATTAATCGAGAGCTACAATCTGGCCTTTACCCGGGATTATTCCGAGGAAAGGTTTGAGGATGAATGGAGCTCTCCTTTTCAGAGAATTGGCCTGTGGAATGTCCATAAGCGAATCCGTGTTACTTTGGGTGAGCCTTACGGACTGTATATTCTCAAATCGGACGAAAGCGGCACAGTTATGGAAATCAGATTGCCTTATGATCAATCGGAATTATTAATCTTGGAGGGATAACGATGTATCCTGTTTTATTAGTGGATGATGAAATTATGATCAAGAAAAGCATCCGTAAAATGATTGAATCCGGGCATGGCCCTTTCGTGGTCGCGGGCGAGGCGAAGAATGGTCAAGAGGCACTGGAGCTGGCAGAGCGCGTTTCACCCCGATTGATCATTACGGATATCCGCATGCCGGTGATGGACGGGCTGCAGTTAATCGAGGAAGCGCTGAAACGGTGGCCGCACATCGAATTTATTATTGTGTCCGGCTATAATGATTTTGCCTACGCTCAGAGAGCTTTGCAATTAGGTGCATTCGATTTTCTGCTTAAGCCCATTCGACCGCAAGAATTTATGGAAACCCTAGGCCGCATTCAAAGCCGCTTAGTACAGGAGCATAAAGAAATGGAGGAAAGGATTCTTTGGCTGAAGCGCTGCAAAAGTCATTGCCCTCAATTGGTAGAGGCCGTCTGGCTGTTGGATGAAGTTAACGCGCTCAGCAATTGGAAGCGAATCTTTAACGAATTCACTGCGGTGCAGATAAAATACTTGGCGGTCGAAGAAATTTTCATGCATCTGCAATCCTTTCTCGAGGAGGAACTAGCGTTAAAGAATGCTGAAGTATGGAGCCTGCCGACGGAAGGCGTATGGAATTGGTCGGGAGAATGGCAGAATAATGACTCCCTGATGGAAACCTTTTTATTGGAATTGATCAGCGGTCTGCGTAAAACAAGAAATTTCGGGACCAATCATTTTGTACGCAAGGCTCTAGAATATACGGCTGAGCATTACAACAAGCACTACCTGACCCTGCAAAGCGCAGCTGTGTTTATCGGGATTACCGCTCCCTACTTAAGCCGCTGTTTCCGCGAGGAAACAGGACAAACCTTTATCCAGTACCTCACGAATATTAGAATGGAGAAAGCAAAGCGGGCGCTGCAGGATCCGTTATCGAAGGTATATGAGGTCGCTTTTCAGGTGGGCTATCAGGAATATGCGCATTTCTCGCGGGTTTTTCGTAAATATACCGGATATTCGCCAACGGAATACCGCAAGATTACAGGCAATAACTAATAAAGATGAGTCAAGATAAATCATCACTTTACAAGAAATATCATATCACCATCTGTATTCGCACCCTATAATAAAACTTGTAAGCGCTGTTAATTAATATTGAGGGGGAAGAAAAATGCAACAACGAAAATGGTTTGTTCATGTATTAGTCCTGGTATTAGGTTTGTCCACTCTTCTTGCAGCTTGTTCAAGCAAGGAGAAAACACCTGCCGAGACCACAGCTGCGCCAAGCACATCCGTGGCTACCGAAGCTACGGAAGCACCTACACCGAAAGAGCCGGTTAAACTCAGCATTCTCACCACAAATGCCAACGCACCTTATGCGGCAACAGTAACGAATTGGGCAGAAGATCCCTATGTGAAGGAATTAAGTAAAATTTCCGGTTATGATCTAAGCTTTGATTTCTTGAGCTGGGACAACTTGGCTACCGATACTACGGCCCGATTTGCTTCAGGCGACCTGCCGGATATTGTCCGTACGGAGGGTATTGAATCCGCTAATCATCAAGGCGCCGTGGAAAATGGAGTATTCACGGATTTGACGGAATTAATTGATCAGTATGGTCCGAATTTAAAGAAAATGATTCCGGAATATGCCTGGAGATCACCAGATGTAAACAAAAATGGAAAAATATATGCAATACCGGGACTTGTACCAAATGCCAACACAAGAGCGTTATTTATTCGACAGGATTGGTTGGATAAATTAGGGCTTCCGATGCCCAAGACACTCGACGATTGGTTAGCTTACTTTGAAGGCGTCAAGAATACGGATATGAACGGCAACGGCAAGAAGGATGAATACGGCTTCCTTGTAAGACAGGAGCTGGCAAACAGTGAAGAGTTCATGTATGAATTCGGCGTATTCCCATATTGGTGGAAGATGGTAGACGGCAAATTCACACCGACGGTGATCATGCCGGAAATGAAAGAGGCAATTAAATTCTGGAAGAACCTGTATGACAAGGGTTATATTAATCCGGATGCCTTTACTACGGCTTCTGCGGATTGGGGTGCCAGCATTCAAAATGGGAAAGCCGGAAGCTGGGGCCATTATGTGGATAACTATGCTACCCACTGGAATGCCAGCTTTATGGTTAATCAGCCGGACGCTAAGGTCGCCTTCGCAGAGCCACCTGTAGCTAAAGACGGAACCCAAGCCTTTGGAAGCCAGGGCGCTGGGACATACTACGTCTGGGTCATTCCAACCAAATCGAAAAATGCGGTAGAGGCGATTAAATTCTTCGACTGGGCCTGGTCCAATCCGGATGCGCAAAACTTCTTTAAATTCGGAATTAAGGACAAAAACTTTACGATGGATGGCGATAAAGTCGTCTATAACCCGGATGATGCAATTAATAAGGAGAATTCGGCCTCTCAAGTCTATCAGCTTATCTTGAACATGACCGGACACGCCTTGAATTCTGTGGAAACTCTTCCAAAAACGCCAATTGGCGAGGAAATGAAGAAAGGCTTTGAAATTTCCAAGAAGGCGGTCTTTACCAATGATGTGATGTATATGCCACCGCTTCCGGCGATTACAGAGCATCCGGAGCTGCAAGTAGGCTTTACTTCGGGCTCCCTATTGCTGGATATGTTCGCTAAAGCGGTTACGGGAAGGGAAGATGTGGATAAAGCATTCGACAACTTCGTAGCGGAGTGGAAAAAACGCGGCGGAGACGAATGGATCGCACAAGCAACTGAATGGCACAACCAGAACTTTAAATAATCTGTAAAGAATGCAAGGTCAGCTTGTCTACTTCGGTTGGCCTTTTCTTACAAGTAAGGAGCTAAGATAATGAAAAAAAGCTGGAATCTGAGTAATGATGCTTGGATATTATGGCTGATGGCACTTCCTGGAGTCGCCTATTTTATCATTTTCAAGTATACGCCGATGCTGGGCAATGTAATCGCCTTTCAAGAGTATAATATTTTTCAGGGTATCTTCAATTCACCCTGGGTAGGATTCAAGCAATTCATCAAAATGTTTGAATATCCTGAGTTTATGCAAATTTTTAGAAATACGCTGATTCTCAGCTTTTATACGATCGTGTTTGGCTTTCCCGCCCCTTTGCTGTTTGCGCTTCTATTAAACGAAGTACGTTGGATGTTTTTCAAGCGGGTTACGCAAACGCTGGTTTATCTCCCGCATTTTTTATCATGGGTCATTGTCGGCGGGATTTTCATTAATTTATTGTCTTATGACGGAATAATCAATACAGTTCTTGCCGGTTTTGGCCTGGAGAAACCGATTGATTTTATTACACAGTCCCATTATTTCCGCGGAATTCTTGTTATAACGGATACTTGGAAGGAAGTAGGCTGGGGCACCATTATTTATTTGGCGGCGATCACAGCTGTCAATCCTAATTTATATGAAGCAGCTATGGTGGATGGAGCAGGCAGATGGAAGCAGATCTGGCATATTACGCTACCATCGATCATGAGCACCATTATCGTTTTATTCCTGCTCAAAATCGGGACGTTTATGGAGAGCAATTTCGAGCAAATTTATATTTTTCTCAATCCGCTGGTTCGGGATGTCGGAGAGGTGATCGATACGTATGTGTTCCGTGTAGGTTTTCAGGGCAGCAAGTTCAGCTATACCACAGCTATCGGCATATTTAAGTCCATCATTGGGCTCGTTCTGATTGTCAGTCTTAACAATATCAGTAAAAAAACAACCGGCGAAAGCCTGTATTAAAGGGAGTGCGGCATGCCTAACTATAACAAAGACTGGATATTTCAGCTTATTAACAACTCGCTGATCTTGATCCTTAGTGTTACTATGCTGGCCCCATTAATCCATTTGCTGGCGGTTTCCTTGAGCAATCCGCTTTATGCAAGCGCCAAATTAGTCTATTTCTGGCCCAAGGGGTTCCAAACCGATGTATATGAAACAATATTGGGCATGAAGCTGCTGTGGAGATCAATGGGCAATACGATCTACATTACCGTGGTAGGGACAGCCTTAACCCTGTTCATCGGAACCATGCTTTCCTTTGCTTTATCCCGGCCGGCTATGAAAGGAAGAAAGCTCATACTCAAGGCGATTGTGCTTACCTTTATTTTTTCGGCGCCGTTAATTCCTTCCTATCTGACCGTCCGTGAGCTGGGATTAATGAATACCCTTTGGGCTTTAATTATTCCCGGAGCACTCAGCGCATTCTATATCATTATCTTTAAGACCTTCTTTCAGGGAATATCCAGTGAGCTGTTCGATGCCTGCAAAATGGATGGCTGCTCCGAGTGGCGCATTTATTACCGCATCATCCTGCCCTTGTCCAAGCCGGTATTGGCGACCATTGGCATGTTCCATGCGGTAGGCCAATGGAATTCTTATTTCGGTGCGATGCTGTATATCAGGGATCTGGGGAAACAACCGCTTATGCTCGTGCTGCGCAGCCTGGTCGTGGAGGATGATATGAACAAGCTGGTCAATATCTCCAAAGCCGTGCAAATGGCTACGACGCCGACGCAATTAAAAGCGGGCATTATCCTATTCTCGATCCTGCCGATTCTATGTGTTTATCCCTTTCTGCAGAAGCATTTTGTGAAAGGCGCACAGTTGGGTTCATTAAAAGAGTAATGATACAGGGGTAACCACTATTTGCAAACAGATTTAACGGCACTTGGAAATTGGCTGCATTCCTGGGTTCAACCCAGCGGAGCACTATAAGGCTTTAACAACCATACGGTTTGGGTGAGCAATCCTTACCTCAATAGCAAAGCAAGAAAAGGGGAGTTCAAAGGCCCAGTGCCGCCATATGGCAAGGTGAAAGCAACAACAAGCAAAGCCTAAAGCAAAAAAAAACCTGTTTACCAGCTACTTACATTGTGCCTATCTAGGTACAGCAAGGAACTCGTGCGCGAAATGGTGTTCTACGACAAGCAAGATCCCGGATTCCAGCGACGGATCGGACAAATTTTGTGAGAGGCAAGGTAAAGCAATGAAACGAAAAAAACGAGTAGCGGTCATCATCACGGAGTACTGGGAAGATTCGCATGCCGATGTGTTTATTACCAAAATGATTAAAGGTTTCTCGGTTAATGGGGTGAAATATGAATCGACACTTGAAATTGCCGCCATGTATGTGGATCTGTTTCAGGAAACGGACTTGAGCCGCGATTTGGCCGTCCAGTACGGCATACCTATGTTTTCGACTGTGGAACAGGCATTAAAATGCGGCGGCGACACCTTTAACTTGGACGGCATTGTCATCATCGGCGAGCATGGAGAATACCCAACCAATGAATTCGGGCAAATGATGTATCCCAGACGGGAGTTTTTTGAAATTTGCTTAAACGTCATGCTGAAGGCAGACCGTATCGTCCCGGTTTTTACCGACAAAGGATTTGCAATTGTACGAGAGGACATCGAATGGATGTATGAGCAAGTCAATAAGCATGAAATCCCATTTATGTCCAGCTCATCCATTCCGTTCTGTTTCCAATATCCGACCCAGTTACCCATCCCGTCCGGGGCACCATTGCAAAGGATGTTCGGCTTTATTCTTACCGATGTGGAAAAGTACGGCTACCATACGCTGGAAATGCTGCAATCGATTGCGGAGCGGCGAGCCTATGGAGAAAGCGGCATAAAGTCCATTGTCGCCTATGAAGGGGAGAAAGCCATTGAACATTTATTGAACGAGGAATGGCTTGCCATTTACCGCGCTTTAGGCGGATTCATTAATTTGAACGATGTGGATGCATTCCCGCACTCGCTCGATCGCCCCGTATTCATCGTGGTCAACTATGCCGATGGATTGCAGGCCGGCATGCTCTATGCAAACGAGGAAATAAACAAATTTGCGGCCGCCTTTCAAATTTACGAAACCGAACAGCCGTTATGTACAGAATTTTACTGCCAGTGGCAAAAGCCATTTGTCCATAGCGCGATCTTTGTGTTGGAGCTGGAAAGGTTTATACACACGGGCCGCACCTTATATCCACTTGAGCGATCTTTGTTAACCACAGGTGCCAATGACGCGATTATGAAATCTTTATACTATAAGAAAGAAATCGAAACGCCGTATTTGCTGGTTAACTATTAAAGTGAAAGGAGGTATCAGCTAGCAAAAATAGATCTGCATTGCTACCGTATGAAGAACGGAAACTTAATAAATTAGGGATGGAAAGGATGAACAACAGATGCGGAAGAAACTCATCTTACTTATGATGATTTTGGTTCTCCTGGTTCATGGATTTTATTTTCCTTCGCCAACGGTCGAGGCAACTGGTGGTGGACAACCTGGGGGGGAACTGACTTTCGAGAGCAGTACGGTTGCGCCCTCCAACAGCTATACCTTGTCCTTGCCGGCGAAGCCTGACGGGGCCGATCAGCCGATCTCTCTCGGCCTGGACATGTTCCATGAACGTCCCAGTTATGCCGGGGCGAATTACAATGTGACTATCAAGGTCAATGGAACGGTAGTCAATGCTGTATATGGCCTCGATGTGCCGAGGCTGATGAACCGGGACCCGCAGTTTGAGCTGTTGAACAATCCCGGTCTTGTTCTGGATGTACATCGCACTGGAAAATGGCTAACGATCTTCGCCCCAGATGTGCCGACAGCGAACAGCGGCAGTCCGGATCACGATGCAGCCGAGTTTTTATTGTACATCTCCGATTTGCTGGATGCGGAAAATCCAAATGAAATTGAAATTATCAATGAGCATCCAAGCTTCGAAATGAAGATAAGCAATGTCAAGGTGACCGGTTATCCTACAAATCCCGAGGAACCGATTGACTATTATGATTTTGATGATCAAAACGTTTCCTTTTCTGATTCCTACATCATTTCCTTGCCCGCCATGCCTCCAAGGGGAGAGCAGCCGATCGTGCTCGCTTTGCGCATGTTTCATGAGGCTGTCATGTATAGCGGGGCTCAGTACAATGTGACGATCAAGGTCAATGGAACGGTAGTTAATGCTGTAAATGGCGTCGATGCGCCGCGCCTGATGAATCGGTATCCGCAGTTTGAGTTGTTGAACTATCCCGGGCTTATACTGGATGTACATCGCGCTGGAAAATGGCTAACGATCTTCGCCCCGGATGTGCCGACAGCGAACAGCGGCAGTCCGGATGGCGATGCAGCCGAGTTTGTGTTGAACCTTTCGGATTTGTTGGATGCGAACAATCCGAACGAAATTGAGATCATCAACGATAGTCCTGGCCAATTCGAGATGAAGTTAAGGGATATTCGCGTCAGTTGGTATGATCCGGATCAATCGCCTTTCAACAATTCGGATGGTTCCGGGGGGCCTGGAGACTATCCCGAACAGGGAGAAGGACCGGGAATTGTGTTGGAAGACGAGAGCACGCTTGCCGATCAAATTTTGAAGGGAGGGGAGACCAAAACCATCCTGTTTCCGGTGATGCCTGCCAAGACTGACAAGATCGCGGTGATGTCGTTTAATATGTATTCCAGATTTGAGGTTCAGGACGGAGCGAACTGGAATGCGAAACTGATGCTGAATCAGAACCCGATCAGACAGACGACTGCTTTTGGCGATGAGCGGTTAGTTGATCGAGACTCTTCTTTAGAATTGACGAATTATAATTTGACATTCAATATTTTCAACAACGATGCGATCATGACGGTGTTTGCCCCGAACATTGAACTTGCTAACGCCCATACCTACGACGGCAAGGGCTCTGAATTTGTCCTGAATGTTTCGGATTTGGTTCGCGGGGTCGATGGCAATGAGCTGACGATTCAAAATCTGATCGGCTCGGAGTTGATTATTCGAAACCTGTGCTTCGGCTGGCTTGACGTATCCAACCTGCCGCTACCGCTTAATGAAGTGCCCGAGCGCGGATCGATCGCCGACTCCGTAACGGTAGGAGAATTGACTCTGCTGCAAGGAACAGCCGGAGGCTTTGCCGTACAGCTTGGCAATGGCGAGATGGTACGGGTGGAGAGTGCCATCGGGATGCGGCTGCGGCCAGAGGCACAATCGATGATTCGGGCGGAGGATGGCGAGCCCGGCCCGGATATTTCCGACTTGACCGTGCAGAAGCTCACGGATCAGACTGGCTTCAGCCTGCAGGCGAGCTGGAATTCGTTTGAGCTGGAGCGAACGATACGGATTGAGCAGGGGCGAGTCGTGTGGCGGGAGACGTGGACGAACCACGGCGAGGAGAACGCAGGCTTGCCCTTCCGCCATCGGCTGTTTATGGAGGAGCCGGCAAGCTTTGTGCTCGGCGGAGATTTCAATGCTTCCGGTAAAGAGTCAATGTCGGCAAATCCAACCGTATTCATCGGCGAACAGCAGGATGGTTTCGGTTATGGATTTGTCGCCGAGAGCGATTGGCTGCGTCTGCTGCTGGAGTCGCGTACAAAGGGAGGCGTCGGAGAGCTGTATACCCGGACGCTAGCCTTGGCGCCGGACGATTCGATCGAGTTCGAGCTCTCTATTGTTCCGGTTCAAGAGGGGGGCTATTGGTCCATGGTCCAAGAGGTGCGTGAGCGCTGGGGGGTGAATGGCCTGGCGCTCGATGCCCCGACGATTTGGTATTATCAGGAGGCTGACGGAGCGACGCCGGAGGAACGTCTGGTCAATTCGCTGGGGAATTTGGGGCCGATCAACCTGGCTGTCTATCCGTGGCAAAGGCTGGAGTTTGACGGCGATACGATCCATGCCCAGGCCTACCCGAAGCTGCCTGAAGGCGCGCCGCCAACCGTCGGAGGAACGCCTGATCTCGATATCGATCAGTTTTTAACCTTCGAGCATCGGGAACCGATTTGGGACGATCTGAAAACCCGGGTCGATCGCATTCATAATACGCTTCCCGGTGTCAAGGTGATTCAGACCACGCACCCGGCGATGGAAATGATCTATAAGCCGCTGCAGCATATGTGGCCCTACGATCAGGAGAAGGTGCTGCTGCCCGACGGCTCGCCCTTCGAGTCGGCCGTCTACTCCAGCTCCTGGGCCGGAGGGATGGTAAACAAGGGCTGGGGTGTTTTGTACTACGTCCCCAGGGAAAACTCGCCTTACTTGGCAGATCGCTTGGATGACCTAACCTATTTCATGGACGAAATAGGGGGCGACGGGATTTATATGGATGAGTTTTCATGGGCGTTTACCCGAAGCGGATATAGTCGCTACGACTATCGAGGATGGGATGGCCGCTCGGCGGATCTCGACGAAAACGGGGCAATTATACGGCTGAAGACGGATAACGCTTATGTGACGGAGACCGCTCAACTGGAATTTGCGGAAACGGCAATTTCCCGGGGCAAGTTTTTTCTCCATAATTCATCGCCGGCGTTGAAAAGCGTCAATCAGCTGCCGACGGTCAATTTTGTTGAAGCAGGCAACGGAATCGGCCCGATGGGCGACACTCATTTGACCCGTGTACCGCTCGTGCTCGGCAATTTTGGAGATCGTTCCTCGACGAAGGGAGTGTTCGAAGCGACGCGTGTTGTCTTATCGCGAGGCGCGATGTATTCGCCGTATGATGTCAATCTGCATTTGAACTGGGAGGATAACTTCATCAGCCGGATGTATCCGATGACGGTGAAGCGGATCGGCGAAGGTTTTATCGTCGGGGAGGAGCGCGTCGTCACGATGAATTCCGGAACCTTCGATTTGCCGGCGGAGGACGGCAAGTCGAACATCCGTCTGTATCGTTATAACGAAAACGGCGCTTTGTTGGATAAAGAGGTGTATTCTCATCTGTCAGCCGAGGTGGCGATTGAGGTTCCGGCCGGCGGCCTCGTCATCGCGGAGCGAACCGAGGCGGAGCCGACGATCGGGGTCACCGGCATCCGGCTTGACGGAGGGATCTCGCCGGCCATGGCGGGTACTGCGGGGCAGTTGGCCGTCAGCGTGGTCGCGGCCGGGAGCGGACACACTGGCAACGGCTCGCAGGGCGCGGCTAGCGAGACCGACGTCACCGCCTGGGCGTCGTTTACGAGCTCAGACAGCTCGGTGGCGGAAGTGCTGTCCGGTGGCGTGATCGTGTACAAGGCGGCGGGCACGACGATCATCGGCGCGATATACGGCGAGCTGACGTCGGAGCCGATCACGGTCGAGGTGGTCGGGACGGCGGCGAGTTCGGCAGCGCCGGGCAAGCCGGTGCTGTCCGACGACAACGGCCATAATACCGGCTTGTTGGACGGCGATTACAACTTGACGATGAACCTGTGGTGGGGGAGCAACGGTACGGTGTATCGGCTGTACGAAAACGAAGTGCTCATCGAAACGAAGCTGCTGAACGATCAGTCGCCGGAGGCGCAAACGGTCTCGACGGCGATTAGCGGCCGGGCGAACGGCGTCTACACGTATCGCGCCGAGCTGATCAACAGTCACGGCATAACGACGAGCGATCCGCACGTTGTGACGGTGACCGACGCAGCGCCGGGGATTCCAGTGCTGTCGCACGACAACTGGGACGGCGGCGGCACGTACACCGTGACGATGAACCTGTGGTGGGGGACGAACGGAACGGCGTACCGGCTGTACGAGAACGGCACGCTGGTCGATACACAGCCTCTCGCCGCGGCAACACCCGGGGCGCAGACGGCTTCAACGGCGATTAGCGGCCGGGCTCCCGGCACCTACGAGTATCGCGTCGAGTTGGTGAACGGTGCGGGCGAGACGTCAAGCACGGTCATGGCGGTGAAGGTCACCGGGACATAAGGCGGCCGAAGTGGATCGACGGTATAGAGGGGCCAACGCCAAGCTTAGGGACGCGATTGCCAAAGAAGGACAATAAAATAAGATGAAGGTTTCGCTGGTAGAGGGCCCAGCCCTCTACCAGTGAACTTATAGACCGGAATGAATTCAGAAGTGGGCACTTACTTACCTGGAGATCAAACATCTTGTATAAGGACTTGAAGGAGAGAAGAGTGCAATGAGCCATACATTATTCAATAAGGTAATCCTTATTACCGGCGCCAGTGGTCAATTGGGATGTGCGGCAGCAAAGCTGTTTTTGGAAAAAGGTGCGATCTTGGTGGCCAATGACATAATCGATTTTTCCCAATCTGGAGAGATGCAGGAGTTAGCGAAGGAGTATGGAGCGGAGCGATTTGAATTTATCCAATCCGATGTGAGCTCCGAAGCGGATGTGGTGTTTCTGGCGGAGGAAATTCATCAAAAGTTTGGCAGACTGGACGGCTATTTTCATAATGCGTATACGGCAATCCACAAGTCGGTTTTGGAACAAACTTTGGCTGAGTGGGAGTCAGTTATTTTAGGTACATTAACAAGCACTTTCCTGGTTTGCAAATACATGCTCCCGTTGCTGATCAACTCGGGCGGTGGTTCGATCGTCAACACTTCTTCTATCATGAGTCAAGTTCCTGCGGCATCGAATGCTTCTTATGGAGCGGCAAAATCCGGTGTCAATCAATTTACCAGGGTCGTGGCACATGATTACGCACCCTTAAATATACGGGCGAATGCTATACTGCCTGGTTATTTTTTCTCACATAAGCAAGCAGCTGATTTATCAGATGAGACACGCAAGCTTGTCCGTGAAAATTGCTTGCTTGAGAGAAGCGGGACACCAGATGAAATAGCCGAGTTGGCAGCGTTCCTCTTATCGGATGCAGCATCTTACATTACAGGTGCGCTAATGCCGGTTGATGGTGGCTATCATATGAGAAATTAAGCGGATTGATGCGACTGAGCTGTAAAATGGCAGTAACCTTTGCTTACGCAAACGTATGCACGACGGCGAGAGGACATACTCAGATTGCAAGCTTTAAAATGTATGCATGGGAATGCTAAATTAATTTTTATCAGAATGAAATTATCGGAAGGGGTTTATGTTGAATGAATATTTTGGCAATCGTAGCGCATCCGGATGATGTGGAAATAAATTGTTTTGGTACTCTCCTGAAGTACTTCAAGCAAGGTCACAAAATTTTTATTGCGCTAACTACCAGTGGAAACCAAGGTTCCAATTTATATAATAGAGAAGAGATCGGCGCAATCAGGGAACAGGAGCAGATTGATGCGGCTAAATTCCTTGATGCGGAAATCAGATTTTTGCGGTTTGATGACCAGAGATTGATCGATTCGCTTGAACTCCGAAGAGACGTTATTAATGCAATAAGATGGGCAAATCCTGATGTTATTTTTACTCATTACATCAATGACGTCAGTCTGGACCACGCAGTTACGGGAAAGGTAGTGACCGAGGTCATGTTATCCTTGCCGGGCAAGAATATTATGGCCGATGAACCACCGATCAGCAAAGCACCGTCTTTATTTTTCTTTGATACGGATGTGGGTCTTAATTTTCAACCTGAAATATATGTAGATATTTCAAATGAGATGGAATCGAAGCGAGAGGCGTTTTCCAAACATAAGAGTCAGAATGAATGGATGGAAAACTTTATGAAAGATACAAGGTTTGACGCATTCATGGAACAACTTTCGGCATTTAGAGGACTCCAAGCCGGCTTCCCATATGCCGAAGGCTTCATCGGGCACAGGATACATGGATATTTGCCTAACTATAGGCTGCTTCCCTAGTTGATCAGCTTTTTTTCGTTCATATTTCGAACTTATAGGGGCTTTATGCTGCAGAGAGAGGAGTAGTGCGAATATGACAATAAGTCGAGCGGAAATAGATGATTTGCAACACAAGCGGAAATCGAAGGAAATCCGATGAAACGTTTGGGTATACCACAACAGATAGGGGATGCCGTTGCTTTTCTCGCCTCTGAAGGCGCGATGCAGATCAATGGTCATCTATTGATGGTGGACGGCGGCTTAAGCGTCAAAGCGGCTGAACCGGCAGATCATATGGCAAGAAGCTATTCCTAGACGAGTCCGAGAAGGGACTTCCGCCGATCGCGTCGCGAAGCTGCCGGACAACCTGGAGTTCCCGCAGCGCCATCTGCAAGCCAAAGCCGGTATCGGCATCGTTAGCGCGGCCTGTCGGGCAAAACCTTGGGCGTTCCTGTATACCGGCTGATCGGCGGCCAATACCATGCGGATCGCGCGCAAAGCGTGCGTCTAGAGAGCGGAGGAGAGCGATGGGAAAACAGGCTGTTCATTCCGGGCGGGTTCCGACCGCCTTCGGCAACTATTCAACGGCAATTCGGCATGGCAATATGCTGTTCCTTGCGGGTCAAGGGCCGTTCGATCTCGAGCGGCGGCTCGTCGGGGAGGGCGATCTCGCGGTGCAAATCCACCGGACGATGTATAATATTCGCTGTCTACTGGAAGACAACGGCTTCGGACTGGACGATATCGTGCGCTCGACGGTGTACCTGAGCGATATCGCCGATTGGAGCGCGTTTAACGAGATTTACGGTACGTATTTTACGCCGCCCTACCCGGCCCGCACCGTCGTTGCCTGTCAATTGAACGGTTTTCTGGTCGAAATCGAGTGCACGGCCATCAGAGATTGAGATGGTTTGCGTCTCACGAAAGAAATTGAATCGGCGATCCGGCGCAACGGCAGCCGGATCCAAGGAGGGAGACAACATTGATGTTCGACTGCCATACCCATCTGTTCGGTCCCGGCCAGGTCGACGGTCCGTTTATGGCCGCGGCGAGAAGCGCCTGGGGCGACCAATTCGAGTTGGTTGCGGAGCCTGCGGACAACCTGGAAAACGCGAAAAATGCCGCGGGAGCCATCGTGCTCGCTTTCGATGCGCCCGCCACCGGCGTGCAGGTGCCGAACGAATACGTCGCGGAGTACGTGTCGAGGCATCCGACGCGCCTCTTCGGCTTCGCCAGCGTCGATCCGAACCGGCCCGGTGCCGCCGGCTTGCTGGAACGGGCGATCCGGGAATTGAAGCTGTCGGGCCTGAAGCTCGGACCGATCTATCAGAATTTTTATCCGGACCGGCAGGAGCACTGGGAGCTGTACGCCCGCGCCAATGCGCTCAAAATTCCCATTCTGTGGCATCAGGGGACCTCGTTTATCCCGGAAGGCTTCCTGGACGCCTCCCGGCCGGCGGCACTGGATCCGATCGCGCGCGCTTTTCCCGAGCTGAAGATGATCATTGCCCATATGGGCCATCCGTGGGTCGAGGAGTGCATCGCGGTCGTCCGCAAAAACAAAAACATGTACATGGACATCTCGGCGCTCGGCGCGCGTCCGTGGCAATTTTACAACGCGATGGTGCTGGCCCACGAGTACAAGGTGACGCACAAAATTTTGTTCGGCTCCGACTTCCCGTTCTTCACGGCCGAACAGACCGCCGAACACCTCATGGGCATTAATCGGTTGACGGAAGGCACGGCGCTTCCCCGCGTTCCGGAGGACGTGGTGGAAGGGATCATTCATCGCAATACCCCGGAGCTGCTGGGTTTGCGGTAACTGGGGGCCCATTCCCCATCGTTCAGGAAGGAGAACGCCCATGCGATATATGGAATTGACCTGGGAGCAAATTGAATCGCTGGACAAAAGGGACAAACGGGTCGTGCTCCCGCTCGGCGCAGTTGAACAGCACGGCCTTCATCTGCCGCTTGGCGTCGATTATTTTCTGATTCATGCTCTGGCCGCGGAGGTCGAACGCCGTCTGCCGGATCGGCTGCTGCTGCTGCCGCCCGTATGGCTGGGCCATTCGCCGCATCATCTTTCCTTTGCCGGTTCCCTCTCCGTCGATCACGCTGCCTATGCGGAGATGCTGGTCGGCATCGTCCGTTCCGCCATCGGCGCCGGCTTCGTCAACTTCGTTTTGCTGAACGGGCACGGCGGCAACCAACTGCCGATGCAGATGGCGCTGCAGGAGTTGAAAAATCTGTATCCTTCCCGGGACGATTTGTCGATTTGCGGCTTCAGCTACTGGAACGTGGCGCGGGAAGAAATTGGCGCCATCCGCGAATCTTCCTTCGGCGGCATGGGGCATGCCTGCGAGCTGGAGACCTCGCTGATGCTGTACCTTCATGCCGCGCTCGTGCAGTCCGACCGGATTCGCCGGGACGGGCTTCAGCCCGCAATGCCGTCCCTACGCCTGGATATGTTCGGCGGTTCGCCAGTATCGACGGTCCATAACTTTCGGGAAATATCGGAGACCGGCACCTTCGGCGATCCGACCACGGCTTCCGCAGCCAAAGGGGAGCAATTTTTTGAAGCCATTGTCGCGGCGGTCACAAGCTTCCTCGAAGAGTGGCCGGTCCGAAATATTCGGCAGCGAATTTTACAGGATTGAAAACGTCATTCTGGAAAGGGGATTTTGTATGGAGTGGCAGCAACAACAACACGAACGAATGATTTGCCCATATGTGAACTTCGATCCGTTGGTTAGGGTTCGCCTGTCTTACGCTGAATTGGTCGACGTCGACACCGGTGGGCCGGTGAAGGAACCGACTCGTGTAAGAACATGCTGGGATGACCAAGCGATTTATTTCCGCTTCGAGTATCGGGATGATTATGCGGTATCACCGTACGTCAACCACGACGATCCATTGTACGAGCATGATGTCGTGGAATTTTTTATCGACAAGGCCGGGGAAGTCCCAGCGATTCCGTATGCCTGGAGTCCTTCGTCACGTATACCGGCAAAAGCTCGATGGAAGTATTCGTGAAGGTGATCGCCGAGGATTTAATGAGCGGAGAGCGGATGATTGCGGCTACCGCATTTCTGACTTTTGTGGCCAAGGATCGGCACAAGCATCCGATTGAAGTGCCGGATGTGATTCCGGAATCTGAGGAAGAGCGCAATCTGCACGAATCGGGACCACAGAGGGCGTTAATGCGCAAGACGCGCAGAGCGGAAAGCAAGAAGCTGGCCGCCTTCCTGACCACAAATGCTCCTTGGGAGCCGCGCTCGTATTGACACAGACGGCAGAAAAAAAGGCCGCTAAGCCGCTGCCAACCCACTACTTCAGGATCGGCCAGACGCGAAACCCAAAAGGAACGTCAGGGGCTCAAATCCTGATGCTTAACTCACAGATAAGGAAGTCGCGGCTAGTACAGTAAACCGTAACACCTTTACAGTAACAAGTGCAGACGTGCCGGTGTCTATCTCAAGTCAACGCGGAAAGTTCATGCGCAGTCGCCGACATAGGCAAGGTGCCTGTTTGATGCAGCAAGGAAACGGGAAGACGTTACTTGCACGGCCCATCGGCTGAATGCTGACGAACCCTCAATCCGCCTTTAAAGAGCGATAAGTTGTCTTTAAATCGGAAGGAAGTGACAGTATTCGGCTTCATGCGTTAAAGTGAAAGCATTGCAATGCCGCTATTCCAACTTATAACCCCCAGGAGGACATTGAAATGAGCCAAATAACGGTCAAAGAACTGAACATAGGTATGATTGGACTCGACACTTCCCATTGCGGAGCGTTTACGCGATTTTTCAACGACGCCAACTACGAGCACCCTATTTCGGGAGGCAAAGTTACAGTGGCTTACCCGGGCGGATCGGCCGACATGCCGAGCAGTATCTCCCGGGTGAACGATTATACGGAGGAGATGCGCGTGAAATACGGTGTGCGTATTGTTTCCGCCATCGAAGCCGTCGCCGAACAAGCAGATGCGATTATGCTGACCTCGCTGGATGGCCGAGTCCATCCCGAACAGTTCCTGCGGATTGCCCAATACGGCAAGCCGGCCTATATCAACAAACCGTTTGCGCTAAGCGTCAGGGATGCGGAGACGATATTCGAATTGGCCGACAAACATAAAATAGCTTTGCTAGGGTGTTCCTCGCTGCGGTATGCCGATCCGCTGACGCAGGCGCTGTTGCCGGACGAACGGGGTCAGGTGATCGGGGCGGATGCCTATTCGCCGATGCCGCTTGAACCGAATAACCCGGGTTGGTTCTATTACGGCGTCCACGCGGTGGAGATGCTTTATACGGCGATGTCCAAGGGTTGTCGCAAGGTGCAGGCGTTCACGGACGGCAGAAGCGAGCTGGTAGTCGGAACCTGGGAGGACGGTCGAATCGGAACGGCGAGGGGAAACCGTGAGAACAATCATGAATACGGGATAACGATCAGCCGGCAGAACGGCTCGACCTTCGTCAATCCGTTGGCGGGCAATCGACCGTTCTACATGCCGTTGATGGAAGAGCTGGTTGCGATGTTCCGCACGGGCGTCACTCCCCTGGATCCCGCGGAGACGCTGGAAATCATCCGTTTCATGGAAGCGGCGAACGAAAGCCGGGCAAGCGGCGCGGCGATTGTCTTATAGAGAAATTAAATATCGTCATGAGTAAATGACAAGGGAATTGGTTCAGATGCGAGCGATGCGTGGCTCCATGCTGTTGCCAGTTCTTTTTTTGTTTCCGAACTCAATGTGATCGTCGCGCACCAAGCGCAGGCAAACGATGCTTATTGGCCGTCATATACACCATGGCAATCAAATTATCGACGTTGCGGTAACCCCGCGCTCTGCGCTTGGCTGCCTGAACGAGGCCGTTGATGCCCTCCAAGAGACCGTTGGTCATTTTGCTGTGGAACCAGCGCAAGATGCCTTCCTCGTGCCGCTTCGGACAAAGCGACGATTATAAACGCCCAACTCGCCGATCATTCCCAAATGGACGTGCTGATTGACGAGAAGGATGCCACCTGCCTTATGGACCGCGGCAATCTGGACTACGGCAAGTACGACGACTTCTGTGTACGTGACATTCATTTTGTTTCACGGCTCAAAAAGCAGCTCAATACCTGGTTTGAGGTCTGGCTGTCGGAATGCCACCAGAACAAGCCGCACGCGGCGCTGAGCGGCGATCAAACACCGGAAATTGCCTATCGGAGCGATACCAAGGCGCTTCGACTCGTGGACGCGGAGCTGTTGGCTAGCGCCTTTCTGCACAGCGAGAATCGTAAAGTCGACAAGGCCGGGTGCATCAGCTTCATGGGTAAGAAATACGAAGTCGGCTTGCTATTCATCGGACGAATCCAGAACTGGTAATGTGAAATAAAATACGGTCTCGACGCCGGGCTCACTTCGAGCTCCGATGGATCCGCCGTGGTCTTCGATAATTTGTTTGCAAATGGCAAGCCCAAGCCCAGAGCCTCCGAGCTTGCTGGAACGGGACTTGTCGCCACGATAAAAGCGGTCAAAAATAAAGGGCAGATCTGAGTCGGCTATGCCCGTCCCGTTGTCAGCTATCGAGATTTGAATATAGTTGCCTATAACTGTTGTTGCAATGGTAATTCTGGTTTCTTGTCCGGCATACTTAGCTGCATTGCTCACCAAGTTATCGAATACCTGTGTAATACGGCTGCGGTCTGCTTTGATCGGCAAGGCATGGAAAGGCCTGTTGACGATCAGGCTGGCTGAGTGATCCATAAACTCCAGTTCCATAGGTCTTACAATGTCTTCCAGAAGCTCCTGGCTGTTCTCCAGTTCATAATGCATAGGCAGCTGGCCAGATTCCAGCTGAGAGAATTGGAACAAATCCTCGATCAGCCCGTCCAGTTTGTACGTCTTGTCTTTAATAACGGCGAGATAGCGGGCATGCTTCTCCTTGTCATGCACGATGCCGTCCTGCAAGCCTTCCACGTAGCCTTTAATAGAACTGATCGGCGTGCGCAAATCGTGTGAGATGCTTGTGATGAGCTCTTTGCGCGCCTGCTCGGACAAGCGCTGTTTGTTCAGCGATTCCTGCAGCTTCGAGCGCATCAGCTCGAAAGCGGTGCTGAAGCGTCCCATTTCATTATTTCTATGATAAGTTATCTGAAAGTCCAAATCGCCCCGCATAATTTTGTCTGCCGAGGCACTTAATTCCTTCAATGGATCAAGGATGTCCCGTGAGATGATTTTGGCCAGCAGCACAGCGAAAACCACTAGCGCCATGATCAGGCCAGCAATCACAATCATTATATTTGTGTACATGGCCGTTCGGGTGCCAGGCTGTACGGAATCAATAGAACCGAATAAGCTCAGTATAAGGAATGGCACAATGGAAACTACGGTTAAAGAGGTAATCAGTTTGAAACGCAGTCCTGTTTTCATCGTTCGCTCCCATCCAGCTTATAGCCAATTCCCCAGACCGTTTTGATAAAAGCAGGTACAGAGGGATCTAATTCAATTTTCTCTCTGATCTTCTTGATGTGCACGGTAATCGTGTTCATATCGCCGTACTGGTCATATCCCCACACACCTGCAAAAATCTGCTCACGCGTAAACACCTGATTCGGATGACGAGCAAAAAAAAGAAGGACCTCAAATTCTTTGGCAGAAAAATGAACGGGATTGTTTCTGACGATAACCTCGTATGCCTTGGAGTGAATTTCCAATTCTTTGAAGCTAATAACATCCGACTGTTCTGGCGGCCTTGACAGCTGGTTGCTTCTTCTTAATTGCGCCTTCACTCTGGCGACAACTTCACTGGGACTAAAGGGCTTCACCACATAATCGTCCGCGCCAAGACCGAGGCTTAGAATTTTGTCCGTGTCGCTTTTTTTAGCGCTTAGCATGATGATGGGGACGGAAGATTCGGCCCGGATCATTCGGCAAATCTCCATGCCGCTGAGGCTTGGAAGCATAATGTCCAGAATAACCAATTGGGGCTGCAGCTGTCTGAACAGGAGGAGAGCCTCCTGGCCATCCCCGATCAGCGCAACTTCGAATTGCTCTTCCTCCAAATAATCCTTCAGCAGCTCGGCAATTTCTTGCTCGTCCTCCACGATCAGTATGTTTGTGCCCTTCATGCAAACCACCCTCTTTGTGTATGGATCTCTCCTTATCATAAAAGATAGCGGTGTCGAAGTAAAACAGATCCATTATTTCTCGACCCCTATGAGTGTGGAAAGTAACAGCACAGTAGCAATGACAATAAGTCCAATATAAATCATGCGTTTGACCAATGCGTTCACCTCCCTGCTTCCCCTTATCTGAACTACTTAATCTCTTTCCTTTGAAAAACAAGCATGCCCCAAACCGCAAATACAGCAAAAGTTAAGATAGCTATGCCGATAGAAAGCAGAATCGCTTCGCCGGTCATTTGATATTCAAAGGACTGGAGAAACAGCTTGAACACGGAGTGGTCATAAAAGGTTTTGTAGACCGGGATACGGCCTGCCAGGGATTCGGAAATCGTATCGAAGAAAAGAAAGAACAGCAGCGAAATTCCAATCGTCGCACCAGCTTCTGTGAAATAAATCCCCAGTACAGCTACGATAGCAGCAAAGGCCGCAGCGAACAGAACGGTTAAAGAGAGCGTCCGGAACAAGTATTCGGCGGCGGCGACTTCCGTCAAACTGCCAAAGCCGTTCAGGATCGTACCCAGCAGGATATAAATGAGCGGACAAAGCAGGGAAAGGAACACAATGCCCAGCGTAAATGCCAGCAGCTTCGCCGTATAAATCCGCTTCCTGGTAAAGCCGGATGAGGACGTCACCTTCATGACACCGGAAGCATACTCCTTGGAGATAAAAAATCCGGCCCAGATCCCCAACGAAATTTTCAGCAATAACTGGTTGACCTGAACAGCATTACTGAAGGACCTCATGCCGGTCATAGGAGGCTTTGCACTGTCCAGAGTAAGGATATGGGTGATAACAAACAAAGCGATCGGTGTAGTGATCATTATGAGCATCAGCATCTGGAATATAGGATCCTTTCGGAGCTTGTACAGTTCAGAGCTAAAGAGATGATTCATGCACACCACCTCCAATCTTCTGGATGAAGTAGCGCTCCAGTTCTTCGCTTACCGGCATAAATTGCTCGATTTCCAGTCCTGAAGCTGACAGCAAGGAAGAGATGGTGCCCGGGCGTTCATTCGGATCATATAATCGGATGGAGTCGTCGGCCATTCTATCGATTCTGGCTGCTGCAAGCTGATTTCGGAGCAAGGCCTCAGCCTGATCAGCATTATTGACCTTGATGTGCAGATATTGGCGGCACTTCCCGTTCAGCTCTTCTGCGGTCAATTGCTCGAGCAGCCGTCCCTGGTGAATAATGCCGTAATGAGTGGCCAGCAAATGGAGTTCACTTAGAATATGGCTGGAGATCAGGATGGTCATGCCGGTTTCCTGGTTAAGCTTCGTCAGCAGCTGCCTCATTTCCATGACGCCAATCGGATCAAGCCCGTTGGTCGGCTCGTCGAGAATAAGAAACTCCGGATCTCCCAGCAGGGCAATGGCCAGACCAAGGCGCTGCTTCATACCGAGGGAGAAATCCTTGGCCGGCTTGCGGCCTGTATCCCGCAGGCCGACGATGTCCAGTGCAGCTTCGATGCTGGTCCGGCTGGCAATACCTTTTTGGAGCCGGCGGACCTCCATATTCTCCCATGCTGTCATGTGGGGAAACAGTGCAGGATTCTCAATGGTTACACCCATGCGCTTGCGGGCCTGGACAATGCCGCTGTCAGAGCTTCTTCCGAACAGCTCAATGCTGCCGGAGCTGGGGGATGCCAGACCTGAGACAATTCGCATCAGCGTCGACTTGCCGGCGCCATTTTGCCCCATAAAACCGTAGATACTGCCCTTGCGAATCGACAGGTTTACTTGATCGAGAGCGGTGTGAGTGGCATATTGCTTGGTCAATTGCCGGGTTTGCAGTACATAATCCTCCACTTGCAGGTATCGCCTCCACTTCTTTTTACGCTATAGACTCGCTATAACTTTCCTAATCATAAACGCCAATTATGAATGGACGACTTCGAAAAAATAAACAAAGAACAGGGATTTTATTAAAGTTTGATAAACAAGTCATTGGCTTTGTTGTGGTTGTCGTGGGATTAGTTTTGTGCACAACAAAAACCGCCAGGATTAAGTTTCCTGACGGTCTTTCTCAATATTAGAAAGTTTAAATGCCTCACAGCGCTAAAGTATATAGCAGGGGTTACCCTTGGGAAAGAGCAGTCCGTAGCAGTCCGCATCTACTGAATGGAGGAGTGTGTGCTTCACTTAACGATGTTTTTCATCATTAAAGGAAGTGTTTCCAGGTCAATCAGTCACTTTAATGATGATTTTCATCGCTAAAAGAGGCCAGATGGCCTCTCTAGATAGATAAAAGGGATTTTAAGATGTTTTTCATCGTTAAAGTAAGGATGTGGAGCGGACCTTAGGCTTTTAACGATGAAAATCATCGTTAAATCGCAGATCCTGTAGATCCTCACAGATCCTTTCGGTTGCGCGCGCTGGCGGCGTGTTATTCAGGCACAGCGGCTTGGACTGCGGGGAAATCTCTTCCAATCCAGAGAAAAACCCTTGCTGGAAGTAAGTTGGAGCCTGAGAAAACATCCATTACCTCCCAAGCACTGGCGTCACGAACATGCACCTCAAAGGACGCCACAAGGCGTTTTCCTCAGTGATATGGAATCCAGCTCATTCGCCGGCCTGGCGAACAGAGCCCATAAACAAAATCGAGGAAGTACGTTTATCGTGAATGGCAAAAAAGAAGGGCCGGTTGACTTCCATCTCAAAGGATGCTGCAGGAGGCTCGGCCGAGGCTGCTTTCGCTTCAATACTGGTCACAGCAGCTGCTTCGGTTCCTTTTTCCTGAACATCGATATAGGATTTGTGTTTAACCTCTTGGATGAACACATTATCAGATAGTGAGATCATAGCGCTGAAATCGGCTTGTTGGCGATCAAATGCGCGTTCCATACCGAGAGCTTTCAGGGTGTCATTCAAGGTTAACTCATATTCCATTTGAAAGCGGGGCAATCGCAGCTCACCCATTGCGGGCTTCATGGACCCTAGCCATGTATTCCAATTGTCAGGTGTCAACTGTTTAAGAAATTCTTCTAGTGTAGTCTCTTTATCTGGGAGAAATACAAGCATGCTGAGGTCATTTCCAACGTATGGAATTCGTACAGCTTGAAAGCCGGCACTCTCGCCGCTGCCTTCGTTCTCCAAGTAATCATATTTGCTTTTGCTAAACATCATTTGAACCTCAGACTTAGATTGATCCGGCCCAGTAAATGTTTTGGCCTCAGTAGCTGTCTCATTAAAGGGTACGGCCCAATTGGCATTGAAATAAATTGCGTTCAATAAAAATAAAATGGCATCTCTGTCTATTGGTTTCTCGATAATCTTGTCGATCTTTCCTTCCGTATGCTTCCGTACCCAGTTGTTGATTTGGTCCGCTGCTTCGGGAGCCTGCAAATTCAAGGAATTGATTTCAGCGCGATAATAATCTTTGTTTAATTGTTTGAAATCCTTGTTGAAGCTTAAGTCTTCTTTCGCCCACAGGGAGTTGGCAATCGCTAAGCGGATTTCTTTACCGCTGTGTGTGAGCAGGTCCAACATGACCTCATAGCCATGATTTCGCTCCTTGGCATCTATTCCTTGGAGGTGCAAAACCTTCTCCATAGCTTCGAGCGTTGCCCCGCTTGCTCCATTTGCAGTCATCGCTAAAGCAGTGGCAATACTGACGGGCGACAAAAAGTCGTTCTTCGCATCAGGGTCAGCCTGGGTCTTCTGAATTTCGCGATACAAATCAAAAGCGAAGGCAAGATGTGCCTCAGAGATTCGGGAATCAAAATCCTTCACAGTGAATTTGGATAATTCTACAGCAGCGTCATTGTTTGTAATAGGGCTGACCTCGCCTTCTTTTTCATTTAATTTTGCTTTCATGGAGCCACAGCCCGTTGCGAGCAGCAGGACGGATAGCCCTAGCATCATAATGAACCAACTGATTCCACCTGTTTTTCCCATGGGTTATTGTTCCTTTCTTATGCTTGGTTCTTTCATTGACGGGAACAAGGAGGGGGAAGTTGCAAAAGGGTTTGGAAAAATCCTTTATTTAGGTAAATTCACAATGGTTAGGAGTGAGAAATTAGGAGTGAGGAATGAGCTAGTGAGATGTGAGAAGTGAGAAGTGTAGGATTACCCAAATCTAACAAGAGAGAATAAGAGGATTAAAAAAAAGCAATAAGCGTAGTCCGACTTAACCGCGCTTAATGCTTCTGTTTGATTCATTTATTTGTATAATACTTTATCTACATTATATTTTGCCTTGAATTCATTAATGATATAGGTTTCATAAATTTCTCTATGAACGGGGTCCTCAATTAGACAAACATCAATTTTAGTGACTTCGTTTCTGTTCATTTTGATCGCGGATACTGTATCTTCAAAATGTTTTTTAATTCTTGGTCTTAGCTTCCTTGCTTTGCCGACGAACAATAGTTCATCCTTGTCATTGTAAAACATAAAAATTCCACCCATATCTCTAGGAATAAGGTGAAAATCCGTAAATCCATAAATATTGCTTAGCTCTGGAGCATCTTGTTTGGTTATGCTAACATGTGGTGCTGGTACGGTTATGCTTATCACTTTAGCTCACTTCCTCTTTCCATATAGGAGTAAATACTATCACAAATTCATGCGTAAAACCACCAGTAAAACTACCTTTGGAATAGGCAGCTTTAACATTCGCTTAGGGGCGCAAGGGGCTGCGCGGATCATAATTACGGACACTGTACCCCCTATTTGGATAAAAAGGAGCCTATTTCCCCAGCCTGGTGATTAACCTAAATGTTTATTTCCAATACGCTCAACCTGCTATGGGAACAAAAAAGATGTAAAAGTACATCATTTTTGGACCTGAAAGAACCCGCCAAAGGTAATTCCTGCAAATCTGCAGGATTTTAGGCGACTTTTGTCCGTTTGAGCGCTCCAAGTGACTATTTTCCTGCACAATTGCAGCAATTCTCGGTCCATACCCGATTTAAGGTGAAAAATCCTGCACTTTCGTAGGTTTTACTTCCGGTATATACTTTATATAGAAGAAAGATTTGAGCAAATGAGATGTTATTCATGCAAAGGAGGGGGAAGAAGTATAGAACCGGAGAATCAGCTCCATGGCTCACTGTTAAAACGATTCAGCGACGATATTCCCGATACGGAGTGGCAGTGGTTTTTAACGCAATTGCAAAGGCAAAAGCTAGGTAAAAATGATTATTTCATTCGTTCGGGAGAGCATGCGCGATCCATTGCTTTTTGTGTGGAGGGGCTGTTCAGATTTTATTATGACTCGGAACAGGGGAAAGAAGTCAATAAAAGTTTTTGTGGCAGGGGGGAATTCGTGGCCGCTTTCAGCGCGCTTTTGCTTAAGGTGCCATCCTCCTTGCATATTCAGGCGTTGGAAGACAGCGATCTGCTGATTGTATCCTATGATGTTTTTGTATCGCTGTATGAAAGACATATTTGCTGGGAGCGCCTCAAAAATAGGCTGGTGGAAAAGCTATTCATCAAGAAAGAGCAGCGTGAAAAGGAGCTTCTTCTTTGCTCGGCAGAACAACGGTATCATATATTTGTGGAGGAATATCCTGAGCTGCATGAGCGAATTCCACAGTATCACATTGCTTCCTACCTCGGTATTACACCAGTTGCTTTAAGCCGAATTCGCCGCCGTATGAACCTGGGTTAATGAGAAGAGGAGCCCTTTGCCTTATAGTTGTGACATATTCAACTTTAGGGGGAGAGACGGCGATGAGAACTTCAGGTCAAACGATATTAATTACAGGCGGGTCTGCAGGAATAGGATTAGCGCTAAGCAAAAGATTCATAACGAGCGGGAACCGGGTTATCGTTGTGGGACGGGATCCGCACAAATTAGTTCGTTTAAAACAGGATTTTCCGCAAATCGAAACCATCACCTGCGAGCTTGGCAACAGAGTACAGCGCCAGCAGCTTGTCCAGACTCTCAAGAATCAATATTCCGATTTGAGTGTAGTTATTAACAATGCGGGCGTTCAGTACAATTACTCTTTTCTTGAGGAACAGGATCCGAAAATTATTGAGGAAATTGAAATCAATCTGACTGCCCCTATCGAGCTGTGCTACAAGCTGCTCCCTATGCTTAAAGCAAAGGAGGAGGCAGCTATAGTTAATATTTC
Organism: Paenibacillus eucommiae; assembly: GCF_017874215.1. Taxonomy (GTDB): domain Bacteria; phylum Bacillota; class Bacilli; order Paenibacillales; family NBRC-103111; genus Paenibacillus_AI; species Paenibacillus_AI eucommiae. The sequence continues at coordinate 161,135 of NZ_JAGGLB010000017.1, forward strand.
ATCTGGATTAGCGCTGGTCCCCAAAACCTCTGCAGCTGTGTATTGCGGGACTAAAGCCGGACTTCATCTGTTTAGTAAGGTGTTCCGCAACCAGTTGGAAGGCACTTCTGTGCGTGTGTTTGAAGTGCTCCCGGCAGTTGTTGATACCGAAATGACGCGGGGAAGAGGGACGAACAAAATGTCCCCAGACCAGCTTGTCGATGAATTTATGCCTGCTTTTGCGAAAAACCAGTACGAAATTTCGATTGGAAAAGTGAAGCTGCTTAAATGGATGCTGCGGATTGCTCCGGGCTTCGCGGACCGCCTGTTTAAGCGGTCTTGAATTAAGATTACACAATCGCAGGTTCTCTCGCTCTATAGCGAATTTCCTCATTCAAATTGAAAGTTAAAAGCACATGACATATAATAAAAATGATATAATCTATCTATAAATTGTTAGCTTAATAACATTATTGGTTAATAACTTATAACTAGGATCCGCATGACGTGCTCGTGCGGGTTTTTAATTTCCCCCGCTACTACTAGGGGTTCCTCACTAGAGTTGGAGGCTGACAGCATGTTTATACGCAAAGTGAAAATAGCAGGAACAGGCATAGGGTTACCAAAAACGAAGATTAGTGATAGAGAGATGGATCATAGATTAGGCTTGCGGGAAGGCTGGGTTCGAAAAAAATCAAGCGTGGTTTCACGATATTTCATAGAGCATGAGACAGCATCGCAGCTAGGGGCCAAGGCAGCGTATGCAGCGCTTGAAGCCGCTGGTTTAACTTTTAAAGATATGGATTGTCTCGTGTGTGCAAGCGGAACGATGGAGCAGCCGATTCCTTGTACAGCCTCTCTGATTCAAGAAGCGATGGGAGAGGGAGAGTCAGGCGTTCCATCTTTTGACATTAATTCAACCTGCCTTAGCTTTGTCACCGGCCTGGATGTTATGTCCTATATGGTTGATGCCGGGAGATATCGCCGTGTGCTGCTGGTTTCAACAGAGGTCGCCTCCAAAGGGCTGAATTGGAAGCAGAAGGAAAGCGCCGCTTTATTCGGTGACGGGGCAGCGGCGGCTGTTATTGAACAGGCCGGTGCCCGCGAGTCCTCGCGAATTCTCCACGCAGCAATGGAAACTTATAGCGTAGGAGCCAGGCTCTCGGAAATACGTGGTGGCGGAAGCCGCTTGCATGCTAGTGAATACAGCGAGGAAAGAGCGGATGACTATTTGTTCGATATGCAGGGGGAGGCCATTTTCCGGATGGCGTCAAAGCTGCTGCCTGGTTTTTTGAACAAGATTCTTGAGGCAACCGGGACGGATATTCGCGATTTTAAGCTCGTAATTCCCCATCAAGGCAGCGCATTGGCGATGAAGCTGCTAAGCAGGAAGCTGGGTATCTCGGAAGAACAGCTTATGTTTACTACACCAGAGTACGGAAATACGATAGCTTCATCCATTCCCATTGGCCTGCACGAAGCGATTAGGCAGCAAAGAATCGAGCGGGGCGATCGTGTCCTCTTGCTCGGTACTTCGGCCGGGTTATCGTTGGGAGGCGTAGTGCTTGATTATTGAGCCAGGCATGGCAGCGGCGGGCACTTCAAGCAGCCCAAGCAGCCGTGAGCGCGAGGCTGCTGGCAGCAGGAAGGTGCTTATCACCGGCGGCAGGGCGCCGGCTGCACTGGAGCTGGCGCGGCTGATCGCCGCTGCGGGCTGGCAGGTATATGCTGCGGAGAGCGCAGCCCATCACCTGTGCCGCGTATCGCGGGCGGTCACCCGCAGCTTTGCCGTGCCAAGTCCGGCCAAGGACGTGGCCGGCTTTGTTGCTGCGCTCGCGGACATTGTGCAGCGGGAAGGCATCGAGCTGCTGATTCCGACGTGCGAGGAAATCTTTTATGTGTCGGCAGGACTGGAGCGGCTTGGCCGCTTGTGCCAGGTGTTTGCCCCGCCGCTGCAGCAGCTGCGGATGCTGCACAGCAAGTGGGAGTTCATCCGCCGTGCGGAGGAGCTGGGGCTTACGGTGCCTGCAACGAGGCTGATCCGTTCTCCGCAGGAGTGGGCCGAGGTGGCCGCGGCTGGAACGGCGACGAAGGTAAAGGCAATGGCCAAGGATTCAGGGACGACTGCGAAGGCAATGGAGACATTGGCAGTAGAGGAAGCGGCAATGGAGGCAGCCGTGGCAGCTGATGCTGAAACTGGCAGAGCAGCTTCGTTCGAGGGCGGATATGTGTTAAAGCCGGAGTTTTCAAGGTTTGCTTCGAAGGTCCGGTTTATGAATAAGGATACGAAGACAAAACGGAAGCCGATGTTGAAGTTGAAATCGAAGTCGAAGTCGAAGTCGAATCCTCTGCTGGACGGCCTGCCCGAGGCAGAATTTTCATGGGTGGCGCAGCAGTTTGTACGGGGACGAAGCATCTGCACGTACAGTGTTGTTCAGGATGGCCAGCTTGCTGCTCATGCGGCTTACGAAACCAAGTATTCTGCTGGTGGAGGCGCGTGTATTTATTTTGAACCGCTTTTTCACCAGCAGGTGCTGGATTGGGTCAGACGGTTTGTCCAGATGGAGCGGTTTACCGGACAAATTGCCTTTGATTTCATCGAGACGGAGGAAGGTCAGGTTTATGCCATTGAATGCAATCCCCGGGCTACAAGCGGGATTCATCTGTTTCGCCCAGAGGATGGGCTGGCTCAAGCATTTATGCAGTCCGGTATGTCAGATGGATCTGATGTGTATGATCGGTTTGAGTCTGCCAAGCCTGACAAGGTTGCTAAAGACTTCATCGAGCCGCAGCCAGGCATCCGGAGAATGTTATCACTGCCGATGCTGGCCTACGGGATGAGCGGGATCCGTTCTTGGCGGGAGCTGCTGCAGCGGGTCAAACAGTACGCGGCTGCCCAGGATGCTGTTTTTCGCTGGAACGATCCGCGACCTTGCTTCGAGCAGCTTTTGATGCTTCGGGAGCTCTGGAAAATAGCTTCATCGAAAAGAATAACCTTGATGGAAGCCTCCACGTTGGACATCGAATGGAATGGAGAGCCGTTATGAAAGCATTAGTTACCGGAGGGACAGGGTTCCTGGGCCAGCGGTTAGCAATAAGGCTGCAGCAGGCAGGCTGGGACGTTACCGCAATGGGGAGACAGGCTGCTATCGGAAATAAGCTGGAGACAGCAGGTATTCATTTTTTACAAGTGGATTTGAGAGACAAGGAAGGCATAGCTGCGGCTTGTGCCGGGCAGAATGCTGTCTTTCACTGCGGCGGATTATCAGCGCCATGGGGAGCGTACCGTTCCTTCTATGAGAGCAATGTTATAGGAACAGAGCATGTTATTGCAGGCTGTATACGCCATCAAGTGGAGCGTCTTGTTCATGTATCCTCACCAAGCGTGTATTTCCGCACTGCCCATCGGTTGAATGTGCATGAATCGGCTCAACTTCCCAGCAGGCAGGCAAGTTCTTATGCGGCTACCAAAAGATTGGCCGAGATCGCGGTACAGCGGGCTTGTGCCGAAGGGCTGCAGGGTGTCATGATCCGGCCGCGGGCCATTTTTGGACCGGGAGATACCTCTTTGGTACCGAGACTGATTCAAGCTAACGCCACACGGGGAATTCCCCTGATTAGCGGTGGCAGTGCGCTTATTGATTTGACTTACGTAGAAAATGTCGTGGATGCGCTGCTGCTTTGCCAGAGCGCACCTGCTTATATAGTTGGGCGTATGTATAATATTTCAAATGACGAACCCATGTCTTTTGCAGAAGCTGTGAGCAGGCTGTTTGGCAAGCTGGGTATACCGGTTCATGCCAAGCGGCTGCCTTTTGCCGCTGCATATGGAGCAGCAGCAGCTATGGAGCTTGCAGCTAAGGTATTGCCTGGTGATCGGGAGCCCTTGCTGACCCGGGCAATGACCGGGATGCTTGGGCGCAGCCAGACACTGGACATTCGTGCTGCACGTGAAGAGCTGGGCTATACGCCGCAGGTTAGCGTTGAGGCGGGAATGGATGCCTATGCCCAGTGGTGGAAGATGGAGAGGAAGGCACAATGAGCTATAAGAGACAGAACGACATCAGCGAGGGAGCTTCTATGAGCAAGGATGCGCCCAAAGTAAAGCTTCAATTGTTTGAAGCTGGTTATTGCAAGCATCCAGAGTGGGTAACTATGCAGGGAGGGTCGCTGAAGGCGTACCGGATTCCGGCGATTTTTGCTTGCATTGAGCATCCGGAGGCTGGCTATATTTTATTTGACACCGGGTATGCGGGCCGGTTTCTTCAAGCAACGGACCGTCTGCCTAACCGTCTGTACCGCTGGATCACACCTGTGTCTTTTCAGGAAGGGGATAGTGCGGCACAGCGGCTGCTTGCCCGGGGAATTTTGCCGGAGCAGATTGGCAAAATCATCATTTCACACTTTCATGCTGATCATATAGCAGGGCTCAGAGATTTTCCCGCTGCAGAGCTTCATTATGCACCTAATGCTTATGAAGCGGTTCGCCACCTCAGCGGGCTTCCCGCACTTCGCCGGGCGTTTCTCCCGGAGCTGCTGCCCGAGAATTTCGAGGAGCGTTCCCGTCCGCTGCGTGAGGAGCAGGAGGTCGAACTGCCGCTGAATGTTCCTTTTACTTCGGCTAATGACATTCTTGGTGACGGCAGCCTGCTGGCCGTTGACTTGCCTGGCCATGCGGATGGGCAGATTGGACTGTTCTTATCGACGGAGAGGCATCAATACTTACTCTGCGCTGACGCGGCCTGGTCTAGCCGTGCGTACCGGGAGAAGCTGCCGCCGAATAAGCTCGCAAGCCTTATTATGCCTGATTCCGAGGCGTATGCGGACAGCTTTCAACGGCTTGTTATTTTACATGAGCGTTATCCTGATTTGCGCATTGTGCCGTCGCATTGTCCTGAGGTATGGGCTGATTGGATATTAGGTGGTGAGCCACTTTAATGTGGACCGATAATCTGCGTATTATGTATCAATATGGGCTAACCCGGCATGGACGGCGCTTCCGAAGTCGTGAGGAGCTCGGGCGTTGGCAGGAGAGAAGGCTGCTGCACCATTTGGAAAAGGTAAGGAAAGGCTCACCATTTTACAAGGAGTTATGGGGAAGTCGCCCGGTTACGGATTGGCGTGATTTTCCGATGATCGATAAAAGCCTGATGATGGCTCATTTCGACCAGCTCAATACGGCGGGTATCCGCAAGGAGGATGCCTTCGCATTGGCGTTGGAGGCGGAGAGAACACGTGAATTCACGCCACAAATCGGCGGCATGACCATTGGTTTGTCTTCCGGTACTTCGGGCAATCGCGGGCTGTTTCTCATTAGTCCTGCGGAGCGAATGGCATGGGCGGGGGCGATTCTCGCCAAGGTTCTTCCAGGCTCCCTGTTTGCGCGGCATAGCATTGCTTTTTTCCTGCGGGCGAATAGTAATTTGTATGGTACTGTGGGAAGCAGAAGGCTGCGGTTCGAATTTTATGATCTGCTTGATTCCATGGAACAGCATCTTAGCTGCTTGAATGAACAGAAGCCTAGCTTGCTTGTAGCGCCTCCATCCATGCTTCGTTTGCTAGCCGAGCAGCAGAGACAGGGCCGTTTAAGGATTCATCCAGAGCGGATCTTATCGGTAGCTGAGGTGCTTGATCCGCTGGATAAGCGTTATGTGGAGGAGGCCTTCGGCCAGCCGGTTCATCAGGTGTATCAGTGTACGGAAGGGCTGCTTGCTGCGACCTGTTCGCACGGAACGCTGCATCTTAATGAAGACATTGTATACATTCAAAAAGAATACGTGGATCACAGCCTGCGAAAATTCGTGCCGATCATTACTGATTTTTCCCGATATGCGCAGCCGATTGTCCGTTATCGCTTAAATGACCTGCTGACGGAGCGGGAGCAAGCCTGCTCTTGCGGGTCGCCTTTTACAGCTATCGAAATGATAGAAGGGCGCTGCGATGATGTGTATTATTTCCCTGCTGTTTCTGGAAGCCAATGGATACCCGTATTCCCGGATTTTATTTCCCGTGCCATTATTGCTGCTTCCGGTGAAGTGGAGGCCTATCATGCCGTTCTTCATGCAGCGGACAGGCTGGAAATATCGCTGCAGGTGAAGGCTGATGAGCGTGCTGGTGCACAAACGGCAATTGCAGGGGCTTTGGAGGTGTTGTGCGCCCGTGTCGGGTGCAGGATGCCTAGGCTGGAATTCACATCTTATCAGCCGCAGGTTTCTGGCGGGCGCAAGCTGCGGCGTGTAGAAAGCCGGGCTGGACGTTAGTATCGAAAATGGTAGTGGAAATCGTATAGAAAATCGGCTCAACCTAATAATCAGTGCTTGACAGTCAAGCTAACCTTCGAGGCGGTTAAATGCTGCGAAAATGCCAGCTTTATAGCGGCCCGGTACTTGTCATAGCTATTTTCATATCGGCAAGGGTGGGTAACTCGTACACACGTACACACGTACACACGTACACACGTACACACGTACGCTAAAGGTCACTTCAGTCCGTTAGAAGCGGACATGCAGCGAAATGAGATTGTAACGGTCACTTTTGTCCCTTACCGGCTGAAAAGGGAGCGATTGTAGGGAAAACCGCCTTCTAAGGGTCGCGGATGTCCGTAAGAATCGTGAAAATGTAAAAATCAGCCTCTAAAGGTCAGCGGTGACTGCTAGAGACAGGTCCTTTCCATTTCTGAGGATATCTTCCGTCGCTATGATATACGGATTTTGCATCGGTCTATTCCTCTTTTGTTGTTGGGTAGGACTTTCAACCGTACAGGATTGGCAGATATTTTTCCAGTTTTAGCTATCCATTCATTTGATATAGAAAAGAGGACGTCCAACTGATGCACAGGATTCAATTATATGATAAGGATTCCATTGGTGGAATGAGCTGGCCGGACACTGAGGATGGCTCCTATGCGAAGCGCTATTTGCTTCCGCTGCTTGAGCATCCGACGGAAGCGATCATCCCAAATGTGTCTACCTCTCTACATGTGCTGCGGCTGAGCTCATGCGTGCTTCCGATTACCGTTAATGAAAAAGAGTACGCAAACTCCTACGTCTGCTCTCCTTACACCCACTATGTCAGCTACGCCAAACAGGAATTATATTTGCTGAAATCCCGGCCTGCTGAGGTGCTGCTGTCAGGTTTGCTTGATGCTGTCGGTCTGCTGCTGAAAGCCACCCGGTTCAACAAGGCTGTACATATCAACAACTGGCTGCTTTCCACGAATCTATTCCCGGACCTTCAAGAGCTTCCGGAGCAAGAGGTTGAGGATGCAGTCGCTCAATTGCTAGCCTCCTTTCCTCAGCATACTTTGATCATGCGATCATTGAACCGGGTAACGAGCGGGGCGCTGATGGACGTGTTGGAGAAAATCGGGTTTCGCTTCGTGCCGAGCCGTCAGGTATATATGTTTAACCCCTCAGAGGGCGGGGGAATGAACGCTAAAGCACGTTGGTTGATGAAAAGGGACCATGCTCTGCTGGAGAAGCATCAGTATGAGGTGTTGGGACCGGAAGAGCTGGGCGAGGAGGATGTTCCACGGCTGGCAGAGCTGTATCGCAAGCTTTATTTAGACAAGCATTCTTATTGCAACCCGCAGTTTGGCGAGCGCTTTTTCTCATTCGCGCTGCGGGAGAAGCTGCTGCAGTTCCATGCCCTGCGCCACCGTGATTCGGGGAGGCTTGATGCGGTGCTTGGTTATTTTTGCCGCAGCGGGGTTATGACGACCCCCATTTTTGGATACGATACATCACTTTCCCAGGAAATTGGTTTATACCGCATGCTGTCGTCTGTACTGATTGGGATCGCCCGGAGTAACGGTCACTTGCTGCACGAAAGCTCGGGCGCGGCGCAGTTCAAACGGAATCGTGGCGCAGTGGCCGCAATGGAGTACAGTGCCGTATATGATCGTCATCTTGCGCCTCACAGACGAATAGGCTGGAGTCTGCTGCAGCAGGTGCTGGACCGCATCGGCGTACCCTTAATGGAGAAGTATAAGCTTTAACAAGCTGCCGTGTAGTCTGCGTAACCATTTACCGGAATATTGTGAATGAATGCAGAGAAAACATGAATTGTCAGGCTGTGAGAATCCAAGTAATATGTAAAATAGGGATAATCAAGTGAACATAAATAGAAATGAAAGCGCTAACATTGAGGAGGAAGCACGATTCGAAGCATGCTGCATAATCTCAGATGGCGTCGGTGGCGCTTAATTCACAAATTGATTTTGTTTTATATGCCGTTGATTGTATTGCCTGTTGTGCTCGGCATGTATTTTGTCACGTCCAATTTTAACGGTACAAGCAAAGGAATTATGCAGCAAAATACAGAGGATCTGCTGGATCTTGTAGTAGAAAAGCTGGATCAAGAGTTTCACAGTTTTGAGAATTTGAGTTTGCAGTTTTTTGTTGACACAGATCTGGGCAGATTGTTGCAGGAGAATGCCCCTACATATTTGCAAAGTGCAAAACTTAAAAGCGATCTGGATAAACGGGTACAAATATTACTAGGCTCCTTCAGACCCTATATTTCAAGCGCGATTCTGACATGGGGAAATAACCAGTACGTTTTTGGACGAAAAGATCCGCACATATTGAGTGGAGAGTATGCCAAGTTCGTTAGCAATATCGAAGAAGGTGAGGGCAGCGTTTCATGGGAGCTAGAGGCGTCGAATGAGTCGGGGAAACGTGTGATATTGCTGGGTCGGGATATCAATCATATGGAGCGGTTTCATAAAATTGCCGAGCTTATTTTTGTTATTGATCCGGATACGTTTATGCGCACACTGGAAGAAACCAAGATCAGCAAGAACGCGGTATTCGAGCTTTATTCGGCGGGCGGGAATCTGATCTTGAGCACAGGCAAGTGGAATCCTTCCGACAAGGACAAGTATTTGATCACTGAAGTCAGAAGTCACCGTTATGATTGGACTTTGAAGACGATGATTCCTCTTCAGCAGCTGCATGATCAAATCGAAAGAACCATTTATATCTCTATTATAGTCACTATACTATGCGTACTGCTTGGCCTAGGAGTTACGCAGCTCATTGTGATGGATATCGTCATTCCAATCAAAAAACTGATGATGAATATGAAGCAAGGTGTAAGAGGCGTGGAGCCGCTGCGCTTGAAAAAATTTCGCGGCGCGCAAGAAGTAACCAAGCTGAATGACACTTTTATTTCCGTCTTGCTGGAGATTCATCAGCTTAACCATGAGGTAATGGCTACACAGCAGAAAAAACAGGCTGCAGAAGTCAGAGCTTTGCAAAATCAGCTGACGCCTCATTTTCTGTACAATACGTTAAATTCCATTCGCTGGATGGCGATTATTCAAAAGCAGGACAATATCAAGGAGATGGCAGATTCACTGTCCAGCCTGTTAGCGTATTCCATTCGCGACCCGGGTCAACGGGTTACGATTCAGGATGAAATAAATATTCTTTACGATTATATTAAAATTCAAAAGGTTCGCTATCAGGATTTCATATTAATTGTAGATATCCCAGAGTCCTTCTATGATCTTCATATGTTGAAATTTTTACTCCAGCCGATCATAGAGAATGCAGTCATGCATGGTATCTCTGAAGCCAGCCGAAGTGGAGAAATCAAATTGCATGCTTATAAAGAACTTAATGAATTGCATATTGTTGTATCTGATAACGGCTGCGGGATGAGTGAAGACAGGCTGGAGCAGATTCGAGACTTATTACATAGCGGAAAAGAAAGCAACCATTTGGGGTTAAAGAACATTCATGAACGAATTCAGCTGCATTACGGGAAGAAGTATGGGCTGCAAATCGAAAGTGATTTTGACGAGGGAACCCGGGTGGAATTGGTGTTGCCATGGATGTAATTCGCATCGCGTGCTGGGACCTTTGAGCTGTGAGTTGTGAGCTGTGTGCGGTGGGAAAACAAAGGATGGGGAGAATCACAGGATGAGAACAATCGTGATCGTAGATGATGAAAAGCTGGTCAGAGTTGGCTTGCAATCGATTATGAACTGGGAGCAAAATGGCTACGAGGTTATCGGCGTGTATAGAAACGGAGAGGAGGCCTGGGAAGCAATCCAGGGGCGATGCCCTGATATTGTCCTGACAGACATTCGTATGCCCAAAATGGATGGAATGGCCCTGATAGCTCTCTTGAAACAGCATTATGCACATGTCAATGTAATCATTTTAAGCAGCTACGAGGACTTTGAGTATACACGTAAAGCGATACAGATGAATGTGAAGGATTATTTGGTCAAACATGAATTGGAAGCGGAAGAGCTTGTGAGGGTGCTGAATAATCTGGATTACCCGCTGCAGAAGCATGCATCAGAGCCGGCTTCTTTGCAGATACAGGAAAAACAGAAGCTTTTGCTGCTGACCAGGCAGCCTGAGCACAAAGCCTGGCATAACGGAGCATTCCTGCAAAACGAAATTCCGATGATAGCGCAGCATTTCAACACTGCAGACGAGCAGCAGATTTTCTTTTGGTTTTCTTTTCGGGTGCTTCCGAATAAGCATGCTGATCTGGAGCATGAATGGAAAGCATTATCTGCGCTGCTGGACGAAGCTTTTGCAAGGTTTCATGCCTGTTTCATTGGTTGTGAGGCAGGGACCTACGTGGGTTTTATTCAGATGTCTGACCAGACATTGCCGGTGGTTAAAGGGGAAGTAGGCAAAATTACGGATGAAGTGCTGCGCAGCGCCAAAAATATTTTAAATATGGAGCTTTATTGCGGCTTGAGCGGCGCTTTCACACAATTGAAAGGCTTGCCTGAAGGAAGAAGTGAAGCGACAAAAGCGCTGGAAGGCTTTTTTTATCAGGGAAAGGGTGTGTATTGGTATGATGAGGCATCCCAGACAAGGAGCTTTTCGGAGGCGGAATGGATTGGATTGTACCGTCAAGTGAAGCAAATCCTGTGGAATGAACAATTTGATCAATTGTACCTTTGGATAGAGCAGCAATCCGATACCATTTTGCCTGAAATGAACATAGACGAGGCGATAAGGTTTGCGCAAATGATAGCGCAGCGGTTGATCGATTATTTACTGGAAAGATACCAGGTGGATCTCATCCATCAGAACAAGGATTTTCCTGTCGTATATGAACTGTTTCTGCAGCTCCATCATGCCAATTCATATGGGGAGCTGTCTCGCCTGCTGATTCAAGTGCTGCAAGCCGGTCAAGCTGTTATCCGGGAGTTGAAGGAGAAGAAAGGCTGGATTAAGAAAACATGCGAATATATCGAAGATAACTTCAATCAGCCCTTGCGTCTGGAAGAGATTGCCCGCCGGGTTAATTTCAGTGAAAACTACTTTAGTCAACGATTTCGCCAGGAGACGGGCTATTCCTTCTCCGATTATTTAATGAATTACAGGATTGAGAAGGCCAAAGAGCTGTTCTTGCTCGATCAGCTGTCAACAGAAGAGGTGGCTGAGCAGGTAGGATATGCCAATACGAATTATTTCACACGGGTATTCAAGAAGATCACGGGCATGACGATTTCTGACTATAAACGGAGAAAGTGAATACGATCTGAAAATAGGTAACAATCAGCTGTCAAACAACGGAGAATAGTGAATGAATGCCCAAGGAACGTACATTCATATTACATGAAATTAACTTTAAGATAAAAGGGTAAGCAATTGAGAAGAAGGGGAGAAAAGACGCATATGAAATTTGTGAAAACGTTTTTATTGGCTATGCTTGTTCTCTGTTTGACGATTGTAACAGCTTGCGGCAATTCGAACAATACGAATTCGAATACACCGAAGGCAACAAATACGGCTGGAGCTGAACAAGGAGGGAAAGAAGAAAACGCTGGTGGTGAACTGGAGCCCTTGAAGCTGTCCTTCTTTTTCCCGGGAAATCCGGACACCGTTATGCCCAGAGGTGAAGATGATTTTGTCCGGACCTATCTGGAGAAGAAGTTTAATGTGACGATCGCGTTCGATACTTTACCTTTTGGCGATGAATTCAATACGAGATTGAACCTGAAAATTTCATCAGGTGATGCACCAGACTTAATGGTAATATCTGGAACATCTACCGTTCAATTGTTTGCGGATGGAGTGATGGGAAATATAGGAGCGGGGCTGAACCCGGAGGTAATGCCCAACTTCTTTAAATGGGTGACACCTGAGGTGCTGGCTAACTATCAGATTGAGAAGGGATCCACAGCTCGCGGCTATGTTCCGGTTAACCCGAAACCGATCACCTCTTATTTTATTCGTAAGGATTGGCTGGATGCGTTGAAGCTGGATTATCCGACTAACTACGCAGAGTTGACTGAAGTAGTCCGTGCCTTTACGCAAGATGATCCAGACGGTAACAAGCGAAATGATACTTATGGATTTACAACGCCAGGGAATGGACAGATGGTAAGCTCCTATTTTCCACAATATAACAATCATGGCATATACCAAAGTATGTTCATTGATCCGAAAACAAAAAACTTCAGGACGGCTTATACCGATCCGGTTATAGGAGAAGTTCTGGATGATATCAGGGGATGGACTGACAAAGGCTATGTGGACCCCGACTGGTTCTTAAGCGATAATGCCACTTCAGAGCAGAAATTCGCGCAAGGAAGAATTGGCATCATATGGGGGGCTGCTGATCAGTTTGCCTTCGATTCCAATCCGAACAGTTATTTCAATCAATTGAAGCAATTGTATCCAAACGCAGATGTCAGAGCATTTAATCCGTTTCCCGACCATCCTGTCAATTTGAAGATCGAACCTGGATACAGCTGGTCCATTGCCCAAAGAACGATAGAGAAGTCCCCTGAAAAAGTAGATAGAATCATTCAGATTGTGGACTGGCTGTTTAGCGAGGAAGGCTACTTGATGACGCATTATGGCATAGAGGACAAACACTATACGCGCAGCGGCAATACCATTACACTGAATCCGCAAGCGTATAAGGAGGATGTCATCGATAAAGGGAATTTCCTGGTTGCCTGGCATGCCATGACACCGGAGCGTTATACCGAGCCGCTTGGTCTGGAGGTCGTGGATCCGACTTTGAGTAATCGTGACAAGGAAATGATGGCGGTTATTAATGATTATGGTATTTTGCAAAGCGCTACAGGCTATATTCCGCCGGAAGGATTTGACTGGGGATCTTTCGCTACCAAACGCGCAGAAATCCAGGTGCAATACTTGTTTGAGAAAAACAAATACCCGGAGTGGACGCCGCTGCTGCATGAATTCCTGACGAAATATGGTGCGAACGATCTGTATAATGCTTATGTGGAACAAACGCAGGCTACTGGCGTAGAAGTGAATGACTGGGTATCTCCAACAGGCCAATAAGGCTTGAAGAAACAGAAAGCGCAAAGGGGAACGGATATAGTTCCCCTTTCGTTACAGAATTGGAGTGGAGAAACTGTTATGGCAGCAACTTTGTATCGATACCGCTGGTATTACCTGATGATGCTTCCCGGTGTCCTTTATTTTATCATCTTTCATTACGGTCCCATGGGCGGGCTGATTATCGCTTTCAAGGACTACAATCTGGTCAAGGGCGTGTGGGGAAGCGAGTGGGCGGGACTGAAGCATTTCTACACGATCTTCGAGTCTCCTGATATTATCCGGACGCTGCGGAATACGGTAGTGATCAGTGTGTACCGGATTGTGTTCAACATGCTCCCTGACTTAATGCTGGCACTGGTCTTGAATGAAATTCGCATTCGCTGGTTCAAGCGGGCGATCCAGACGATAACCTATGGACCTTATTTCTTGTCCTGGGTGGTGGTCTATGGCTTGGCTTTTTCTTTCCTGGCTCCGGATTCCGGACTTCTTAATCAGACGATTCGTGAATTTGGCGGCACTACGGTCGATTTCCTGACTGCAAAAGAGTATTTCAGAAGTATTCTGATCTCGACCGAAATATGGAAAAATACGGGTTTTGGAGCGATTATTTATTTGGCAGCGCTGGCAGCGATCGATCCGAGTCTTTATGAGGCTGCTGTTGTGGATGGAGCAGGGCGCTGGCGTCAGCTATGGCATGTTACCCTGCCAGGCGTAGCCAATGTGTTCGTCCTATTATTGATTATGCGGATCGGGCATATATTGGATGCCGGTTTTGAACAGGTTTATATTTTCTACAATTCCAGAGTGTACGAGGTTGCGGATATTATCGACACCTGGGTGTTTAGGAGGGGGCTGGAGCAATTTGATTTCAGTGTAGCCACAGCAGTTGGTTTTTTTAAAGGGGTTATCGGCTTGCTCCTTGTGATTGGGGCTAACCAGTTAGCCAAAAAATTAGGCCAATCATCCATATGGTAGGAGGAATAGAAAATGTCACTCGTATTGCAACCTAGCAAAACAGACCGGCTGATTGACTCCGTTTTTATTACAGTTCTGAGTGTGTTTGGCTTGGCGACGTTGTTCCCCCTCTACTATGTGGTGGTCATGTCGGTTACCCCATTTATTGAAGTGATTCAAAATGGCGGTTTTGTTCTGCTGCCCAAAAGCTTTACCCTTGAAGCCTATAAACAAATTTTGAGCAGTGTGCGTATTCCCCGTGCGCTCGGGGTAACGGTCATACTGGCGGTTGGCGGAACTTTTCTAAATTTGCTATTCACGATGCTGCTGGCCTATCCGCTCTCCAAAAGAATGATTCCCGGCAGGAACTATGTACTGTTCATGATCGTGTTTACCATGCTGTTTTCTGGCGGCTTGATTCCCCTGTATCTAATTGTCAACGCGCTTGGCATGAACAATACGCTATGGGCGCTGATTGTCCCGGGTTTAGTGTCAGCCTTCAATATGCTGATCATGAAAACATACTTTGAAGGACTGCCCGAAGAGCTTGAAGAGGCTGCACGGGTAGATGGATGCGGAGAGCTGCGCACGTTGTTCCGGATTATTTTACCATTGTCGATGCCGATTATGGCTACATTGGGATTATTCTATGGCATCAATCATTGGAATACGTATTTTCATGCGATCATGTTTATTACAGACAAAGAGCTTCAGCCGATTCAGGTCGTATTAAGAAGTATGATTGTTACTCCTAATGTGAGCTCCGAGCTGCAGCTAACGAATCAGTTCCAGGCCTATCGTCTGCCTCCAGAAACGATGAAGATGGCCGCAGTAGTCGTCACAATTTTACCGATCATTGTAATCTATCCCTTCCTGCAAAAGCATTTTATGAAAGGGTTTTTACTAGGTTCGATTAAGGGCTGATTGTACACGCTTGGGACGGTTAAGGGGTAAACTGACCATTAATGATTTTGAGAGAGGGTTGTGTAAATGATAATAAAGCTATCGAAGAAAAAAATGCTGTATCGCGTTTTATCTTCTGTCATTATTTTTACAATGCTGTTCAGCAGCTTGACCGTCCCGGCAAAGGCAGCTGATCCGGATCCGGATCAGATCGTTTATGATTTCCGGAAAATCGCTTTTCCTGATGAAACAACAGGCTTTACTGGTCAAGAAGCGCAACCTGGCTGGAGCTTGGTGGACGCCCATGACGTTCCTCCTGTACTCGGCTATCAGCCTGATTATGGTTTGAACATCGGTTCTTTCCAAGTGGGGATGTCCCGGTCGTTTCTGTTTGATGTTCCAGAAACGGGACAATATTTGGTGAAATTCAAGGCACTAGTGCTTAATAGTGGCGGGATTGGAGAACTACAAATTGATGATCAGCCGATCGGAACGTATGACTTTTATTCAGCGACTACAGACTATGTAACCAAAAAGATGCGAATCATGACGTTGGCGAAAGGGACGCATACATTGAAGCTGGTCGTTGTCGGAAGGTCGCCAGGATCGGCAGAAGGTACGGGTGGACACCGGATGTCGGCGAGTGAGTTCACGATACAGAAGATGGAAGAGCCTCCTATGATTGAAAACCTCGTCATTAGTAGCAGTAACCCGGATCTGTATGTTGGTTCCGAGTCGCAATTATCCGCATATGGCATAGGAAATGATGGAACACCAATCGATTTGGGCGATAAGGAAGTAACCTACGTTAGCGAGAATCCCGCCGTTGTTAATGTCAATCACCAGACGGGCTCGTTAATTGCCGTCGATGCAGGAGAAACAATCGTGACAGCCTCCGTCAACAATAATGGGAGCATCGTATCACAAACGCTGCTGATTAAGGTGAAATCAAGGGCCGGGAATGACCCAATTGTCTATGATTTTCGGAATGTGGGATTTCCGGATCAACCCTTCTATGTGCAGCCGGGCTGGGGGATGGTAGGGCTGCCGACAGATATACCGGTACTCGGCTTTGATCCAAGCAATGGCATTAATATCGGTACTACGAGAATTGGCCAGAACCGCTCTTTTCATTTTGATGTGCCGGAAACGGGTATCTACCTGGTGGAATTTAGGGGGCAGAAATATTCTATCGGTGGGATCGTAGAGCTGCAAATCGATGGCCGGCCTATTGGCACATTTGATTCTTATTTACCCGCTTGGAGTCTGGTAACGGAGCCCATTCGACTATTGAAACTCGATAAAGGCCAGCACACCTTAACCTTGCAAGTGGTTGGCAAACATGAGGATGCGCCTGATGATCCGGCATATCGCATATCACCAAGTGAATTTGTGTTGGCCATGGTTGATGCTAGTCCGGCCTTGTCTGACGTTTCCCTATTCATTGAAGATTCCGAGCTTTACGTGGGCTCTACTTCACAGCTTAAAGTAAGCGGAACTACGGAGAACGGCATCCCGTCCGATGTGTTCGATACGCAAGTCAGCTATGGGAGCGATAACACGGGGGTCGTCATTGTCGATGCCCTGTCAGGTAAACTGAAGGCTGCAGGTGTAGGATCGACATTGGTAACTGTATCGGTGGAAAACAAGGGTCAAACATTGACAAGTAAGTTGCCAGTTGAAGTCAGAGCCGTCGAAAATGAAAAAACACGCAGTACATATTATACACAACAAAAGGTTGACACGGCTCGCGACAATATTAGTAAGTATGAGTGGGCTGAAAGCATGAAGAATGATGTCGTGATCAAGGCAAATCGGTATGTAGACCAAGGGCTGGATTTCTTCTGGAATTTGGTCACACCTCAAAGCTTGCCGCGAAGTTATGAGGTTAACGAAAGTTTGGGCAGTCCGCTGAGTGGCAAGGAAATCGATAAATACGGCAGTTATGCGTATACTTACGATCCGATTAACGATCCGTGGAAAATAGTCGATCCGACGGATGGTAAGAGATATCCAACGAATGATTTTGGTGCATTTTACAGAAGCGGCCTTAATGAGCACGGGGTGTTCGATCGGTCAAAGGCAGATAGATCGTTGTTATACAATGAAGAGTATCCTGATCCGAATCACCCGTTGCATATGTGGGGCGTGGATGATGGGCTCGGTTGGGTAGACAGTGCTGGCAATCGCTATACATTTATCGCCTATTATGTGCATTGGGCGATCTGGGGATACTCCGGGAAAAGCACGATCCAAGATGCGCTGCGCTCGCTTCGGGATGCGTATTTGTACACAGGCGATGTAAAGTATTCACGGGCGGGGACGGTGCTTCTAGATCGGATTGCTGACATTTACCCAAGTCTTGATGTCTCAACGTATTCAAGCAGTACTTACCTCAATTCTCATGGGGGTACGAATTTAGGCAAGGCGGTTGGGTCAATATGGGAGACGTTCATTGTTAAAGACTTCCTATATGCCTATGATGCTTTCTTCCCTGCGATGGAAGATCCGGAGCTAATAGCTTATTTGAGTGGGAAATCAGATGAATATGAACTTGGGCCGCTAAAATATACCGCTTCCGGAATACGTAAGAACATTGAGGAAGGTATTGTTAAGCAAATTTATCCGGCGATTAAAGCTGCTCAAATTCACGGCAACAATGGTATGCACCAAAGTGCTCTGGCATTAGCAGCGGTAGTCTATGACAAATTGCCTGAAACGCAACAATGGCTTGATTTCGTGTTTCAGTCGGGTGATTTTATGAGCGGTCCTTACAGGGTTACTGGTGGAAATGTAGGGGCGACTTTGATCAATGATTTGGACCGCGATGGACACGGCAACGAAGCATCACCTGGATACAACAGACTTTGGCTAAATTACTTTTTGGAAGCAGCGGATATTTTGAATGGTTACGATCTTTATGCGACTGCTGATTTGTATCAAAATCCAAAGTTCCGCAAAATGTTCCATGCCTTGTATCCCTTAACGTTAAGTGAGCGCTATTCTCCGCAAATTGGTGATTCAGGTTCGACCGGGAACCCAGGTCTTTATCTTGAAAAAGCGCAGATGGTCAGGGCATTCTCGCAGTATGGCGATCCTATATTTGCACAGATGGCTCATTTCTTAAACAATAATAGTACAATCGGGATTCGTTCTGATATCTTCACTCCCGATCCGGCAAAAATAGCAGCAGATATTCAAAGCGTGATCGACGAACAAGGATCATTAAATTTGAGCAGTGTGAATTTAACAGGATATGGATTTACAGCGCTGCGGGATGGCAGTCATCCGTTGGAAAGTTATGGACTCCTTTATCCATTTGTTCTTATGCCCGTGTTTTCCCAGACGGCAAGCACGGCCATACTTGATTTGAATGGGGCTTTGGAATTTCAAGCCAAAGGTCAGGGGGACAGCATTGATTTTACCTTCGACGTGACAGAAAAGAAGGAATATGAAATAGGGATCAAGCCTTTTCGTTCGATATTTAATGGAGGGTACGGGATCTATCAGGTATCGATCGACGGACAAAATGTTGCAGAAATTGACTTCTATGGAACGCTTTCGGGTTACGAAGCGCTGATTACAAAGGAGCTTGATGTTGGGACTCATCACATTTCATTTCAGAGTGTAGGCAAACATCCGGACTCCTCCGGGTATAAGATGGGGCTGTTCGAAGCGGTCTTGTTAGATCAACAAGAACAAATTAGAAGGGATCAGGGCAGCGATTTGAGTACGCTCCGTGACTTGTGGATGTATTATGGGCGAAATAACAGCCATGGCCACAGGGACACATTAAATATCGGACTGCATGCGTATGGTCTGGACTTGTCTCCTGATCTTGGTTATCCCGAATATACAAATTCGACTGATCCTCACCGTTTTGAATGGATGCATCATACTGTTTCGCACAATACGGTTATGGTAGATGAGAGCAAGCAACAGGTACAGTGGGTGGCCGATCCGAAGCATTATGACGACAATGGGCAAGTGAAATTGATCGATGTTGAGGCACCTAAGGTCTATCCGCAAACCGAATTGTATAAGCGGACAACGGCGATGATTCGAGTGGATGATGAGCATTCGTATGCGGTTGATTTCTTCCGGGTCAAAGGTGGAGACGACCATTTGTTCAGCTTCCACGGCGCCGAAGGAGAGGTTAGTACGGAAGGCTTGAGCCTTACGCCTCAGGTCGATGAGCAGGGTGAGTATGTCGGGACGTATGCCGGGCGGGACGTACCTTTTGAACAGCGGCCTGTTGATGATAGTGTGGCAGGAAGCGGTTATGCCGGGCCAGGTTATCATTACTTGAAAAACGTAAGACGAGACGATGCGCCAGCTTCACAGTTTAGTGTGGATTGGAAAGTAGTGGATACATGGAATGCTCTTTCGAAACCTGAGGATATCCATCTGCGGCTGACGATGCTTGGGGAACTAGATGACCTGTCTTTGGCGGATGGGGTTCCACCGCGGAATCAGCCAGGAAATCCAGACAGCCTTCAATATGTGTTGGCTCATCGCAAGGGCGCAGATTTGGATTCGCTGTTCACATCTGTGATCGAGCCTTACAAAGGGGAGCGTTACATTGAAGCAATTTCCCCAGCTGTAGTTGAAGTAGACGGCGTGGCAGTTGACAACACTGAGGTGAAAGCGGTCAAGGTGACCTTAAAGAATGGAAGAACGGATTACTTGATTCATTCATTAAATTCGGAAGTGATGTATACCATCGATGGTAAGCTTCAATTTAAAGGGATCTTCGGGGTTCTGTCCGAGTTGAACGGTAAAGCGGTATACAGCTATGTGAATGATGGAACAGTCATCGGTTTGATTGATTTGCCAGAAATCAGTGCAGAGCAGGGGAGCATTGAAGGAACGGTACTGGATTTCACCAAGAATTTACAGATGGAAAATAGCATTAAGGTAGAGATGGATCTCGGCGGGCTTCCGGCAGAAGAGCTAGTTAACAGAACCATCTATGTACAAAATGACGGTATCCGCAATGCAGCCTATTTAATTAAAGATGTCTCGTCTTTGGGTAATGGGGCATATGTGCTTAATATCGGAGATACGACATTCATACGAAATTATAAGGATGACCACGATTTCAGTAAAGGGTTTGTGTATGACATATCAGAAGCAGCCGCATATACCATTCCGCTGTCTTATGAGAAAGCCAGTCTAACCGAAATAAGGGCCACTATGGATAAAACAGAACTTGTCATTGGTGAAACAGCTCAATTGAGTATTGTAGGAAAACTGTTTGACGGGCAGACTGCTGATCTTTCTACAGCCCTGATTACTTATACAAGTAATCAGGAAGAAGTTGCCACTGTTTCTGCGGATGGACTAGTAACTGCACGCGGGAAAGGAAATGCGACGATTACTGTGCAAGTGGTGTGGCAGGGTGTCAGTCTCAGCGCAGATGTAACCATGAAAGTTGGCGCTTCTTTGAATGAACCCGGCAAGCCCAGTGAACCCCAGGGTGGTGCAAAGGATCAGGGAAGTGAAGTGGATAATAAGGTATTTGTTCTTACTGCCGGTAAGTTGAAAGCGGTATTGGACGGAGAGAAAAAATTGATGGTGCCAAGTGGTATGAAAGAGATCATTTTCCCTGTTAATGCGCATGAGTTATTAAAGAATGATCGCTTGGAACTTATGTTCGTTGAAGGTGATGGCGGGGGCGAAGGTGAAGCCCGTTGGAGCCTATTCGTATCGGCTGCATGGCTTCAATCCTTACTGGCCAACGAGGCGTCAAATCAGGCTAAAGATTTGCGAGTATCGCTTCAATTTAATATCATTCCTGATCAAGAAGCTTCAGATTTACTTGGCAAAGCAGCGAAGCGAGCGAGTGCAATGTTGACCGCTAGAAACGTATTGGTCAATTTGAACACGAACCTTGTAACCGTAGATGGGAAATATATTCCGATAAGCGGGTTGGATGCACCACTTACGCTTTGGTTCAAAGTTCCGAAGTCTGTAAACGAAAATATTTTGGGTGTTTATTTCATCGATACGGATGGGAATTTAGTGTATATCAATGGTGAAAGGAAGGGAGACGGCTTAGCCGCGCAACTGAATCATTTAGGTAAGTATGCGCTGCTAGAATACGATAAATCATATGTCGACGTTCCCCCAGTTCATTGGGCTGCGAACGTTATCCGGGAATTATCGGCTAAACAGATTGTACAGGGAGTCAGTCTTACGGAATTTGCTCCGGCGAAGTTAGTTACTCGTGCTGAATTCGCAACATTGCTCGTTCGGCTTCTTAAATTGAAAGTATCCGGTAAAGCGACGTTCGTTGACATTGCACCGGATGATTGGTATTTCGAGTCAGTATCCACGGCTGCTTCGCTCGGTCTGGTAGAAGGGATTGGAGACAATCTTTTTGAGCCTAATGACTCGATTACAAGAGAGCAGATGGCCACGATGTTATTAAGAGCCTATGAACTGAAAACGGGCTTGAAAGTAAATACAGACGAAGAAATAGAAGACTTTCAAGATGTGGAGCAAATTAGTGTGTGGGCACAATCCTCTGTAAAAGCAGCGAAGGGATTAGGACTGGTTCAAGGCAGAGAACACAATCGCTTTGTCCCCGAAGGATTAACCCAGCGGGTAGAAAGTGCTCAGGCGATTTACAATTTGCTACAAGTTGTCGAGTAAAAGAGGGCCATTATCTCAAGAGGCAGAGAGAGTGAAATTAAAGCCAATGATCATTATTTTGTATTTCCAAAAAAAGTATGTGTTATCGAGGTGCAAGGTAAAGAAGTGACTTCTTTCGTTTCTGTTTTGACATGTTTTTTTATGCTGATCTTTTAAGATAATCTTAATACAAATAAATGAGATGAAAGAATGGGAGAGAGACGGTATGGAGGCATTGCAATTTTTTGACAGCTCTGTATTTGTAGGCAAATCGGCCTATAAGCATCGTGAACAAATTTGGAAAACAGAAGCTATTGTCACTGAGCTTGACCGGGCAGGCATAGCGGGGGCACTCGTCTATCATGGTATGTCCCTATCGCATTCGCCCCAATACGGGAATAAGCTGCTTGATCAGGAATTGATGAAAAGCGGGCGGTTGTATGGCTGCTGGGTTGTATTGCCGGAACACGCCGGGGACTCTATGTCCCCGGGAAGTTTATTGGAGCAATTGCGCAAGCATGACATTCGCGCAGTCAAGATGTTCCCTGCCAGTCATCAATTCGATCTAGATGCACGTACGGTTGGACCATTGTGCAGTATGCTTGAGCGGGAGCAAATTCCGCTGCTGCTCGATGCGCAGGAAGCTCCAT
This sequence comes from Paenibacillus eucommiae, assembly GCF_017874215.1. Classification (GTDB taxonomy): domain Bacteria; phylum Bacillota; class Bacilli; order Paenibacillales; family NBRC-103111; genus Paenibacillus_AI; species Paenibacillus_AI eucommiae. Next base: position 183,555 of record NZ_JAGGLB010000017.1, read on the forward strand.
TCAGCCAGCTATCGCTTTTATTGGCTCATCACCCGGAGCTTAAAGTACTGCTGCAGGGATTAAACTGGAGTCAGGAAAGAAGATTGTTTCCAATGATGGATGCATACAGCAATCTGTGTGTAGATTTCTCAGCGCTGCAGAGCAACAGAATCATCGAGACGATGTATGCACGGTATGGAGCAGACCGGTTGTTCTATGGCAGCAATATGCCCCGCAGAAGTGCCGGAGCGGCCCGTGCATTAATTGATTATGCGGACATTCCTTGGGAAGCCAAGAAGCGGATCGCAGGCGGCAATCTTGCGGCTCTCTTGAATGTGAATCCTCCCGCAGCACGGATCCCTGATCAGGATACGGTCAGCCTCGAGGCCTCGAAAGGCGAGCCGTTATCGATTGAAGTGTATGATTCTCATACGCATTTGATAGAAGAAGGCGGCGCGACAGGGAGCGGCTTTCCGATGCTGAGAGCGGATATTCATGAGATGGTTGAGCTGTATAACAAAATGGGCATCCGCAAAATGTCGATTGCGCCTTGGGTCGGGATCAATGGCGGGGATTCGGAAGCGGGGAATCAGGTTCTGGAACAGGCGAGGGCACATTATCCTCAAGTTGTTGAAGGTTACGTGGTCATCGACCCGAATTATGTGGATGATGTAGCGGCAGCGGCCCGAACCTGGCATCTTGAGAAAGGCTTTCGTGGAATTAAGCCCTACTTCTATTTATCCCATATTCCTTATACGGATCCTGTCTATGCGCCTTGGTGGGAACTGGCTAATGAGCACCACTTGTATGCCCTTATAGATCCGGCCGGTCAAAGCGATCAAGTGTATGTAGACCAGATTGAACAACTGGCAGAGCGATATCCAAATGTAGCGATCTTTATGGATCATGCTGCCAGAAGCTTTGAAATCGCGGAATTGTACGCCAAGGTTGCGAAAAAGCATGAGCATGTTTACCTGCAGCTGACGTATACAACGGTAACACAAGGTGCAATTGAATACTTGGTACGGGAGGCAGGCGTACATAAAGTGTTCTTCGGGACAGATTCCCCGATGCGCGATCCGCGGCCTCAGTTCGGCTGGCTCGCCTATGCCGATCTGTCGATAGATGACAAGAAGGCGGTATTTGGAGGGAATATGAAACGATTATGGGATCGCTGCCTGATTTAGCCTGCTATAAAGCTCTTATAAATGAAAGGATAATTACTTCAATATTAAAGGGGAAATGACGATTATGACAGAGCAAATAAGAGCGCGTCATACTGAAGCCGTGAAGCGGAGCGGATATTGGCCGCTTCGCACGGATTGCAACGATAGGACGGAGCAAGAGCGCCATGGTGTGCCACAGTCGATACGATTTGAGGATGGCGCTGCCCTATTTAACGGCAATGACTCGACCATTGTGCTTCCCGACTTGACAGAAACGGATGGAACGCTTCCCTTTACCATGTCGCTGGAATTCCAGGTTGACGATGAGGGAGGATTTCTACCGGGTGGACTGGGAAGCCGTTTCTCGAATGAACGGATGGAAGGCTGGCACTTATCGGTGCTGACTCAAGCCGGAGTCACATCTTCCCAGCCGAACTGGCGCAATCTGCAGTTCGGCTGGAGCACCGGGAAAGCGGCCGATGTTTGGAAGGATTGGGGATCCCCGGGGAACAGCCGCTTTATAGGTGCGTTATGCGTTTATTCCGGCGATTTATACGCAGGTACGTTCGACGATGCGCGGGACGGGAAGGGGCGGGTGCACCGTCTTGACGAGGATGGTTCCTGGGTCGATTGCGGCAATCCCGATAACAGCAATATGGTTATGTCGCTAGTAGAATATAAGGGACGTCTCTATGCGGGTACGATGCGCTACAAAGCGGGCGGATCCCAGATAGACGGATCTGCCAATGTGGAACCCGGCGGACGCATATATCGTTATGAGGGCGGTCAATCGTGGACGTTGTTCGCCGAGCTCCCGGTCGAAGGCAACGATAGCGTAGGAGCGATGACGGTGTACGATAACCGGCTGATCGCCATGTCATTTTACCCGTACGGAATATTCGCGTTCGACGAGAATGGAGATTGCGAGCCATTAGGCGCTCCGGGGCCGGAGGGAACTACCCGGACACATACGCTTGCGGCTTTTCAGGGAAGATTGTTCGTCGGCTGCAATGAGAGCGCCGGCGTTTACAGCAGGACTTTGCAGGATCCTTGGGAATACTGCGGGAACGTACCCAATTGCGATCAAGTTTATTGCTTCTCCGTCTATCAGGATGAATTTCTGATGGGCATATGGAGAGAGGCCCGCATGTACAGTTATGATGGCGGCACACAATGGAGCGATCGGGGAATGATGGCATCGGAGCTTGAGGTGATGGGCGTCTCTGTATTTAACGGAAAGCTGTATGGAGGTACGCTGCCTGGAGGCCATGTTTACCGGTATAACGGGAATTCTGATTGGGAACTGGCAGGCGTACTTGAGCCTCAGGATCCCTCAATCAAATATCGCCGGGTGTGGTCGATGGCGGTCTACAAGGGCCAATTGTTCGCAGGAACGCTACCAAGCGGCAAGGTATGGAGCTTGCAGAACGAACCGCTGGCAACTTGCGATTCCAGTCTGTCCGGGCAGTGGCATCGGGCTACGGTTACTTACGATCTTAAACAGCTCTCCCTCTATCTGGACGGACAGTTTGTTTCTTCGGCTCCCTTCCCGGATAGTGACCGCCCTACATTGAGCGGAATCCCGCTTGTGCTGGGCCAAGGTCCGCAATGCCATTTCTCGGGCAAAATCCGGGAAGTGGAAATATACGATGGTGCCTTGTCTGCAGAGGAGATTGCGGACATGTATTCATGATAGTACCGAAGACGAGGCTTTATTACTGCGGTCTACGGGAAAAAGTGGGATAGCCGGCTAATGGGTCGCTATCCCCCCCATACGATGGCTGGGCCCTATAGCCAATGTCTCATAGATGTGATGGAAGCTGCGGCGGCGTTCTAGAGCAGTATCTCTGATGTGGCGGCGGTGACGAACACCGGGATCGATGAAGCACTGAAGGTTGGTAATGACGTAATCACGGCAACGTATGGGCTTTAACAGACAGCTGTATTTGAATTAAGCGTGCCGGGCGATGGTGAGCAATGCCCGTTTGATCATTAAATCTAGCACAAAGAACCTGGAGGGTTTCTCCGGGTTCTTTGTGCTAGGACTACAAGTTAGTTTAAATTTTTTAGGGAAGAGCAGCCGCGCAGCAGCCTGCCTCCCCCGAATTGAGTTTGTGCTTGACTTAACGATGTTTTTTTGATCGTTAAAGAAGTGTTTCCAGATCAATCAGTCACGTTAATGATGATTTTCATCGCTAAAAGAGGCCGGTGGGCGTCTCGGGGATGGAAAAAGGCATTTTAACGATGTTTTTCATTGTTAAAGTAAGGTTGTGGAGACGAACTGGTGTTTTTAACGATGAAAAACATTGCTAAGTAGCAGTTCTTTATCTCCAGCACCTTTGCTGGCTAGGAATCAGCTCCAGCCAAGAGAAAAGCCCTTGCTGGCATCCATTTGAGCCTGGTGTTTGAGCGATTGTAGCTGGATAAGCTCCAGCCATTCCATCCGCAGCGCACCCAAGTTTCGAACACGCTCATCAAGGACACCACTAGGTATAGGGCAAAGTTGAATCATGAAATCTTTGAGGAAGTCCGAATGTTCATTGTAGAAGAACTCAAGGTTACTTGTATATAGTATGATCTATGTGTTGGATATTGTATTATGGATAATGAACGACTGCCTCAATAGGTATTTTATATAGAACATAGGAGGATTACATGGCCTGGAGCAAATTGAAGCAACAATTGGAGAGTTTTCTCAGTCCTGCGTTACATGGAAGGGTAGAATACCGTTCAACCAGCTACCGTTACTTACCTGATAAAGCAGGGCATTGTTATATTGCGGTAGATAAAAAGAACGTACTCAATATGAGTGATACAACTACCATGATCAGATGGTATCAGACGGATTTGGAAATTAAGAATGATTCAACTATCCAAATTCCTATCTACAATGAAGAGATTGAAGCAGTCAGAAAAGATACCAAGGGGCTAGTTCCGGAGGATCGTCTAAAAGTAATTGCAAGAGGTAGAAAAATATCAGAATATGCAAAGGAGCTTTTGTCAGCACAGTCAGCATTAAGTAAATCAAATTTTATCGTTGTAGCTAATAAGTTTTTATCCACTTCTATAGAGGAAAGCATAGAGAGCAACGATATCTTATTGAATATTCTAGCTTTGGTGGACAGACGAGTTGGAAAAAAGCGAATTTTAAACATGACCGAGAAGATGAAGGTAAAGCATCCAATTGTGCAGTATTTTTATGAACTAAGATTTAGTACGTTATGAAAATAAATAATTCATTCACCTCCAATCGGGAGGTTTTTTTCATGAGCTTATTAGCAGAAAGTATAAGTTTTAGGATGCCTGGAGTGAAAGGAAATATTCGTATGGTGCAGCTTTACAGTGATGAAGTGATCGGTGTGACGGTTCATTCACCAAGGGAATCAGAAAGGAAACACAGATTTCCCTATCACTACTATCCCCTTCCCTCAGGAAGCAGCCTCTATGGGCAGTCCTTTTGAGCGTGCGATTCACTTGGGCGATGTTTTTCATCGTTAAAGTAGCAGGTCCTTCTCAGCTGCGTGCTCTTCATTCCTAGCGCTGCACCCGCTAGGAAATCTCCTCCAATCAAGATAAAAAGCCTTGCTGGCTGTCCGTTTGAGCTTGGTGTTCGTGTGATTCGTGCGATTGTAGCTAAAGAGAGGGAATGGCTGTGGGTGGAAGAGCGTTAGCGTCCGCCTTTAAAGATTTGTTCCCACCTCCTCATCGATTCCATTTAAGGGAACAAATCTTTAACAGCGGCTGGAGCCCACAGCCATTCCCTCCGCAATGCACCCAAGTCACGAACACGCACATCAAAGGACGCCGCAAGACGTTTTTTTCATTTGCAACTTCAAGTGCTGAGAAAACCCAAATAGTTGCAGACAAGGATACCCGCCGATATATACGAGGAAACAGCTGCATATCTTATAGTAGTAGTTGTATCGCTTGTAACAAATTTCAAAGGGAGAGGATGGGATATGGAAATATTTCCCGGATATCGAATTACGAGTCCGTATGGAATGCGGCTGGACCCGATTACAGGTGTACCGTCATTTCACACGGGTATTGATATGGTCAAGTTTCACAGGGCTCCTATCTTTGCTTTTGCCGCTGGTGAAGTGGTACATGCTAGAGAAGGGGTTACGGGAAGTGGTTTTGGAGGATTTGGTAATGTGGTTGCGGTGAAGGATGAGCGAGGGGCACTTCAATGCTATGCGCATTTGGACAGTATTTCTGTAAAAGTGGGACAAAAAATCGCAGAGGGGCTGGAGATTGGCAAGCAGGGTATGACAGGGCGTGTTACAGGCTCTCATTTACACTACGAGGTGCGGAAGACGTCATCTCCGAGCTATGGATTTGGGACGCATACGGACCCGTATCAATATTTGCTAGAGCTTGGAGAGGAGGAGTATAAAGTGACAGCGGAGGATGCCAAGAAGATTATCCCGTTCCTGAGTGCTGCTTATGAAGCGACGAATAGTAAGGAGGCACGTGCGGAGTTTAACAGGCTGGCAAACGAAGTGCGCAAGGTGGCCGGGCTGCCTCCTGAATAGGGGAAGTAAGCTATAGCGAGCAAGCGATACGAATTGAACTGAACTGTCTACTCGAAAGGGTAGGCTTTTCCTTAGCAAGGAGGAGGGCATTCGATGAGTTGGCTAACAGATATCAGGCCTATTTTAGAAACTCTGTCTTTTTTAGCAAGTATTTGTTTAGCGGCAACGATAGTTATTGGATTAAGGCAGCTTAAGCTTTTAAAGGAAGATATGTTTATCAAAAATAAAAGGGCTTCCGTTGAAAAAAGCATAGAATTTCTCAACTGGTTTGCTACAGATTTCCTTCCGAAGCATGATGAATATGTAAATGAAGTTAAGAAAAAAGAAGCGCCGCTATACGAGGGACCCAGAAATGAAAACTTTGTTTTTGATAGCAATTGTAATTTGAGCATGGAGCCGATTAAAGATCATTTGCAAAAAAGCATTGACAGCCGCGGGGCTGATTTGTTAAATCAATTGGAATATTTCAGTGCAGCTTTGCTCAGTGGATTGGCCGATGAGGAGCTGGCTTTCAATCCGCTTGCCCATATTTACTGTTCGATTATTGAAGGGCTGTATGTTGTCCTGTGCTACTACAGGGATGAGGAAAGTAAAACGATGTTCACAAATATCGTCACCCTACATAAAATGTGGAAAGATCGTTTGGAAAAAATGAAGATGGAAATAGCCAAAAACAAACTGATCGATGATATATCTAAAATCAAGGATACACGTATAAAAGGGATCGGGCTGTAAGCCAATTAAGCTGATCGGAGCGTGATTGTATGAAACAAAAGAAATTAGCGAGCGGAGCCGTATTGATTGAAGCATCAACGAAAAAAAAGAGCAGCACCACCAGCGGCCCGCCCTCTAAAAATAAATCCACCACGCAATTATTGTCTGATGCTTTTAAAGCCCTTGCAAAGGTAAAGTAAGTTTGTAAAATTCACTAGTGCTTGTTAAGCACATGGAAGATTCAGAAACAGATAGGGTGCGTTGGTGCGCCCTATCTGTTTTCTTTTTGTGCTGATCCGCCTTCAGAATTTGTATCACTATCAGATTGATAGGCGATCACGATGATATTCTCCGATGTTTGCTCCCGCAACTGATCCTCGAATGCTTCAAGCTGATTAATTAGGTTCGGATTTAACTCTGCTGGCTTGTAGTCCATACCTTTTCACACTCCTTATCATGATGATCTAAGTGTTAGCTGTATGCACGATAGTTATACACCTGTTCTATGCACCCGTTGTATGCACCGTTCTTTAGGGGCTGTCTTCATCCGGAAAAACATCGGGTTCGCTGCTGCCCATGCGGTATTGGGTCGGAGTCACTCCATGGGTTTGTTTGAACAGCTGTCCGAAATAACTGACATCGGCAATTCCTACTTTTTCCGCTACCGCGGCGATCGTCAGGTTGGGGTCAGGGAGCAGCTTGATCGCGAGCTTAATACGAAATTGGGACAAGTAGTTCATAATGGTTATCTGGTACGTATCTTTGAAGGTGCGGCTTAAATACTGGCGGCTGATGTTCAGCTTTTTTTCCAGCCAATCAAGCTGTATAGGCTCAGCGTAATGCTGATGCAGTTCATCGAGAATTTGGCGGGCTAGCTGTGCGCGGTTAATACTGACCTTAGACTGGGGGACGCCTACAGACTTAAGGACTTCCGGTTTTGAAGCCAACACATTGCGGATAATGCGCTCTACCTCGACAGCATCCACGGGCTTAAGCACGAAGTAATCGATATGCAGATCGATCGCCCTTTTGGCATATTGAAATTCATCGAAAGCGGTGACGATAGCAATGGCCGTGTCAGACATGCGCGACTTGATTGCCGCCGAAACATCCAGACCATTCAGGCCAGGCATACGGATATCCATAAAAATCAAATCGGGCAAATAGCGTTCGAACTGCTCCAGTGCTTCATTGCCAGAGCGGGCCATATCAACTACAACTGCCGGCAATTGGCTGTCCACAACAATTTTGTTTAACACTTTTCGCTCTATCGGCTCGTCGTCGGCAATCAGAATGCGCAGCATAATGGTTAATTCCTTTCCATAAAAACTGTACCTGATTCAATATTAATATATCTGATAACCATATGCATCTTAAAATCGAACCTACTATTATGAAAATAAGAAAGGTGAGCCGGGATACGGACTGAGAGGACGAGTCACTCTGCCGTACTCCGATTCCATTTAGGGTTAAGATATTAATGAAAACGGTTTCTATTTTCGGATGTAAATGAGTAAGAGATTTACTACAATGTAAGTACAATAAGTTTGTAAGTTAGTATTAGGAGCTCACATAACTTTAGATCTAAAAAAGAAGAGGTGCTGTTCATGACTGATACAGCTGCAAAAGTGGATGTGTTTAACTGGAATCTTCCACGGTTCATGCCGGTAGAAGTTGCTGTATCCGCAAATGGCGTTGAATTGAAATGCTGCGGAGAAGTGGTTGCTTTAAAAGGCGCGCTTTTTAAAACGCAGTCGGATTATGAACTTAACGAACTATGGAGGTTTGAAGAATATCTAGGACAAGAAGGACATCAGGGACAAAAAGGACAAAACTTCAGGGTGCTTTCCTTAGATTTAACTGCTGATCGGCAGACTATTTTACATAAAGTATCCTGGTTTGCAGGGGATTGGGAAGCTTACGATGAAAAGCTCGTTCATTCCACAGCGCTGCAGGATAACTTCTTGTTTCTCAGAAAAGGAAAAATATCCTTCTTTTTATCCTTGGATTTTCCAAGCAGTCAAATAAATCAAGACGGGATCTCCTATGAGCCTTGGGATCAGATCGCGGCCAATGAAACGTATACTTGTCATACTGTAAGTGTGGGCGCATGTGTATTGTCGGGCGTTAAGATCGGTGATTATGATCGTTCTGAGATTGAAGCTTTGAGCTCCTATATTGAGCAGCGTTTTCCACAAAAGTTCGAGCGTCCGGTTACGGGGATTACTTGCATTACGAATGGGATGACGGATGTTAGCGAAGGCCGGATTTTTTATTCGATGTATGATAATCCAACACTGCTGCTTGATCCGGATGTTTTGGAGCGGGAGATTGACCTATGCGCGGAAGCAGGCTTCGAGTATTATCAGGTATTTGAAGGTGTTTTTGATTGGCCTGATGATGATACCAAGATAGGTCATGCACTGCGAAATTTGGTCAAGTACGGTGCGGATCGGGGAGTGCGGGTTGGCGATTACGTACATCCGGGCGAGCTGTACTGCCCGCATTATAATTATGAGCACCGTCATTTGGACAAGCCGGAATGGCGTCAATTGAGCGCGGATGGGACGCGGGGGCAGCTTTGTCTGGGCTGTAAAGACTATGCGGATTTTTTACGGGATCAGGTTGTCTCTCATAATCGTAAGTATAATGAACAAATGGTTTGTTTGGATATGCTGGATATAGCGCCCTGCTACAGTACCACTCATAATCATCCTAAAGGCGATGTGTATCATCAAGTACGGGGGCTTGTTGATCTTATGGTATCGCTGGCAGCCCTTCATCCGGAGTACCTGATCTGGTCGAATAGCGGCAATTGGCTGGAGTTTATGCCTAAGCTGGTATGGTATAACCCGAATATTTATTTGACCGATCCTCATGTTCGGGAATACTCGCCTAATTTAAACATGTTGAAGCTTATGGGCGACACTCGGCGGGAACAGATGGTGACCTTTCACAATACTTACTTTGTACCTTATCGATATTACAGCAATTGCGAATATTATTTTGTTAAGCGCAGCCGGGTGTCAGATTTACTGTTTTTTGAATATAGCATTCTCCAGGGCCTTGCTGTGACGCCTAATATTTTTATGGGGGAATGGAGAACATTTCTGGAAAGAATCCCTTCGGGCAAACGTGCCGAGTGTGTTGCTTTTATGAAGAAATGGCTGTCCTTTATTAAAAGCAATTTTGATGTTTGGAAGCATACGAAGCAGTTTGGAGACGCGCCAAGTATCGGGGGAATGGAAGCCTACTCACATGTCGAAAAAGACAGAGGATTTCTTTGTTTCGTGAATTCAAATCCTTTTCCTGGAACGATTCGTTTTCAACTGGATGGATCTATTGGACTTGAGAAAGAAGCTTTATACGATTTATTTGAAATCTACCCCATGGAATGCCCACTAGCGGAACAGCCTTTACCGTACGCTGCGTTTGGTGACTTCATTACGTTTGAGCTTCCGGCCCATAGTGTGCGTTATATCGAGATAAAACCTTACGTGAAGCCTGACAGCTTGAAGGTATTGGGTCTTCCGGCTGAAATCACCCAAACAGAACAGGGGTATCGTTTATTGCTTAAAGCTCCTCAAGGAGAGCAAGTTCGGCTGGGGCTCATATTGCCTGACGGCGAAGCGGTGGAGCAGGTTTTTGCTCAGCAGGTGCCAACAGTTCCGATGTATACTTTTCCAGCCGCGGCACAGCTTTATGATGCTGCTGCTAGCACTAACCGTAACGTGGCTCAGGTGGAAGTTACCTTTCCAAGAATCAAGGCACCTCGTGAGCTGACAAATTGGGTCATGCAGCCTGGCAATATGGAGGTGAAGCTTCCGCAGATGGAGAAGTCACCCTTCCTGGGTGCGATAGTTCAAGGCGCGTATTCGGAAAATTATGAGGTATGGCTGGATGTTGTGGTGAAGCAGAATGATCCGGAGCCGAGCCAGTTGGAACATAGTGATTTGAAGGAGAATGATTCGGAGCCGGGCCAGTTGGAACATAGTGATTTGAAGGAGAATGATTCGGAGTCGAGCCGGTTGGAGCATAGTGACTTGAAGGAGAATGATTCGGAGTCGAACCAGTTGAAGCAAAATGAGCTGACGCAGATTCATGCACTTTCTATGCCTGAGCAGGATGAACAATTGTTTAGTGGCAAGACGCATACCTTCGAAACTGATTTTGATCTTCCGTTTATGGGGTGGGATTCTTTTTCGCCGGGCTATGGTGATGATGCTGTTATTGAATTGGCGTTTACCGATCCTGGGCGGGTGAGCGAAATTTCGGCTGCGATCAATGGGGAGCCCATCGAGGTGCGGCGTTATCCTTACGCTACAAATAAGGCATGGTATTCGTATTACATAGTGCTTACAGGCAATGTTAAATTGGGCAAATTGAAGTTATCCGTTAAGATCGATTGGGTGGATTGAGTCGCACTGAAAATTTCATAGGCAAAAAAAGAATTTTGTAATAAATAATAGCCCTGTCCATGTTTATGGTCCAGGGCTTTATCTATTTAGTGCCGAAGCAGCTAAGCAGCTTATGAAATCAAGCCTTCTGCTATTTTACCCATGGATAGTTGCGGTATGGAGTCATGTTCCAGCAGAAAGGGGCCCCTTCCATCCCCTTCCATACTTTTAATGATGAAAAACATCGTTAAAGAGCCAAATTTACAGTCCATACCTGCTTTAGCGATGAAAAACATCGTTAAAACTCCAGAAGTCAGCCGAAAAGCACGCTCATGGCACATTTAGTGATGAAAAACATCGTTAAAGAGCTAAATTTACAGTCCAAGCCTGCTTTAGCGATGAAAAACATCGTTAAAGGGAGGAGTGGGCAGGAGGCTGGGGCATTAACTGGTGGGGGCGTGGACTTGGTGGCAATTTTGGTAAGGATGTAAGGGCGCAAGGGTAGAAGGTGTAATATGTGTGATCATGATTGTCTAATGATGCATTGGTGCGCTGGTGTAATGAGGTGATTAGGTAGTAAAGTGCGGATATTATGCTTAAAACGTATGGATTTAGTCTGAAAAGTGACATGATTTGTGTATTGAAGAAACTCCCCGAGTCATTTTTCTCGGATTTAGCCATAAGCTATGTGAAACATAGATTTTCATCTCATCACTATCCCTAAGGCTCAGGATAAACACTTTACTGGCAGTCCGTTTAAGGTAGCAGTGTTCCTGCTCAGTAGGTTGAAAGAGAAAATGAACGATGGGTGGAGAGCGCCAGCATCCACATTTAAAGATGGGTTTCCTTCCGCTGCTTGGATATATTCAGGGAACCCATTGTTTATTTTCTCCTCCCAGCTCTAGGAGCCTTACAACAAAGGACGCCACTAAGTGTTATTTTTCATAAATGATCATGCTGTTCCCTGCGTTATGTGGCATAATTATATAAGAGCTACCATCATAAAATCGAATCTATTCTTATAATATAAGGAAGGTGCACCAGGATGGATGAGGAACTGATCAGGGAATGGACTGACGAGCTGTATGCGCTGACGAATGAGCCGGACAAGCCGGAGGATATCCGCTATCGTTTCGATATGGAGCTTTTTACCCGGCTGCGGCAAACCTTTGTGACGGCAACAGGTCTTAACGGCAATATTGTAGATTCGCAGGGAGACCTGATTACAACGATTATGAATGAACGGGCGCCGAAGTTTTGTCTGATGGTTCAATCCGTGCCGGAAGGCAAGCAGCGCTGCTTGGGTTCTGACCGTCGGCTGACTGCCCACTCGATTGCCAAAGGGGAAGCGGTAGTTTGCCGCTGTCATGCAGGGCTGTACGACTGTGCCGCACCGATCCAATTTCAACGAAGCGGCATGGGGGCGTTTGTTACCGGACAGGTGCTGCTGCAGCCGCCAACGGAAACCTTTGTGGCTGAGGTTGTGAGGAGGGTATCGGACCTCGGGCTTGATCCCGTGGAGTTAGCCAAGGCAGTCTGGGAGGTTCCGCAGATCAGTGAAGAGAAGCTGAAGGCGGCGTCCGAATTCATGCAGCTGCTTGCCGATTATATTGAGAAAAGTCTGGAGGAAGCAGAGTCGAAACGGAAGGAAGCGGAATGGCGTTCTCTGCTGCGTGAGATGGAAATGAAGGTCGTTCAGGCAAAGCTGCACCCGCATTTTTTATTCAACATTCTAAATCTGATTTCCGGACAGGCACTGCTTGAAAATGCTGTAAAAACACATGCAACCGTCAACCAGCTATCCAAAATGCTGCGGTATATGGTCAAATCCTACAAACCGCTTGTAACGCTGGAGGAGGAGCTGGAAAATTTAGATTCTTATGTTCTTTTGCAGGGATTGCGGTTCGAAGACAGGTTGACGCTACATCTGGAGAAGCCGGAACAAGCGCTGAGGAGTGTCAAGCTCCCAGGTCTGACGCTGCAAATTTTAATTGAGAACGCTATTAAGCATGGTATTGAGCCCAAGGAGGGGCCTTGCCGGATTGAACTGCGAATTCGGAGAAATGAAGACTATCTGGTGATCGATATCGAGGATGATGGGGTAGGGATGGATGCAGGAGAGCTTCTGCAGGTGAACAGCAAGGATGGCGATTTCTCCGGGATTTTGTCGGGAATCGGGATGATTCGCAAGCAGTTCGACTATTATTATGGCGACGATTTTGAACTGCGAATTGACTCCAGGGAAGGGCAGGGCACGCTCGTCTCGGTATCGCTTCCTCTTGTTATAAACGGATGAGTTCATATTTTTGGAGTTCATATTTTTGCAACAAGGATTAAATAAAAGCTGTTTGTTTGTAGTTGATTGTATTTTCAGAATATTGGTTTCGATTCTCAGATTGCAAGCGCTTCCCGGGCTGCTATAATCTAATCAACTCGAATTATTGATAGGATAGTCTGAGGTTGAAAACGTCGTGGAGGGATAAACCATTATGCTTACGAAAATTGCAGTAGCTTGGAAGCAGGGACCAATTCAAGGCCGAATTGATGTCTCGGACGGTGTTGTCATTAACGGTACTGTAAGCAGAGGGAATGGCAGCTGCTCGCAGGATAAATTTGAAATCCATGCCTTCGCGGAGAAAGCGGGGCAAGAGGCGGCGCAAGAGGCCGGGCAGGAAGCTGGACAGGGGCGGCTTGAGCTGGTGATCGAGACTGCCGGAGCACGTACAGACAATCCAACGCTGGTGATGATTGATAGTGATGTAACACCGTTCAGCTTTTTTCTGCGGGATGTAAATAAGGCGTATCCGATTTATATTCCTGCATACGGAATTATCGTAACGGACGCGGAGGATGAACGGTCATTTACGCAGATTGAGCAGGACATTACCAGTCAAGGACTGCTTACAGGACAGGGACAAATGGAGCTGGAGCCGGAAGAGAGCTACGAGGAGGCAGCCAAACACACACGGGATCTTCCCGGGCAGACGTGGCTCGGCTTATCCCGCGATATTCGCATCTTTGGTGTTGGATTCCGCGGCATCGGCGGTGAGGAGCGGTTATGGGATTGGGTGCAGCCGAGATTTCACGGCCATGAGGTGCCGCTGCCCGAAATGGCCGATGAGCCGGTCAAATACCGCTATTTGCTTGGCCGCGGTATCGGCTGTACGGACGATATAACTAGAAGGCTGGAAGAGGGCGTCCTGCCGATCTTGCATACGTCCATTAAGGACGACGATATTGTGTACAATGCGACCTCTTTTGTCTCCTATGAGCGCAGCCCGCTGAATGAACAGACCCTGCGCGGCACGCATTATCTTGTGGCCGATGGATATGGTCACGGGCATATGCTGACGGATGAGCAAAAGAGCAGTCGCGATGAGCTGCTCGCTTCTGAGATGAATCAGGATGAAGAAACGGTTCTGTACTTCCGTGCCGAAGCGGTTAATACGGCCAGGGTTCCCCGCTATGCCTGGTTCAAAAATATTGTGCCCAACGCTTACATCATGAATAATGACAAAACCTATACGTTTGACCGGGAATACGGCTATATACAGTTCTCCGAAGATCGGGTATGCGGTGTTTCCAAGCTTAATGGACAGCCGCTAGCTAATGAAGAAACAGCTATCCTTATTCAACCTGGAGAGACAGCGGTATTTGAATTTTCTTTGCCGCACCGTCCGATATCCAGAGAGCGGGCTGATGGTCTGGCAGCCCAATCCTTCACGGAGCGGCTGGCAGAATGCCGTGAATTCTGGCATGGCAAGCTTGCACAAGCAGCAAGAATAAAGCTTCCGGAAAAGCGGCTTGATGAAATGGTTAAAGCAGGCTTGCTTCATCTGGATTTGGTTGCCTACGGCCAGGAGCCGGCAGGGACGATTGTACCTACTATAGGGGTGTATACAGCCATTGGTTCGGAAAGCTCTCCGATTATTCAATTTATAGATTCAATGGGCTGGGCAGATATAGCGAAAAGGTCCTTGATGTTTTTTCTCGATAAGCAGCATGAGGACGGCTTTATTCAAAATTTTGGCGGCTATATGCTGGAAACAGGCGCAGCCTTATGGAGCATTGGCGAGCATTACCGCTATACGAGAGACGAAGCGTGGATTGCCGAGGTCAAGCCAAAGCTGATCAAATCATACCGTTTCATCGAGGCATGGGGCGAGAGGAACCGCAAGGAAGAGCTCAAGGGAAAAGGCTATGGAATGCTCGAGGGGAAAACGGCAGATCCGGAGGATCCCTTCCATTCTTTTATGCTGAGCGGCTATGCTTATATTGGCCTGAGCAGGCTTGCTGAAGTGTTTGCCGCTTCCGATCCGCAGCTGTCTGCTGAAATTGCAGCATCAGCGGATGAGTTGAAGCAGTATATTCGAACTGAATTTTTCGGTGTGGTTGCACGTTCGCCTGTTGTGCCTCTGGGTGACGGGAGCTGGGTTCCGTCCGCACCGCCTTGGGTGGAGCATCGCGGCCCGCTGTCTCTATACGCCGAAGGCGGCAAATGGCTGACGCATGGCTCGTTCCCTGCCCGCGATTCTCTGCTCGGCCCGCTGTATCTCGTGCTGCAGGAAGTATTGGCGCCGGATGAGCCGGAGACGGGCTTTATGCTGAATTTCCACAGCGAGCTTATGTGTACACGCAATGTAGCTTTCAGCCAGCCCTATTATAGTATTCACCCTTGGGTACATCTGAAGCGCGGAGAAGTAAAGCCTTTTCTCAAAGCTTACTACAATGGCTTTACAGGGCTTGCAGACAGAGAAACCTATACGTTCTGGGAGCATCACTGGCATGCCAGTCCGCATAAGACGCATGAGGAAGGCTGGTTCCTGATGCAGACGCGCTGGATGCTGTACATGGAAGAAGGCGAGACGCTCCATCTGCTGCCGGGTATTCCGAGAGTATGGCTGGAGCATGGCAAGGTGATTGAGCTGACAGAAGTAGCCACTTACTTCGGTGCTGTTACCCTGCGAGTTGAATCCCATTTGGAGAAAGGAGTGATTACAGCCACAATAAGCAGCTCTTCAGGACGGCTTCCTAAATCGGTAACGCTGCGGCTCCCCCATCCGGATGGTCTCTTGCCGGTACATGTAACTGGAGGTGCTTACGCAGAGGACAAAGAAGCTGTATGTATGGATGATTTCACAGGCTTTGCGGAAATTAGCTTGCAGTATTAGAGCATTTGCAGCCCTTATCAGCCCATATACAAGGAGGATCTAACATGAAAACAAGGAAAAGGAAATGGCTTGCCGGTATTACGTTATGTATGATGGTCATGTCTTTGCTGCTTTCCGCTTGTTCGTCTTCCAATCCAGATTCGAATTCAGGTTCCAACTCAAATTCCAATTCAAGTTCAAGTCCAAGTGCAAATCCTAAGGATGAAAAAGCGACCATTCGTTTCTCAACTTGGTACGGGGCTGGGGATATCGAAATCTGGAAGGAAGTCATCAAACGTTTTAATGTAGATTATCCGAATATTACAGTTAAATTTGAACCGCTGGATTTCTCAGCCTATTGGCAAAAGCTGCCTACACAGCTGGCCTCCAAATCGGCTCCGGACGTGATCGGGATGCATGTCGGTATCGTTTACGGCTATGTTGAAAAGGATCAGCTGGAGCCGATGGACAGCTATTTGAGCACAGGCGAGCATAAGATCGATGAGCTTCCTGAGGCGCTCGCTGCAGAAGGACAATGGCCTAAGGACAGCCCTAAGCAGTATTCGCTGCCATGGCGTTTTACAGGTGGAGCCCTGTTCGTGAACAGGACGGCGATGGAGGAAGCGAACGTTGCTTATCCGGAAAATGGCTGGACGATAGACGAGTTTGTTGCTGCCGCGAAAAAAATGACGAAGCCCGGCCGCTATGGCTTCCTCATTCCCGGATTTTCCATGAACGCCGGTTTGATGGGGGCGTTCGGCACGGAACCGACAACAGCCGATAAGCTGCACAGCAACTACAATTCTCCTGAAGTGCTGGCTTACAAAACGTGGCTGCATGATCTGATTTACAAAGACAAAGTGGCACCTAATCCGAAGGATGTAGATAGCAAGCTCGACCCGTTTGTATCGGGAAAAGTAGCTATGATGCTATCTGGCGCCTGGAATTTGCCCGTGTATCGCAAAATAGAAAACTTTCAATGGGACGTCGCACCTATGCCGACGAAGGATGGAAAGTCCAAAACATACGCCGGTCCGGACATGATGGCTATGACAAAGGATGGCAAGCACAAAGAGGCTGCCTGGAAATTTATCCAATTTGCTGTTTTTAATCCCAAGGCGCAGGAGCTGCTAAGAACGACAGGGCTGCCGATGCTGAAAACCGATTTGGCCAACGATCAATTGGTTGGTGAGATCGCTGCCCAGAAGCCTGAACATATCAAAACGTTTCTGGACGGTGCCGCGCAGGATGGGATTGGCTATGCGTTTACGAAAAAGTTTTTTGAAATCGGCGGCTTTGAAAATGATGCGGACGTGAAGATTTTGCAAAACGCGAATGCGGACATCAAGAAAGAGCTGGATAAGCTTCATGAGCAGGTGAACAAGGAATTCGAGAAATAAGTTCGGAGGTATTGATATGCAGAAGAGCGAGATAACGGCTCCTGTAATCATAAGGCAGCCGAAACGGAACAAATGGATCAGCGAGGATGCCAAATGGGCATTCTTGCTGCTCATTCCTTTGTTTGTGGGAATTGGACTGATTTATTTTTCCACGATCTTTGGCTTCGTGATGAGCTTTACGAGCTGGGATATTGTGCGCAAAGCAGAGTGGGTTGGCCTGGACAATTACCGTACTTTGGCGTCGGACGAACTGGTATGGAAGGCGATGCGGAATACCTTAGTATTTCTTCTTATTTCAACACCTGCGAAGCTGATTATTGGCCTCGCGCTAGCGATTTTGCTTAATCAGAAGCTGAAGGGCATTTCTTTTTTCAGACTGACTTATTTTTTCCCTACTGCTTGCTCCGTTGTGGCGATTGCGCTTGTATGGGGATATTTGTATGGTACGGATGGTTTCCTTAATACGCTGCTTCAGGATATCGGGCTTTCCAAAGTGTACTGGATGGACGAAAATCATGCGATGGGCTCCATTGCTATTATGAGCGTGTGGGGTGGAATGGGTTACATTGCGCTGCTGTTTCTTGCCGGTCTGCAAAATGTTCCGACGGAATATTATGAAGCGAGCTATGTGGATGGGGCCTCGAAGCTGCGTCAATTCTGGAACATTACGCTTCCTCTGCTGACGCCAACCACTTTTTTTATCGTGGTGACGCAATTGATTGCAGCCTTCCAGATGTTCGGTGAAGTGTACCTGCTATCCGGGCCTCTGGATTCTACCCTGACGATCGTCCAGTATATTTTCAATGAGGCTTTCCAAGGCTTTCGTATGGGCTATGCTTCGGCTTTGTCGTATGTATTGATTCTCATTATTTTTCTAATTACAATCGTGCAGCTGAAGCTGCAAAAAAAATGGGTGCATTACGATTTGTAAGGAAAGGAGAGTGTCATGGATAAAGCCAACAGCAGTATCGGTAAATGGCTGCAGTACGTGCTTCTTTACGGGGTAAGCCTGGTTATTCTGTTCCCGTTCGTCTGGCTGCTGCTTTCCTCGTTCAAAGACGATATCGAGATTATGTCCGGCAATCATTTGATTCCCAAAAATTGGACCTTCCAAAATTATGTAACGATTATGACGGATATTCCAATGCTCTCCTTTTTCAAGAACAGTATGTTTATCAGTGTGCTTGCGACGGCCGGAGGAATTCTGGCCAGTGCCATGTCCGCCTTTGTGTTTGCCAAGCTGATGTTCAAGGGACGCAACACACTGTTCACGATGGTCTTGGTCGTGATGATGATTCCTGGTGTTGTGACGATGATACCGTTGTTTATTATCATTAAATCAGTTGGCTTAATGGACAGCGTGTGGGCACTCATCCTGCCCAACTGGACAGGGTCGGCGTTCGGTGTGTTCTTTCTGCGCCAGCATATGCTGTCGATCCCGCACGAGTTGTACGAGTCGGCTAAATTGGAGGGCTGCAGTCCGCTTCGTGTTTTTGCCTCCATCTATCTTCCGCTTGTGAAGCCGGCGCTTGCCACACTTGCGGTATTGAATTTCATTGCTCATTGGAATGATCTCCTTGGACCGCTCATTTACTTGAATTCACCGGAGAAAATGACGGTTACTGTAGGGATTTCCTACTTTCGCGGGCAGTACGTAACGAACTATCCGGTTGTGCTTGCTGGGGTATTTCTCAGCTTGCTGCCGACTTTTATCCTTTTCCTCTTCGCGCAAAAGCATCTGACAAGAGGGATGCTAATCAGCGGTTTGAAGTGACCGTTGCAGCCGGCACAGGGCTGGGAAAACTAATTTATAATGCTTGATAGCGGCAGAGAGTCTGAGATTTAGAAAAAACTGTTATAAAGAGGCTATTTCAGAATGAGAGAGTCTTTGTCATCAAGCCTGCACTTCATCGTATGCTGGAGCCGCTAGGAAAAATTTAAACCACAATGCGACTTACCATCGTGTTGTGGTTTTCTTTTTGACCACGGTTGTATCTATTTCTTACTCGCTATCGTAACTATTTTAATGACGATGCACTATGGCCATAATAGCTTCACACTCGAGGTCATACCTTACAAAAAAAGCCCAAATAAAGTAAAAAAAAGAACTCGGGACAAATACCCACCATAAAATATATAAATCTAAAAATAAAGGAGGAAATGAAGATGTATTTTTGTAACATTCCCAATTCGTATTCTAATTACAATAAACATGATCTTTATAATGAATATTTAAACTACTTCTATCAGCGCCCAAATTATCACTACACACCTTATTCAAGTGATTCTTCATATAGACAATCACTAGGTGTAGTGTGGCATGAGAAAGAAGGTTCGTGGAATGGTGAATGGCGCCGGCGAGGAGATACTAATATATTTGATGCAAAGTGGACTTCGGGAGGATCAATGGTTACAGCTATTTTGACGGTTCACTTAGCTGGAGATTTTGTTACTATTCAACGCCGAAACAGTAGTGATGGAAATAACTGTGACTATACTGGTACTTTTAGCCATGATGGGAAGACCGTATCAGGTACTTATATTTGTCAAGGAAGACAATACCATTGGAATGCTAATATATATCACCGAGACTCAGACGTGCCCTTAGGAAGATACTGGGATGAACATGAAGGTTCATGGCATGGACAGTGGCAGCGGCGGGGAGAAAGTAATATTTTTGATGCCAGATGGACAAAAGGCGGATCAACTGTAACAGCTATTTTGGAGATGCATCTAGTTGGAAACTCTATTCATATCAGGAGACTAAGTAGCAGTGACGGAAATAATTGTGTATATCAAGGCTCCATTACTGGAGATGGAACTGTTAGTGGTAATTACAGTTGTGGTGGTCGAACCTACTCTTGGAATGCAACGATACATTACTAAGTTAATTGTTTTACAACCGCCGTTGCGCCTAAGTAACGGCTTTTTCCGTGGTTTATTAATTTATATTTAGATTTAAATGTAGTACCTACAGGAGAATTGACTCAAAGGGTTTCGATGAACCTTAAGGAGCATTATCTAATGAGTCGATATTGTATGAAGATGGGAAAATGAAAGCTGGAGATCGCATCAGCTTATCTTTTGAGCTATGTTAATATAATAGTAATAAAAAAGATACTTAGAAAGGGTAAATCCTTTCATGCGGCGTATTACATTTATGTCTAAATTATTCTTAAAAGAACCTCTGTGGTTTGAAATTCTAATTTCGACAACTTTGCTTATTTCGATTATATTCAGCAGTTCATTTTTTTCAGACACTTATTATCAAGTTGTGCCAAATTAGCTGCGGCTATCTTTTTTTTTTGTTCCTATGGGATTAAAATGCGGAGGAATCTTCGAATTTCTGTCATCTTTTTTGCCTTAGCCGTTTTATGTATTTATCTTACTTATGACAGCTTCAAATAACGGGCAGGTTTACGTAACAATTTCTATCTGCGTCTAAGAACTCGAATTAATTCTTGATTGCAATGAAAGGGCTGGATAACCAAATGTCGTACATTGTTCGTGAGTATGAGGAATGTGATTTGGATCAGGTTTCGAGCATTAGCCGCAGCGTATATGATAATAAAGCAGGGTCCTTTTCAATTGTTTCAAATTTACAGGATAAACGTATGCTTAGGAAGTATGTTGTTGCTGGTGAAGATGGGCAAATAATTGGGTGTGGTCTTTTATGGGAGCAATCAACGAAACCTTACTTAATACTCAAAGTAGAGATTTTATTCTCAGATAATGAGAACTTAATGGGTGCTGATAATTTGTATACATATATCGAGAATGATATTAAGATTATTAATCCCAATGTGCTTCAGGCTAGAATGTTTGATGACCAAGAACACTTATTGGAGTTATATAGAAATAAAGGATTTGCAAAAAATCATAGTATGATGCATGACTATTTAAATGTAACAGATTATGAACCTACGCCAAATGCAGAACTTGAGAATAGATTGCGTTTGCGAAATATCTTTCTCACAACACTATCAAAAGAACAGGTCTCTGACATCAATTATTTTCAGAAACTGCAAATGCTTAATACCAACACATGGGCTGACTATCCAACAGATCCACTGTTACCCCCATCATCTCCTAGTGATTATTGGCTGAGTCATGAGGATAATATTCCTGATGCATACTTTATTGCAAAAATAGGTCAATTATATATAGGCTACAGTCATCTTATGAAAATGATTTTTAATTCAAATGATTTAATTCAAGGCCTCACCGCTTCATTAAGAGAATTTCGTGGTATAGGGATAGCTACAGCCTTGAAAATTAAAGGGATTGAATATGCAAAGAGGAATGGATACAACGGTATCTTTACTTCGTACCGAAATACCAACATTTCGATGGGAAAGGTAAATAGAAAATTAGGTTGGCGCCCCAATTATTGTGAAGTCAGATTAGAAAAAATACTGCATATTAATTAAATCTAGGGGGAGAGGTTAAGTGGAAAATATGTTCCCAGTAACGCATTCGATTTTATCGCAGCACGCACTTGCTTCTGAAATATTACCATTGTATTTTAGAGAATCAACGCCTAGTTGCCGGCTACTTGTACGCGGTATGAACGATACTTATCTCATCCGATCCGGTGGATCTGAGTATATATTACGGGCGTATCGACATAATCATCGCAGCTTATCGGATATTTTACATGAACTTGATCTTTTACAATACCTTCATGGACAAGGCGTAGGGGTCTCTACCCCTTTGGCTCGATACGATAGCCAATTTTTAAGCGAAGTATTGGCGCCAGAGGGAAATCGATACCTCGCTGTATTTACATATGCCCCGGGTACTTTTAGACCGCTCACATCTGAAATTGCCAGAAGTTACGGGCAAGCTGCAGCAAGGCTCCACAGAGCAATGAAATTTTTCGAATCCAACTATCACCGCCATCACATCAATTTAAAGTACTTATTGGAGGATCGAGTGCCTTGGATTCTACCATTACTTAATCACCGACCTAAGGATCAATTATTTGTAAGTCAAATAGGGCACTTTCTTCAACAGCAAATAGACAAAATGTCTCCTTCTTTAAATTGGGGATTATGCCATGGCGATTTAAATGGTGGCAACTGTCATATCGATAACGACGGAAGAGTGACATTTTTTGATTTCGATTGCGAGGGGCCCGGATGGCCAGCTTATGATGTTGCTGTATTTAACTGGTCTGTTCGGGATATGCCCGATAGGAGCGTTGCACTTAAACTGTGGCAGGAATATTTGGATGCTTATCAGAGCGAAATGCCCTTATCAGCAGCAGACACTACCGCAATCCCTTACTTTGTTGCCGCTCGGCAAATATGGTTAGTGGGTCTACATTGTGAACATGCAGATGAGTGGACTTATGGAAACCTGAATGACGCTTACTTTGATCGTCGGCTTAGAATTCTTCAGGAGTTAGTTAAGGAACAAAAATGGGATATTATGGGATGGTGAGAATTAGGGTTCAGCTGATCTGCAAAACCTCTGTTGCCGCGAGAATGTTGACATTTGAATTCTAGTTAACTAAGATTAATTGAAAATAAATTTAGCTATACATAACGAATAACATTTTAATAGATAAAGATATCAGGTGAGGTGGCCAGTGGAATTTATTAAATTAAATTGCCCAAATTGTAATGGGAAAATTGAATATAAAGAAGGGCGAACATTCAAATGTCCTTATTGTGAAACTGAATTATTGTTGAAGGAGAATAAAGTCTATTTTGTTGACCAAACGATTAATAATTATTATGGGACGCCTCCAGCTCAAACAACAACACAACCAAAGGCGAATGTAAAATGGTTATTCATCGTTTCCCTCGTACTCATGTGTTCAATGGTTGGATATTTACTTTTGACTAACAATCGATCAGAAGAAAGCAACGATGTCAAATCATCTGTTCGAACAGTGCCTGAAAGTGAAGTCCTCCTGTTCTTTTTAAAAGATATTTTCAACAAAGGTGCAGCCATGCCTACAGATGAAGAAATCGCAAGTATACGTTATTTGTCTACTCGCTTGTACGAAGATCAGTGGCACTTTGCTTATAGTTTTGATGATCCATTTACGAATGAGCAAGCTCAAATGTCCGACTATGTAATTACGGATAAGATATTGAATACACAAAGAATTGAGCAAAAAGATCTTGAGGCATTTAGCGGTCTAACTGTTTTAAATCTGATGGAGGAATATGAAGTTTCGCAAAGTGAGAAAGTTAGTTTTCGACATATGCAAGGCTTAAAAAGTTATGGAGGCGGCTTTAACGAATCATTTAGCCGGTTTGCCCATTATTTTGGCGATAAAGCAAAAATAGTAGAACTCTCAACACAAATTCGAAGTAATGCTGAAATGGCCGTATTATTAGAGTTTCCGAATTTACAATCGCTTGAAATTACGTATGTCGATGAGTCTGTTACAGATTTTTATTTATTGAACCAACTGTCATTAAAATCATTATCTTTACAGTTTGTGAATGATTTGAAGTGGTTATCTTCATTAACTAGTTTGGAGTCATTAACAGTAAAGCATAGTGATGCAACAGATTTCAGTGCTCTCTATTCCCTGAGTCAGATGCAAGAGTTGAAGCTTTCGGCGGTAAAGAATTTAAAAACGCTTGATTTTATACAAAACATGCCTAACTTGCAATCTGTCGATCTTGAGCTTCCTAATATTACAAATTTAGAACGCCTTAGAAATAAGCTGTCATTGACGAAGCTACATTTATCTTCTTTAGGTCAATTGGGATCTATTGAGGTTGTGAATAGCTTGACTTCACTGACTGAATTATCGATAACCAGCTATTATGGATCTGTATCCTCATTCACATTGCCAAATTTAAAGAAAGCTGAATTATCTAATTCTTTCATAGTAAAGTTAAAGGCACCTGCTTTAAAATCTTTAACGGTTTACACACAAAGCGAAGATTTGAATGGGGCAGAGTTTGCGAAATACCCGCAGTTAGAACAGCTTTCAGTGATCGGGGGGACAGGATTTAGAGATATCCGTTCTTTGAATCGTCTGCCCAGTCTGCAAACCATAGATCTAAATGAGACATTTGTTTACGATGAAGCGGGTGCGTTATTCGATTTGCAGCATGTAAAAACGTTGAATTGTTATGCATGTAAGTTCGAATTAGATAGTCAGGATCCACCCTCCAATAATACACTAGAACATTTAACTTTAGATCAGGCATCTTTTCGAATAGGTAATGAATATTTAAAAGAAATGGATCAGGTAATGCCTTACTTTGCTAATTTGACAGCTTTACGTTCATTTACATTGCAAGACAGTTCCATTCAATCGTTAAATTTTATGAAAAATTGGCAACAAATTGAGGTGCTTCATTTAGAAAATAACGCTATTTCGAATGTAGAGCCTTTGGTGAATCTGCCCAATTTACAAAAGTTATATATTTTAGGGAATCAAGTGCAAAACAAGTCTGTTCTGGATAAGGGAATTTTGATTTATTGAGGTAACGAGCTTATCCAAAACAAGACGCTCTATGTGTTAAATTCTTTCATGTAGATGTTATCAGCGCTATTCAATGGGTGGGCGTAAATAGTACAACAAAGGAAGATGCTATCCCGGATCATGATTAAAATAATGCGATTCAACTAACGGAGAACGTTAGTTGAACGATACAAGGAGCAGTTTGCCGCGGCAGTTGCTCCTTGTTTTTATTAAGCTAACGGGCAGGATAGTTTTAAGAGTATGTTGAAAATTAATTGGTAAATTTATTTAGTCAGTTATTTAACTCATTCTTGGAGGTATCTGATGGAGCACCATGTACCTAATTTTCAGTATTTGATTCAAAGTACTTGACT